>CAZCWK010000027.1:0-33722 GCA_964502355.1 uncultured Bacteroidales bacterium
TTAAAAAATGTGTGGAAGCTAAAAAGCCTGTAATTGTTGCCACACAAATGCTTCACACAATGATTCAGAACCCACGCCCGACAAGAGCTGAGGTAACTGACGTCGCTAATGCTATCTACTACAGGACTGACGCATTAATGCTTAGTGGTGAAACCGCATATGGCAAATACCCTGTCGAAGCAGTACAAACCATGGCTAAAATTGCTGAAGAAGCTGAAAAAGCAAAATTAAGCTCATACGATATTAAAGTTCCCTTCGATGAAGAGCAGTATGACACAACGTCATTTCTTGCACAACAAGCAGTACATGCATCTACTGTACTTAAAGTTAAGGCAATAGTAACTGACTCATATACAGGCACGACAGCAAGATATATTGCAGCCTTCAGAGGAAAGTCACCTGTGTATGCAATTTGCTATAGAGAAAAAACCGTCAGACAACTGGCTTTATCATATGGTGTCTTTCCGATTTTCCAGGAAATCCGTAAGAGTACTCGAATCTATCTGGTTTCAGCTTTGAAAATGCTTAAAAAAATAGATTTGCTTGAAAGTGACGATAAAATTATTTACCTGAGCAGCAGTTTCGGGGTAGCCGGAGGTACAACATTTCTTGAGATTAACCATGTTGATACAATCATCAACAATGCCGACCATTTCCTTTTACCGAACTTCCCTTCTGCAGAATAACTCATATGGATTTCGAGTTTGAAAAATATATTCTTGACCATATAGATGCAGAGCCAGGATTATTGCAAAAGATAAACCGGGATACACAGATAAAATTTGTAAATGGCCGAATGGTTTCAGGTCATCTTCAGGGAAGGATTCTTGTAATGATTTGTCGAATGATAAATCCGGAGAGAGTTTTAGAGCTGGGGACATTCACCGGTTATTCAGCATTGTGTCTGGCTGAAGGCACAAAAAAGGACGCAGAGATTCATACTATTGAAATCAATGATGAATTTGAAGAAACTATCAGATACTGGCTTCATGAATCCGGGTATGAAGACAAGATTATATTACATATTGGCGATGCGCTGGAAATAGTTCCCACCATGGCCGGGGAGTTTGATCTGGTGTTTATGGATATGGATAAAAGAGATTATCTGAAGTGTTACGAAACAATTCTTCCTAAGGTAAAACCAGGTGGTTTCATCATTGCCGACAATACCCTCTGGTACGGAAAAGTGATTGGAAAAATCGAGAAATCAGATACTCAGAGTCTTGCTATTTCGGAATTTAACGATTACATTGCAGTCGATACCAGGGTTGAAAAGGTTATTCTTCCGATAAGAGACGGACTGACATTAATAAGAAAAAAAGACTGATTATGGATACTACAAGACAGAACAAAATAAACAGAATGCTTCAAAAAGAACTTAGTGAAGTATTCCAGGGGCAAACACAGATTAATCGCGGAATCCTGGTTACTGTTAGCAAGGTTAGCATTAGCCCCGACCTTAGTGTTGCAAAAGCTTACCTGAGCATATTCCCTACTGAAAATGGTCCGGAGATAATTAAGAACATACAAAAGAACAGTAAGACAATCAGATTTGACCTTGCGGGCAGATTACGTTTCCAGTTGAGGAGGATGCCTGAGTTTACTTTTTATCTTGATGATTCTTTGGATTATGCTGAAAATATTGATGCATTACTGAACAAAATAAATCCTAAGTGAATCTTTCTTTTTCCATAGCCGCGAGATATCTTTTTTCCAAAAAGACACACAATGCGATAAATGTGGTTTCAATGATATCCGTCTTCGGAGTCACTGTAGCCGTTGCCGCTTTAATCTGCACACTTTCGGTTTATAATGGTTTTCAGCAGTTACTCGGGGGATTATACAGCAACTTTGATCCCCAGATAAAGATCAAAATAAATGAAGGTAAAGTTTTTGATCCTGAAACCAGTGAATTCAGTATGATTAAAAACAGCAAATACGTCGATGTATTTTGTGAATCACTTGAAGAAAACGCGTTGTTGGTTTACAAGGATGCGCAGACCAGTGCTATAATTAAGGGCGTACCCGACAACTATAATCAACTGACCAGTGTTGAAAAACTAATTACAGCCGGAGATTTTAAACTCAGGGAGTATGATTTTGACTATGCCACTTTAGGTATCGGTCTTGCGACATCATTAGGAACAGGAAGTTCTTTTATCGACCCAATCACTATAGATGTCCCTCTCAGGACAAAAAAAATAAATCTTGCTAACCCATCCTCTTCTTTCAAAACATCCAGAATCCTCGTCGGTGGCACATTCAGTCTTAACCAGCCCGAATACGACAACAACTATGTAATTGTACCATTAGCTTTTGCAAGAGAACTTTTCGAGTATGAAAAACAAGTCACATCAGTAGAGATAAAGTTAAAAAATAATGTCAGGACTGAAACCGCTATAAAAGAATTTAAAAAGATACTTGGAGATGAATATTCAGTCCAGAGTATAATGGAGCAAAAAGCCGATTTCTATAAAATAAACAGAATCGAAAAATGGATGACTTATCTCATATTATCATTCATTTTAATTATAGCCTTGTTTAATGTTGTAGGTTCGCTGTCAATGCTCATTATAGAAAAGAAAAATGATACTGTCACATTGAGTAATCTGGGTGCCGACAGAAAACTTATCAGCAGGATTTTCCTTACAGAAGGATTGTTGATATCGATTTCAGGTGCAATACTTGGATTGGTAATCGGGGCATTGTTATGCCTGCTTCAGCAACAATTCGGGCTTCTGAAACTTGGAGGAGGTGGTAACTATATTGTAGATGCATATCCTGTAAGCATTCAGCTCAGAGACGTGATTATTGTATTTATAACTACCATAGTCGTTAGTCTTCCTACTTCATGGTGGCCTGTAAACATATATTTTAAGAAAAACAACAATCCGGATCATGTTGAAAAACTATAAAATACTGATTATCTGGATTGCATTAACACTTACTATCAGTCATGCCTATTCACAAATTTCTTTTGGAGGGAAACCGCTGGAAAGAGATATTCAATTGCCATCAGTAATAAAAGGGTCTCCTGATTACTTTGTTGACATGCCCCGATTTGACGTGGATTCACTAAAAGCAATTGACGATTTGCCTGGAAACAGGATTGGCGGACTTCATTTTGCGCATACATTTTATAAGGAACTAAAACCGGAGACATCAGGTCTGAACTTTCATACAGAAGACGGTACAAAAATCTGGAAAATAGGCATCAGGTCTACAGGAGCATACTCGATAAATTTGATTTTCAGCGAGTTTAACTTACCGGAAAAGGCAAAAGTCTTTCTGTATAATCCTGATCGTTCAGTAGTGCTAGGGGCATTCACAAATAAAAATAATCAGGATGGTGGTGAATTTTGTATTTCGCCTGTAGAAGGTGATGAACTTATTGTAGAATACCAGGAGCCTGCAGATGCAGAATTCTCAGGAAAAATTGCCATCGCTGAAATCAATCATGACTACCGAGGACTTTTCAGAGCCGGAACAAGATTCAATCAAATTAATCTGCCATGCATACCTGAGATAACTTGCGATAATGCATATGACTCAATATCCGGTAGTGTTTGTCTTTTGCTTATCAATGGCTCCACATACTGCACAGGTGTACTTGTTAACAATACAAATCACGATGGGAAACCATACCTGCTCACTGCGTCGCATTGCCTGAAAAACAATCCTGCTCTAGGTCAGAGGACTGTCGTATTTCTGAATTATCAATCTCCCAATTGTAACAAAAAAATAAGAGGATCGGAAGAGTTTTCTCTTTCAGGCAGCATCACTCGAGCTTTGTCGAACGAAGTGGATTTTGCATTGCTTGAACTTAACGAAATTCCACCTGCTGATTACAGGCCATACCTTGCTGGTTGGAGTATAGACTCGGCTTCAGTTAATGATAATCCGTTTACATGCATACATCATCCATATGGTGAGGTAAAAAAATATGCGGCTGTAAATAGTAATCCCATGAAAACGGACTGGGTAGGCATGAATGATGGTATTGGAAAAAACAATCACTGGAACATAAAAAAATGGAATATTGGCCATACCTGGACAGGATCATCAGGTGCTCCTTTATTTGACGGTAAAATGAGATTAAGAGGCTGTCTTACCGGTGGAGATTCAGGAGGATCTTCAGGTTGTAGCAATTATGTAAGCGGTGATTTTTTCTACAGACTTGACAGAGCCTGGGATCAATATGCTGATTCCAGCAAACAACTAAAATACTGGCTGGACCCGAAAAGCCCGTCAGGAAAAAGAAATACTGTTGCCATTAATGGTTTGAATCCATATTTAAACAATCCGGCCAGAAGGATAAGCAATATAACAAAGACTGACAGTCTGGGAATAATTTATTTAAATTCACCACATTCAGGCGCAATTTCAGGTCAAAACAGCATTGGTACGAGTCAGTATGCTGAACATTTCATCCTTTCTGATTCAACTATGGTGAACGGTATTTATATCGTAGCTGCTAAAGGTTTAAAAAATAAAATCTCGCCTGTCACTGTAAAAATATTCAAGGGTGGTGAAACTCCCGGTGAAGTCCTGAAAAAAACAGTTATTGACCCATATTACATTAGTTATTCCGGAGATACATTTTCTGATGTCTCAAAAAACAATTTCTCAAATAGTGAAAACTATGTGAGGTTTGACTCACCGGTACCTGTTGGCAATAATTTCTTTGCAGGATATGAGGTAAGCTATAACAATGGCAATCAAACCGATTCGTTTTACGTGTATACTGCTATAAGAGACAAAAAATCTGTAAACACTGCATTTTTTAAGAGCAACGTCCTGTGGTTTCCGTTTACAGCCCATTATTTCAATCCGGTCAACACTTCATTATGGATTGAACCTGTTGTTCAAAAAGATACAACAACTACAGAATACCATTATACTGATCCCGATACAAATTTAATTATAACAGATAAACCTCTGTATGCATATTCCAACCAGGAAAAAATGTTGTATATAATGGTACCTGAAAAATGGATAGAATCATCTGTTTTGAAAATATATGATTTATCCGGCAGAATGGTAAAAACAGTTAAAATTAACAACTTAATGGAGTCTGTATACTTTAATCCTACGGTCGGTAGCTTATTTTTCCTTATATTTGAAAGCGATTTTGGTTCGTATAAGACAAAATTGATGATAAGGCATTGACAATTGATTGATAATGTCCTTTATTGCTATAGAATTCCGCAAAAAACGGGATTTTATTAATTATAAATATTTTGTATTTTTGCAGACCAGTGTTGAAATTAACCAAAAAAATCCATAAAAAATGAGTAAGAAGATTTATTTATCATTTTTGTTAGCAGGAGTCCTCATGTTGACTTCATGCTCACAGAAATTTGCCCCAACAAGTGATTTGTTTAAAGTGACACCAGATGTCCTTGTATCTCAGGGAGGTAAGATTCAAGCTACAGTCGATGGTAATTTCCCTGCTAAAGCATTCCCTAAGAAAGCTTTGGTAACCATTACCCCGGTTTTGAAATATGAAGGCGGTGAAGCTTTAGGTACTCCTATCACTTTACAGGGTTCCAAGGTTAAAGCCAATAACAAAGTTATTGACTATAAGACCGGTGGAAATTTCTCAGTGGGTTCAGTATTTAATTACATCCCTGCGATGAATAAATCTGAACTATACCTTCGTTTCAGTACTACAATAGGCAAAAAAGTTATTACACTTCCTGAAATCAAAGTTGCTGATGGTGTAATCTCAAACGAAGCCCTTGTAAACGCTGCTACAGCATCACCTGCTATCACTGCTGATAAATTCCAGCGTGTAATACAGGAAGCTCATGAAGCAAGCATTTTATTCCTTATCCAACAGGCTAAACTTCGTAAAACCGAACTTCAGTCAGAAGCAATTAAAGGCTTAAGTGCTCAGTTTGCAACATCTGCTGCTGACTCAACAAGACAAATTACAGGTATTGAAGTATCATCTTATGCTTCTCCTGACGGTTCATTAAAACTCAATGAAGGTCTAGCTGAAAAACGTGAAACCGAAACAGTTAAATTCCTGAACGCTGAACTTAAAAAAGCTAAAGCTAAAGGCAACATCGATGCTAAATTTACAGCAGAAGACTGGGAAGGTTTTAAAGAACTTGTAGGTGCTTCAGATATCCAGGATAAAGAGCTTATACTTCGTGTCCTTTCAATGTACAATGATCCTGAACAAAGAGAAAAAGAAATCAAGAATCTTTCATCTGTTTTTGACAATCTTGCTGAAGATATTCTCCCAAAATTGAGACGTTCTAAGATGAAACTTACTCTTGATCTCATTGGTAAAACAGACGAAGAACTAAAAACAATTGCAAAAAGCGAACCTTCAAAACTTAACGTAGAAGAAATGCTTTACGCTGCTTCACTAGTACCTTGCAAGGAAAAAGCTGATATTTATCAGAAAGCTTCCGAAATGTTCCCTTCTGATTACAGAACATTCAACAACCTTGGTGTTGCTAAATTCAAACTTGGCGATCTTGCAGGTGCAAAAGCTGCTTTTGACAAAGCATATGCTTTGAATAAAACTCCTGAAATCAACAGCAACCTTGCACTTTGTGCACTTAACAGTGGAGCTGCTGCTTCAACAGTAGAATCATATCTTGGTGCTGCTGCAGGTTCTGCAGGATTGAATGAAGCTATGGGTATCCTTTACATCAAGAAAGGTGAATATGCTAAAGCAGTTCAATCATTTGGTGATATCAAGTCAAACAATGCTGCACTTGCACAGTTGTTGACCAAAGATTACAGCAAAGCTAAATCAACTCTTGACGCTGTAGCTAGTCCAAATGCAGAAACCAATTACCTAAAAGCTCTTATTGGTGCAAAAACTAACAATAAAGACCTTGTTCTTAGTGGTTTGAAAGCTGCTATCGCTGCTGACAAAACTGTTGCTGCTAAAGTTGCTAAAGATATTGACTTCGTTAAGTACTTACTTGACCCTGCGATTGCTGCTCTTTTGAAATAATAGATTTCTAAAATATACCAAAATGGCTGTCCGGGTAACCAGGCAGCCATTTTTATTTTGTAGTCGTTTTTTAATATGTTTGAAATTTGTATGTAATACACAAAGGGTATTTTTATTGTGAGTTAAGCTATTGGCTTTTCCTGTCAAAAAGCAACATGTAATGGCAATAACTGATTTTAATTAAAACAATAATTATGGAAGTCAACATGTTAATATTAGCAATAGTATTCATCATTATTGGAGTAATTCTTGCTGTAATACTTATTAAGAACTACAGGGATATGAAAGATTATCTTAAAATGATGAATGCAGAATCAGATCTTACAAAACTGGATACTCTGAAAGAAGAAGAATAGGTTATTTGTCAAACCAGTCTCCGTTGGCTTTGATTAAATCAATGAGTTTATCAACAGCTTCTTCAGAAGGGATATTCTTCTCTATACACTGTTTACCTTTATACAGCGAAACCTGACCTCTGCCTGAACCAACATATCCGTAATCAGCATCAGCCATCTCACCGGGGCCGTTTACGATACAACCCATAATTCCGATCTTAAGACTTTTCAGATGAGATGTGCGTTCCTTAATCTTAGCAATGGTTTTTTGCAGATCGTACAATGTACGCCCACATCCGGGACAGGAAATATATTCGGTTTTAGAAAACCTCAGACGGCTGGCCTGCAAGACTCCAAACAGATAACGATTAATTATTTCAGGCGATATAGCATCCGGTGAATCAGGCTCACTGTAATCAAGATACATTACACCATCGCCAAAACCATCAAGAAGCAATGGCCCAAAATCCAAACCAAGACCTGACTGCGCGGTTTCCATATCGATATAAGACGTAGAAGAGCAGATTACAGCCGGAGTTTTACAATCATACTCCATTAGTTTATGAAAAAAAGCTCTTTGTTCGGCAAGACTATTGACATTGGCAGCCTCAACAAGTAAGACTATATTATCTAGTTCTTTTATTTTATAAATAAGTGATTCAGAAAGAATATCATAAGAAATGCCAACGAATGCAATATCAAATTTATACTCATTAATCCTGTCAATGTCTTCCGGACAAAAAACAGGATAAGTATTTTTCTGAGCAGTATATACATCCCGGTTACACAATTGAGGAATACCGTCAATACGTGGTTTAAGGTCGCTTCCAACATAAACAAAATCCGGTTTTAAGGCATCAGAAAAATCATGATCAGTTACTGACAAATCGGCGATCACCACAGGCTGATTATTTCCACCTATAATCCCTACAGAATGTGTTTGCCTGCGACTATATCTGAAAGGGTCGAATTCTTTAAAAGCTGATGCTCCAGATATCTTCTGATGTATTGATCTACGACGGACTTCATCCAGCAACTTTATAGCTACAGGTATCTCAAGCTCCGGGTCTTCACTTAATGAAACACGTATTGTATCTCCTATTCCATCCATAAGCAGGGCACCTATACCAACTGCAGACTTGATACGGCCGTCTTCGCCATCACCTGCTTCAGTTACACCAAGATGTAGCGGGAAATGCATGTATTCGCTATTCATGGCAGAAACCAAAAGCCTTACCGTCTGAACCATTACAAGAGTATTTGAGGCCTTGATGGAAATAACAACATTTGTGAAATTCTCTTCAACACAGATGCGCAGAAACTCCATACAGGATTCAACCATACCGGAAGGAGTATCACCATATCTGCTCATAATCCTGTCAGACAATGAACCATGGTTAACTCCTATCCTGATAGCAGTTTTTTTTGACTTACATAAATCCAGAAATGGGACAAACCGGTTTCTTATTTTATTAAGCTCAGCCTGATATTCCTCATCAGAATATTCAAAATGGCTGAATGTCTTGACTGAATCAACATAATTACCCGGATTTATCCTGACTTTCTCTACATGAAGGGCAGCTTCGTCAGCAGCTTTAGGATTAAAATGAATATCGGCTACAAGTGGTATGTTATAGCCCTGATTTCTTAATTCAGAATGTATATTTGCAAGATTAGAGGCTTCTCTGACTCCCTGAGCAGTCAATCTGACCAGATCAGCACCCGCATCGGCAATTTTCTTACATTGCTCAACACTTGATAAAGTATCCAGCGTAGAAGTATTTGTCATTGACTGAACAAGCACAGGAGAATCCCCCCCAAGCTTTACATCACCTATCAATACACAAGAGCTCTGCCTGCGGACGTATCTGAAATAATCAGGGCAATAGGTCATTTAATTAGTTTTAAATTCGTAAGAAACCTTTTTCAGATCTTCGTTTGCCTTTACAATCTTCTTTTTCAAACCATTTTTGTAAGAAACCAATCCTTCAGCAAGTTTACCATCTTCAACAGCAAGCATCTGGATAGCCAGTATTGCAGCATTTAAAGAAGCATTTATACCAACTGTAGCAACAGGTATTCCCGGAGGCATTTGTACAATCGCCAACAAAGCATCCATACCTGACAGGCTTGCATTTATTGGTACTCCTATTACAGGTAATGTCGTTGAAGCAGCAATTACACCGGGCAGATGAGCCGCCATACCTGCAGCAGCTATAATAACTTTAACACCTCTTGATTTTGCATTCTTTGCAAAACTTTCTACTTCCTCAGGAGTCCTGTGAGCTGAAAGTGCATTTATTTCAAAAGGAATCTTAAATTCATTTAATAAAGAAGCTGCTTTTTCCATAACTTCCAGATCGGAAGTGCTTCCCATTATGATACTTACTAAAGGATTCATAGATTAACCTTTGATAAATGCCTGATATTGTTCGTCTGTCATTAATTGACTAATTTCCTGAAGATCTGTAAGCAGAATTTTAATCATCCATCCTTCTCCATAAGGAGATTCGTTTATGAGCTCAGGTTTGTCCTCCAAAGCACTGTTAACTTCAAGAACTTCACCAGATACCGGCATAAAAAGATCAGAAACAGCCTTAACAGCCTCAACTGTGCCAAAAGTTTCTTCTTTCTTACGAACATCACCAACAGAAGGCAGTTCTACAAACACAATTTCTCCCAATTCTGACTGAGCATAATCAGAAATACCAACTATTGCTTCATTTCCTGAAACCTTAATCCATTCGTGGTCTTTAGTAAATAAATATTCGTTCATCTTAAATAAATTTTATTGAGTTTTTATTATGGTAGCAAAAAAAATGTTGCACTAACAGATAACAATCCCAGAAAAAAACCTGCTGTAACCTGCCATACAGTATGAGCTTTTAAATATAATCTGCTCGAAGCTTGCAGACCGCCGAAAAGTAGAAGTATTACAAAAAAGAGCAGAGGGTTTTTAGCCTGATTCAGACATATTAAAAAAGCTGAAGCTATAATGCAACCGAAAGCAATAGTGTGAACACTTATTTTCCATTTAAAAGTAATAACAAAAGCTATTATAGTTGCAAGCATCGAGCCAATATATAATTTCAAGGTTATCCAGGGCATGTTATATCTGTAAATAAGGACTATTCCGGCAATAGATGATACAACAGTAATAATATAAGGGAATACTCTTTCTTTTTTGTTTGAAACATCAAAATCAGAAACGTGACCGTTAAGTTTTAATAAATATATACCTGCTAACGGAAGCAAACACATATTAATCAAAACAATAGCCATTATAAAAAGTTTGTATTGCAGAGGATACAGCTGAAACAAACCCAGTTGAAACAAAAATATTGTTCCAAAAAAAGGTAAAAGCAGCGGATTAAATACACCTGAAACAATCTGGAAAAATCTTCGCATTTTTTAATGAATTAAATTTCTCTTCTCAATCTGGCAACCGGAATACCTAATTGCTCTCTGTATTTCGCAATAGTCCTTCTTGCAATAACGTAGCCTTTACCTGAAAGTATTTCAGAAAGGCTTTCATCTGTCAATGGATTAGACTTATCTTCACTATCAACACTACTTTGAAGAATTGACTTGATTTCCAAAGCAGAAACCTCTTCTCCGCTTTCAGTCTGCATCCCTTCAGTAAAAAAATATTTTAGTGGAAAAATTCCAAACTCAGTCTGAATGTATTTGCTGTTACTTACTCTTGAGATAGTTGATATGTCGAAACCCGTCATTTTTGAAATATCTTTTAATATCATCGGTTTCAACTTCTTTTCATCACCATCTATGAAATACTCTTTTTGGTATTCAACTATAGCACGCATGGTCCTCAATAAAGTATCCTGTCTCTGTTTAACTGAGTCAATAAACCATTTTGCAGAATCAACCTTTTCTTTAGCAAACTGCAAAGCCTCTTTTGCTTCACGGGTTTGGTTTGATGCATTTGATTTATAATCAGTAACCATCTCCATATATTTCCTGCTTACATGAAGCTCAGGAATATTCCCGCTGCTTAAGGATAAACTCAGGAAGCCATCATTGTTTTCCAGAATGAAATCAGGTGAAATCTGCTTCATGGATTGTTCCAGTTGAGATTCAAAAGCACCGCCGGGTTTAGGATTCAACTTTACTATCTCATTTATAATTTGTTTGAGATAATCCATCGTACAGTCGAGTTTCTTTATCAAAACCTCATAATGCTTTTTGGCAAACTCCTCAAAGAAGTTTTCAAGCAAAAAAACAGCATCCTTTAATATCTTATTTTCGCCTTTTCTTTTAAGTTGTAATATCAGACACTCGTTAAGGTTTTGAGCTGCAATGCCCGGAGGATCGAACTGTTTAATATTGTCGATTAGCTTATCAATTTCTGAAACCGGGTAATCAATACCCAATATTATCGCCAGGTCATCTGAAATAGAAGTTGCATCACTTCTCAGATAACCATCTTCATCGATATTACCGATAATAAACTCAGAAATTTTTTCACTGATTTCATCGAGATCAAGCATTTGAAGTTGTCCCAGTAGAAATTCGTTAAGTGAATAAGCAGAGCCTGAAACCACTCTTTCCCTTGCATTATCTGAATTGTCAGAATATGTCTGCAATTTATAATCAGGAATATCATCATCTGCTTCATATTCATCGAGAGAAAAGTCATCATTAGTATCTCCCTGTCCGTCATCAAAATCAAATTCATCTTCAGACTTAGCCTCGACATTTTCACCAAGTTCCAGAGCAGGATTTTCATCAACTTCCTGCATAATTCTGTCATTCATCTCAATAGAAGGTATTTCAAGAAGCTTCACCAGTTGTATCTGCTGAGGTGAAAGCTTTTGAAGCATCTTCTGTTGTTGAACCTGTCGTAGCATAGATTACTTTTTTGAGAACAATACAAAAATACGAAAAATACCCTTAAGCTGAAAATCAATATCTGAAACTACTTCCGCCAAAAAACTCTCTCAGAAGGGACGTAGGCGGGATTTCAGGATCAGTAATTGGAACAAAATACTCAACAAACCTCAATAATCTGTGAGCTTCAGCATATTCAGGACAATTTTGAGGCACCTGACGAAGGACTGGTTCAACAAAACTTCTCAAAACTGAAAATTCAAAAATCAATGCAGAGTTAAACATCACATCGGCATTCTCCTGATATGGGAAAATCCACTTTTCTTCACCAGCCCTCACGCTTCCCCATCTTGAAATGGTTTGTCTTGCACTATAACCCCTGAATCTTGAATCCCGTATTATCCTTCTCAAAAGCCGGTTGTCGGTTGTAGGAATCCAGTTGTGATCATCAAGAGAAATCGACGTGAGAGCAGAAACATAAACTTTATACAAATATTTATCAGATATTTTTGAAATCAATGCCGGATTTAAAGCATGAATACCTTCGATTATAAGCATTGTATTTTTTTCAAGCTTCATCTTGTTTCCTTTGTATTCCTTTATGCCTGTTGTAAAATTGTATCTTGGTGTTTCAATCTCTTCACCCTTAAGTAATGCGTCCAGATGACTATTAAAAAGCTCCAGATCAAGAGCATATAAAGATTCATAATCGTAATCACCTTTTTCATCAAGGGGAGTCTGATCCCTGTTAACAAAATAATCATCAAGAGACAAGGCTACAGGTTTAATACCAAGCACCATCAATTGTATTGAAAGTCTTTTCGCCAGTGTAGTTTTACCTGAAGATGAGGGGCCTGAAATCAGAACTATCTTCACACTTCCCTTCATATTTATAGCATCAGCAATCTGAGCCATCTTCTTCTCCTGAAGCGATTCGGAAATATTTATCAGATTTGTTGATTGACCTTTAAGAATTGCCTGATTGAGATCTCCCACAGTCGAAAGATTCATAATTTTGTTCCACTTCAGATACTCGTTAAATACACCCAGCATCTTTTTTTGAGGAACGATATCTTCAAGTTTATAAGGATTATTTCTGTCAGGTATCTGCAGCAGGAATCCGTCAAAGTACGGTTTCAAATCAAAAAGTTTAATCATTCCCGTCGAAACCGCGAGTGCTCCATAATAATAGTCCACATGCCAGCCCATTTTATAATAGCCACTGTATAATGAGCCTTTGGTTTCAAGAAGGTCAACAATATCCGTGCGGCCTCTTTCCCGAAACATTTCAATTACCTGATCAGATTCTTCCTCGATATATTCAATAGGATTGTCGGCTGCAACCAGCTCTTTCATCCTTTGTTTAATTGCGTCAAGATCATCAGAAGTAATAGCTCTGTCAATATTGAGCTCACAATAATATCCCTTTGAAACCGGATGTTCAAGTCGAAAATGACTGTTCGGGAAAAGCTCATCAATAGCTGATGATAGAATAAAAGTTAAAGTCCTGACGTATGCTCTCATACCTGAGCTGTCATGAAAACTTATGAATTCAACTTGTCTGGGATTATATATTTCGTAGTTCATACTTACCGTGCGATTATTTACCCGGGCAGCTATTGCTTCCGGCAAAATATCCTCACACATTTTATGATACACTTCTGTTATATTTGTACCCATAGGAAATAAATCATACTTCCCTGTATTGACGCATAATACTTTAACTGTTTTACCCATGTAACTTACTTTTATTGCACTAATTTACTTCAAAAAAGGCCAATCTTCATCGTCAAAATACTTTTTTAAGAAAAATACACAAATAAAAGGAGGTAATAATATATAATTCTGTTAATTTTGCCACACTTTTTTGATTTAAAACTATAAAAACAAACTAATGAAAAAACTGAGTATTTTATTTGTGGGCGTCATGCTTGTTCTAAGCATGAGCTTTGCATCTTGCAGTAAAGCTTCAGGCGGAAAAATGAAAACTCCTGTCGATAGCCTTAGCTATGCATACGGTGTTGGAATGGGAACAAGTCTTCAACAAGGTCTTAAAGAATTACCTGCTGATTTGAATATTGATCTTTTCCTTGACGTATTTGAAAAGACTATTAAGGGCGACACCGCTAAACTGGCGATTTCACCTGATGAAGCATATGCAGTATTCCAACGTTGCATGCAAACTGTTTCTGTTGAATCAGCAAAAAAATTCAAAGAAGAAGGAAAGAAATTCCTTGAAAAGAACGGCAAGAAAGCAGGTGTAGTTACTACTGCTTCAGGTCTTCAGTATGAAGTCATCAAAGAAGGAACCGGTGCAAAACCAACTTCTGACACTGTAACAGTAAGCGTACACTATCATGGTACTTTGATTGATGGTACAGTATTTGACAGCTCTGTAGATCGTGGCACTCCTGCACAATTCAAACTCAACCAGGTTATCAAAGGCTGGACTGAAGGTTTGAAACTGATGAGTGTTGGTTCAAAATACAAATTCTGGATTCCTGCTGACCTTGCATACGGAGATCAGGGTGGTGGCCCAATCAAACCGGGTTCAATGTTAATCTTTGAAGTTGAATTATTGAAGGTTGGTGAATAATCACAACAACTCTTAATGATATAAAACGGGCTGTCTGAACAAGGCAGCCCATTTTATTTTAAGCACAATTGAAATCAATTTTTGTCATAATGTAAAACTTTTAAGGTTTCAATTAATTTTTTTAATCAAAATGCTATCATATTCAATAAATTGATTTATTTTGTAAAGAAAATACCAAAACTATGAGCGTTAGTGTAATTAATGAAAAAATAGACAATCTTGACAGGCAGATACTTGATATAATCACAAAAAATGCCCGTGTTCCGTTTAAGGATGTCGCTGCTGTATGCGGAGTTTCAAGAGCTGCAATCCACCAAAGAGTTCAGAGACTTATTGATCTTGGAGTTATTACAGGCTCAGGGTATGTAATTAATCCAAAGACTCTGGGATATCAGACATGTACTTATATCGGAGTTAAACTTGAAAAGGGCTCGATGTATAAGGATGTAATACCTCATCTGGAAAAAATACCTGAAATTATCGAATGTCATTTTTGCACGGGGCCATACACGATACTGGTTAAACTTTATTGCCGTGACAACGAGCATCTGATGGAATTACTTAACAGGAAAATTCAGGAAATTTCAGGAGTCACAGCTACTGAAACTCTGATTTCTTTAGAGCAGAGTATCAAAAGACATTTACCGGTTGACTATCAATCTGAATAATTTTGCTTCCGGTAATTATTGATTTACAACCGGTAAAGGATAACTCTTTTACCGGTTTTTTTTGCAGTTTACGCTGAATTTTAAAGTGTTCCTTTGCATTCAATTATCAGAAATTAAATCTCATCGCCGCAGAGCAGCGGGGATTGCGCCAACCGGAATTCATCAAAGTAAGGTTTCAACATTATCTTTATCTTTTTCAAGTTGACTAACGAGGGACTCAATGTCTGTAAAGAGTTCCTCAGAACGCAACCTATTAACGAATTGAATATTCAATTCCCTGCCGTACAGATTGCCGGAAAAATTCAGGATATGAACCTCCATTACCAAATCAGAGTCCAATCTCAAAGTAGGTCTTCTGCCAATATTCATCATACCCTTATACTTCTTATCGTCCAGATAAACCCATACAGCATAAACTCCAGCAGAAGGAATCAGTTTATACTTGTCGGTAAGCTCAATATTGGCTGTAGGGAAACCAATAGTCCTACCTATCATCTTACCTCCTACCACTGTTCCCGTAATACTGTAGGGACGACCCAGGAGCTCGTTGGCTTCATCTAATTTTGAAGAAAGCAAACATCTCCTTATTAATGAAGAGCTTACAGTTACGCTACCGGATTCATTATCATCTTTAGCTGTAACCTTTTTATGAGATGCAGACTCTTCATTAACCAGCCCGGCATTATTCCCCGGTGCTTTATTAACCTCGCCCTTATTATCATTCTTATGCACAGGCTCTGTTGCTGCACTATCAATACAATGTTTTTTTTCAACAATGTATGGTCTTGATTTGATTACCTCAATGCCGATTTCTTCTCCATATTTCAGATACTCATCAAACCCGTCAGCCCTGTCGTTGCCAAAACGATGGTCATAACCGATAACCAGAGTTGAGACATTAAATTCATCCTTTAAAATCTTTTGCATGAAATCTTTCGCGCTCATCAAGGCTATCTCATTGTTGAATTCAATGGTTCTGACAAAATCTGCTCCTGTCTTTGATAAAAGTTCATTTCTTTCTTCTCTTGTTGTTAGCAACTGAGGGTAGAAACCTGTATTTAGTACAGTCCTGGGATGTGGCCAGAAGTTTAATACAAGCGAAGGCAGATTTTTCCTGAAAGCAATGTCAGTAACTTCGTTTATAAGATATTTGTGACCTTCGTGTACTCCGTCAAAAAAACCCATAGTAGCCACACAATCACCGGGTCTCAATATATCATCAGTGAAATCTTCAAATGGTTGAGGTTGATATGTTTTAAATCCAAGCTCCTGAGCCGTCTTGCAATTAGCAGGACCATCATCCACAAGCAGGGTTTCTTCAGGACTGATGTCAGCATCTTTAAGTATCTGCAAAAATATTTCCTTCCCGGGTTTTGACATGCCCATTTCATAAGACAAATAAAGCTTTTCAAAACACTTATCTATGGCGAAACCATTATCTTCAAACTCTATTAGTTTGCGTATATGCACAGGATTGGTATTACTCAACAGGAAAACTCTGTATTGCGAAGCCAACTCGCTTACCATCCTGATTTTGTTCAGTGGAATATGCAGCAGAAATGCTGCCCAGGCATCATCAATCTGATCATCAGTAAGCTCAGCATTAAATTGAGCTCTGATTTCATCTCTAAATTGCTCAATTGTGATACTTCCGTTCTCGACTTCGCCAAAAGGACCCTTATGACCATAAGGAGTAAGCATCTGAGAAACCTGAGGGATGCCCAGCTTAGCAAAAGCATCGAGACATGCCTGAGGTTGAAGATCAACCAAGACTCCTCCGAAATCAAATATAATATTTTTTATACCCTTTAATCTGATCATACCATTTAATCCAATTCCATAATTGATAACCGTTTTGCAAACTTACAAAAATTGTTTAAAATATTTGCCCGCTATGTCTTATCGCTTGACAGGAATGCCAGATGCCATCCCATGGACCAGCTAATATTTTATCATTGCAAACTTTTTAACCCGGACCTCTTGTCAGATTCATAAAAAAGCAGTAATATTGCACCCGCTTTCAGCACGGCTTATAAAACCTGTCCGCAGGTATAATAGACCGGATACTGAAAAGGGCCTATAGCTCAGTTGGTTAGTAGCACCTGACTCATAATCAGGGGGTCACAGGTTCAAGCCCTGTTGGGCCCACCCCCAAAATCAAGGTTTTACAGAAATGTAGAACCTTTTTTTGTATCTATGACCATACTTCGGGGGATCAACGAATCAACTGCAAAAGTTGGATCAAGTTGAAAAGTTGTGGAATTCGCATAAATTGGATCAATCGGAAAAGTTGTGTTTTTTCATTCTATTACAATTTTACCTTTTGATCAGGAATAAGTTTAAACATTTGACTTAAATCCATTTGATACTATAAACATTCACTCTGAAAACAATTTAACTCTTACAATATCTCGTTTATATTAACCAACAGATAATTTTTTTTGTACTTTGGCAGTCGAAAAAAAAAATTGATTTCTATGAGGCTGACCGGGTTTGTTTTCGGATTAATTACAGGCTTATTAACATCTGCAGCATTTGCACAGGACGTTACCATCACTGTTGATGCCAACCTTAATAAGCGGGCGGTTTCACCATATATTTACGGATTAAACAATAGTTATGACAAGCCGGCCCAGTTTTATAAAGACGCAGGAGTGCGTTTGTCAAGAATGAATCAGGGCAACAATGCTACTAAATACAACTGGCGCAAGAAAATCACGAGCCACCCGGACTGGTACAACAACGTTTATGCCAACGACTGGGATACAAAATCGTTGAATGCATCTAAAAATAATCCTGAAATGCAGGTGATGTGGGCCTTCCAGTTACTTGGCAGGGTTGCATCAAATACTGCACATAATTTTAATGACTGGAATTACAACAAATCGCAATGGTGGCAGGGAGTAAATCAAAATCTGGCAGGTGGAGGTCAACCCAATACTGCAAAACCCGACGGCAAAGCATTGGTGGAGGGAGATGTTAACCTCTATACCGAGGAATGGCCTGCGGACTCGACAGTTGGAATCCTTAAGCATTGGTTCGGACAGGGAGGTTTAAGCTTGAACAAAGAGCAGTTCCTGTACTGGAATATGGACAATGAAAGCGATATATGGAATGGCACCCATGATGATGTGATGAAAAACGGACAAATACTTTCATCTGCATTTATGGATAAATACATAGAGGTAGCCAAAAAGGCAAAAGCCTTGTTCCCCGGTATCAAGCTTTGCGGTCCTGTTACAACCAGTGAATGGCAGTGGTTTAAATGGGGCAATGAAGGCATTACGATAAACGGGAAATACTACTGCTGGCTGGAATATTTTGTGAAGCGATGTGCTGATGAAGAGAAAGCTTCTGGCATCCGTGTACTGGATGTATTTGATATTCACCATTATCCTTATTGCCCGACTGTAAACGATGCTCTTCAAAACCATCGTGCATTTTATGATAAAACATATATTTATCCGGGTGCCAATGGTGTGAAAACCATTAATGGAGGATGGGATACCTCACAAAACAAAGTTTACATTTTTCAACGCATGAATGAGTGGCTGGATAAGCATTTTGGTGCCGGACACGGTATCACACTCGGATTAAGTGAATGGAGTACAGGATCGGATGATCCGAATGTTGCTTCAGTAGTTTATGCCAGCCATTTGGGCCTTTTTGCAAATAATGGAGTTGAGTGTTTTACACCATGGACCTGGGTGACAGGTATGTGGGAAACCCTGCATCTGTTCAGCCGTTATGCTCAGGGTTTCAGCGTATCAAGTATTTCCTCTCTTGAAAATACTGTTTCGGCGTACACAACGGTTAATAAATCTGTCGATTCAATGACTGTGATTATCGTGAACCGCGACAGAACTGCTGCTAAAAATGTAAATGTAAACCTGAGCAATTTTAAGGTCGCCGACGGTAATAAAATGACTTTACAACTGTCGTCACTGCCTTCTGCTGAGACTTTCAAGTCACACACCAACAATGCTCTGAAGTCAAATGTTGTCAATGTCAGTTCTAATAAGTTTTCACTCACAGTACCTGCTCTATCTACAACAGCAGTTTTATTAACCGCATCAGGCACAGGCCTCAACGATTTAAAATACAAATCCGGAGATATTAAAATATATCCCAACCCCGCAAACGACAATATATCAGTTCAAATCGATTCACCAGCAGCTGACCCTGTACATCTGGTAGTGTTTGACAATCAAGGTCGTAAAGTAAAGACTCTCGCCACACATTTTGATGGTTTCTCACCTATCAATATTGACATATCATCATTACAACAAGGCTATTACTTGCTCTCCCTCCAAAGCACTCACTTCATCACGGTGAAACCGTTTGTGGTGAGGAGGTGAAAGAAAGTGTCAACCTTTTGCCCTGAGGTGTCAACCTTTTGCCTTGAAGTGTCAACCTTTATCCAAGAATAGATTCCTGTAAGCGATTATTATACAATGTTAGTGCAATTCGTACAATTAGCTCATAAATCTTCCTTATTGTATATTTTGGAAAATCTTCCTAAAACTTTTGGGTTTAAGGTTTGAACAATTATCTAATAGTTATAACTATCATGATTCCTACTAATTAGATTTGTATAGAAATTTCCTTTTTTTTAACGCGCTAAATATTCATCGTATAACCTTTGACCATTCATCCAAAAATGAGCAGGAATCTTTGTGACATTTTCAAATTGAATAGCAACATCACCAGTAATTGGACTATCACCATTAATGACTGCAACAATATATTCTTCCGATAAACCAGTACGAATGGCAAATTCTTTGGGGTCCATGCCCATTTCCTGAAGTTTCTCTTCCAGTGTATCACCCGGATGAAGGACAATTGGTGGAAAGTATTGGTTAATTATTGCCATGGTTTTTTACTCTATAGATTTACTCTTCAAAGATAATTTATTTTTAAAGCATGCAAAATCCCCGAACTCAATCGAAAATATTTTATTGAAGTTTTGAATCTATTAAAACAAACTTTTTTTTAACTTCGTGTCTTTCAAGTTTATATTTCAAAAATACTGAAATGCAGTTAACACCTTACCATGCTAAATACTTAGCTTACGAGTTAACACGTCAATTACCTTCCAATGATATAGGCAAACTAACAGCCTCATTGCAAGATGCCCAGGTTGACTTGAATCCTCATCAGGTTGAAGCTGCATTGTTTGCTTTTAAATCTCCTCTTTCAAATGGAGCAATATTGGCTGACGAGGTTGGATTAGGTAAAACCATAGAAGCCGGTATCATACTTTCACAGCAATGGGCAGAGCGTAAGAGATCTTTACTGATTATTTGTCCTTCTAACTTGAGGAAGCAATGGAATCAGGAATTATCTGATAAATTCTTTTTGCCATCCATAATACTTGAAACCAAATCATTCAACCAGGAGATAAAAGACAAAAAGTTTAATCCATTTCATCAGAAAGACAACATCGTTATTTGTTCTTTTCAGTTTGCAAAGTCAAAAGCACATTATATCGAAGCAACCAAATGGGATTTAGTTATTATCGACGAAGCTCACCGATTAAGAAATGTATATAAACCATCCAACATAATTGGAAATGCAATTAAGAATGCATTGCTACCAACCAAAAAAGTACTCTTGACAGCTACTCCGCTTCAAAACTCTGTACTTGAACTATATGGCTTGGTAAATATAATTGATGACTATGTGTTTGGTGACCTAAAAAGTTTTAAAAGTCAATTCAGCCATCAACTTGAGGAAGATGATTATAGAGATTTAAGGAATAGATTGCAACCCGTTTGTAAACGCACATTACGAAGGCAGGTTCTGGAATATATTAATTACACCGGAAGAAGGGCAATAAGAGAAGAGTTTATCCCTTTACCTCAGGAACAGGAGCTATATGAAGCGGTTTCTGAATACTTAAGAAAGCCTGTGCTTTACGCTTTGCCTAAGAGTCAAAGACAATTGATGACGCTTATTTTAAGAAAATTATTGGCATCATCAACTTACGCCATTTTCGGTACATTTGATACATTGGTTAAAAGGCTTGAGGCACTAATTCAGAGACAGGAAGCAGATATTTTTGAAGAACTTGATTTTGAATACGAAACTTTAGATGAAACTCAGGAGGATTGGATTGAAGAAGATACTCAGGAGCTGGTTGTAAAGGAAAACACTTTGACTGAAGAAGATATCGCCGCTATTAAAGATGAAATTGAAGAACTCAAAAAATTTCGGGAGTTAGCCAGAGTAATAAAAGTAAATTCCAAAGCTGAACAACTTTTTATCGCTCTTGATAAAGCTTTTGAGCAATTAAGAAAACTTGGAGCTAATGAAAAAGCTCTGATTTTTACAGAATCCAGAAGAACCCAGGAATATCTTTATAACCTTCTCGAAGCAAGACAATATGCCAATAAAGTTGTTTTGTTTAATGGCACAAATAACGACTCAAAATCTAATAAGATTTATAAAAATTGGCAAGCAGAGCATAAAGGAACCGATAAAATTTCAGGTTCGGCTACTGCTGACAAAAGAGCTGCAATAGTTGATTATTTTAAAGAGGAAGCAACTATTATGATTGCTACAGAAGCAGCTGCCGAGGGGATAAATCTGCAATTCTGCTCATTAATTGTCAATTACGATATGCCCTGGAATCCGCAGCGAATCGAACAAAGGATAGGTAGATGTCACAGATACGGTCAAAAGTATGATGTGGTTGTCGTAAATTTTGTGAACATAAAGAATGCTGCAGATATTCGGGTTTATGAACTGTTGGAACAAAAAATGCAGCTTTTTGATGGTGTATTTGGTGCAAGTGATGAAGTTTTGGGTGCGATTGGTAACGGTGTGGATTTCGAAAAACGGATAGCATCAATATATCAGGAATGTAGAACAACAGATGAAATTCAACGTGCATTTGACGAACTTCAGGAGGAGCTTAAACCAGAAATAACAGACAAATTTCAGAATGTTCGTTCGACTCTTTTAGAAAACTTCGATGAAGAAGTACGTGAGAAATTAAGGGTGGATTTCGAAGTCACTAAAGCATATCTGAATTCATTTGAACAAAAACTCTGGTCAACTACAAAATACTTTCTAAGGGAATATGCTGAAATATCCGATGATTATTTTTCATTCAAACTGGTTAAAAATCCTTTTCCGGAAGAAAATATACATCCGGGACCGTATATGATATTAAAACCTGAAGAAGGCAAAAAGAAAACCGACATAATTATTCCTGAAGATACTAACGTTTACAGGGTTGGTCACAAACTTGCACAAAGAATATTAACAGAATGCAAGAATGCTTCAACCCCAACTTGCGAAATAGAATTTGATTATTCCAATACCCCAACCAAAATTACATTATTGGAAGAATTTATAGGTAAATCCGGCTGGCTGAAAGCTGAACATTTAATTATAAACTCCTTTGAACAAGAAGACTATATACTGGTGGCTTGTATTACAGACGACAATCAAATTATCGATCCCGAAACCGCAAAGCGACTATTTTCTATCAATGCAACTGAAAAACAGCTTGTTCAAATATCACAAGATATTGACGACAAATTAAATATATTTTTATCAGGCTACAAGGATGACATCCTTGATGTTAATTCTGATCGTAACAGAAACTTCTTTGACATCGAAATGGACAAGCTCGACCAGTGGGCTGACGATATGAAGATTAGTCTCGAAAAGGAGATTAAAGACCTGGATGCTGAAATTAAACTGCGTAAAGCTGAAGCAAAAAAAATGCTTAATCTGGAGTCAAAAGTAAGTGCACAGCGTATAATCAAAGATATTGAAAGGAAAAGAAACGATAAAAGACAACAACTTTATTCAGCGCAGGACGAAATTGACGAGAAAAAAGAAAGCCTGCTTACAGACATTGAAAAAATGTTGAAACAAAAAATTCAGCAGAAAGAAGTTTTTACCTTTAAATGGAAAATAATTTAATATGAATTCTGAAAACACAACAACTGAATATAAAAGTCTGAAGAAAATTACTTCAGGTGATGCCGGTTTCAAAGATCTGGCAGCAACTTGTGTTAGTTTAGCAAATACTCAGGGTGGAATAATCATAATCGGCATTGAAGATAAAGACAAACTTCCACCTGAAAACCAAGTGATAGCTTATGAAATAACTACTAAAGCTATTACTCGTTTGAGAGCACTTTGTTTTAATGTAGGCATGGAATTAAATGAGATTGAAACTCATGAAAATGGTGGTCAGTTTTTCAGTATTAAAATATTACCATCACTGAAGTCAGTTGCAACAACGTCAGATGGTAAAATATTAATCAGAATCGGTGACCAATGTCAGCCTGTTCGCAGTGAAGATATTGTCAGGTTAGCAAGTGAAAAAGATGCTTTTCAGTGGGAGCTTCAACCACGATATACTCTTACGCCACAATATCAAAACGAGTCATTAAAGTGGTTTGCTGACCAAATTCGTGAATCAGATCGTGTAAAAACATTTGTAAAAGAATTGTCAGATATTGAGATTGCCGAACATTACAATTTAATACAAGACAATAATTTGACAAATTTAGGAATACTTTGGATAGGTAATTCCTCTCAAAGGAGTAAATTAGTATACCCTTTAACAATTCAATACATTGTTTATGATGATTTGGATAAAAAAATCCGTAAAGAAGACTGGAATGATTATTCAATGAATCCCAAAGAGTTATTATTGGATATAGAAAGAAAAGCTGTTGAACTGTCTTATTTTGACGAATTTCCCAATGGTTTGTTTAGAAATAAAATTCGCCATTATGATGAACGACTTATACGTGAGTTATTAATTAATGCCATTGCTCACAAAAGCTATACTATATCCGGAGATATATTTATAAAAGTTTATCCTGACAGACTTGAAATTACCAATCCAGGGGGGTTGCCTCTTGGTATTACAAAAGATAATATACTACATTCGGTTAGTCGCAGAAATCCTCACTTGATTAGAATATTGCATGATTTGAAACTAATGGAAGGTGAAGGTAGTGGTTATGATTTGATATATGAAATTACTGGGAGAGACTCTAAACCTTTTCCTGTTGTTTATTCTGACTATAACGCAACATCAGTTACACAGTATTCAAAAATAATGGATGAGGAATCCGTTTTAATAATAGATTTTATTGCAAAGAATTATCAGCTTTCCCAAAAAGAATTTATTGTTTTGGGTATTGTTGCAAGAAACAAAAAGATTTTAGCAACTCAGCTTACAAAAGAACTTCAAATATCTGACGAGGACAGGCTACGTACTTATGTTGCAAAGCTAATAGAAACTGCAATATTAGTTTCCAGAGGAGTAAAAAAAGGAACGGAATATCTTATAAACCCTAAACTGATTGCCAGTTCAAAAATAAATATCAAACCAACATTAAAAACCATAGAACCTCATAGATTGAAAGCATTGATCATTGAGGATTTGGAGCGTTATCCAAAAAGTAAAATTTCAGATATTGCTAAACGCCTGCCCGATGTGTTACTAAATGATATTAGAAAGTCTGTTTATAAGATGGTTGCAGAAAATGTCATTAAAGTAGAAGGTGCAAATAAAAACAGGACATACCTACTTTCATAAAAAAAATAAATAAAAAATAAATTTCAAGATAAAATGCCCTAATATGTTTATATACAGACATTTGATTTATTTTCCCCCTGAAATAAAAAGAAAACAAAATGATGCAAAAACATACAAAACAAAAACTGGAACTTACGTGGATAGGCAAAGGTGAAGAGCCTAAGCTCGAACCACGTATTCTTATTGAAAATCCGGAATACAGCTACGGTGAAACCAATACCGGTAACATGCTTATCCATGGCGACAACCTCCTGGCACTAAAAGCCCTAGAACAAGACTATGCCGGAAAAATAAAATGCATTTACATTGATCCGCCATACAATACAGGTAATGCCTTTGAACATTATGATGATGGAGTGGAGCATAGCCAATGGTTGAACTTAATGAAACCGCGGTTGACGCTATTGCATAGTCTACTCGCAAAAGATGGAGTTTTATTTGTAAATATTGATGAAACAGAACATGCATATTTAAAGGTATTGCTAGATGAAATTTTTGGAAGAAAAAATTTTATAGGTGATATTATTTGGAAGAAACGTAAAGGTGGTGGTAATGATTCACGTTTTTTTGCAATCGACCATGACTACATTTTAGTATTTGCAAAAGAAGGCACAAAAGAAGTACACCGTAAAAAATGGCGAGTTTCTCAATCTGAGGAGTATTTAAAACGATATAAGGAGATAGATGAAAATGGAAATAGATATTACTGGGATACTTTAGCTAGAGATGGTTTGCAAAACCCAATACCTGTCACTGTTAATTGTCCAGATGGAACAACTCTTTCAATTAATTCTCAAAAGTCTTATGATACTATTTGTAAGGGATTAGAAGATGGCAATATAAGATTAGCTAAATTAAAAAGTGGATGGACTCTTCACCACAGAGTATACATGCCAGAAGGTCAAGTATTGCGTACTATAATTGAAGATGTTGGAACAAATAAAACAGCCAACGATGAAACAATTGCTCTATTCGGTACAAATAATGGTTTTGATTATCCAAAGCCTGAAAGTCTCATTCAAAGATTACTTGAATTAGTTACAGAAAAAGGAGATATCGTCCTCGACTCTTTCCTCGGTTCCGGAACAACAGCAGCGGTTGCTCAAAAAATGGGCCGTCGTTGGATTGGTATTGAGCTGGGCGAACATGCCAAAACACACTGTTACCCACGCCTTAAACAGGTGGTTGATGGTGAGCAGGGAGGTATCAGCAAAGCTGTAAACTGGAATGGTGGCGGTGGTTTTAAGTTTTATACACTTGCTCCTCCACTTTTAGCCGAAGATAAATTTGGTAATATGGTTATCAATGGCGAATATGATGCACAAATGCTGGCGGCTGCAATGGCTAAGCATGAAGGTTTCATTTTTCAGCCTGACGAACAAAAGTATTGGAAACAAGGCAGATCGAGTGAGCAGGATTATATCTTTACAACAACTCAATACTTAACACGTGCCATACTTGATTCAATATCAGTTGATTTATTGGAAGAAGAAAGTTTACTGATTTGCTGCACTCAGTACGAAGCCGGGCTTGAAAATGCTTATCCCAATGTCAACTTGCGTAAAATTCCAACTTTACTTCTTAATCGCTGTGAATTTAAACAGGATAGCGATTATAGTTTTAATATTGTAAATAGTCCTCTGTACGAACTTCGCCCTGCAACAGGTGAAAGAATTCAGTCTGAAACATCTAAAACAAAAGAAAATCCAAAACACACAACCGAGATGCCGGATCTTTTCAGCCAAACCGAAAACGAATAAGCCATGAACAAAAACGCCAACTACATACGAAATCGACTCAGTCTTCGCGCCCCTCAGGAAGAATCACTAAACATATTGGCTGAAATTTACGAACTAATGCAGCCTCAAAAAAACAAAGGGAAACTTGAATTGTCTGAGATGCTGGATATTGTCAACCAAAAATATCCCACATGCACTGATTTTGAAAGAACTTTCCCCTCGATATGTTTTGCTCTTGCCACGGGTGTAGGCAAAACCCGTTTAATGGGTGCTTGTATTGCTTATTTGTATTTGGAATACGGTATAAAGAATTTCTTTGTTTTAGCCCCCAACCTTACTATTTACAATAAACTGATTGAGGATTTTTCAAATCCTCAGCATCCGAAATACGTATTTAGAGGAATTGCAGATTTTTCACAAAATGCACCACGCATTATAAATGGCGACAACTACAATCAATTTTCAGGCAATGAATTGTTTCAATCCATAAACATAAATGTTTTTAATATTTCAAAGATAAACTCTGAAACCCGTGGAGGCAATCTTCCACGCATCAAGCGTTTATCTGAATATATGGGTGAGTCGTACTTCAATTACCTTTCCGGCTTAAAAGATTTAGTTATTTTGATGGACGAATCTCACCACTATCGTGCTGATCGTGGTATGTCAGTTATCAATGAACTTGACCCTATACTTGGACTGGAATTTACAGCTACACCTCAAACTCAGTCCGGTACCCGTTATACAAAATTTAAAAATGTAGTTTACGAGTATAGCCTTGCCAATGCAATTGCTGATGGTTTCGTAAAGAAGCCTGCTGTTGCTACCCGTCAGGATTTTGATCCTTCTTTATATTCTGCTCCAGATTTAGACAGGCTTAAACTGCTCGACGGTGTTCGTCTCCATGAGAATACCAAAGCTGAACTGGCAATATATGCTCGTGATAAAGGTGAAAATGGAGCCGGCGCCGTTGGGAAAGTACTTCTCAAACCATTTATGCTGGTAGTGGCTGTTGATACTACTCATGCATCACAACTTAAAGAAATGATCCAACAGGACGATTTCTTCAATGGCTATTACAAAGACAAAGTAATGGATATTCACTCCAATCAGACAGGAGCTGAAAAAGACGAAAACATCGAGCTGTTGCTTGGCCTTGAAGATCCTTCAAACCGGATTGAAATTGTTATTCATGTTAATATGCTAAAAGAGGGTTGGGACGTTACCAATCTTTACACTATTGTTCCGCTTCGCACTTCTGCATCACGTACTCTCACTGAGCAAACGCTTGGTCGTGGACTTCGTTTACCTTACGGTAAGCATACAGGCGATGATAGTGTTGATACATTGACAATCGTGCAACACGATAAATTTCAGGATATTGTGGATGAGGCTAACAAACCTGATTCAATAATACGAGTACAGCATATTATTGTTATAGATGGTTCTGATGATACAGTGCAAAAGGAAATCATTACTCCAAAATCTATATTTGCTGCTGATATTGAAAAACGCAAAGCCGCAGTTGAAGAACTCGAAGGTATTAGTAAAACTAAGGAATTACTGAAAATTAAATTTGATGAATTTATCCTTCCTTTTATAAATGTTATAGCTCCAAAAGCTGCAAGTTTTACCAAAGAGGCTATTACAACTACCGAACATATTGAAACTTTCAAAAAAGCATACGAGGAAAAACTTTATAAAGAAGGTAATTTATTTGCCAAAGAAGAGGTAAAGGAAGCGGCAGATAGGTACGTAGTCCTTGCTGAAAACTTTATTGATAATACGATACCAATTCCAAGACTTTCTATCATGCCTTCAGGCAAGACCAAGTTGGTTTTTCATGATTTCGATTTGGATACTTCCAAAATGAATTATCAACCCGGATCGGAGGAAATAGTTACCCGTGAATTGCAAAGTGGAAATCAACGAATTATTGCAGCCGGCAGAGGTACTTACAAAGAACGATTTATTGAAAATCATCTGGTTTCAGTCTTGATTGATAAACAGGAAATCTGGTACGACGAACACAAAGAATTGTTATATAAACTCGCAAACCAGGTGGTTTTGCATTTTCAATCTTATCTTTCATCTGAAAAGGATGTTGTCAATGTTATTCTGAATTTCAAGATGCCTATTGCTGATCAAATTTATCAGCAGTTAATGGCTCACCATGAGATAGTTTACGAAGGTTTTGAAAAACCGGTAATGACTGTCAAGCCGTGTTCAGAAATCAAAGAACCGTCAATTGCCAAGAATGTAGGTGATCGTATTTTTGATTACAAGGAAAATGTAGAACCGGTTTCACAGATACGAAATAAAGTATTTGGCGGTTTCGTAAAGGCTTACCACAAAATCTATAAGTTTGACAGCAAAACTGAAAAAGACTTTGCCGCTATACTCGAACAGGATGGTGATTGTATCAAGTGGCTTAAACCTGCTTTGTCTCAGTTTTACATTTATTATGGTCGTCCTTCACGCAGTTACAATCCGGATTTCATTGTTGAAACACCTGATTTTATTGCAATGGTTGAAACCAAGAAAAAAGACGATGTGGAATCTGAGCAAGTACAGTCCAAAGCAAAAGCTGCACTTAACTACTGCATAAATGCTACTGAATACAATAAACAAATCGACGGCAAACCCTGGAAGTACATACTCATTCCCCACGATGCCGTCAAAATGAATATGAGTTTAAAACATTTGTTTGGGCAGTATGAGGTGAGAGAATAATGATTGTGACTCCGGAGAGATATCCACTTTTTGTGGTATCACTTCCGTTTTAAAAAGTAATCCGGATGAAGTCCGCAAAATTTAAAATACTACAAACTCTGCTTTCGTTCACCCGGATAACTCCACCCCTTATCTTATCATTTTTTTGTTATTGACGCAGCCTGACGTACTCGATAACCCTGAAGCCTGAGATATTCAGGTTATTGATGCGGCTTGATATAGACGATGACCCCGACCTGGTTTTCGGGCAGGGCTTCGGAGTCAAGGCGGTTAATCCTGACTTCAAATAAATCTGTGTATCCCAGTTCAAGAAACTTGCTGATTTCATGGTTTTCACCACGTGGTATGAAACCCAGTTTATGTTGTCCGTAGTATATTGCAACTGCATACGGATCAAATTTGTTGTCTTCTTCCCTTTCAAGTCTGAGATCAGTCCCGATTTTTAATTCATTGAAAACGATGCATCCTTCCCAGTATGAAAAACCTGCAATGCCAAATGTGCTGTAATGTCTTAATTTTGGTATCATGATTAAATAGATTTTAATACAAGTACAAAAAAACAGCTACTTTTTGACAACTTATGACAATCGAAATTTATTTTGAATATTTTTTAAGTTATTGGCTATAAATTTTTCAAACTCAGGAGATTCAATTATTTCAATATCTTCAATCAAACCCATAACAAACCGCCCGACACCCTCATATGAGCATACATCGGTTTCAAACAGCCATTTATCGTCAGTAATTTTGGTCAGATAGTTTGATGCAAGCGGATATTCTTCGGTCAGGAGGCTTGCAGACAGAAGTCCCAGTCTGAGTTTGATATGCATGGTTTCATCACTGTTTATTCTGAACACGTCAATGTAGCCTGATTTGTGATCAGCTTCGTGCTGCCAGGTTTCAGGAAGTATCTCAACACTGCCTATTCTTGAGATTTTAAACAGTTTATTCTTGTTTTCTTCAGGGCAATAACACCAGACCTGGACATAATTTGTCGTGAATGCATACGCTTCTACCTTCCTGTCCCTGATATCATTGCCGTGTGCCGACGAATATTTTTTGAGAATAACAACGTTCTTATTTTCAATCGCCTGCACGAGTTGCTGTACATTTCGCCCGTTTTTCCCGCTCACAATGGTTTCAGCGAGTATATTGTAATTATAAACTGTATAAAGTTTCTTTTTTAGATTTTGCTTCAACAGGTTGTTTTCGTCAATACTTTCAATAGCAGATTTCAGTATAAACGCCTCTTCTTCAGTGAAATGTATCAGCTCGCTAATATCCTTGAAATATGGTGAAGACTTGTCAAGCTTGATAAAACTACCGTTTTTTTTCACGACGAAACCGGCTTCACGAAATGTATCAATATACCTGTAAACAGAACGTGATGAAATCTCAAGTTTGTCTGCTATCTCATCTACTGTCAGCGAGTTGTTTGCCGTCAGCAACTTCATCAATCTGAGAAGTCTTTCAAGTTTTGGTTGATCCATGGTTATTATCTTTAAGAGACCTATTGATTTCAGGTATTAATGTGCAATTTATAGAAATCTTTCATTTCTGTAATAATCTGCGGATTAAATTATGTGTCGGTTTAATCCCAAAATACACAGTATGAAAATCAGTCACCGTTTGTAACCAACTGAAAAGTAAAAAAATACCCCCATTGGGGGGTGTTATCTGAGTTTGACGTAATATAATTTTGGGGAAACCGTGAAACAAACTAATTGGGGATCCTTTACTCAAGATGTTGTAATCTGACATGCACCAACCGAAGCCTCACGAAGTCTGTTATCGGGATTTAGCAAACACTAATAGAAGCCCCCGGACATAAGTTCTCGGGATTGGGCAAACATAAATCTGATAAAAATGAAAACAAGATTTATTCTCTTAATTCTATCACTCCTTTTTGCTATCGATTATGTTTTCAACCAAACGATTTTATTGCCAAACTTAAAAGGCGAGGTAAAAAGAAAGGATTTGATACATAATTCATTTGACCTGAAACATTCGCAAAAGACCATCGATATTACCAGAGGAGTTTTAAATAAGCTTACAGGAATAATTCTGGAATGGGACAAACTTCAGCCTCCAATTGGTTTTGAGGCCGGTTTCACCACAACAGAACAGGTCTTATATGATGCAAAATATAATAATCCTAACGATGATCCCAATCCATATGTTGCCGGAGTAATAGAAATACAATTTACACCTTATGTTGAGGATAAAGAGCTGGGGAAATTTGCAGATTACAGGTTTTCGTCCAGGTTAAATATTTTCGTAAATAATTTGAGTGATTATTTACCCGGAAATCCCCTTTGTAAATACATTTATGTGAAACCACGAAAAATAAACAGCTTCTTCGGTGCCGACGTATATCAAACATCAAGGGGCGAAATTACTTTAATCGCAAAAAAAGGTGTTGAAGTTTTTTTGCCGGTTTCTCAGGAAGAATATCTGTTAGCTTGTATTAAGGAGGAGTCTGAAAAAGAATCCAAAAACCCGGTACCCGGAAAGGCTGAATATCTGAAAGAAATTGAAAATGCATACAGGGAGTTATTGAAGGTTGATAAGAAAGAGGCTGATAATTACAGAACTACGGCGTTAAAAGATGCGGAAGAATTTTATTCAGCCGAAAATACAAGTGTTTTATCAGGATTTAAAAAGGAACTTGAAACAATGTCATTATCTGAGAGAAAACACCAGGCATATTATTCAACCCATGCAATAGAAAAGTATAATAAAATATCCGGACTATGCCCCTTGCCGTCTATAGAAGAAGGAGAACCTCTCGTAAAAATAAACCCTGCGCTTAAAGGCTTTGATAGTTCAGGTGAAATAAAGATGTTGGTTTTAAAATGGATTGGCGACTCCAGGGAGGATACTTACATGAAGAAGCTCTATGAAAATGAAGATATCTGGAGGAAAATAATGAGTTTAGTAAGTGGTCATTAAAAAATAAAGCAATGAAACGGACATGGATTTTGGTATTTACACTTTTGGTTTCACTATTGGGATTTTCACAAAAGTATGAGAGGATTCATGGTCCTACTGATCAGTCTTATGCGGTAAAAGCAGAGTTAGAATTAGAATATACTTCAGAAGTACACGATAAAACTTTTGAAACCAGAGTCGTCAGCGATTTCAGGATGGTTTCACCATTTTTCCTGGATTTTAATCTTAATGATTTACTGTTTTTCAAAGCTGAACCATCAGAATTTATCGGTTATGAAGGCAATTTCATGAGCGCAAACAGCCACTTTATTGATTCCAAAGGCATCAATGAGATATCAGCAGGCATGACAAAGTTTACTAAATACTTTAATAAAAGTACTTCACCGGGTGAAACCAGTGAATCAAATCTAACTGGTCAGATCAGGCAATCTCCAGTAATAGATTTCAGTTTGGTCGGACTTTCAAAATACCTGAAATCCAGGCAGAAACCTGAGTTAACTCTTTTTATAAGTGCCGAAGCAAATGAAAATTACGAGCAAAATGTAAGTGGTTCAATTAAATACTCAAATACTGAAGGTGGAGCAATAAGTATTACAGATAATTTAAAAATTGGGATGACTATTGCTTATAATGGACTTTCTTATGGTTATAAACTTACTGAAGCTAAATCAGCAAACAATACACAAAATATGAGTGACAAGGAGTATTGCTTATGGCTTGATGACTTTGATGCTGCATTTTACAAAACACTGCCAAAGATTGATGCATTATCACTTGTTGAATACCTTATTAATCCAAAAGGAGTTTATGAAGTCCCATTCACAGGATTTTTAAAATCAAATGAATACGAAGAAACCTTTACCTTCAAAGGTAAATTGAGAGTATATGGAGAAAAAAGATTTAAATACTGGGTGGGTGAAAATCTCTAAAATTATCCTTGCGCTAACCCAGCCGAAGAGCAGCGGGGAATGCACGCACCGGAATTTAAAATCTTACAACACTCTATAAACCCCGATTATCACATACGGATCTTCGCCGGGTTTCAGCCTGGGCATACTGAGGGTTCCCAGAAATATTGCATGATTCAGATAGTCATAAGGGCTGTTTTCAGGGGCTTCCAAATCAATTACCGACTTGCAGTAAAAAGATTTGTTTTTGCTGTCTGAATGCATCAAAGCCTGATTTAATATCTGAAATGTATAACCATCGTCAGTTTTTAATAAGTATCGTGCATAAAGCTCAGTATCCCCGTCAGGACGCACAAGTTGCCAGTCTTCTCCGCCGGGCAAAACTTCACC
>CAZCWK010000028.1:0-32870 GCA_964502355.1 uncultured Bacteroidales bacterium
GTAATATTGGTTTCACATGAAAGAGCTTTTATAAATGCTGTGACCAACAGGACTATTGAGATTTCATTGGGCAGGATTTATGATTATAAAGTTCCTTATTTTCAGTATGTAGAGCTAAGAAAAGAACATAGAGACCAGCAAATAAGAGCTTACGAAAATCAGCAGAAAATAATTCAGGATACTGAAGAGTTTATTGAGAGATTCCGTTATAAAGCAACTAAATCTGTTCAGGTTCAATCAAGAATTAAACAGCTGGAAAAGCTTGAAAGACTGGAGGTTGACGATGAGGATAATTCTGCTTTGAATCTTAAATTTCCTCCCTCACCCAGATCTGGCAGTTTCCCTCTGATAGTTGAGGATTTGCGTAAAGATTATGGAAGTCACACTGTTTTCAAAAACGTTAATCTTACGATAAACAGAGGTGAAAAAGTTGCGTTTGTAGGTAAAAATGGTGAAGGTAAATCAACTCTAGTCAAATGTATTCTCGGAGAGATACCATTCTCAGGAGTTCTTAAGTTAGGGCATAATGTAAAAATCGGATATTTTGCGCAAAATCAGGCAAGCTTGCTTGATGAAACCCAGACGGTTTTTGAAACGATAGACAATGTTGCTGTCGGTGATATCAGGACAAAAATCAGAGATATACTCGGTGCATTTATGTTTGGTGGTGAGGCTTCGGATAAAAAAGTTAAAGTGCTTTCAGGAGGTGAGAGAAGCAGACTTGCTATGATCAGACTCTTACTTGAACCTGTTAATTTTCTGGTATTGGATGAGCCCACAAATCATTTGGACATGCGTTCAAAAGATGTTTTGAAAAAAGCAATAAAAGAATTTGACGGTACTGCCATTGTGGTTTCACATGACAGGGAGTTTCTGGATGGTCTTGCTGATAAAATTTATGAATTTGGAGGTGGTAATATAAAGGAACATCTTGGAGGCATAAACTATTTTCTTGAAAAGAAGAAGATGGAAAGTCTTCAGGAAATTGAAATTTCAAACAAAGCGGTACTACAAGTAAATACAGAAAAAGCTCCTACCGAAAACAGGATGTCTTACGAGGCACGTAAGGAGTATAACAAACAGGTAAGAAAACTTGAGAAATCTGTTGAAGAGTTGGAATCAACTATTTCAAGTCTTGAAAAGCAGGTTGCGCAGACCGAACAAATGATGATGACTCCTGAAGGTTCATCAAATCTTGCATTATTGCAGATACACTCAAAAGTTAAGAAACAGCTGGATGACAGTATGGAAGAGTGGGAGAAATGCACTATGGATCTGGAAGAGCTTAAAAATAAAGGCATCTGATTTTTTGTTTTGCATTATTCGAAAAAGATTCTGACTTTTACGTCAAAATTTTCAGAAACCATGGAAAACAATTCCTTCAAAGTTTACTCATACAGATGGGTGATTTTAGCTGCATACATGCTGGCAATTATTGCAAATCAGATATGCTGGATTACATTTGCTCCAATTACGAGCAGGGTGGCTCTTTTACTGGATGTTTCAGACTTGCAGGTGGGTATTTTATCCATGTGCTTTATGATAGTATTTATTTTTGTTTCTGTACCTGCGTCATGGATAATTGATAAATATGGGATAAAGATCGGTGTCGGTATCGGCGCTATCCTGACCGGTATTTTTGCCTTAATGAGAGGTTTGGTTTCAACAGATTATAATTCGATATTGCTTTCTCAGATAGGTATCGCTATTGGACAACCTTTTTTACTGAATGCTTTCACGAAAGTTTCATCTAAATGGTTCCCGATTTCAGAAAGAGCCACAGCGGCAGGATTAGGAAATCTCTCGATGTATGTCGGGATTTTTGCCGGTATGGTGCTTACTCCATATCTTGCTGAAAATGTTGGCATTCCGAATACTTTATATTATTATGGCATTTTCGCTGTAATTGCAGCCCTCGTATTTTTATTTTTTGCTAAGGACAAACCCCTTACGGCACCTTGTTTACCTGAACAGGAAGAAAGAGCTTTGGTCTTAGATGGACTGAAAGGAATATTTAAAATAAAGGACTTCAATATACTTATGCTGATTTTCTTTATCGGGCTTGGCATATTTAACTGTGTAACTACCTGGATTGAAAATATATTGGCTCCAAGAGGATTTACAACTACTGAAGCAGGTACTGCCGGTGGTATAATGATTCTCGCAGGTATTATGGGTGCTTTTATAATGCCTCTTTTGTCTGATAAATTACGAAAACGTAAGCCCTTTATAATCATGGCACTTATTGGTGCAACAGTTGGTCTTGCCGGGATTGCTTTTACTGATCATTACTGGTTGCTTATGTTTTCTTGTGCCATGCTTGGTTTCTTCCTTTTGAGCTCAGGTCCGATTGGTTTCCAGTATGGTGCAGAAGTTACATATCCGATTTCTGAAGGTACTTCCAATGGATTCCTGCTTATGGTTGGTCAGATTTCCGGTATTGCCATGATTTTCGGTATGGATGCGTTTAAGGACCCGGTGACCGGCTCTATGAAAAATTCCATGATTCTTTTGTTGGGTTTGATGTTTTTGGCTTTTATCTTAACGTTTTTCCTTAAAGAATCCAAAATACTTTCATCTGATGGTAATGACTAAATGTTTACTGATTTCCATTTCATTTTTAGCAATATCAATAGTTGCATACGGACAAGAAGCTTCTAAAGCAATTAATGCTCAAAAGGATTCTGCTGAAGGCTCTCAGGCGATTTCAGACAATGAGTTGAACGAGAGGCTTCAGGCTATTGAAACCATGCTGAAACATAATGAAAAAGCGGCTCAGGCATGGTGGTACAGCTGGATTGGTTTGTATGGTGGAGCCACAATAGGGCAGGGGGCTGTAGCTTATGGCACTCAGGATAAAAAATTAAGACAGGACATGATTGTAAGTGCAGGCACTACACTGGTTGGATTTGCAGGGCAAATAATTTTCCCCGTAAAATCAGGTTATGAGATGTCTTCTTCAGACAAGCTTGCCGGACTTTCATACGAAGAAAAACTTATGAAGCTTCGTGATGACGAAAGTAAGCTTAAATATCAGTCTGAAAGAGCTATATCAGGCAAGAACTGGCAGACTCAGGCAATGAATCTGGCTGTGAACCTTACAGGAGGTCTTGTTACATGGTTAGGTTTCAAAAGACCTTTGATGGATGGTGTCAGTTCATTTGCAATAGGTATGGCTATCTCTGAGATTCAGATTTTCAGTCAGCCTACTCGTGCAAAAAAGGATTATCGCGCGTATTGCAGCAAATATGGTCTTTACGGATATACCAATCAAACCAGACCTGAATATACTATTTATGCTAATGTTATTCCCGGAGGAATCAGTGTTGGTATAGGCTTTTAATTAGCTATTGATTTAAGAAAAGAATTTATATTTTCGGTGGAAACTCCCGGAGGCATGCCACCACCGCATGAATAAACTATGCGGCTGAAACCTTCAGCTTCAGTCTTCAAAGCTTCAGCTGCTTTAGCAACATCCTGAGGGGATCCGGCTGCGAGGATATCTCTTGGTGGAATGTTACCTAAAATTGCAATTTTACCGTCAGTCTCTTTAATTAGTTCGGTAAGCGAAAGATGAATCCCCGGATTATAGAGGTTTATTCCGATTTCAGGGTAATATTTTACCGAAACTGTGCAGTCTGCATCGTTATGGAAAAGTTTTATACTGTCGGTTGTATCATATAATTCTTTCAGATACGGATAACCAAATGTCATGAAATCTTCTTCACTGATGAAACCTACAATATCATCAAGCATCATAATACCATCAATAGTATCAATTGAATCATGTTGCAGCTTATGCCATTTTTTCAGGAAGTCGGTAATCTTTCTCAATAAAACATGAGTAGCATCAGGATCCATCATCATTGTCGTCAGAAATTCAGTAGTGCCCATTAAAAATGAAGCGATATTCAGAGGTCCTCGTGAAACCGAAAACCTGATTTTATGACCGGCTTCTTCAATCTCCGGTCTTGCAAGCATCAGCCTGTTTAGCATGAATGGCAACAAACCGTCAATCTCAGGATCAGGTATCTCCATAGCGTAAATATCTTCGCTGCTGTTAATTATTTTATTTGCAAATGGAAATTCGTTTTTCCAGAAAATAGTTTTAGCTCCAAATGCTGAAGGCTCTGTACACATGCCATATTCACTCCAGAATCCCGGCAGGAATATCACATCAGGAAAGGTTTCCATTGCATTAAGATTGGCTTTTAACCATGACTGATCATTTGTGAAATAATCAAGTATAGATATTCCATGCCATGCAGGCAACCAGGGACAGTCAATAATAAAACCCGCAACCGGTTTACCGGTATAATCACCTTTAACTATTTCGTTTAATATGTCCCATTGTCTGTCTGTCATGATGTGTAGTTTTTTAGTGATGAATAAAATAGCATCACAAAATTAAATTAATTATGGAAATTATTCCTGATAGTTTACCTCGATTTTCCTGAAAGGATATTTTCAATTTCCAAAGAAATGAGATTCATATTAAAAGGTTTCTGGAAATATTTATCAATCAAACCATTGTCTAGAGCTTTGCTGATTTCAGAAGTAATTTCAAACCCTGTGAGTATGTAAAAGTTTATTTCCGGATATAACTCTTTTGCCTTGGATATAAATTCAATACCATTCATTTCAGGCATTCTCATATCACTGAAAACAATACTAATATCTTTATCAACTGATAATACTTCCAATCCATTCATCCCGTTTTCAGCAGTAAGAACTTCGTATTTCTTTTGAAGATTAATCTTGAAAAGCATCAGATTTATAGCTTCATCGTCAACATATAAGATTTTTGTTTTTTCCATCTCAATATTTTTTTAAAGGGATTTCAATATTTACAGTAGTTCCTTTATCAATTTCTGAATCGAAACTCAGATTGCCAAAATGTTCCTTAATATTATTCAAAGCTATCGAAAGGCCAAGGCCTGTTCCTTCACCAGGATTCTTTGTTGTGAAGAAAGGATCAGTAACCTTACTGAGGATCTCGGGATTAATGCCACATCCTGTATCACTTATATGAATCATGGCGAAACCATCGGCTTCTGTAGTGCTTATAGTTATAGACCCCTCACCTTTTATCGATTGACAGGCATTAATAATAATATTCGTGAACACCTGTATAATACGATCTTCATCACCTTCTATAATTAATTTCTTTGCAGAGTAGTTTTTATTGATTTTTATCAGGTTCAAATAATTACTGCTGATTGATTTAAGACTTTTATCAATCATTTCACCAATATTGCAATCTTTGAAGTTACCTCCGAAGCGGCTGGTAATCTGGTTAAGTCCTGAAACAATAAAACTGGCTCTGTCTACTCCTGTTTTAATACTGCTTATAAATAATTTTAGTTTATCATCTTTTGCAATTTCATCATTGTAAAAATTTTCAAGACCTGTTACTCCGCCAAGAATGAAATTAAGGGGATTGTTTATCTCGTGCGCAAGGCCTGCGGTAAATACGCCTACTGAAGCTTTTTTTTCAGCCTGAATCAGCTGATTCTGTGCATCCCTCAGATTTTCAAGGGTTTCTTTTAATTCAACATTCTGATGATTAATTATTTCATTTTTATCAGAAAGCTTTTCGTTAGTTTCTTTTAAAAGATTTACAGTATCGTCAAGTTCTTTGATTTTTACATCGACTTTTTCCTGAAGTTCTTTTTTATGCTTTTCTAATTCTTTTTCGGTATGTCTTAGTTTATTCAAATGCTTTTTCAGAAAAAAGAAAAATAATAAAGCCGTAGTTATTACATAAACCCAACCTTTAATAATTTCAATTCTTGTTTCTACATTTTTGTCCAGATTCAGATTACTGACAGTCTTATCTGACAATAAGATCCACAAACCTCCCAGGATAAGGTATGCAAGGGCTATTCTATATTCGAATCTGATTTTTTTATACATAGCTGAATATTTTTTCTCGATCTAAAGCAAATCAATATCGAACAAATCACAAATCAAACGAAATATATACCAAATATAAAAAATCTTTAATAATTTCAAAAGTATTATTTATTAGAAAATATTGCAATCTGTGTAATTATATTTTCTTGTATATTGCTCAAAATCCCGTACTTTTGCAGCGTTAAAAAATATTATTTAAAAATAATTATGAGCGGAATATTCGGCAGTGTTTCAAAAATAGATTGCGTTACAGATGTGTTTTATGGTACTGATTATCATTCCCATCTGGGTACCAAAAGAGCTGGTATGGCTTTTTTTTCAGAAACAAAAGGATTTCAGAGAGCAATACACAGTCTGGAAGATGGTTATTTCAGGAATAAATTTGAAAATGACCTTAAGGGTTTCTCCGGTAATAGTGGAATAGGTGTAATCAGTGATATGGAGGCACAACCTATAGTTGTTAACTCACATATGGGACGTTTTGCAGTTGTAACTGTAAGTAAAATTGTCAATATTGATGAGCTTGAATCTCATTTTCTTGAGGGGCATCATACTTTCTCTGAAACCAGTCAGGGTACTGTTAATCCAACCGAACTCGTAGCAATGCTAATTGCTGAGGGTGATGATTTTCTTTCAGGAATCGAAAATGTTTATAACCGGGTTAAAGGTTCCTGTTCAATGTTAATTCTGACAAACAAGGGTGAGATAATAGCTGCCAGAGATAATCTGGGTAGAACTCCGATTATCATTGGAAAAAAGGAAGGTGCTGTTGCTGCTGCATTTGAGACATGTTCATTTTCTAATCTGGGTTATGAAATCGAAAAATACATTGGACCGGGAGAAATTGTGAAAATTAACGCTGATGGATATGAGCAATTGCGTAAACCAAATGATAAAATGCAGATTTGCTCTTTCTTATGGGTTTACTACGGTTATCCGCCATCCTTTTATGAAGGCATCAATGTTGAAGAATCCAGATACCGTTGTGGTGCCAAACTAGCTTCCCATGATAATATAGAAGCAGATTTTGTAGCTGGTATTCCTGATTCCGGAGTAGGACATGCTATGGGCTATAGCAATGCTACGGGTATTCCTTTTAAACGTCCGTATTCAAAATATACACCTACCTGGCCAAGAAGTTTCATGCCGCAAAGTCAGAATATGCGTGACCTTGTAGCTAAAATGAAATTATTGCCAAATAAGTCTATAATTAAAGACAGCAGAGGTATTTTTCTGGATGATTCAATTGTCAGAGGCACTCAGTTGAAAGACAATGTCAGTGATTTGCATGATGCCGGCATTAAAGAAGTTAATATGAGAATTGCTTGTCCTCCTCTAACATATCCCTGTGAGTTTATCAATTTCAGCAGATCAAGATCAAATCTCGACCTTGCAACGCACAAGGCAATCAGACAACTTGAAGGAAAAGAGGATGTTAATTTAAAAGAGTATTCTGATTGCAATAGTGAAAAATACTGTGCAATGGTTGATGTTATCAGGGAAAATCTTGGATTGACAACACTTGCTTTTCAAAAACTTGAAGATCTTGTTGAAGCTATCGGATTACCAAAAGAAAAGCTTTGTACACATTGCTGGGACGGATCAAGCTATTTTTAAAAAAAGAAGTCATTGAAACCGGTTTCATGTAAAAGATCACCATAATAAAAGGTGTTAATGTCGCAAACATGATCATAATTATCACCTAAGAGATTAAAGTCACTTATGTAATTTTCTTCTATATAACCGGAAAAATAATCAAAGGAAGTACTTTGATTTTCTGATATTAAATCTTTCATAAAGACATTTTTTTTATTTCAACAAAGATTCTCATAGTTAGTTACAAGAATATTTCACCAGTAATAAGATTTTAAGTTCAGAATGAACAAAATTTTGGTATGTGGCGTTCCATATGGCATTAGTTTTAAGAATAAAAAATAATATATGAAGTATTATCCTCTGAAATTTGAGCCAATCCTGAAAAAAGTTATTTGGGGAGGCAATGAGATATGCGAATTCAAGAATCTGGATTATGATGAAACCGGCATCGGGGAAAGTTGGGAGATTTCTCAGGTTCCCGGTTCGGTTTCTTTAGTTTCAAATGGCTCATTAAAGGGACAGGATCTTTCTGAGATAATTGAATCAGATCCTGTAAAGTTGTTGGGCAAAAAATCATTTGAAAAATATGGTCCGAAGTTTCCCTTGTTAATCAAATTTATTGATGCACGGGATGATTTGTCCATACAGGTACATCCTGATGATAAACTTGCTAAAGAGAGACATAATTCTTTAGGTAAAACAGAGATGTGGTATGTGATTCAATCCGAACAGGGAGCAAAGCTGATTTCCGGTTTCTCCGAAAAAATCGATGCTGAGGAGTACGAAAAAAGGATAAAAGACGGAACTATAGAAGAAGTTTTGCAACAACATGAGGTAAAAGAAGGCGATGTTTTTTTCATACCGGCTGGCAGGGTTCATGCGATTGGAAAAGGAATATTCATAACTGAAATCCAGCAAACATCTGACGTAACTTACAGATTGTATGACTATAAAAGAAAAGATGCTAACGGTAATGAAAGGGAATTACATACTTCTCTGGCTAAGGATGCGATAGACTACAATCTGTATAAGGATTTAAAGGTAAAATATAAAGAGTCTGAAAATGAAGAAATAAGACTTGCCGGGTGTGATTATTTCGTTACAAATAAAATTCATCTTAAATCGGAAGAGATTTTCGAACAACAAGTCTCAGTTGGTGGTAATCCACAAAGTATTATTATTACTGATACGATTGAAATGGAAAGAGATTTTTCTGATATGGATTGTTTCAGGGCATATATATGTATAAGTGGAAAGGGTAGCATTGATGCTGCTGAAAATGGCTCAGTACAGATACATCAGGGTGAAACCGTTCTTATACCTGCATGTATTGAATCAGTTACCTTAAGTACAAAAAACGAACTTGTCTTACTTGAAACCTATTTGCCCTGAATTCCGGTGTGTGCATTCCCCAATGCTCTGCGGCTGAGTCAGCGCAAAATGATTAATTCCTAAACAGAATCTAAGATTCCTCTCTGCTTGCGGAGATGAAATTCAATTCTATAAATGAACTAAACTTATGAAGCATTTAAAAACCAGAATTTTCGCCGTTTCCATTTGTTTCCTGTTTCTGTTTAATGCAGATTTTATCGCACAAAATCTGAAACAATCATCTGAAACAAGTGACAGCTTATCTGTTAACGAGTTGATCGTTTATGTAATGCCTACTATGCATCCTCTTGATTGGGCAAGTCCTTCCGGCTTGTATAAATCTATGAGAAATTGCTACATTAAAACTGCTACTCTCTCTGACAACTATTTACTCGGGCATCTTGCTGTAAGATTGAAAACAAAGTTTAATGGTGAGGACAGACTGTATGCAATGACAGCAGCAGATAAAAGGGAAAGAATTGATCTCGTTCTTAAAGACAAAATAGGTTTTGGTATACTTGGTTATCCGCTCAAAGGAAAATTTGAAGATGAAAAAGGGTTGGGACGGAAGCTGGATGTTTATGCAAAAAGAAATAAACTGGCATATATAAGATATTCATTAAGTGAAAAAGCTGCAAGGAGGATGACGGATTTCATAAAAGGAATGTCTGTGAAAAAAAAGGACAATTTTGCTGCATGTGATTTTTACGGAGGTATTTTCTGGCCAAGATATGAGAATGAAGGTTCAGGTTGTTCTGCATTCGGAATTGCATTACTTGATGCTGCCGGTTTATTACGTGAAGAGTCAGCAGACTGGTTAATCAAAGTTAATATCCCTAAAACGATTATCGGAGGAGAATTAAATCAGGGGAAAAAAATAAGAAATTCATTTATTAAAAAACAAACAATCTGGCATGATGGATCCGGCATTGCAAATGTGGATTTTGTTCCGTTTCAAATATATGAGCCAAGTATAATGTTTGATTGGATTTTACAAAAGAGAAAAGATACTTATAAGGATTATATTCCGGAAGAAAATAATGGTGTCCCGGGTCTGCATTGTGATTTAAGAAATAATATTACTGTTGAAAGCGACTCTCTGTTTTTATCCAGAACTGAAGATAATGCATTTATTGAGCATTATTTAAATAAAATAAGATCTCTGGATTAGATAATGATCCTGAATTAAGGTATGCTCATTCTATTAAAATAATTGCCCCCTGATAGCTCTGTTTGACTATCAGGGGGCAACGTATAGTAAGGGAGTATCAGATTAGTTTTTCTTCCAGAGTTTGTTCATATCTTCCAGTGTTTTACCCTTGGTTTCAGGTACCATCTTCCAGACGAAGAGTGCTGACAAAATACACATTACACCGTAAAGACCATATGTGAATGGCATGCTGAATGCTTCTAACGCAGGGAATGTAGATGAAACTACAAAGTTTGAAATCCATTGAGCAGCAACAGCTATTGCCACAGCCTTGCCACGAATAGTATTCGGGAAGATTTCAGAAATCAAAACCCAACATATAGGACCCCATGACATCATAAATGATGCGGTATAAATGACAATAAAGATAAGCGTTGAAACACCAATAATTTCAAAATAAGCTAATGCCGCAATTACAAACATCCCGACAGCCATTCCTATTGAACCAATTATCAACAATGGCTTTCTTCCAAATTTGTCAACAGTGAATATGGCGACTAAAGTGAATATAATATTGACAATACCCATGATAACGGTTTGCCACATTGCAGCATCTTGTCCGAAACCAAGCCCTTTGAATATTGTAGGAGCATAATACAAAACTACATTTATTCCCACAGCTTGTTGAAATACGGAGAGCAAAATGCCTATAATCAGAACCTTCCAGCCATAAGTCATTATTTTTTCAACTTTCTCATGAGCAGAGGCCTTTATGTCTTTTAGTATCTCAGCGGCAGCTTTGGAACCGTTAATCTTAGTCAGAATGTGTAACGCTTTCTTTTCGTCTCCGGCAATCGCAAGATATCTTGGGGTTTCAGGGACAAATGCAAGTAATAAAGCAAAGACAGCTGCCGGAACAGCATTGGATGCAAACATCCATCTCCAGCCGATAGTTTCAATCCAATCCCATTCTTTTCCGTTTGTAATAAAGAAATTTACAAAGTAAACAATCAACATACCAAAGATGATAGCGAATTGGTTCCATGAAACCAGTTTACCACGAATCTTTGCAGGAGCAATTTCAGCTATATACATAGGGCAAATAGCAGATGCCAATCCAACACCGATACCACCTAAAATACGATAGATGTTAAATGCAATCAAAACAGAAATTGATGAGTCGTCTTTTGCAAAAAAGAGAAATTCAGGATATGCAGCTCCTAATGAAGCGAAAAGGAATAACATCGCTGCAACGAAAAGCGATTTTTTTCTACCTAAACCGGATGCAAACAGACCCGATACAGCACTACCTATGATACAACCAATAAGTGCACTTGAGACAGTTGCTCCGTGATAGAACTCGGCAAGATCACCAAAAGTTTCGCTATCAAGGTTGAAATGAGTTTTTAATGCATCTACTGCACCTGAGATAACAGCAGTATCATAACCGAATAAGAGACCACCAATTGTGGCAATCAAAGTTATACCAAAGACATAAGATTTGCTTCCGCCTTGTGTTTCCATGTTTTTGAAATTTCGAGTTTTTATATGGTTTAATTGTTACTTAATTTTCTATAAGGTTTCAAACCGCAAATGAACACTATTAATATCTCAAAAACAAAAAAAAATGAAGGTTTGGCGGGAAAAAGGATTTTTTCTTAAACTTCAGATTTACAATATAAAAAGGTGTAAAAGTACGTGTATATCAGTGTATTGATTATTGGCTTTTAATTGTAAAAAATACAATAACCCTTGTGAGTTAAAAAAAGTTAATTATTGGCAATCGAAAAAAGAATAGTCTGATTATATAGATTGATGCTATTCGCAACAAGTAGCAGGGCAATTTATATTCAAAATTGTAAGAAAACTAATAGTGATTAACCTTATGCAGAGTAGCGGATATAGCGCACCCGGAAATTCAAATAAAGTATCATTCTACAGTGACTTCACCACAGAACGATCTTACCATTTCCTTTTTTACCATTTCTGAATCATTGTAATGACCAAGAAGGAACATAAGTTTGGTTACAGCAGATTCTGTTGTAACATCATATCCGCTTATAACTCCAGCGTCAAGCAAATGTACACTTGTCTTGTATCTTCCCATTTCAACACTACCGGTATTGCATTGTGTAACATTTACAATAACAATCCCTTTGTTTGCAGCACTCTGGAAAATATTTACAAGCCATGGGTAAGAAGGTGCATTTCCAGCACCATAGCTTTCAAGTACTACTGCCCTTAAATTTTTAGTTGAAAAGACGGATTCAACGTAGTTTTTAGAAATACCGGGAAAGAGTTTCAATACGGCAATGTTGGTATCCAGAAGTCTGTGAATTTTTAGTTTTGATGGACTCTTGTCGTAATGAATTACAGTCCTGTTAAATTTAATGTGCACTCCCGCGGTAGCTAACGGGAAATAATTGTAAGAACCAAAAGCATTAAAAAGTTCCGCATTTTTCTTTGTTGTACGGTTGCCTCTCCAAAGAGTACTTTCAAAAAATATACATACTTCAGGAACCATTGCCTCGCCATTTTCTTTTGCAGCAGCTATTTCAATTGCGGTTACAAGATTTTCCTTTGCATCTGTTCTTACCATCGAAAGCGGAAGCTGAGACCCTGTGAAAACTACCGGTTTCTTAAGGTTTTCAAGCATGAAACTCAAAGCTGATGCAGAATATGCCATTGTATCCGTGCCATGAAGAACTACAAAGCCATCGTAATTATCGTAATTGTCAAAGATTGTTTCAGCAATAAGAATCCATTCCTGAGGTCCGATTTCTGAAGAGTCCAAAAGCGGATTGAAGAGTTTTGAATCTATACGAAAGTCAAATCTCTTCAATTCCGGAATATGAATATGTAAATTATCGAAATTAAAAGGAGTAAGAGCCCCGCTGCCCGGGTCGACACTCATTGAAATCGTGCCGCCCGTGCAAATGAGTAATATTGAACTGGTTTCTTCTATCATGAAACTCAGTGTTTATCTTGCTACTTTCTCCAGTCTCTTCATTATTGAAAACATGAAAAGACATGACAGAATGCAACATACTACAAAAATCATCCAGAGTGACCAAAGTGGAACCCTGCTCCAGAAATGAGAACCGATCTGAATGAGGAAATTTCCAATTGCTGTAGCTGCAAACCAGCCTCCCTGCATCAGACCTTTATATTTTGGAGGTGCAACTTTTGAGACGAATGAAATTCCCATCGGGCTTATAAACAGTTCCGCGATTGTCAGCATAAAGTATGTTGAAATAAGCCAGTATGGTGTTACACGTGCGTAATCAACAACTTCACCTCTGTCCATAGGACTTAATAGTCCGGTTGAACTTAATACCATAATCAGATATGCAATGCCGGCAATTATCATACCATAAGCAATTTTCCTTGGAGCAGTTGGCTCTTTACCTTTTGAAGCAAGGTGGTTGAATAAAGCAACTGAAACCGGAGTCAGCAATACTATGAAGAAAGGATTGAAGTGCTGGAATAATTGAGGTGTGAAAGGATTGGTTTCGGCATATCCATTAATTCTGAAAACAGCCCAGACAGCAGATATAACTGCAACAACAAAATATATTATCCTTTTTCTGAGTACATTTTTAGTTTGGTCGTCATATTTTTTAATACCGAAAAATAAGCAAACTACTGCAATAGCAATAGGTATTAATGTAAATAAATCAAACCAAATATTAGTGAACCTGTCAACAGATGTGACAGTATAGTCTCTGGCAAAATAAGTAAGAGTTAAACCATTCTGATGGAAAGCCATCCAGAAGAAAATTACAGCAACAAATACAAGAAGAAGAGCAATAACACGGTCACGGGTTTCTTTCGGACTGATTTCTTCATATTGATTTGCTGTACCACCTGCAGATGATCCTTTCACTTTCTCTGTATTCATAAAGGTTTTCCTGCCGATATTGAATATCAGGAATGAAGCAATTAAGCTTATACATGCCACTCCAAAACCAAATTGATATGCTCCTCCAAGAGAGTCAATGTAGTGTTGTCCAAATGTTTGTAACGAATTCATTGTGACACCAGGATCCTGGATTTGTGCAATAGAAAGGAAGTTTGACTGTGCTTCAGCACTCAGACCTCCGTCAGCCATTTTATGGAAAAGTTCAGGTATGCGTGAATCATAAGTAAAATTCGCATTTTTCATAACAACGTTCACAACTCCTTGTGCAGCTGTAGGAGCAAACATGGCTCCGACATTGATAAACATATAGAATAAGCTGAAACCGCTGTCTCTTTTCTTTTCATATTTAGGGTCATCATACATTCTACCTACAAGTGCTTGCAGATTTCCTTTGAATAAACCTGTTCCCAGGGCAATTACACCAAGTGCGATGAAAATAGCCATTTTCTCGCTTTGAGCATTTCCTCCCAGTAGCATCGGGAAAGCCATAATCAAATAACCTACAAACATTATTACCATACCGGCTGTTACAGTTTTCCTGTACCCTAACCAGCGGTCAGCTATAAAGCCTCCGATTAAGGGGAGAAAATAAACAAACAACAGGAATGTTGCATAAATTTCACCTGCAGCAGCCTCTGAATAACCATATTTGGCTTGCAGAAAAAGAACGAATATGGCTATCATGGTATAATAGCCAAAGCGCTCGCCAAGATTTGCAAGCGCTGTAACAAACAGACCTTTAGGTTGACCCTTGAACATATTCAATAATTTTAGTTTTTTAACAGCGACAAACTTACTAAAAAGAGATGAATATTTATGCAGGGGTAATTTCAAAATATGATAAAAATCAGTATTTATGGTCTTTAGATTGCATTTCGTCTTTATCGATTGGCTTTTTATTTATAGCCCTCCATGCATAGAAAATATATGCTGCAACAAATGGTATCAGTAAAGAAACTATACTCATTACTTTTAAAGTGAAAAAGCTGGATGAACTGTTTTGAATCGTTAAAGAACTCTGAATGTCCGCATTAGAAGGATAATAAGAAGTATTATTCCATCCGGTAATTAAAAACAACACCAAAACCACAAGAATAGTCCCGGTTCCGGCAAACCATATACCTTTTTTGAATGAAGTTTTGAGTAATGATTTTATCACTCCAAAAAGCAACGAAACAACACCAAGCAGCAATATTATTAGCAAAACCGGCATTTCAATCAGATTGTGGAAATACTTTGATTTTTCCATATAAACAGTTCCGGTTTCAGCATTAACAGCAAAGCCTTCTTTTAAAAGTATATAAACAAGGAAAGTAAGGAAAAACAGTAGAAATAATGATATGTTGATAATCAACTGCTTACAGGATCTTTTTTCAATGGTTTCATCATTTATCGAATTAATGAAATACATTGATGCAAGTGACCTGGCCAGAAAGAAAACTGCTATTCCCAATATAGCGTTAAAAGGATTCAGTATTGCTTCCAGACCATGAAGTGAATTAGTCCAGTTTGAAATTACGGGATTCGCAATATTAGTCAGATTTGATTTATCGACAACAAACTCAGATCCGTTGAACATTGTGCCTACAAAGGTGCCAAGCAGTAACAAACCACCGACACCATTAATAAAAAGGAAAATCTCGTAAACACGTTTACCAAGAAGATTTCCTTTTTTAGATCTGTACTCATAAGAAACTGCCTGAATAATAAAGCAAAACAGGATAATCATCCATAACCAATAAGCACCTCCGAAACTTGTTGAATAAAAAAGAGGAAAAGATGCAAAGAAAGCTCCTCCGAAAGTAACCAGAGTTGTAAATGTGAATTCCCATTTTCTGCCAAGCGAATTTATAAGCATGGTTTGTTCAAGATCAGTTTTTCCTATTCTGTAAATAAGAGTCTGACCACCCTGGACAAAAAGTAAAAAAACCAATATTGCCCCAAGCAATGAAATCAGAAACCACCAGTATTGTTGTAAGAATATATAGTTCATGATAAATAATTTTTTCAGTTATTAAATAGGGGTAAGCATTATTACTGCAGCCGGAACAGGATAAGCGTAGCGTTATTTATTTCCGGCATCTTTGCCTTACTTATGTTTAAGTTCAGGTTCATCAACAGACTCAGGACCTTTTTTGATTTGTCTTACCATAATACTGATTTCTGCTGAAAGCAAAACAGTAAATAATATTGCAAACAAAGTGAATGTAAGTTTCACAGAGCTTACATCAAGGTTTGAAACCGCGGCGAAAGTAGGCATAATGTCCTGTATCACCCATGGCTGTCTGCCAACTTCAGCCACTATCCATCCACATTCAGAGCAAATATATGCCAGTGGTATTGTCAATACAGAGATTATAAGAAGCCACCTTTGTTTGTCAAGCAATTGTTTTTTTGACAAAAACCAGATAAACGGGAAAAATATAAGGAAAAAGAAACCAATCATAACCATAAGGTGGAAAGTATAGAAAGTCAACGGCACATTTGGCACATTTTCATTTTTATTTGGCAGGAAGCCATATCCGAAATGACCATAATTTTCTTCAAGCGTATTCTTGTGCACTAAAGCAAGAGAGTCATTACCTGCTTTTTTCTCTTTTCTGTATGAATTAAGAGCATCCACCGCCAGCTTGCCGCGAGCCATCTTTTTATCTACTGACAATGCAACAGATTGTTTCCCATTTTTATCTGTTAAAGTGAAACCACCGTTCATTAAATCTCTGACTCCGGGTACAAATGCATTAAAGTCTCTGTAGGAAAGGAAAGATAAAAATCCCGGAATTTCAATTTTCGCAATAAAAGGTTTTTCATTTCCGTCCCATGACTTTAACGAAGGATTTAAAACTCCAATAGCAACGAGTCCTGCATTCTCTTTACCCTCGTAGAGCCCTTCCATTGCAGCCAGTTTCATCGGCTGTTTTTGAGCTACCTGATAAGCAGAGCCATCTCCGGTCAGGACAGTAAGGAAAGTACCCAGGAAGCCGAAAATTGCAGCTATACTTATGCTTTTTAAAGCCAGATTTTTTTCCTTCTTTTTAAGCAGAAACCATGCACTTATGCCTACACAAAAAGCTGAACCAAGTATCCATCCCGAAAATACAGTGTGAGTAAACTTGTTAATAGCGACTGGTGAAAACAAAACCGCCCAAAAATCAGCCATTTCGTTTCTCATAGTGTCGGGATTAAAACTCATGCCGTCAGGAAATTGCATCCATGCATTTGCCACAAGAATCCACAAAGCAGAAATCGTGGCACCACCAACTGTAAGCCATGTTGATGCCAGATGAAATCCTTTACTTACTTTATTCCATCCGAAAAACATGACAGCTATAAAAGTAGATTCCATGAAAAATGCCAGAATACCTTCTATTGCAAGCGGTGCTCCGAAAATATCTCCAACAAACCAGCTGTAGTTTGACCAGTTGGTTCCGAATTCAAATTCAAGAATAATCCCGGTAGCAACTCCGATTGCAAAATTTATACCAAACAATTTCATCCAGAATTGTGTGATTCTCTTCCATTCATTGTCACCGGTTTTTACATAAATGGTTTCCATGATGGAAATAATAACACCCAGTCCTAATGTTAAAGGAACAAACAACCAATGATATATTGCGGTAAGTGCAAATTGAGCTCTTGACCAGTCAACAAGCGAAAAATCTGATGCATCCATTTGTATTATTTTACAGGTTTATCAATATTATTGCTTCTTTTAAGCATCTCATTACCTACATATTCGGCTTTTTGTTTATCACTATCAAACATATTATTTAAAAAGTTAGGGAAGAAAAGCAGTTTTAAAACAAAAAATATGATGAATACTTTAACGATTATTATCAACCACAGGGTTTTACCCAGTCTCATATTACGGAAACCTTCATAATAAAACCGGAAGACAGTGTTAAAAATATTCTTCATGAGTAAAGGATTTTGTAATAAAAATAGCAATTATTTAGTATCAATGATTATTTGAGAAGAAAAATGAATAAAAAATCCCCGGAATCTTTCAGAACTCCGGGGATAAAAACAAATTATTTTAAATTATGTATTCTAAAGATCAGAATTTGTGAGATTTACTTAATGGTATTGAAATCGAAACCCTTGTACCTTCATTTACGGTAGATTCAATAGAAATATAACCACCGTTTTTAGTAATGAATTCCTTACAAAGTATAAGACCTAAACCTGTTCCATCTTCGCGTTCAGTACCGTAAGTCTTTACAGATTCATTTACCTTAAACAGTTTCTGAATGTTTTCTTCCGAAATACCAACTCCGTTATCTTTTACATTGACCACAACGAAATCTCCATCTTTTTTCAGGGAAATTCTTATTTTACCACCTCTTGGTGTGTATTTTATCGAATTACCTGTGATGTTTCTGAAAATTGAAGAAATCATGGCATCATCTGCAAAAACATAAAATTCTTCTGAAGGTACAAGTTCAATAGTGTGCCCTTTTTTTGAAGCTACAGAATCCATCAGATTTAATTCATCCTTTAGAAAAGACAAAATCGGGAAATTATCTGGTTCAAAAGGCATGTTTCCAGTCTGAATTTTTGACCAGTCAAGCAAATTCTGAAGTAATTTGTAAGTCTGTTCAGAAACCTGCCTTATATTTGAAATGATACTTTTCTTTTCTTCGTCAGGAAACATTTCAAAACCAGTGGAAAGAACTTCGGTGAAACCAAGTAAACCTCCGAATGAATCCTTAAGGTCATGCGCGATAATGGAAAAGAATTTATCCTTGGTTGCATTAGCCTGAGCAAGTTCACTTGTCCTTTCTTCAACCAGCTTTTCCAGGTTTTCATTAATAGCTTCAAGCTCCTGATTTTTCCTTTTTATTTCCTCCTCTTGCAGAAAACTTCTTACAGCTTCTCTTACAGTCAGTATCAGATCGTCTCTGTCCCATGGTTTCGGAATATATCTGTACAGATTGGCCTTATTAATGGCGTTAGTAATACCATCAATATTGGCGTGACCAGTAAGAAGAATTTTTAAAGTATGTGGATTTCTTTGATGGACATTGATAAGAAATTCATCTCCACGCATTCCCGGCATCAGGTAATCTGATATTACAACCGGAATTTCATACTTGTTTTCAACCAACTCCTCATAAATCTCTAAAGCCTCTTCTGCTGTTGTTGAAGTTTCAATAAGATATTGGTTCTCAAAAAAAGGTCCAAGCTGATCCTTTAACGCTTCGAGGATAATGTCTTCATCATCAACGCAGATAATTGCCTGTTTCATAAATATATTATTAACTTGTTTAAATTTTTATTCCTGGTTTAAAGGTATCTCAATTATGAAAGTTGCACCTGCTCCCGGTTCTGACTCACAATAAATCTTTCCCTTATGACTATCAATTATCTGTCTGGAAAGGTCAAGACCGATTCCCGTACCTAATCCTTTTGGTTTAGTTGTAAAATACGGTTCAAAAATCCTGCTTCTGATTTCTTCAGACATCCCCGGTCCGTTATCCCTGAAGATTACCCTTATAATTTCTTCAGATTTAAGATGGTTTACCGTTATTAGTAACGTGCCTGATTCTCCCATAGCCTGAATGGCATTCGTAATAATGTTAGTCCATACCTGGCAAATCTCGTCCTGCCTGCAAAATACAGGGGGTACACTATCAAACTGAGTGATTATTTCTGTTTTTGAATGCTTTATCATGTTTGAAGTCAGGATAAGAACAGTGTTTATTGTCTCATTTATATCTGTGGCTTCAAATTCTCCGGCTTCATTTTTATAAATATAGCTTCTTAAAGCCCTTACAACTTTTGAAGCTTTCTCTACAGAAACCATTATATTGTTAGTGTTTCTTTTCAAAGAGAAAAGAACCTTTAAAATGCTAAGAAGACGTTGCGAATGAGGTTGTTTTAAGAATTCAAGATATTCTTCATTTGAATGTCTGAGTTTCAGAGAAACCAGAGTATCCGCTACAATGGGTGCATTTTCTATATTGTTTTCTTCGAGGATGTTGGTTAAATCACGTTTCCTTTGTCTTTCTTCCTTGGAGAAAACTGAAATATCCCTGGCGTCAGACTCAGTCAGCAATTTAAACAACCAGTTAATTTCTGTTTCGGTTGCATTATGCAATAACCAGGGAAGGTCTATATTGATTTTGTCGACTACTTCTGCAATATTTGAAGAACTGGCTTTAATAGCACCTAAAGGTGTATTAATTTCATGAGCAATACCACCAATCAAACTTCCCAGTGCTGCCATTTTTTCAGCAAATACTAGTTTATTCTGAGTTTTGCTTAGTTCTTCAATAGTATCTTCAAGTTGTTTATTTTTCTCTTTAAGTTTGTCTTCAGCCAGTTTTAAAGCCGTAATATCCCTTGTTATACCAAAAGTACCAATGATTTCACCGTTATTATCTTTAAGAGGAGATTTAGTTGACTGAGCCCAGGAAACCTTACCGTCTTTAGTTATAATCTTTTCTTCCTTAATTATGCTTTCACCGGTAGCCATTATTCCTTTTTCATCTTCAAAAGCTTTTTTTGCATGCTCTTCATCAAAAAAATCGAAATCAGACTTTCCTATTATATCCTTGATAGATTCACAGCCAATAAATTTCATATGAGACCGACTGTTCATCAGGAACTTGCTTTCTTTATCCTTGAAGTATATCCTGAGTGGCACTTCCTCCATGACAGTTTTCAGGATTACCTGTTGATTTTGTCTGAATTGTTCAGATAAAACTTCTTTTGTAATGTCCTTTATCCTTTTAAGTACAAAATCCGGTTTGCCATCTTTGTCGGTAAATAATATCGCAGTAACTTCAACCTGGATGACTTCACCTGATTTGGCAAGTCTGGTAGAAAAAAACTGGATATCTGATTTACTGCCTTTAATCAACTGATCAATAAAGGCAATTTCTCTTTCATAAGCTTCATTTGATATGTATAATGAGTATGCTTTACTCCTTATCTCATCATCTGTATATCCTATCAGCTCCCTGTAGGAATCATTAAATCTTATAATATTTCCGTCAAGATCTACAAGAATGCTGCATGTTGAGGAATTTCTAATCAACAAGTCAAAAATCAGCTCAAGGTCATAAACATTCATATGCTGTGCGTTTTATGGTAATGTTTTGTAAAGTAAGTGAGTTAACAGCCTCAATTGTTCTTACATCTTCAATATGATGAGTTTTTAGTAAGGCAGAATATGCGAAAATAGGTTTAATCATATAAAAAAACAAATAAACATGCTACTTAATTTATATGAATTGATATTGGATTTCATTAAAAAATTATCTTTGTTTTATGAATCAAATAAAATATGAGGTATAGTAATCAATTACGTTCGATAATACTTACATTATTTGCAATATTGCCTTTAATGTTAGCAGGTGCTGACGCGGTTGAGAAAAATACTAAGAATGTTGTTCATACCGGTAAAGCATCTTATTACAGTGATAAATTTAACGGAAGAAAGACTTCCAGTGGCGAGATATTCAGAAACAACCACTATACTGCTGCACATCCTTATCTTCCGTATGGAACATTTGTTAAAGTCACAAATCTTGAAAATCAAAAGACTGTTAAAGTAAAGATTAATGACAGATTCAGGCCCGGTAAAGGTCATATAATTGACATTACCAAAGCAGCAGCCAGAGAGATTGATTTAATCAGGTACGGTATGGCAAGAGTCAGTCTGGAAATTATCAGCGATACTATTACCGAAAATCTGATTGTAAACGATTCAATTCCTCAGGGTTTCATAACTGAAAAACTGAGTGAACCGAAGCCTCAGGTTATTGGGAAAATAGAATTCCCCATATCTAATATCAATATTGTGAAACATGGAGTCCGTAAATTATAAAAACACTGTCGAAAAAATCAGGCTATTATTTACGTTAATTGCCGGCTTATTCTTAATAAACATTTCTGTACATCCTGCATCATGGGGAGATACAGGTAACGGTACATATATAAATCCAATATTGAATGCTGATTATTCTGACCCTGATGTAATAAGGGTAAATGATAAGTATTATATGGTTTGTTCTGAATTTCACTTTATAGGTATGCCTGTGCTTGAATCAGATGATATGGTCAACTGGAAAATAGTTTCTCAGGTGTTCGATTATTTTGATTACCCCGGATGGACTACGAATGAAAGGTATGCAGGTGGCTCATGGGCTCCATCTATCAGATATCATGACGGAAAATTCTGGATATTTTTCTGTAACAGGCACGAAGGATTATTTATGTCTAATGCAGTTGATCCTCATGGCCCGTGGTCTCCTTTGCATAATCTGAAAGAAATTGAAAAATGGGAAGATCCGTGCCCGTTCTGGGATGAGGATGGTAAAGCATATTTAGGCAGAAGTCAGTGGGGGGCAGGGCCTATTATAATTCACAAAATGTCTCCTGATGGTATGGCACTGCTTGACGATGGTGTGACTGTTTATACCGGGCCAGTTGCTGAAGGAACCAAGATATTTAAAAGGAATGGTTTCTATTATATAAGTATACCCGAAGGCGGGGTCGAGAAAGGCTGGCAGACCGTACTCAAATCAAAGAATATTTACGGCCCGTACGAAAAGAAGGTCGTACTCGAAATGGGTAGTACAAATATAAATGGCCCACACCAGGGTGCTTTTGTAGATACTCCTGACGGCGATTTATGGTTCTATCATTTTCAAATGACAGGGGCATTGGGCAGAGTTGTACATCTTCAACCGGCAAGATGGGTAGATGACTGGCCGATTGCCGGTGTTGACATTGATATGAATGGAATAGGTGAACCCGTTTATGTCTGGAAGAAACCGATAAATAATAAAGATTTTAAAATATTCTCTCCTCAGACTTCAGATGAATTTTCAGATAAAAAGTTGGGCATTCAATGGCAGTTCAATCATAATCCGGTTAAAGAAGCTCTCTCATTAACTGAGAAACCCGGATGGCTGAGCCTTAAAGCATTAAAATCCGGGAGTATGCTGAAATCAAGAAACATACTCACTCAAAAATTAATGGGCTACAACAGCTCTGCTACAGTTCTGATGGATTTCAGTAAAATGAAAAACGGACAAAAGTCCGGTCTTTGCTGTTTGGGTAAGGAGTATTTTGCTTTGGGTGTTATGAAAATCAATGATGTGACATATTTATATACAGATGCTAATGGCCAGATTGAAAAGGGTATAGCTTTAAAAACTGATAAAATATACCTTAAAGCTAATATTGATGCTGTTACCAATCATGATGATTTTTTGTATAGTTTTAATGGCAAAGATTACAAACAGATTGGAAAAACTTTCAAACTGATGTTTGGTAACTGGAAAGGTGCCAGAATTTGTCTGTACAATTATAATGAAATTGAAGATGGAGGTTTGGTTTCATTTGATTGGTTCAGATATTTGCATGACGGGCCTGCAGAAACTTTGACTAAGTAAGAAAAGGTATAAAGTGAAGCCCTGATTAAAGACATAAAAATCTTCAGCTGAAAGCGACGGGAGATTTAATTATATAATTTTTATACTGATGAAAAATACTATCGGCACAGATTACAAACGCAAACGGCAAAGTGTGTTGAGACTTTTGCCATTGATTATTGTTGCATTGACGCTTTTTATTTCAGGATGCAACAAAAAAAATCAAAGTATTGATGATTTGAAGATGCTTGAAGGTGGCAAAATTTTTGCAGTCCCTTCAGGTACGGCAGCAGACCAGATGGTTTTGAAAAAGTTTCCTGACGCGAAAATCTTATATTTTAATTCGGTTATGGATTGTGCTTTGGCTGTAAAAGACGGTAAAGCAGATGCTTCTTCTTATGATCTGCCCGTTTTGAAAAATATTGCAGCCAAAGTTTCAGGATTGAAGGTATTGGATGAATTGATAATGGAAGACAGTTATGGTTTTGCTGTGCAGTTGAAAAATACTGAACTAAAGAAAACCATGGACGAAGTTCTTCATGAAATCAAAGCTAACGGCAAATATAAAGAAATGTCAAAGAGGTGGTTTCCTGCTCAGGGAACCCCCGGACCTATGCCTGATATAAAATATGAAGAAAACGCAGGAGTTCTAAGATTTGGAACAGCAGCCGTTACTGAACCAATGTCTTATGTTGACGGAAACCAAAATGTTGTTGGTTTCGACGTAGAATATGCTGCATATATTGCAAAAAAACTTGGTAAAAAGCTTGAAATCGTAAATATGGAGTTTGGAGCCATGCTCCCTGCTCTGATTTCAGGTAAAGTTGATATGGTGGGAGCAGGACTTTCGATAACTGAAGAAAGAGCAAAAAGTGTACTCTTTTCTGAATCATATTATCCGAGCGGTATAGCTGTAATTGTAAAGGATAATGCTGTTGAAGAAAAAGCAAAAAACGAAAGCACATGTAAGTTAAAGACTCTTGATGATGTTTCAGGTAAAAAGGTCGGAGTATTGCTGGGCTCTATTCATGAAACTTATGCGATGGAAAATTTACCCGATACAAAAATACTTCAGTTCCAGAATGTATCTGACCTCGGTACTGCACTGAAAAAGGGTAAAGTTGATGTCGCGATTTATGACCATATGTGTCTGAAACCATTCCTTTCAGAAAACCCGGACGTTGATATTCTTGTACCGAATGTCCATTATTTCCCGATTGCGGCACCCTTTAAAAAAGGGAATACTGTACTCAGAACTAAATTTAACAAGTTTCTTGCTGAAATTATAAGCAATGGTGTTTATGATGATATGTCAAAAAGATGGATTGAGAATGATGTTTACGAAATGCCGGAAATTGATTTCTCAAAAGCACAGAGTGATCTGAGAGTCGGAATAGTAAGTGATTTAGGTATGCCGTTCAGTTTCGTTAAAGACGGTAAGGTTATGGGGCTCGAGATTGAACTTGCTATGAGGTTTGCACAATACATGGGTTTGAAATTTGTTCCTGTTGATATGCAGTTTGGAAGTATAATATCCTCTCTGTCAACTTCAAAGATTGATCTGGCAATATGTTCGATGATGATAACCGGGGAACGGGAAAAGCAGGTTGATTTTTCAGATCCGTATTATGAATCAGGGATTTCAATAATTGCCCAAAAAAATAATATTGTAAAAGGTACACCAAAATACACCAAACTTGAAGATATTGCCGACAAGACAATCGGAATTTATTCAGGTACGGTTCATGATAAATTTATTGCCGAAAATTATCCAAAGGCTAAAATCAAAAGATTTGATTTATCTGCCGATATGGTTTTGTCTTTGCGAACCGGGAAAATTGATGTGGCTATGTTTGATATGGCGGCAACAAAGGTGATTATTAATAAGAATCCTGATTTGGGCGTTTTAACCAATGATGTAATGGACATGCCATTAGGGATTGGTTTCAACAAGAAGAATGCTGCTTTGCGTGATGAATTTAACAGGTTTCTTAATGAGATAAAAGGTAACGGCAAGCTGGATGAAATGCATAAGAGGTGGTTTGAGGATGATCCTGAGAAAGCGGTAATGCCAAAACTTGATTATCAGTCAGGCAAGAAAAAACTTGTTGCTGCCGTTTCTGTTGACGATCTTCCTTATGTGTCTTTTTTTAATAACACTTTTGTGGGTTTTGATGTCGAACTAATCCAGAGATTTGCTGAATGGAGTCATTATAATATGCAGTTGGTTATTATTGATTTCCCTGCATTGGTCACTGCTTTATCTTCAGGAAAGGTTGATTTGATAGCGGATGGTATAGCTATCACTGAAGAAAGGAGTAAATCAATTGATTTCTCAGATACATACGGACTTTTCAAAACTTCAGTTATAGCTAAAAAGGCTGATATGGAGGGAGGATATAATGAGGTACCGGTAAAGAAAAAAAGCTTCATTAAATCGGTTTCAGAAAGCTTTTACAATAATATTATTCTTGAAGACAGATATAAACTGATTTTTAACGGTCTGGCAGTAACTGTAATTATTTCTTTATTATCTGCCTTGCTTGGAACAATACTTGGAGGACTTATTTGCTTTATGAGAATGTCTAAAAACAAGGCTTCATCATTAATTGCTAAACTTTTCATTTCACTTATCAGAGGTACTCCTGTACTTGTATTGCTTATGATAATTTTCTATGTTGTATTCTCGTCGGTTAACATAAATCCTGTAATTGTAGCAATACTTGCATTTGGTATCAACTTCGGAGCGTATGTTTCTGAAATGTTCAGGACTTCAATAGAGAGTGTGGATAAAGGACAACATGAAGCCGGTATAGCAGGTGGTTTCACCAAAATACAAACATTTATATTTATAATTATGCCTCAGGCATTGAAGCAGGTGCTTCCTGTGTATAAAGGTGAGTTTATATCTCTGGTTAAAATGACTTCAATTGTAGGATATATAGCGGTACAGGATATTACCAGAGCCAGCGATATTATCAGAAGCAGGACTTTTGATGCATTTTTCCCACTGATAATGGCTGCTGTTATTTATTTGTTGCTTGCATGGCTTTTGACATGGGCTTTAGATAAAATTGAAATTTCTGTTGATCCGAAAAGGAAAAAAATTAAAAGGGTAGAGGAGGTTAATATATGATTACCGTTGAACATCTTTCAAAATATTTTGGAGAATTGGCAGTACTTAAAGATGTCAATGCAACCATTGAAAAAGGAGAAGTAATATCTATTATTGGTCCTTCGGGTACAGGTAAAAGTACATTTCTGAGATGTCTTAATCTTTTGGAGAATCCAACCGGCGGTAATATAATTATTGATGGGGTTTCATTGATGGAAAAAGGTATTAATATTGCCAGAGTCCGTCAAAAGATGGGTATGGTTTTCCAGTCATTTAACCTCTATTCCCACCTTACAATTCTTGAAAACCTTACTATAGGACCTGTTAAATTACTTAAGAAGACCAAAGATGAAGCAAATAAAAAGGCATTTGAGCTGCTTAAACTCGTTGGACTTGCTGAAAAAGCATATAATTTTCCTGACGAGTTATCGGGTGGTCAAAAGCAAAGGGTAGCTATCGCGAGATGTCTTGCCATGGAATGTAAGATTCTCCTTTTTGATGAACCCACTTCAGCCCTTGACCCTACTATGGTAAGTGAAGTCCTTGCTGTAATCAGAAGACTTGCTAAGGAAGGTCTGACGATGATCATTGTAACTCATGAGATGGAATTTGCAAAGAATACATCAAGCAGGGTGTTTTATATGGATGAAGGTATCATATACGAAGAAGGTTCTCCTGAACAAATCTTTGAAAATCCACAAAGAGAAAAAACCAGATCATTCATACATCGCATCAGAAGTATGCATTATGCGATTACAAGCAAAAACTTCGACTTGTATGCACTTCAGGGCGAAATAGGAAATTTCTGTGAAAAACATGTAATTTCTGAGAAGCTCAATGGTATTGTACAGATGCTTGCCGAAGAATTGTTATTGCTTCAAAATGATTACAATAGTATTGATATTTCACTTTCCTATTCTGAAAAAGACGGAAGTGTTGAAATGACTCTGGAAAGCCAAAGCTCTGAATACAATTTTATGGAAAACCAGGATGAAGAAAAAGAGATTGGTTTAATGATTATTAAAGCACGTTGCAGTAGTATAGATTATAAATACGAGGATGGTAAAAACATAACCACGTTCAAAATTAAGAATTAAAATAATACTGTATTAATATGATAAAAAGATTATTTTTGTCATTTATAACCTTAATATATTTAAGTAACATGATAACCTCTGCATCTGTATCACAGTCGCTTGGCATAAAGGAAATTAAACTTGACAATGGACTGACTGTCTGGCTTAATGAGGATCATTCTCAGCCAAAGGTTTTTGGTGCCGTAGTTATCAAAGCAGGCTCAAGAGAATGCCCGAACACCGGTATAGCTCATTACTTCGAACATATGATGTTCAAGGGTACTGATAAGATTGGCACTACAGATTATGCATCAGAAAAGCTTATTCTTGACAGTATTTCCGATAAATATGATGAATTATCAGGTACCAGTGATGAAACCATTCGAAAAAATATACAATCGGAAATCAATGATCTCAGCATTGAAGCGGCAAAATATGCAATACCAAATGAGTTCGACAGGCTGATTTCAAAGTTCGGAGGCTCGGGACTCAATGCATGGACAGGTTATGACAATACGGTTTATCATAATACTTTCTCACCACAATATTTCTCTCAATGGGCAGAAGTATGCAGTGAAAGGATAATTAATCCGGTTTTCAGACTGTTTCAAAGTGAGCTTGAGACAGTTTATGAAGAAAAAAACATGTATGCTGACCAACTGGTGCAATCAGCTCTTGAAAAAGTACTCGAGAATTTTTTCAGTCCACATCCATATGCCTATCCTATTATCGGGAGCACTGAAAACCTCAAGAACCCGAAACTATCAGAAATGAAGAAGTTCTTTGAAGATTATTATGTGGCAGGTAATATGGGATTGGTCTTAAGCGGTGATTTCAATACTGATGAAATAATACCTGTACTCGAAAAAAGTTTTGGAAGAATTAGAAAGGGTGTAGCACCTGTTAAAGAAATCCCACAACCTAAAGAGTTCAAAGGTGAGCAAAGTGTGGATATTCTTGTAAAAATACCAGTCATAAAATTAAAAGTTGTTGCATGGCGTGGTGTTCAGGCAGGACATGAAGATGAAATACCTCTTAAGGTTGTAACAGGATTACTCTCCAACAACGGTGGAACCGGATTGCTGAATAAACTTACCACAGATGGAAAGCTGTTGGAATCCATGCTTATGACAGAAAGTATGAATGATGCAGGAATACTTTATTGTCTTGTTCTGCCCAAACTGGCTTTTCAATCTCCGGAAAAAGCAAAAAAACTTGTAATGACAGAGATTGAAAAGATTAAAAAAGGAGAGTTCCCTGATTCAATCTTAAACAGCCTAAAGCTTGAAATAAAAAGGGAGCATGAGTCTCAACTTGAAGATATTGCTTCACGCTCGCAACAAATGATCAGCATATTTACCAATGGTAAGTCATGGAGCAATTACCTGCAGCAAATTGACAATATAGATAAAATAACAAAGGAAGATGTAGTAAGGATTGCCTGCAAATATTTTACAGATGACAGGATAGTTTTTAACAAGAAAACCGGCAGCTATAAAAAAGATAATCTTCAGAAACCGCCTTTTGCTCCGATAGTTCCTCCTAACCGTGAAGCAAAGTCAGAATATTTCAAACAGATTACCTCTCAGCCTGTTAATGAAAAGACGCCAAGATTTATTGACTTCAATAAGGATGCAATAATTAAAGACATCAACCCTTTAGCCACTCTTTATGTGACTCCTAATCCTGTGAATCCCATATTTACTCTGACTGCGGATTATCTCATTGGCAAAAAAAGCTCAAAGATGGTTGAACCTCTTTCTTCATATCTCAATTATCTGGGTACAGAAGAAATGAAAGCAGACATATTCAGAAGTAAACTTCAGCAACTTGGAAGCGGTATGACTTTTTCCTGCGATGAAAACAAGTTTTCGATAAACATAACCGGATTTGATGAAAACTTTGAGCAGACGATGGTTTTGGTTTCACAATTTTTAAAAACGGTGAAACCGGACAAAAAACAGATTAAAAACATCAGGGACGCAGTACGCATCAGGGATAAAGCTGAGAAGAAGAATCCTGACAACATGGCTCAGGCGTTGATGAATAAGATTATGTATGGTGAAAAATCTCCGGAAATAAACCGTATGTCTGCAGGCGATGTCAGAAAATTACGCGGACCGGAGTTGATTTCAGGTTTCAAAGATATTTTAAAGACTGCCTGTGATATAAGATATTGCGGAAGTTCTGAAGCCGGTTTTGTGGAAGAAACCGTAAAGAAATATCTGAACACAGATGAAATTACCAAATATGTAGAATACCCTGTGCATCTGGAATATGCAGTGCCTGATAAGCCAATGATTTATTTTATTAATTCATCGAAGTCAAATCAAAGTGTTGTCCTTGGTTTAGTGCCCGGAGAAGTAAATAGTGATACATGGTCAAGAAATGCAGCCAGATTATATAACAACTATTTCGGAAGCTCAATGAGCTCTATATTGTTTCAGGAAATCAGAGAGTTTCGTTCCATGGCATACAGAGTCAGGGCTAATTATGTTTTGCCCTCATACAGCCACAGAGATAAGTCAGGTTTCTTAAAGATATCCATGTCAACTCAGTGTGACAAAACTACTGATGCAATTAAGATACTTGATTCACTTGTAACTGATATGCCTGTGAAGCCGGAACGTATCGAAATATCCAAAGCAGATCTTGTAAACTATGCATTTAACAGCTTCCCCGGTGTAAGAGAAATTTCTGGTAAGATTTCTGCCTGCAGAAGGGAAGGTCTGAGTGAAGATCCAAACAAGTCTTTGCTGGAAGATGCAACGAAAATGGATATTGAGACTGTGACAGGCTTTTTTAACAAGAACATTAAGGACAAACCGATTGTTTATTTTATCGTTGGGGATAAAAAGAAAGTTGACATGGAAAAGCTTGCCGGTTATGGCAGCATTACTTTTGTAAAAGTTGGAGAAGTTTTCAGGTAAATACATTTAGTTTATGAAAAATATAAAATTTGTTTTTTTTCTTATCTCATTTCTGTTTTTAAGTTATTCGTTACATGCAGTTCAGATAAGTAGAGAAGGAGCTTTGTCTATAGCTCAGAATTATTTTGGCAGTAAAGTTGCGTCCGTACTCAGAAGTGGAGTTAATCTTAGTCTTGTTCATGCTGAAACCGGTACAATCGAATGCCGTTCATTGAAAAAAGAAGTTCCTTTTTATTATATTTTTAATGCAGGTGAAGGGCAGGGATTCGTGATAGTTGCCGGAGATGATGTTTTCAAACCTGTTCTGGCATATTCTGAAAGAGGAAGTATTAATCCGGAGAAAATCCCTGATAATGTAAAATCTTTTTTGAAAGGTTACCGGAAAGAGATGACATTTGTACTTGAGAATCCTGAATCTATTAAAGTTTCTCAAAAAGATGCAAGCTCAGATAAAACATCCTTCGCTTCTGCGTCTGGAGTTTATCCGGCTAATACCGGGGTTTCGCTAAGGACATTAAATGCAGCTGTTTCACCTTTACTTGGTAATATCGCCTGGGATCAAGTGGATCCTTTTAATCAGCAATGCCCTGTTAGTCCGATAACTTCAGAAAGAACAGTTACCGGATGTGTGGCTACTGCGATGGCTCAGGTTATGAAGTATTATTCCTGGCCTACCATGGGAAGCAGTTCTAACAGCTATTCCACAAATATTGATGGAAGTTCTTCTTCAACAAGTCTTTATGCTGATTTTTACAAAACAACATACGTCTGGAGTAATATGACTGATACATATTCAGGTGCTTCAACTACGGTACAGAAAAACGCTGTTGCTCAGTTGATGTTTCATTGCGGAGTGTCTGTTAATATGGATTACGGAAGTCCCTCAGGTGATGGCGGCAGTGGGGCATCTATTATAAAAGCTGCTAATTCTTTAATTACTTATTTTGGTTATGATGCAGATATGCAAGCTTATAATCGTGATTATATTGAACTTGATCCTTGGTCTGAAATGATTAAGACCGAATTAAATGAGGGAAGGCCCGTAATTTATTCAGGTACATCAAGCAATGGAGGGGGACATGCCTGGATATGTGATGGTTATGATGCAAGCGATTTGTTTCATATGAACTGGGGCTGGGGAGGATATGCCAACGGATACTTTTCTTTATCAACGTTGAAACCACTGAGTACTTCAGACGGTTTCACAGCTGATCAGGTTATTCTGACAGGCATAAAAATAGATGATCACTTAAACCATAAACCTTCTAATATTTGTATGTATACTTCCGGTTTGACATCATCAAAAGCTACAATTAGTAATATTTCTTCAGAATTTTTTAATGCTTCATTCGGATTTATGAATTTCGGAATACATGAATACTGGGGAGGCGTAGGAGTGGCTCTATATAAAGATGGGATTTTTCAAAAAGTGTTTTCAAAAACCACTTTTCAAAATCTTAAATCTTATAGTGGTTATAATTTAAGTTTCTCCAATCTTTCACTTAGCGGATTGTCTGATGGTATTTATCGAGCATATTCAGTTTATCAGCCGTTTAATGGAGGACCATATATTCAGATATATGGTAATAGCTCCCTAAATAATTCATTATTAATCAGTATATTAGGAGGAACCGCAACTATCACTGTGCCATCTGCTGGTAATAATGCTCCTACAGCCAATGCTGGCCCTGATCAGACCGTAAGTGCAGGGGCGACTGTAATCTTAAACGGATCATTGTCAGCAGATCCTGACGATAACACTCTTACATATAACTGGTCTGCACCTGCCGGTATTACACTGAGTTCTAATACTGCTGTTAATCCGACTTTTACGGCGCCCGCAGTAACTTCGGCTACACAATACACTTTTTCACTTATTGTTAATGATGGTACTGTTAACTCAGCTGAAGATCAGGTCGTAATTACTGTGCAGCCCCTTAATAACGCTCCGGTTGCTAATGTAGGTCCTGACCAGACAGTTAATGAAGGTGCAGTTGTTACACTTGACGGCACGGCTTCAACCGATGCGGATGGAAATACCCTGACTTATCAGTGGACAGCACCTGTCGGCATTACTCTGAGTTCTGCCACAGCGTCGAAACCGACATTCACAGCGCCTGAAGTCTCAGCCGATACTCAGTACACCTTCAGTCTTGTTGTCAATGACGGCTCAGCAAGCTCGACAGCTGATGAAGTAGTGATTACAGTTAAACAAGTCAACAAACTACCAGTTGCCAATGCGGGTCCGGACCAGACTGTAAATGAAGGTGCAGTTGTTACACTTGACGGCACGGCTTCAACCGATGCGGATGGAAATACCCTGACTTATCAGTGGACAGCACCTGTCGGCATTACTCTGAGTTCTGCCACAGCGTCGAAACCAACATTCACAGCGCCGGAAGTCTCAT
>CAZCWK010000029.1:0-1067 GCA_964502355.1 uncultured Bacteroidales bacterium
GCAATTGCCGGCCCGATAATATTTTCAATCATCGGTACAGGTGCAGAAGTAGTATTTTTAGATTCCTTTTTTAAGATAGGTATAAAGGTAGCACCTCTGCTTATACTGCCACTGGTTATTGCATGGTTTATGCGCTTCTTCACTCCGGGACTACAGAAGAAATTGCTGACGTTTCATGGTCTGACTTTTTATATATGGGTTTTTGCTCTTGCTATTGTAACCGGCAAAACTGTCAGTTATCTGTTGAATCAGGAGAACCCGGATGTCGGTAAAGAAATTATGATTGGCGGATTGTCATTATTGCTGTGTATACTGCAATTTATGGCAGGTAAAATGATTGGCAGGAAGTATAAAAAGACAATTGCAGGCGGTCAGAGTCTGGGACAAAAAAACACGATTCTGGCTATATGGATGGCACAGTCATTCCTGAATCCGGTTTCATCATTAGGACCTGCTGCTTATGTACTGTGGCAGAATTCATTTAACTCCTGGCAGTTACTGAGAAGAAGAAAGAAGCAGGAAGCCCTGAAGAGACAGTGATTTTCCATTGTCTGAAGCGGGAAAAAACAGGAATGCCCTATTGTCTGAAGCGGGAAAAACCGGCAATATATATCAGAAATTAAGGATGATGATAAGGCTCTCCGCTGAGGATGGTCATTGCCCTGTAAAGCTGTTCACTAAAAATAACCCTGATCATTTGATGAGAAAATGTCATCTTAGACATTGCTACACTCTCATTACTGGCTTTATACACAGCCTGGTCGAAACCGTATGGGCCACCTATCACGAAAATCAGATTCTTTATACCTGAATTCATCTTCTTTTGCAGGTAACCCGCAAACTCTTCAGAAGTAAACTCCTGCCCTCTTTCATCAAGTAATACTATGCAATCACCCGGTTTGCAATATGACAATATCAGCTCGGCCTCTTTAGTTTTAATCTGTTCTTCAGAAAGACTCTTTGCAGACTTAATTTCCGGAATTATTTCAATACTGAACGGAATGTAATGACTAAGTCTTTTTTGATATAAACCGAGAGCACCCAATGCAAAAATATCAGTAGTTTTG
>CAZCWK010000029.1:1077-22958 GCA_964502355.1 uncultured Bacteroidales bacterium
TTTTGCCAACAACAAGCAATGTCACTTTCATAGTCTTAAAGAATATATTTGATGGTACAAATTTAATGCTTTTTCTTATTTTTGCAGAAATATTTCATTGACATGAACAAAGACCTTATACCCTTTTTACAACGTGCCTTTACTGAAGACATAGGTGACGGAGACCACACCACCCTCTCATGTATTCCTGCTGATGCTATGGGCAAGTCCAGACTTATTATCAAAGAGCCCGGTATTGTTGCAGGAGTAGAAGTAGCAAAGGAGGTTTTCAACTACTTTGATCCTTCCATGAAAGTAACAATTTTCATTGAAGATGGCACTGAAGTTAAAGCAGGAGATGTTGTCTTTGAAGTCGAAGGCAAAGTGCATTCTTTGCTACAGACCGAAAGGTTGATGCTCAATATCATGCAAAGGATGAGTGGAGTTGCAACGACTACAAATAAGTATTCCCGTGAGCTTGAAGGTACCAAAACCAAGGTACTTGACACCCGTAAAACAACTCCGGGAATGCGTCTGCTTGAAAAAGAAGCAGTAAGAATAGGTGGCGGAATGAACCACAGGATAGGTCTTTACGATATGATTTTGCTTAAAGATAATCATGTGGATTTTGCCGGAGGTATAGAAAATGCAATTTCAAGAGCCAATGAATATCTGAAACAGAAAGGCAAGGACCTGAAGATTGAAATTGAAGTACGCTCGCTTGAAGAGCTCGAAAGGGTATTGAAAGTTGGTGGAGTTCAGCGCATTATGCTTGACAATTTTGACATTGAGACTACCAGAGAAGCCGTTAAAAGAATTGACGGCAAGTATGAAACCGAATCATCCGGAGGCATCACGTTCAGTAACCTGAGAAAATATGCAGAATGTGGCGTGGATTACATTTCGGTCGGAGCACTTACACATTCAGTTAAAAGTCTGGATATCAGCTTTAAAGCAGTATAAATCAAAAAATATCATTAATTTCGGTTTTATAGTTTTATTTCAACCATTAACAAACCTATAAAAAACCTTAAAAAAACAATCATGAAGAAAACTCTTTTTTCGATTTTACTTGTTTTGCTTGCAATCAATTGCAGTGCAAAAAAATATAATCTGGAGCTTAAGCTAAAAGAAGGTCAGACCTATAATCAGACCTACACTAACAACATGAACATGGAATTGTCTGTAAAAGGTCAGAAATTACCCATGACAGTTAATCTGAAAAATGGAATGTCTTTTAAGGTTATTGATAAGACAGACACAACATATCAGTTTGAAGTTTGTAATACCGGTCAATCGGTAAAATTGAATGTAATGAATAAGCCGATTGAATTTTCTACCGATGATGCACCTGCAGCCGACTCTGTTAACCGGAAAGACGTTACCAAAGCCTTACCTTCACTTATGAAATCAATGATGAACAAGCCTTACAAAATGAAAATGTCTCAAAAAGGCAGATTAATTGAAATTGAAGGTCTGGATTCATTATACTCTGAATTGTTAAGTAAAATGCCTTCTGGCAACAAAGAAAATAATGAAATGATGAGCAAAATGCTTAATGGTTTCGGCAAGGATTCTTTTAAGGGTAATATGAGCTCAACATGTCATTATTTTCCTGATTATAAAGTAGGTATAGGAGACAAATGGACGATAACCAGCAGTGCTCCATCCATTTTCAATTTATCGCAGGTTACAACATATGAGCTGGCAGAAGTAAATGATGATAATTACGTTCTGTCCGGTAGTTTCATTATGGCGACTCAGGGTAAACAGGAGCTTGATCTTATTAAAATAAAATTGCCATTTGTAATAAACGGTACAGGAAATTCCAAATTAGTCATTGATCGTAAAACAGGCTGGATTAAAAAGTCTGAAACCAAGAGTGAAATTGTTTTTGATATAACAATACCTAAAGGCATTGACGGTAAAATGACTCAGGACGAAAATCTTCATCTTAAAATCGACGGCGAAACCATAGTCGAATAAACTTATAATTACCAACTAAAAGAATTAATGATGAGAAAGAGAAACTTTTTACTTCTTCTTGCTTTACCTGCAATTTTATCAATTACAGGCTGCTCTGTAAGCAGTCACTCAATGAAAACTCCTAATTATCACATTGAGTTTTACAAAGGAGATTTCACTTATTCTGAACAAGTCACTGCAAACGCAACAGAAGTAAAAGTATTTGGAATCGATTGGAGAAGACTATTTAAAAAAGAAGTAGGAGGACTTGATTCAGATCTTCCAAAAACCGGTATTTCAGACAACCTTGATCAGGGTAGTAACCTGGGAGTAAGTTATGCGGCACCATATTTACCATTGGCCGGTACTATTTCAATACCTGTGATACCAATAATTGGGGAAAACGGTAAAGGCGCGGTTAGTAAATACGCTTTGTACAATCTGATGAAAAGCAATCCGGGATATGATGTTGTTATTTATCCTCAGTACCACACTGTCGGTAAATTTTTCCCGCTGATATATTCAAGGAAAACTGTGACGGTCACCGCCAGACTTGCCAAAATTAATTAATTGAAAAAAGAGCTATTTCAGTTGCACCTGTTTGTCACCCAGGCAAACAGGTGCCTGATTCAAGCCATAATCCGCTGCAGCCCGTAGAAATAGCGGATAATATTTTAAGATTCGCAAATAAGGGTGAGCCTAAAGCTTCTTCTTGAAATCTGCAATAATGAAAAAGTCATTCAACTGGTCCTTATCTCCAAAAACGATAGTCAAAGGATGAAGTTTTCCAAAAGAGCCCGATTCTGATAACTGTCTTTTATAGTCTTCATTTACAGGCAGTTTATCAAAATCTTCAAAACATTTTTCAGTGAAATAAAATGTAGTTTTAAAGTACTTTTCCCAGGCTGAAAGCCAGAAAACGGTCTTTTTCTTGTATTGCACTTTACATAGCCACGCCTTGCCATCGTTGTAATATCTCCATTCGTGAGTCATATCCTTTTCAGGCAAGGTGTTAATCAACTCCTTAAATGTGGGGTAGGTTTCACCGAGTTGCATTTCCAGGACTTCATCAGTCGGCAAAATATTGATATCATTCAGAGATGGTTTTTCCATAGTTTTAGTTATTATTTAGTTCAGGTTTTTCTATATCGGATATTCTTAAAGTCCAATAATACCGGTAAGAGGACTTCATTCTTTTGATTTATATTGATTTCTAAAAATAATAAAATTTATTTTAATATAGTTACTGCTTTTATTTGATGAAAAAAATATGTAGCATTGTAGTCTGTTTTATCATCTTTGTACAATAAAACGTTTGGTTATGAGAAAGTTTGGTTTACCGATAACAGTTTTGTCTTTAATTATGACTTTTACTATTATCTCCTGCAACGAAAGTGAAATTTCTCTTCCAAAGGATAAACCATTTGACATGAGCGGATTGGTTACTTTTACGCTGAATGATACTACAAAAATCCCTTATGGTGAATGTCTTTACAATCCTGATAATAATCTGGGTATATCGTTTGATTCGGTACTTATAGATTGTCGTTGTCCTGAAGGTGGGACATGTTTTTGGGCGGGATATGTCTTAGTAGGGCTGCGATTTTACATAGGCAAAGAGAAACCTGTTTCTTTTTCACTTGAAAATTATAATGACAAATACAGAAATTTTGTAAACGACACTACTATATTAGGTTACAATTTAAAGTTGATAGATTGTCTGCCTTATCCCGATATAAATGTTGAAAGGAAAATCTCTGATTACTATATTAGGGTTTTGGTTTCACAGGTAAAAAAGTAGTTTCATTTAATATCTTTGCATTATGAAACAAACATGCCGGATATCGTGATTGTTTGTTTCGTTCCGGATTGCCCTAAAGTTAAACCAAACTATTTCAGGTGAATAAGTGTCTTTATATTATTTTCTGTTTAATCATTTTTCTCGGTGGTTGCAAAACCGTTAATCCTGAAAACCTTACTCAGGACGAATCCGGCCGGACAATACCTGATTTCCGTAAGGAAATGACGGATATACCTACCGCCAGAGATTTGAAACTTTCAAAAGCCTATGCGGAAGTAAATAATGCAATTATAAATAGAGATTACAACAAAGCCTTAAGTGAAGCCTGGATCACCCGCAGGATTTATCATGACCTTGATTATTTCTCAAACCTTACCTTTATTGAAGGTTATTCATTTGAAAATATTGGTCTGGACAGCCTTGCCAAAGACAAATACAGGTTCTTCCTTGAAAATTCACAGAAAACTTATTCCGGAAGGTTCAGGGGAAATGAGTTTCTTGATGAGAATGGTTTCGTCAGGAACAATCAGAGAAACCATGCAATTGCATTTATTAATGATGCGAAAACTGAAGACACGGTTATTTTCAAAAAGTTTGTGCCTAAGTTTTATCATGACCCGTATCAACCCGGATATCTGACTATTGAAGCCCTTTACAACAGGAAGAAAGCTAACCTCAATGTGTTTCTCGGTCGTGATTACAATAAATACTGGAATGTCGGAGTGCGCCTGAACATTCCCGTTAAAAGATATTTCGGTACGGTCGTGCAAACTATGTTTTCAAAAGAAATCGGTTCACTCACATTGGGATTACCAACTCAAATTTATAAATCTGACGATGAAAGATTAGCCTTTGAATTCACTCCTTATTTCAGCCTCTTATGTTCAGATTATACACATCCCGGGAATGGTGCAGAGTTGTTTGTAGATTATGGCGCAAGGTTTTCGGCAGGATATTACCTGATCCCGAATCTGTCAATAGGAGCTTACTATCAGTACAGGTTTCATAATGAAAACAATCCGTACAAAACAAATTCAGGCATTTTAATCTGTAAAGAAAATGAATTTGATGCCAGTGTCTATTATAATCTTCTGAAAAACATTTCGTTGAAAGCCGGAGTCAAAAACAAGGATATAGTTGCCGGATTCTTCCTGTCCGGCTGGGAGATTTCATATTCAATCAATCATAACAGATTTATCTTCACCACGGGTATTTTCTGATCTCAGCTCAATCACCTCCAGGTTTTCAATTTTACCGCTGTTGATTTCAAAACGTACCAGAGTCCTTACGGTCTGGAAACCCTGCAGTCCTGCGGCTCCGGGATTGATATGCATCATTGAACGGTCCTTATCATATTTTACTTTAAGGATATGGGAATGACCGCAAATAAATAAATCAGGCTTGTATTGATTAAGCTCTCTGAAAATCTCAGGTGCATATTTGCCCGGATAACCTCCGATATGAGTAAGCAACACTTTGCCTCCTTCAACTTCAAAAAACAGAAACCTTGGGAATCTTAATCTTATGTCGTAACCATCACAATTCCCGTAAACTCCCCTGACCGGTTTAAAAGACTCCATTTTGTCAGCTACAAATGCTGAACCCATATCTCCTGCATGCCATATTTCATCACATTCAGCAAAATATTTACTGAACTTTTCATCCCAATACGCATGTGTATCTGACAAAAGACCAATCTTCATCCCTTTAAAATTTAGTATTTGACCTCAAATATAAGCATCAATATCCGTTTTTTTCTATCTTTGGATATCTTAAAAAACAGAGGAAAATGAAGATTGCACTGATAACACTGCTATACACTGTCGGCCCTGTCATTATAATCCTAATTTACAATCGTTTTAAAACTGCCCGTAAAATAGGCACAATCCTGATGTCTTATTGCCTCGGTATAATCATGGCTTTAAGTGGATTGATGAAACCTGACTTTTTGGGCGATGTTGATATAAAACCTATTCAGGAATGGATAATGAACCTGGCTGTACCAATAGCAATACCGCTGATGCTTCTCTCATCTGACTTCAGACTATGGAGAAAATCAATGAAAAAAACTTTTGCCACGATGATTGGCGGAATATTGGCAGTTAGTATTGCCTGCTTCGCTGCATATATGATTTTCAACAGCAGAGGTATAAATGATTTATGGAAGGTTTCGGGAATGATGATCGGCATGTACACAGGCGGAACAATGAATTTTGCTGCTATCGGTCGTATCCTTGATGTAGATCCGACAGTTTTTACTTTAGTCAGCGCCTTTGAAATGGTTTTATCTTTCTTTTTTCTGATGTTTATAGTTGGAGGAGGTTACAAGCTTATCCGAAAGATCTTACCATTTCGCGATGAGTCAATTTCAAAAGACCCCGGTGAAGATATTAACTACAGTTTTGAAAAGTATAAGGGGATGTTGAAACCACGCATTTTTAGGAAGACATTGCTGGGTTTTCTTTTGTCTTTGGCTTTTCTGGTTATCGGAGCCGGCCTCTCAATGGTGATAACAGGCAAACTCAATGAGTTGGTTATAATCTTTACAATCACCACACTAGCCATTTGTACATCATTTATAAATAAAATCAGGCGGCTTCCCAAGACCTTCGAGCTTGGAATGTACTTTATCAATATGTTCAGCGTGGTTATAGCATCTCAATTTGATATAATGAGTCTGAATGCACATAACCTGCTATTAATAGGATACATCGCATTTATTATTGCTTCAGCAACATTACTGCATCTTTTGTTTGCAAGAATTGCAAAAGTTGACGGGGATCTTTTCACGGTTTCACACGTAGGATTGCTGTATTCACCTCCTTTTGTGCCTCCTGTGGTCGGAGCAATGGGAAATAAAAAAGTTTTAATCAGTGGTATTCTGATAGGGCTGGTTGGCTATGCGATTGGAACTTATCTCGGCGTAGCCGTTTCAGAAATACTTAAATTCATTGGATAATTATGTCGAAAATAGATAAAACAGATACACCGGAGAAATTGACGCCATACGAAAATGGTAGTCAGAAGCATCTGCAGGTTGAGGAAATGTTTGATAAAATCGCGCCTGACTATGACTTCATGAACAGACTGATGTCTTTCAGACAGGATGTTTTGTGGAGGCGGGCTTCTCTTAAAACTTTAAAATCATTTCAACCTAAGACTTTACTGGATGTAGCCACGGGCACAGGCGATTATGCTATTGATGCCTTCAAAATACTTAAACCAGAAAAAATTGTCGGTATAGACCTTTCTGAGGAAATGATGAAAGTGGCTGAAGAGAAAGTCAAAGCTCTTGGTTTGACTGATACATTCAGCTTCGAAAAACAGGATTGTATGAATCTCAGTTTTCCTGACGAAAGTTTTGATGCCGTGATTGCAGCTTTTGGTGTCCGTAATTTTGAAGACCTGCCAAAAGGCATTTCGGAAATGCACCGTATTCTGAAACCGGGAGGTAAAATTATTATCCTCGAGTTATCAAGACCATCATGGTTTCCGGCTAAACAACTCTTTAAATTTTATTCGACTGTTTTCATGCCGTTTGCAGGAGGATTGTTTTCAAAAGACAAGAAGGCTTACAAATACCTGCCGGCTTCCATACAATTGGTCCCTCAGGGTGCAGCAATGACTAAAATCCTGGATGAAACCGGTTTCAAAGAAGCTAAATTCAGGACATTTACATTCGGAGTCTGCTCGATGTATTCGGGTACCAAATAGAAAAGCCACAATCATATAGCTCATTGATCGCACTCAAAGTTTAACGAAAAAATGTTTAATGCCGGAAGGGTTTGTTGTTATAGATAATCCTTCCCGAAGCTTAAAGGAAGTAAATCAGTAACGGATTCAACTATCGCAATTTCATCTGCACTGTACATAAGGAGTTTAATATTTTCACCATATCTGTTCTGACATTCCAACAAAGCTTGTCTGCATGATCCGCAGGGAGCTATCGGTTTACCCGTAAAACCTGCACCATTCATGGCGACTACGGCCATTTTAACAACAGGCTCATCAGGATTTTTTGCATTGGCATAAAACATTGCAACTCTTTCAGCGCATAAACCTGAAGGATAAGCTGCATTTTCCTGATTACTTCCCGTTACGGTTTCACCATTTTTAAGATAGAGAGCTGCACCTACTTTGAAATTTGAATATGGAGCATAAGCCTTTGACGCAGCGTCTTTTGCACATTCAATAAGTTTTTTTTCATCTTCAGGAAGCTCATCAATGGAGCAAAATAGTATCTTTGCGCAGATTTGTTTTTCAATCATAGCCTTATTGTTTTTTACAAAAATAAGATAAATTTCCACAAAGAATGAAACATATCGTATTGATGTCAGTTTTCTCGCTGCTTTTTACAATTCAGACTTTTGCTGCAAACCGTTTGAAACCTTATGATGATTACATCTTAAAGTATGGCGAAATAGCTCTCGAACAACAAAAAAAGTATGGTATTCCGGCAAGTATTACTCTTGCTCAGGGATTGCTTGAGTCCGGAGCAGGTAAAAGCGAAATGGCACTGGAATCAAACAATCACTTCGGTATTAAATGTCATAACAACTGGGATGGTGAGACCGTGACCTATTTTGATGACGGAGTAAACTCATGTTTCAGAAAATACAAACAAGTAGAAGACTCTTACGATGATCATTCAAAATTTCTTGTAAACGGGGCAAGATACAGAGGGCTGTTCAAGCTTGACCCTGATGATTATGAAGGCTGGGCAAATGGACTTAAAAAAGCCGGTTATGCCACAGATCCGAACTATGCTGAAAAGCTGATTAAGATTATAAAGACTTATGAACTGGATAAAATCTCTGCAAAAACACTTAAAAAGCATGTTCCTGCAGAAGAAAAAACATCTAAAAAGCAAAAGAAACAGCGCGAAAGAAAAGTACGTGTTAAAGACGTAAAGGAAAGACGTGATACGACTACCAAACAACCTTTATTTACAGAAGATCTTTTGCGCAATGCCAAAGATTATCACGGAATAGTTTTGAGAAATGAAGAATCAACTATCAATCCAGTTGCAACTCATGTGATTAATTATGTTGCAACAACACCGTGCGTTACTGCCAGGTTTGGCGACAGCTTCGGATCACTGTCAGAAGAATTTGGTATAAGTGCCAGAACTATTAGGAAATGTAATGATTTCCCTGAGAATTACAAACTGACTCCGGGCGAAATCGTTTACCTTGACAAGAAAAATACCTGGTGGGATGGCGAAAAGCCATATCATATTGTAAAACAAGGTGAAACCATGCTTATGATAGCTCAACAGTACGCTCTGCAGCTCAAAGCATTATACAAGCTGAATGAAATGAATACAAGTGACAAACCGGTTTCAGGTCAGCGTATCAAACTCAGAAATCCTGACCAGATGTCAAATTTCGTCAGAATTATGAATGACTCATATATGAAAACAGATACAACTACAACTAAATAACTATAATATTATACTTAAATGGAATTATCAGGTACAATCAACAAGATACTGCCACTACAGACAGGTCAGGGCAAGAACGGTGTTTGGAAAAAACAGGACTACGTACTTCAATACGGAGATCAGTATCCAAAAATGCTGTGTTTCAATTTATGGGGAGACAAGATTGATCAGTTTCCTTTGAGTGAAGGTGAAAATGTTACAGTATTCTTTGATGTTGAAAGCCGTGAGTTTAACGGAAAATATTACACTGATGTCAAAGCCTGGAGAATTGATAAATCCGTTGGAGATGCCGGCTCCGCAAACAAACCAAATGAAGCCAAGACGGATTTTGGTGTAAGGGCTACAGATTTTACACAAACTGACGAAAAGGACGATTTACCTTTCTGATTAGCACACTTTTGTAAAAAACGAGCTGTTACTCTTTCAAATTGAAATATTTAACTAAATTTGTTTATTCATGCCTGAATTCAGGTACGTGTTAACTCATCTGCGATACAGCTGTATTAGCACGAAAAAAGTGCTCTCTTATATAATCGGAGATTACTTTTTGCTTGAGGCGAGATGATTGAATAAACTTAAACTAATACAATTTCAAATGGCAATTACACGTATTTTTGATCTACTGGATCAGTATAAGGAGAAATACCCGGAAAACAAGATAGTACTTGCTGGTAAAGTCAATCATGAATGGGTTAAATACGATATTCATGAATATATTGACACAGTTGATAAAATTTGTTATGCTTTTATAGCCAAAGGGGTAAAATTCGGAGACAGGATCGGAGTAATCAGTTCAAACAGGCCGGAATGGAATTTCTTTGATTTTGCCGTAATGAAGATGGGTTGTATTAGCGTTCCGATATATCCGACTATTAGTGAAACAGATTACATACATATCCTGAATCACGCGGAAATCGAATACCTCTTTGTTGATACTAAAGAACTGGCAAAAAAATTACAACCTATACTGGAGCATGTACCTCATTTCAAAGAAATAATATGCCTGGTTGAAACAGAAAATACAATACTTGCCAAAGATTTTTATGAATTCGGAGCTGCAAATCCGGCACCTGAAGAGCTGGCAAAAAGACAATCACTGATTGGCACAATGGATTTGGCAACAATAATTTATACATCTGGCACGACAGGTCTTCCAAAAGGGGTTATGTTATCCCATAACAATCTTATCAGTCAGCTGGAAGCTTTAAAAGCTACGCCATCTCCCTGGAGTAAGGTTGCTTTAAGCTTTCTCCCACTTTGTCATGCTTATGAAAGAATCCTGGTTTATCTTTATCATTACCTTGGTTTCTCCACATATTATGCTGAAAATTTGGGTACAATCGCTGAAAACATCAAAGAGGTACATCCTACTATGATGTCTGCAGTACCGAGAGTTCTGGAAAAAATGTATGACAAGCTTTATCTGGCTGGTAAAAAGCAAAAAGGTTTTAAGAAGAATCTTTATTACTGGGCTTTCAATCTGGCTAAAGAATATAAGACAGGTGAAAACTCTTTGTGGTATAGTCTGAAACATAAGATTGCGGATAAACTCATATACAGCAAATGGCGTGAAGCTATTGGCGGTAACTTTGACATCGTGGTTTCAGGTGGAGCTGCTATTCAAAAACATCAGGCAGCGTTTTTCAATGCTATCAAAATGCCTGTCTTCGAAGGTTACGGTCTCAGTGAAACCTCTCCTGTTATAGCTGTAAGCCAACGTGGAAAAGGTAACAGAGTTGCCGGAACAGTTGGACCTCCACAGCCGGGTGTAGAAGTTAAGATTGCAGATAATAATGAAATTATTTGCCGTGGTCCAAACGTAATGATGGGTTACTATAAAGATCCTGAGCTTACTGCTGAAGTTATTGATAAAGATGGTTGGTTTCACACCGGTGATACAGGCAAATTTACTCCTGAAGGTCTTTTGATTATAACAGGACGCCTGAAAAATATCTTCAAGACTTCATTTGGAAAATATATCAATCCATTCCTTATTGAAGAGCAGTTCTGCAAATCTCCGTTTATCGAAAATATGGTTGTGCTTGGTGAAAACCAGAAGTATGCTGCTGCTTTGATTAATCCTGATCTGACTTATCTCAAAGATTTTTGTTCAAGGCATGAAATCACTTTTACTGATAATGAGTCATTGGTCAAAAATCCGAAAGTACAGGATATCTATAAGAGAGAGCTCAAGAAATACAATGCTATGTTTGCTCATCATGAACAGATTAAGTCTTTTGAACTTGTAACTGATGAATGGTCTGTACAAAATGGTGTACTCACTCCTACTCTCAAAGTCAAGAGAAATGTAATCGAAAAAATGTATAAAGACAAGATTGATCAGTTGTTTGCCTGATCTGTAAAAAGGATATAAAAAACCCTGAGCAACCGTCCCCTACGGCTTCTCAGGGTTTCATCATTATAGACTTTCGGAAACGTCGTTTCCTACTTGATTTCCAGTTCCTCTTTCATATCAATTTCTTCTCCGTTAGGATCAATGAAGTGATATTCCAAATAGGTTAGATTTTGGATAGGCATAACCTTTATTCCAAAACCGTATTTCATTTGCCACTTTTTCTCAAGGGAAAGCAATCCTCCCTTTTTGATGTAGGCCGATACATAAGGATGCACCTGTAGAGTGCACTTCTTCACTTTAAGCTTCGCGTTAAGATAAGTCAACTTGCTTTCCAGTTTGTCTGTAAACAGTAACGATGGTTGAATTTCACCCTTACCAAAACAAGTAGGACAAGTTTCACTTGTAACAATATAAGTCTGCGGCCTGACCCGCTGACGAGTGATTTGCATCAATCCGAACTTTGAAAGTGGCAGGATATTATGTTTAGCCCTGTCACCCTGCATTCGATCTCTTAGCCGGTCATAGACTTTCTGACGATTTTCACCCTCCTGCATATCTATGAAATCAACGACTATAATACCTCCCATATCCCGAAGTCTTAGTTGTCTTGCCACTTCATCAGCAGCAGACAGATTAACTTCAAGAGCATTGTCTTCCTGACCTTTATCAGACTTTGAACGGTTGCCGCTGTTAACATCTATAACATGCAAGGCTTCAGTATGTTCAATAATCAGATAGGCACCACTTTTGAACGAAACGGTCTTGCCAAAAGCAGACTTGATTTGTTTAGTTATACCGAAATGATCAAAAATCGGAAGGTTCTCCTTATATAACTTAACAATATCAGCCTTCTCAGGCATTATTATCCGGACATAATCCCTTATCTCCTCAAAAGCCTGCGGAGAATTAACATGAATATGTTCAAAAGAGGAATTTAGAATATCACGCAAAATCACTACAGTGCGACTGGTTTCCTCAAAAATAAGTGAAGGCGCTTTTGCTTTCACCAGCTTTAACAAAACTTCGTCCCATCTTTTAAGCAATACTTTCAGTTCGCTGTCAAGTTCCGCAACTTTCTTGCCTTCAGCAACCGTTCTCACTATCACACCAAAGTTTTTAGGTGTAATACTTTGAAGCAATTGTTTTAACCGAACTCTTTCTTCAGCAGATTTAATCTTTGTCGAAACCGAAATCTTATCCGAAAATGGCATGAGCACAAGATATCTTCCCGCAATGGAAATCTCAGAAGTCAGACGTGGACCCTTTGTCGATATAGGTTCCTTTGCAATCTGTACGAGTATTTCCTGACCAGGTTTGATAATATCGGCTATAGTTCCTTCTTTTGGTATGTCAGGTAAAAGATGAAACTTGCTTAACTGATGCTGTTTGTTTTTATTGGCAACAACATTTTTTACGTAAGCATTAAGGGAATTGAACTGCATTCCCAAATCCAGATAATGAAGAAATGCATCCTTATCATAACCAACATCAACGAAAGCGGCATTTAGACCGGGCATAAGCTTATGAACCCGTCCAAGATAGATGTCACCTACTGAGAATGAGATACCATTGGATTCCTTTTGGAATTCAACCAGACTCTTATCCTCAAGAATAGCGATAGAAACCTCTTTAGGTTGAACATCTATGACAATTTCAGTTGTCACGTTCGTTTTGTTTTCGATAAGTTACATTGTTTTATTATCTTCCTTAAAGATTGCATTAATCAGTCGGGGAAACCAATCTCTGCAGGATCTTGTCAAAAGATAACTGTTTAACAAACAAAGAACAAACTCATAGACTTTTTCCAGACTTTGAGCTTGTTCTTCTGTTCTTTGAGTTTTTTTATAGCGTCAGAATTATTTCTTATGCTTATGTCTGTTTTTCTTCAGACGTTTTTTACGCTTGTGCGTAGCCATCTTGTGGGCTTTACGTTTTTTTCCGCTTGGCATCTTAAAAAATTTTACTAATGAATTACTTTTTCACTTCACCGACAAAAGACTTCGCAGGCTTGAATGAAGGAATATTATGTTCAGGGATGATAATTGTTGTGTTCTTTGAGATGTTGCGTGCTGTCTTTTTAGCCCTTTTCTTAATGATAAAGCTACCAAATCCTCTCAGATATACATTTTCTTCCTTGACTAATGATTCTTTTACTACGTCCATGAATGATTCAACACTCGACAACACAGTTACTTTATCAACTCCGGTTCTTTTGGAGATTTCGTTTACAATGTCAGCTTTAGTCATCTTGATAAAAAAATTAATGGTTTAAACAAATATATTTTTATAATCGATTGATATTCTACTTTTTCGGTTTGCAAATATATGCGTTTCCCAATTATAAAAAAAGCATTTGTGAGATAATTTTCAAAAAAAACCATTTTTGTGAATTTGCCTGCAACCTGCCGGTTGATATTTGCAGGATATTATTGAATATTGCAAAAAAAAATTACCTGAATAACTCGCCTATTTTCAATACTTTATATTATATTGTATTTGTATTAATATATTTTTAACATTATTTCTTTACCTTTTATTTTGATTCATACGTTTTTATATATACATTTGGCAACAAAAGTGATCAAGGCTACCAGTCCGGAAGGTGCCTGAAATTAAAATTATTAACAATTTAATACCTAGTAATAATATGTCTGTAAACAAAGCTATCCTGATCGGCAATGTAGGAAAGGATCCTGATATCCGATATTATGAAAAAGACAATGACAAGAAAAATTCAGTTGCATCTTTTACCCTGGCGACTACTGAAAGAGGTTATACTTTAGCTAACGGCACACAGGTCCCTGACAGGACCGAATGGCATAATATTGTTGCATGGAGAGGTCTTGCAGAACTTGCTGAAAAGTATATCAGAAAAGGCTCACAAATTTATGTAGAAGGTAAAATTTCGACCAGAAGTTGGGAAAGAGATGGTGTAACCAGATATACAACTGAAATTATTGCTGATACAATCCAACTATTGGGAGCAAAGAGAACAGATATAACTCCCCTTTCAGGTGAAAACACGGCTGAAAAGAAATCAACTGATGTAGGTAAAATTGTTGAAAACATTAACGATCCAGCTGACGATCTGCCTTTCTGATTAAAAAAATCCGAAAATGATAAAAAATGATAATGATGGCATTCCCTTTTACTTAAATAAAAGGAATGCCATTAATTTGGTAATTATTATATTTTTATCGGGAATCTTATTTACATCCTGCAAAAAAAACGAATATCCTAAAGAATACGTTTACCAGAGAATTGATTACCCCGATGCAGATTATAGGACTGCAAATAACGACGCTTACCCTTATTCTCTGGAATATCCTGCATATTCGGCATTATCAGTTCCTGAAACAAAAAAGTCAGAAACCTTCTGGCTTAATTTAAGATTTGAAAAATACAGAGCTTCATTATATACAACGTTTCTTGGCATTAATAATAAAACCGGATTTGCAGAAAAAAGATTCTATTTTGAATCTATGCTTATTGAAAGACTTTCTGAATATTCTGAGATCAGCGAGACTCCTGTAGAAAACAATAAACAAGGTTACAGTGCAAACATATACGAAATAAAAGGCACTCCCGCTTTACCTTTTGCTTTTTATATCAGCGACAAAAATAAATTCTTTTATCAGGGCTATATTTACTTTGATTATGTACCGGTGACAGATTCAATATCTGATATCACAGATGGCATAAAAAGAGATATTACACATATGGTTGAATCATTCAGATTAAAATGAGTATTTACAGAACAATCACCGATGACAGTCTAAGTATAGTTATCTGGAAGATAACAGAAAGTACTGAAGCTTTGATGGATATATCAGGTTGTATCCCGCCTGATAATATTACCAATCAGACAAGAATTAAGGAATATCTTGCAGTGAGATGCTGTGTAAAATCTCTTGGCGTTGACCCTGCCACTATCAATTATTTACCATCCGGTAAGCCTTTTTTTGATGAAACCAGAAAAACAATAAGCATTTCACATACAAAAAACTATGCAGCTGTCATTGTCGGAACAGACAATATGACTGCACTCGACATTGAAACCAAATCCGAGCGTATTTTAAAGATAAGAAGAAAATTCATGAATGCTCAGGAAGAAACCAATCTCAAATCTTCAGGGTTTGATGAAGTCACCGCCTTACTGATTCACTGGTGCGCCAAAGAATCTCTTTTTAAAGCGATACCTGACGAGAATGTTGACTTCTCTGAAGAACTTATTGTAAACAACCTGATCAATACAGGCAAAACAGGAAGATTTGACGCAATCTTTACCAGAAGCGATACGAAATTTGTAGTAGAATACTTGCTAGAAGAAGATTTTGTCCTGACCTACTGCCACATTTAAATCTAACGGTGTGACTTTCACGAAACATTAAAACTCCGATATTCCTGTTCCTTATTGACTGATGCAAGCCTGTAAAAAAACCGAACATCTGAAATTATTTAAACTTCAGATGTCCTGTTTATATTTTAACCCGATTATAAATATTTACATCATCAGGATTTATCAGTAAAGCCGTTACTCAGCGAAAACCGCCGGGTAAATTATTTCTTTGCAGGAGCTTCCTGAGCAGGTGCAGCAGGAGCTTCCTGTGCAGGAGCCTTTTGTTGAGCAGCAGGAGCAGCTTCTTCATTAAAGTTCGGTGAAACCAAATTAGGATCTACAGGAACTGCATTTTGAACTTCTTCCTTAATGATTGATTTCTTTTCAGCATCTTTGTTATCAGAAACAAATGCGACAGTCGCAACACTCAAAACTATAATAATACCAGCTAATGCCCATGTGGCTTTCTCAAGAAAGTCAGTAGTTTTTCTAACACCCATTACCTGGTTCGAAGCAGAGAAACCTGAAGCAAGTCCCCCACCTTTTGAATTTTGAACCAATACTATGAAAATTAGCAATAAAGCTGCGAGCAGGATTAAAATGGTCAGGAAAAGATACATATGAATTATTTTTTTGTATTAGCGATTAATTTTTCCAAAAATTTTATTTGGTCTGCAAAGTAAATACTTTTTTTTGGATATTTCAAGTTTAATGACCTTATTATTTCAAGTGCACGGTCATATCTTTTTTGTTTTATGTATATCCTTGCGAGGGTTTCAGTAAAAGTTGACTCAGAAATTGCTTCTTCAGAGGTTTCAGAAGCAGGAATACTTTCATCATGAATAATTTCAGATTCTTTATTTATTTGTAAACCTGCAGATTGTTTTTCAATAAAAGCATCTATAAGCTCGTGCCCCTGCAGTTTATTTTCCTCAGAACTCTTTAACTGTAAATCAGTTGTATTAACAGATCGTTTACGCTCTGCTCCGGGATATATTGAAATATAACTGAAGTAATCAAAGGTAAAAGCATCACTCACATCACCAGAAATGGTATCTGAATAAACAGACTGAGTTTTATTATTAACTTCTGTCTGGTCAGGAATACTCTCTTTAATCTGTTCATCAACTGATTCAGGTTCATCCTTTTCAACGACAATACCATCAGCATTGCCCAGATAATGATCAATTATCGAAAAAGGCTTCTCTTCAACATCAACCTTAACTTTTTCAACCATAACCTTGTTTCTGCTTCGGTCCTCGATAAATTCGTACAATAATTTGCGGTCAGAAACAGAGATAGCAGCCAGATTAAGCTCACTTGAAAATCTGAGATCATTCATGATTTTCAGATTCTTCAGATACAAGATCCTGGCCTGAACAAAGCATGGGTAATCACTCACGATTTTACGTAACTGAACCAGACTCTCTGCATCGAGATGTTTAGGTTCGTTTATCCAGTCTATAAGAGAAGCCGGACTCATACTTTACCAGTTAGCAACAGTTTTATTAAAAATTATGTCTGAAATTTCTTTGACCACCTCATCAATTATACCATCCTGAACACTCTCAAGCATTTGCGAAGAGTCAAAAACCCTGAAAGCAGAAAACTTCTCCTCAAAATTTTCTTCAGGATTTACATTGTTTGAATACCTTACATTTATTGTAATGGTCAGTTTGGTTTCAGAAGCATAGCCATCTGCCTGAGTAGCCATAGGAGTAAGATCATAACCAACAATTTCCCCCTCAAGGTTCAGATCGCCATCCCTGGTCAGGAGTTTTAGCTTGGTGTTTCTTATGTAATAATCCTTAAGTCCTTCTGTAAATTTCTGTGAAAGAGGAGGATAAACCAGACTAGCCTGATTGGGAAAGTCAATTACGGTAAGAGTCTTAATCTTGTTGTAATCAATAGATGCACCATTCAATTTGTACTGGATAGAACATCCTGAAAAAATTAAAATAAGGCCTGATAATAAAAAAAAGATTTTCCTGTACATATATCATTCAAGATTATATTCCTTTATTTTACGGTAAAGCGTCCTCTCTGATATATTGAGATCAGAAGCTGCATTCTTACGTTTACCGCCATTTCTTTCAAGAGCTTTTTTGATAGCTTCTTTTTCCATTTCTTCGAGTGAGAATGACTCCTCTACATATTCTTCAGTATCCTGAATATTGTGAGTATTTACAGGCCTGATATCTCTTTGAGGAATATCAGGAGTATAAATATTTGTCAGACTGCTGAAATCACTATCATGAACTACAGGTTTCTCCCCGTTTTTCTTCATAATGTCATTAACAAGCAATTTCAGCTCATTCATATCCTTTTTCATATCAAACAATACCTGATACAATATTTCTCTTTCACTGGAGAAAGACTTGCTTTCAGCTGCATTGTTGCCACGATAAAGCATAGGATATTTCTCGAAATTATAATCCGGAAGATAGCTCTGCAGGACAGCAGATGTAATTTCTCTTTGCTGCTCGATAATAGAAATTTGCTCAGTAATATTTTTTAGTTGTCTTACATTACCTGGCCATCTGTACGAAACCAGCATTGATTTGGCATCTTCAGTCAATTGAATCACAGGCATACGGTATTTAGCAGCAAAGTCAGTGGCAAATTTCCTGAATAACCTTATGATATCATCAGCTCTGTCCCTTAAAGGAGGCACAACGATCGGAACAGTATTTAACCTGTAGTACAGGTCTTCCCTGAAATGATTATTGTTTATGGCTTCGATTATGTTCATGTTTGTTGCAGCAACAATACGGACATTAGTCTTCATAATCTTTGATGAACCCACACGAATAAACTCACCTGATTCAAGCACCCTCAGCAATCTTGCCTGAGTTGACATAGGAAGTTCACCAACTTCATCCAAAAATATTGTACCCCCATCAGCTACCTCAAAATAACCTTTTCTGTCTGCTAAAGCACCGGTAAAACTACCCTTTTCATGACCAAAAAGTTCAGAATCAATCGTACCCTCGGGTATAGCGCCACAATTGACGGCGATATATTGACCGTGTTTCCTGTGACTGAACTGATGAATTATCTGAGGAAAGCTCTCCTTTCCTACTCCGCTTTCTCCGGTTATCAATACTGATAAATCAGTCGGAGCAACCTGTACAGCAATATCGATAGCCCTGTTAAGATCAGGAGCATTACCAATAATTGAAAACCTTTGTTTAACTGATTGTAAATCCATTTATATTAATTATTCTTCAGCAAATTCGGGTAAATCAGATAAATCACCATTCTGAACAATGTTTTGTTTTCTAAGCGGATTCTTTATCATTTCTTCATGCATCTGCCTGTTTTTATAAATATCACAAGCCATATAAAATGCATTTCTGAAGGATTCTTCACAGGCAACATTCTGTCCTGCCAGAGAGTAAGCTGTGCCATGAGCAGGAGAAGTCCTTATAAACGGAAGGCCTGCGGTATAATTCACGCCACTTTCCATGCTTAACGTTTTAAAGGGTATCATACCCTGATCATGATACATAGCCAATATGCCATGGTATTTCAAATACTCTGAAGAGCCAAACAGACCATCTGCAGGAATAGGTCCGAAGCATGTTATCCTGTTATCCTGAGCCCTTTTAACGGCTTCTGCTATAATATCAATATCTTCTTTACCAATCAGACCATTATCTCCGGCATGAGGATTAAGACCCAAAACAGCAATTCTCGGATTCTGGATTCTGAAATCTGTCATCAAAGACTTATTGAAAATCTTAATCTTATTATAAAGACTCTGTACATCGAGAGATGAAACAATCTGCGACACAGGTATATGTCCCGTTGCTATTGCAACTCTTAAGACAGGGCTCGCCATAATCATAAGAGCTTCTTTACCGTTACCGAGACTGGATTGAAGATATTCAGTATGTCCCGGGAAATGAAACTCATCAGACTGAATATTATATTTGTTAATCGGAGCGGTAACCAGAACATCTATAAGACCTTCCTTCAAATCTTTTACAGCTCTTTCCAAAGCCTGATATGAAGCTTTACCGGCAATCTCTGTCGAATGAGACAGCTCCACCCTCACATCATCGTCATTACAGTTTATAATCCCGATTTTACCGACTGCAGCTTCTTTGGCTGAGTTTATAATACTTAATCCTATTGTATTAAGCTCCAGTGCTTTCTTGTGATATGCTGCAACTTTTGGTGAGCCATAAATTACCACAGCCTGATCTTCGTAAACTCTTGGATCGGAAAAGGCCTTTAAAATCACCTCATAACCAATACCATTTATATCTCCCTGGGTAACACCCACTTTTAAGAAATTATCTTCCATTTTTGAATAATAAACATTATTTATTTATATCATGCATCCACAAAATCCACTCAATACAAAGCATGACAATATTACCGCAAGATACGTAAAAAATGAGTATAGACTGACAAAATAGCAAATTTTAATTACAATTTTGAAACCTTAGCAGATAACAAACCACAAGCAGCCTGAATATCTTCTCCTCTGGATTTTCTGATAGTAGTATTCAAACCCTTACTGTTCAGATAGTTTGCAAAATCGATTAAAACTTTTTCATCAGGACTTACAAACTGAGTGTCGGGAATAGTATGAAACCTGATCAGATTCACCCTGCATTCAAGACCTTTCAACAGAGAAATCAGCTTATCAGCATGTAATTTGGAATCATTCAAACCTTTAAACATGATATACTCAAAAGAAAGACGTCTCTGTCCGCTAAAATCATAAGTTTTTAAAAGCTGAATAATCTTATCGGCAGACCAGGCTTTTTCAGAAGGCATCCAGGATTGCCTTTGAGAAGAAATCGCAGTATGAAGGCTGACAGCAAGGTGGCACTTGCTTTCATCAAGAAACCTTTTCATATTCGGAATCTGGCCAATAGTAGATACCGTAATACGCTTGGGGCTCCATGCAAGACCATAATCGGAAGTCAGCACATCAAGTGCGCGAAGGACTTCATCAATATTATCCATAGGCTCACCCATACCCATGAAAACAACATTTGAAATATCATTTGATTCAGATACAGAAAAAATCTGATTAAGTATCTCCCATGACTTAAGACTCGCGAAGAAACCCATCCGTCCGGTCATGCAAAACTCACAACCCATCTTACAACCTGACTGAGAAGAAACACAAAGCGTCACCCTGTCATTATCAGGAATCATTACAGTTTCGATGAGGAAGCCACCCTCAGTCCTGAAAAGATATTTTTTTGTACCGTCAGATGACTCAGAGACCTGCACAGGATCAGACTTATAAATAGCTGCGTTTTCTTTCAGAAATAACCTCGAAGCCTTTGATATATTCATCATCTGATCAAAATCAAAAACCCTTTTGTCGTAAATCCAGTCAAGTAACTGATTAGCGACAAAAGAAGGCAAGCCATTAGCCGAGATCCATTCCTTCAGTTCACTTGGTTTCTTACCGATTACCTGATATTTATCCATATATTTTAAGACAAAAAACGGGATGAAACCATCCCGTTTAAATTGTTATATTAATAAGTTCCGGTTTCCCCGGGATTAATCAATAGAATCTTATTCTGTTATCAACAACCTTGGAAGCATCTTTTACAGCTTCAAAAGACTGATACATCAATCTGTACATGTTGTTTGAGTTGAGACCTGCCATTTCAGCCTTAGGATCAAATTTTTCCTGACTTCTGGTCTTGTTAACGATGTTGTAAACATAAACACCGCTTTTACCTTTCAAAGGTTGTGAAATCTTACCAGGTTCTGATTTTACCAAAGCAGCAAGCAGAGCAGGTTCGTCACCAAGTCCTGTTATCCTCTGTAATGAGAAATTGACATATTTTGCTGTGTCAACTTTAGCTCCTTCAGAAGCAGCAAGTTCCTGCAGAGATGTAATGCTTTTTGATGACAGTTTGCTGATAATCTTTTCAGCTTTCTTTTCGTTGATGAGTTCAGCCATAAGTAACGGCTTAACTTCTTCTACAGTCTGATAGTCACCATCACTGATGCCTGT
>CAZCWK010000029.1:22968-32528 GCA_964502355.1 uncultured Bacteroidales bacterium
CCAGCAATTGGTTTTCAGTATTTTCAAGGACACCTGAAATAACGTTTTTATCATTTTCATAAACGAAACGGACAGCCTGACGCATCTGAGGAATTTCTCCTAATGTCAGATCATTCTTACGAACATATTGAGCTGTCAGGACTTCATAATTTTCTTTTGCTGCCTTAGCAAAGAAATCTTCAGCACTCTGGTTTTCAGCAACAAGCTTATTCAAAGCATTGTATGTATCACCATAAGTTTTTGAACTTGGAGTAACCTTAAGAGAAATCAAAGCAAGGTTCGATTTTTTAACCGGCTGGCTCTTAGCAGTAACTTCCATAACAGATACACCATATTTAGTCTTTACAGAAAATACTGAATTAACAGAAGCGTTAAAACAAGCCCTTACAAAATCCTTACCCATCTGCATTGCATCGAGTTCACGGAACCAACCCATATCAGTACCATTCGAATTAAGAGAATGTTTGGCAGCTACGGCAGCAAAATCAGCTCCACCTTTAAGTACATTGATGATACTGTCAGCTTTAGCCTGATTTTCAACTACAATCTGACGAGCCTTAACAGAATCAGGAGCAACTGTAGTAGAAATTATTTTTGCCATTCTGTAAACATCATCTTTAAAAGCAGGCTGCATGAAAGCGCCGGCACCGTTTCCGTTAAGAAAGTCCTTAACTTCTGCAGGATAGAGACTGTTTGCAATGTAGCAATCATTATAAGCATCATCTGAATTAGCGTTTGCAAATGCACCCGGATCAGTTGAAGTTTCAAAATCAGCCTTCAATGACATAATCTTTTCTTCTACCGCCTTGTAGTCTTCCTGACTTGCTTTAACGTCAACAACAACATATTTTGCTGAACGATAAGGTTTTTGTTTAAACCTTTCGATTTCGGCAGAATATTTGTTTTTCAAATCTCTGCTGCTTACTTCAAACAATGAATCAGGTTCTGAAGAATATGGTTTCACAACATATGCAAAATCAACATTTTCACTTCTGTCATTGAAACTGCATTCTGCATCTACAGAGTTTGCTCTTACAGCGTTTGTAAGCAATGCGTTGATTTTTTCTTCAAGACGGGTATATTTCAGATTGTTTTCCCAGAATAACCAGTATGATTTAAGTTGTTTGATCTGATCCTGTGATTCCTGAGGATATTTTGAAAGATCATCACTTTGAATCGTCTGAAGGAAATTCATCATAACAGTCCTGTCAAAAACACCTGTCTGAGGATTTTTAAATATTGGAAGCTGTTGTATGATAGGGTGAATGTTTTCACCATTAATCATATTGAAAACTTCTTTTCCTGTTACTGCTACGCCCAGCTTTTCTGCTTGTTCATCAAGCAGACGTTCACGAACTATAGTTTCGAATACTGATTCACGTAATTGTCCGGCCATGGCATCATCAATGTTAGTCTGACCAGTCTGAATCTTGTAAACTTCCTGTAATTCAAGGATTCTGGCTTCATATTCCTTGTAATCAAGGGAAGTGCCACCGATTTCAGCTATTTTCTGTTGAGACTGACGGAATAGTGAAGATCCTGAGTTCAGGAAGTCTCCAATGATGAACGCAAACAAAGCCAGACCAATTATTACAGTAAGTAGTACGGCTTTGTTTCTAATTTTCTGTAAGGTTGCCATAGAAAGATTTATGTTAAAGTTTTAATTTGTAAACAGATAAAATTTCAGCCTGCGAATATACAAAAATTTGTTTAATTAGTTAAATAAAGTGTGTTTTTAAAAACTACATTACAACCTTTAAAGCATTCGGATTAGCAGATTGCTGAGCAGACGGATCCATACTAATGGAGTCAGGTCGTTCAGCATCCAGGTTAATAGGCCCGCTCGGTTTTAATATATGATAATCAGTAAAAGTCTGATTTGATTCAAAATTATAACCCTGCAGAATATAATCTTTTTGTTCAATCCTGATAAATGAGTCAGAATACATCTTTTGAGATCTCTGGTCCCAGTAAAGCAATTGGGTTTCAAATAAATCTCCTTTTGCGTTAATAAATCTGACGTTCTTTTTAAACTCCCAGAGCTTTTTGTAAATATTGTATCTAGCTGTATCGCAGTCCATGGAAGAAGAGACTAACATGCTGTCATTAAACATCTCGAAGTGAAACTTTTGCGGAAAATACCAATAAGGTTCTTTAGCCTTATCGTAAATAATCCATTTTTTTGTATATATCTTGTAACGAATCTTCCCGGAATCAGAAATCAGAGTAGTTGTGGAATCCGTAAACATTCCTGAAATCTTGCTTCTGTCCTCAAAGGATTTGACAAATGTTTTATCCTCCTTTGAGCAGGCAGCTGTCAAAAAAAGCAAGAGAGTCACAATAAATGCAGCTCTCAGACCGGGATTAATATGTAAATAGAAATTTTTCAAGTCAAAAAAATAATCGGTTCATTAAAGTTTGCGTTTAAAGAACCATAATTCACTGAAGGATACACCAACAGATAATTTAAAATAATTCTCATCGATAAAAGAAGCTGCAGGAACCAAAACTTTACCGGCTTCAACAGCAATGTTCAATGAAGATCTCTGACCTCTCAAAGGCAGACCGACTCCTAAAGTAACACCGATATTTTTCAGGTCACCCTGAGAATACTTCATATATGAGTCAGAATAATACATACCAAAACGGTATTTAATAGCCTGATAATAATGATTTGAAAGAAGTTTAGGCAAATACTCTGCACCAATCGATATACGTGTATCATTATTTAATGTGTCACTTGATCCGTAGAACAAAGCATCACTCCACAACTGTTGCTTGTAATCAATTCCTATTGTCAGTCTGTTGTCATAAGTCCATGATAAACCTGCACCAAGTGTACGGGGAAACTCAAATTTGGAGGACGTTGATCTCGCAGTAGTATCAGTTGTAATATCATATTTATAAACCTCATTACCAACAGGAGATTTTTCCGAAAAGACCGCACCTATCGAAAAACGGTTCTTTTTTCCTATCATTTGTTCATACTGAAGTCCGAATTCGAGTGAACTGTTATTCAGATACCAGTATTCAGTAGGATTTTTAGATCTGAAATCATCGTCGTCAAACATTACAGTACTTGCCTGAGTAATAGTACCAAAAGTGTACTTATAGCTTACACCTAAAGAAAGTTTATTCCATAAAGCAACAGAAGTTCCGATAAAAGCTGTATTAAGACCACCTGAACCCGCATATGCTTCAGTATAACCAATACCGTTTGAAAGCTCCCTGTCTATGCTGTATGAATAACCTACTTTAGAAAAAGGCACAAACCCGAAAGCTAACCCCCAGTATTTTTTTAGAGGAACTTTCATAGCTACATAATCAAGATAACCGTTAGGATTCAACTGTATATTTGAGCTTTCCTTAAAAGTCGAGAACTGTCCTGAAACGCCAAAGTCAAACAACATGGTCATAGTATCCAGTGAAGAAAACGAAGCAGGATTGGAATAATTAATCATGTTTTTCTCTCTCAGCCCTATACCAATGCCTCCCATCGATCTGTTTTTACCGATTGTAGGATTTTCCAACAAGCCAAAACCATTACGGCTGTAAGGTGAATTCGTGTTTTGAGCCACCAATATTGTTGAAGAAATAAGCAGTAAAGTTACCGCTGCCAGAATTTTATTTTTGATCGACATTGTAATTCAGGATCTTGTTCAAACCGATAAGTACCAAATTTCCGGACACAAAGATGCCATTTTTTAGTTTCTCTGCAAAATAAATCAGGTCACCGCCTGTTAAAAAAGCGAAAAGATCAGGAAACTTTTCTTTATAATGGTCATAATAACCATTTACCTCGTGAACAATCCCCTGCATCACTCCTGCCCTTATGGCTTTTTCAGTGTTTCTGCCAAATATTTCAAAATCTGCTTTTGCTGCGACCTCAGGCAATCTGCCTGTGAATTCATGCAATGCCTTTAGCCTGAGATTGAGTCCCGGAGCAATGTTACCACCTTCATATACACCATCTTTGCTTACAATGTCATATGTAATTGCCGTACCCATATCAATAACCAGACAGTCTCTTCCCGGTTGAATGCTCCATGCACCGACTGCCGCAGCTATTCTGTCCATGCCCAGGGTTTCAGGGGTTTCATAAGCATTTTTAACGGGTAACGGAGTACTGTGATTCAATTCCAAAACAAAAGGGATTCTGTCCTTGAGAATTTGTTTGATATCCTCATCAAAAGTTGTAACCGACGAAATGATGCATGCTTTGGGTTTGTACTTATCAAGTACTTTGCCAAGACACGCCTTATCTCCTGCCGGTGAAACCAATACTTCAATTGGTTCTGAATCCTCGCCAAAAACAGCAAGTTTACACAAGGTATTGCCTTTATCAATTACAATGTTCATTTTTCAGCATTAATTGGTTTCACGAAAGTACATAATAAGCCCGTAAATTTTAATACAGAAGCCGGACATTTTGTAAATTAATCGCAAAAGTTGATCAAAAGTCACACGAGAGTTGATCAAAAGTTACACGAAAAGCAAAAGAGCATCTCTCCGGTTTTAACCTTCGGGATGCTCTTTAAATTAATCAATTATGATTATAACGAAGTACTCCGAAATCAATAACCAGGATTCTGCCAGGCAGCTTTTTGTTCATCTGTAAGAATTGAACCATCTTCATTTACTAATCCATCAATAAATGATTGTGGTATAGCTCTAAGAAGATGTTTTTCCTGAATAAAAGGCGAAGCTACTTCATTAAAGGCTTTTGCACGAACGACTAAAGTTTTTGTTCTACTTAAGTCTTCCCAGCGGACAAATTCACCATTCAGTTCTCGTGTGCGTTCATTTAGAATAAAGTTAATCATACGATCTTTATCTCCTGAGACACCAAGTTTTGTAAGAATAGCTTCATCTTCAGCAGGTAAACTAGTGTAACTAGAAACACTCATATTTGAAGCATCAATAGTTTTTGGTATACCAGTTGACAGATAATAGCTACTTTTCTTACTAAAACCTTTATAATAAGTTTTATTTGCAGCATCAGCAAAAAGAGCATTACTTTCGAACGCAGCTGTGCCATCAGTATAATCTTCACGATCTTCACCTGCCTTCCAGGCAGCTCTGTTACGCAAAACATTAATTACACTAATAGCTTCATTATATTTTGCCTGACGCACTAAAGCTTCAGCTTTAATCAAATAAGTCTCACCGGTACGTGCCATGATAACATCACGATATGAGTCGCCTTTTTCAGCTGAACGTGAGCCATCTTCAGCCTTACTTAATCCACAAAAAACATTAGTAGTTGTTTTGGTTAGATTGTAAGTATCCATTGTGTACTTCCCATTTTCATAAAGAGCAAATGCATTTGGAACATCTTTTCCTGTTTCCGGATTAACAAATGTACTTACACCATTCTTACCAAACTTACCTTTTGCGTTGTTATCAAAACGAGCATCAGTGGGTTTATTGAGAATAAACAAAATTGCGACATCTCCTACAGCGGTATTGTAAGCCGCATTAGTTCCAGGATTCTTTGTAGCATTTGTCTGATTAGCATTGTAAATCGTTTTAAAAGACTTCCAAAGTCTTGAGTCATTAACATTATCATATGTTGAATAATTATACTCTGTAGGTCTGCAACGTTGGAAATCCAAACCTACAAAAGCTCCACGTTTAACCCATCCGCTGAAATTAGAAAACTGAGGAGTAAAATACGCATAAATTCGATTTCCGAAACGACCTACTGTAGTCTTATCTGAATTATGTTGACATGACATCAATATCTCAGGATTCTTTTCTGCAGCACAATCCACTCCAGTCCATGCCCAAAGTTCACGGAAATTCGCAGCTAATGGACGCTTTGAAATGGTGTAATCGCATAAAGTAATTATTTTCTCTAGATCTGCTGTTTTGTATTTTGAGTTCCATGTATCACATCTTTCAGAACAACGGAATAGTAGTGCCTTCGCCAACATATGTGCTCCAAGAGGTTTAGTCCATGTTCCTTCTCCTCTCCATTCAGCTTCAGGAAGAAGTTCATATGCTTTTTCAAGATCCGCAATGACCTGATTTAAGGTTTCTTCATCACTAGATCTTTTAAAATTGCGTACTACACCTTCAACAGGTTCTAGTTGTAATACAACTCCACCGTATTGAGCAAATAATCTGTAATAGTTATAACCACGTAGGAAGTAAGCTTCACCTAAGCATTTATTCTTAACATCTTCCGCTTTCACATAATCTGCATTTTTTATTACAAGATTTGCCGTACCAATGCCATAATACATCTGATCCCACAATTGGCTTACGTTAGGACAGTTGTTATTTGCAGCTCCCATCGCTGTTGTAATAGCAGAAGCACCAAAACGCGCATCGTACTTATTCCAGGGCTCACTTGTCAGGTCACTACCATTAGTAAACTCATCGCAACCATATTGTGTGGTTGCATAAGCCCATTCATATCCATACAGCCAACGAGGATTAGCATAAAGAGCTGTAGCCAATGATTGTATGCCTTCGTCAGTTTTAAAATATTGCGTATTATATGAAGTTGTCAATTCCTCATCAAGGAATTCATCTCCACATGAGGTAATACCTACAATCGTAATGATGACAAGCATACCTATAATTAGTTTTTTTATCTTATTCATGATATCCATAATTAATCGTTTTTTTTGAGACATTATTAGAATCCAAGTTCAAGACCAACAACCCAACCGCGATTAAATGTTGAACCTCCAAGATCCAAATCGATCCAGTCAATTGAAGAATATATAGTACCGAAGTTCTTTGCCTGAGCGTATACCTTCAGATTATTCACACCAATAGTTTTACAAATTCTTGAAGGTAGATAATAGCCTAAAGAAACATTTCTAAGTTTCAGGAATGATGCATCCCTGAATCCAAGTAAGCCTGAATATGGATCACCGCCTGATTGACTGTAAATTGGCTTCTGCCATTCAGCATCAGTATTTTCCGGTGTCCAATAATCAATTTGACGTTGTTGATACATACCTAACTGACCTTCACCTCCGGTCGAAATCATATAACCAAAACGACCATAAAGCGTGAACGCAAGTTCAAGATTTTTAAATGTAAAAGTATTGTTCAATCCTAAAGTCCAGGATGGCAACTGATTTCCTAATATTACACGATCTTCTGAATTAATCTTATAGTCTTGCTTTACATCAACAGGTTTAACCATACCAACCGAGAATGTATGACCATTGGCATTAAACTTATCCATTTCTTCTTTATCAGATTCCTGCCAAAGTCCATCGCTTTGTAAACCATAATAAACACTTATTGACTGACCAATAAACCATGTATTGTCTATCATATCCTGTTTACCATTAGCCAACATAACAATCTCATCCTTTTGATAAGCAGTGTTTACATTGATATTCCATGAAAAATCTTTTGTCTTGATTGGCAAAATATCCATTGAAATATCAATACCATGGTTTTTACTTTCACCAACATTAGCCATAGTACGAGGATAACCCGTCAATGTTGGAATCACCATATCCATCAACAAATCAGTAGTTCTTGATTTGTAAACATCAATCGTTCCACTAATCCTACCTTTTAATATGCTGAAATCTAAACCGAGATTATACTGAGTAGTTGATTCCCATCCAAGATTCGGATTAGCAAGAGAAACTTGCGAAGAAGTATAATATGGCTCATTGGTTGCATAAGCCAAAGCATTAGCGACGCCTCCGAACGGAATATAAAATGACTGAACCTGACCTATTGTTTGATAAGGTGAAACGGCAGAGTTGCCAGTAGTTCCCACTCCCAAACGCAATTTCAATTGATCAAAAACACTTTGACTCTGCATGAAACTTTCCTGATCAATTCTCCAACCTAAAGCAGCACTTGGGAAAAATGACCACTTATGACCTGGAGCCAAAACTGAAGAACCATCATAACGACCTGATAGTGTCAAAAGATATCTGTCCAGCAATGAATAATTGACACGACCCATATATGAAGCCATATTCGATTCTGTTAAGCCTGAACCCATAGTCGCCTTGGAAGTGGTTGCAGTTATATCAACAGCACCCATATTATTCCAAAGATAACTGGCTTTTGGCACATTTTCTTCACTCATATTTGCAGTTTCTGCGTTATAACTTGACGCACTTTGCAATAATGTCAAACCGATTTTATGGCTCCCGAATTTTTTGTCATAGGTTACTATATTATCAAGTGTCCAGCTAAGTCTTCTGTTTAATGCCAAACTTGCATAACTTGTGCCACCCAATCTTACAGCAGAGCTTTTGTCAATGTATATTCCCTGACGGCGATTGCTGTAGTCAGGGCCAAAATTCATGCGATATTTAAGACCATCTAAAGTATTTATCATTTTCCCGAAATCGACTCCGGCATAGAAGCTTCCAAGAACGCGCAAAAACTGACGGCTATCATTAGATTTACCAACTTCATTTATGACTGTATAAATACCAGAATTTCCACCAGGATACATAATAACTGCTCCGTTATCATTGTATGGTTGAGCAACATTTATAATTTGTTTTGCAGCATCATATATTGAAGTCGGTCCAGAGTTCGATGATTGTCCGGTTCTTGAAAAACCATAATCCTGTTGACTAAGAGATGCAGTAATTGATCCACCCATATTAAACCATGGTTTTGGGGTAATATCAACAGAAATCTTAGCATTATAACGTTCGTAACTCTGACCTACCTGAGTACCCTGATTGTTGAGATATCCAAAAGAAATATATGATTTCATATTCTGTGTACCTCCGCTCGCACTCAAAGTATGTTCCTGAGTAATACCAGTTTGTTTAGCAAATTGAGTCCAGTCTGTATTAGTGACTTTTGATCCATCCCATTGACTGTTGCTCCAGCCACTTAATACATTATCCAATGTCTTGGTATCATCAAGTGCATTCGCAAAAATAATCCTGTCATTAGCCTCAGTAGGCTGGTTTCCAGGTGCATATTTTGTTGTATTTGAATTATAATATGCCCAACGCCTCCAGGTTATGTAATCACTTGCACTCATTTGAGGAGCCAAATCCTGAATATTTTCAAAAGTAACAGTTCCAGCGTAATTTAAGCTGAAAGCACCACTTTTACCAGACTTCGTTGTAACAATAATTACTCCATTTGCACCTCTGGAACCATAGATAGCTGTTGCAGAAGCATCTTTTAAAATATCAATTGACTCAATATCTCTTGGATTAAGGGTTTCAATACCTCCTGAAGCCAATGGAATACCGTCAACTACGTACAAAGGATCATTTCCAGCATTTAATGAGCGTTTACCTCTGATAAAAATTTTACCAATTTCGCCCGGTCTTTCATTTGATGTTATATCAACACCGGCAGCTTTACCCTGTAATGCTTCAAATGCATTGTTTACAGGTCTTGTTGTTAATTTTTCGGCAGAAACATTAATTAATGCACCTGTTACATCACTCTTCTTCTGAGTACCGTAACCGACTACAACAACTTCGTCCATTGCACTTGCACCTTCTTTAAGTACAAAAGAGAATGTACGTTGAGTACCCACTTTCACTTCCTGTGATTCGAAACCAAGGAAAGTTACCTGTAGCACCGAATTT
>CAZCWK010000030.1:0-1791 GCA_964502355.1 uncultured Bacteroidales bacterium
TCCAATAAATATGGAATAGGTTTTTGGAAACCGGGAGCAGGAATAATCCATCAGGTAATATTGGAAAATTATGCATTTCCCGGAGGAATGATGCTTGGTACTGACTCTCACACTCCAAACGCCGGAGGACTTGGTATGATCGCCATTGGTGTAGGTGGTGCCGATGCTGTTGATGTCATGACCGGAATGCCCTGGGAACTCAAAATGCCAAAAATTATCGGAGTCAAGCTAACAGGCAAACTATCAGGATGGGTTTCACCAAAAGACGTGATTTTAAAGCTGGCAGGTATTCTGACTGTAAAAGGTGGCACGAACTCAATCATTGAATATTTCGGCCCCGGTGCTGATACGATATCCGCAACAGGCAAAGGGACCATTTGCAATATGGGAGCTGAAGTCGGAGCAACAACTTCAATATTTCCCTATGATTATAAGACATACGAATATCTGGTTGCAACTGACAGAAAGTCTATAGCTGAAGCAGCCGAGAAAGTAAAACCAGATCTTATTGCAGATCCTGAGGTCATCAATAATCCGGCTGAATATTATGACAGTATCATTGAAATTGATCTTTCTACTCTGCAACCTTATGTAAACGGCCCGTTTACTCCTGATGCCGCAAACATGATTTCAGAGCTTTCAGAAGCAGCTGAAAAAAATAAATATCCTCTTGAAATAGAAGCCGCATTAATAGGATCATGCACGAACTCATCTTATGAAGACTTGTCAAGAGCAGCTTCAGTCATCAAAGCAGCTAAGACTAAAGGACTTGAAGTCAAATCAAAACTTATTATTAATCCTGGTTCAGAAAAAGTAAGATATACTGCCGAAAGAGACGGATTGCTTAAAGTATTTGAAGAAGCCGGAGCTGTGATTATGGCTAATGCCTGTGGCCCGTGTATAGGTCAATGGAAAAGAGAAATGGATGACAATCAACGTCCTAACAGCATAATCACATCATTTAACCGCAATTTTGCTAAAAGGAATGATGGTAATCCAAATACTCACACATTTATCAGCTCACCTGAAATGGTATCGGCAATGAGTTTAGGCGGTAAGCTGAGTTTTAATCCTGTAAAAGATTATCTGACAAATATAAATGGTGAGAAAGTTTTACTTGATGAACCTAAAGGTTTTGAACTACCACCTGCAGGATTTGAAGTCAGGGATGCAGGCTACGAAGCACCCTCAGAAGACGGTTCTGATGTAGAAATAATTATAGATCCTGCTTCATTACGCCTGCAGGAATTAAAACCTTTTTCAGAATGGGACGGAAATGATTATACTGATCTGGGGCTTCTGATAAAAGTGAAGGGGAAATGCACTACAGACCATATTTCAATGGCCGGCTCATGGCTGAAATTCAGAGGTCATCTTGACAATATTTCTGATAACTTATTGATGGGAGCCATCAATAAGTTCAATGGCGAAGCAAATGCAGTACTTGATAAAGAGTCAGGAAAATATCTTAAGGTCGCAGAACTGGCAAGAAAATACAAATCTGAAGGAAAAGGCAGCGTAATCATCGCTGAAGATAATTATGGCGAAGGTTCATCGCGTGAACATGCGGCGATGGAACCACGTCATCTGAATGCAAAAGTTGTAATCGCAAAATCGTTTGCACGCATTCATGAAACCAACCTTAAAAAACAAGGCATGCTGGCATTGACTTTCGCAAACAAGGATGATTACGACAAGATCAAAGAGGAAGACATAATAAACGTCAAAGGATTAGTTGATTTCACAGTTGAAAAATATGGTGGTAGACCAATTATTATGGTTCCATCCAAC
>CAZCWK010000030.1:1801-32259 GCA_964502355.1 uncultured Bacteroidales bacterium
TTGAGTTAAAGCACTCTGACGGCAGCATTGAAGATTTTGTGGTTGAACATACTTACAACCAACTCCAGATAGAATGGTTTAAAGCAGGCAGTGCACTTAATTACATGAAGAAAAAAAATAAATAATATGAACGATATAAACAAAAGGGTCATGCAAAACGAATACATGATTTATAAATTATCAGAAACCATTAAGACTACAAGTCGGATAGAAAAAGGTTTGTTTACCAAATACAATGTCAAAAGAGGTCTTCGCAATGATGACCATACAGGAGTATTGGTGGGTTTGAGCAAGATAGGTGATGTCGTAGGCTATGAAAAAGATGAAAACGACAAACTCAAAGCTATCCCGGGTAAATTATTCTACCGGGGAATTGATGTAGAAGACCTTGTTCACGGCATTCAGAAAGAAGATCGCCTCGGTTTTGAAGAAACAGCATTTCTGCTACTATCAGGATATTTACCTGATTCAGAAGAGCTAAATGTTTTCAATAGCCTTTTGAATGAAGCAATGCCTCTGGAGCAAAAAGCAAAAATGAATATTCTTGATCTTGAAGGTCATGACATCATGAATATTCTTGCAAGAAGTGTTCTGGTGATGTACACTTTTGACCCCGACCCTGACACAATCACAAGGGAAAATCTTATACGCCAATCAATTGACCTTATTGCAAAATTCCCAACCATCATTGCATATGCATACAACATTTTACGCCACAGCGAGCATGGACGCTCATTGCATATAAGGCATCCGAATGAAAACATGTCGATTGCTGAAAACTTCCTATACATGATGAAGGGTCCGAGGAAGTACACTGATCTCGATGTTAAAATACTCGATCTTATGCTGATACTTCATGCAGAGCATGGTGGCGGTAATAATTCAACATTCACTGTCAGAGTTGTAAGTTCAACAGAAACTGACACTTACTCCGCTATTGCTGCCGGTATAGGATCACTCAAGGGACCTCTTCACGGAGGAGCTAATCTTCAGGTGGCAGCAATGTTTGAACATCTGAAAAATGTCATATCAGACTGGACAGATGTAAAAGAAATAGATGCTTATCTCAAGAAGATGCTCAACAAGGAAGCATACAACAAGACCGGTCTTATTTACGGTATCGGACATGCAGTCTATACAGTATCAGATCCAAGAGCTATTCTTTTGAAGGAGCTTGCAAGGGATCTTGCAAAAGAGAAAAATCTTGAAAAAGAGCTGGCTTTTATGGAGCTTGTGGAAGAGCGCTCAATAAACGCTTTTATGAATTTCAAGGGAGACAGCATCAATAAACAGGTATGTGCAAATGTTGACTTCTATTCAGGTTTCGTTTATGAAGCTTTGGGTATACCAAAAGAAGTATACACTCCTCTCTTTGCCATGTCAAGAATAGTCGGCTGGACTGCCCACAGGATTGAAGAACTGAATTTCACCGGCAAGAGGATTATTCGTCCTGCTTATAAGAACGTAGGTGGATTAAAAGAATTCACACCGATGACAGAAAGATAAAATAATAACTATGAACAAAATAAAAGTAAACAATCCGGTAGTAGAACTTGATGGAGATGAAATGACCAGGATAATCTGGTCGATAATAAAAAATGAGCTTATCCTTCCCTACCTGGATCTGGACATCAAATATTTCGACCTGGGTATTGAATACAGAGATAAAACCGATGACCAGGTTACAATAGAAGCAGCCAATGCAATAAAGAAATATAATGTCGGAATTAAATGCGCTACAATTACTCCTGACGAAGCCCGCGTGAAAGAGTTCGGCCTCAAACAGATGTGGAAATCTCCAAACGGCACACTAAGGAATATTATTGGAGGCACAGTGTTTCGTGAACCGATTATTATGAAAAATATTCCACGATATGTTCAGGGTTGGACGAAACCAATAGTAATCGGTCGTCATGCTTTTGGTGACCAGTACAAAGCAACTGATAAGGTTATCAAAGGTAAAGGGAAACTGACGATGAGTTTCACTGACGAAAACGGACAGGTACAAAGCTGGGAAGTTTTTGATTTCAAAGGCGATGGAGTTGCAATGTGCATGTACAATACCGATGAATCCATTTATGGTTTCGCCAGGTCTTCCTTCCAGGTGGCTCTGGATAAGAAATGGCCTTTGTACTTTTCAACCAAAAACACCATCCTGAAGTATTATGACGGGAGATTCAAGGACATTTTTCAGGAAGTCTACGATAACGAATTCAAAGAAAAGTTCATCGAAGCCGGCATCACTTACGAACACAGATTAATCGACGATATGGTTGCATCTGCCATGAAATGGGAAGGCGGATTCGTCTGGGCATGCAAAAACTATGACGGAGATGTTCAATCTGACTCAATCGCACAGGGTTTCGGCTCATTGGGACTAATGTCTTCAGTTTTGGTGACTCCCGATGGCAGGACTGTTGAGGCCGAAGCTGCCCATGGCACTGTCACAAGGCATTACAGACAATATCAGAAAGGTCAGGAAACATCCACGAATCCGATTGCATCAATATTTGCATGGACCAGAGGTCTGATGCACAGAGGCAAGCTGGACGGAAATGAGGCTTTGATTGATTTTTGCCATAAGCTCGAATCTGTTTGCGTCGAAACCGTTGAAAGCGGGAAGATGACAAAAGACCTGGCTATATTGATATATGGTGAAAAAATTGAAAGAAAACACTACCTTAGCACTGAAGAATTCCTGCAGGCGCTAAAGGAAAATCTTGATAAAAAACTTAATTGAAACTCCCGGCCTCGAGTGGCTTTTTACATTCATTCGAGATGAACGAATTTCATTAAATGTCAATGGTTTCTGTGCAGACTGTTACGGAAACCATTGATTTTTAAATCTGAATAAGGTGTCAATTTTTAATAGCTTGATGAAAATTCTCTTTTTTGTCGTTTTCTTTTTATTGTTGGTTTATCTCCTTTGGGATACTTTCCACAGAGGATGGTTGCTTTTACCTGCAAAAGGTCAAATCAGAACAGTTTTTACGATTTTATATATCACCCTTAGCCTTGCCATGCTTTCGGGCATTTTTCTTGAAAGCATTATAAGTCCCGGAGCTGCTAAAATACTGACATTCATAGGATACTCATTTTTCTTACTTGTAATCTACATGATGATTTCAAACTTTGTGGTTGATATCATCAGTTTTGCAGGTAAAGCATTGAAATATTCCCCTCAGGAGCTACTTACTTTCAGAAAGTGGTTTGCGGCAATCAGCCTGGTTTCAATATTGATTGTCATGGTGATAGGCAATTATAAATTTAACAATCCTGAGATTGTCAGGCTTGATATAACTTCAGATAAACCTGATCAGGGCAAAAGAATTACTATTGCGGTTGCGAGTGACATTCATATGGGAGTCAGCATAGACAAAAATAAACTTGCGGACTATGTTGAATTGATAAACAGCACTCAACCTGATATGATATTATTACCCGGAGATATCACTGACAGGTCGATTGGACCGGTTATGGAGCAAAAGATGGAGGAAGAGCTTTCAAAGCTTAAAGCTCCTATGGGTGTTTATCTTTCTTTTGGCAATCATGAATCTTATTCCGGCAAGAAAGAAGAAATCAAGGCGTATTACGAAATGGCTGGCATTAAGGTTCTGAATGATTCTGTTTGTCTGGCTGACAGCGGTCTGTACATCATCGGAAGGGAAGATTTCAGCAATAAGGAGAGGAAACCGCTAAATGAGCTGATGGATGGTCTTGATATAATGCACACGAAAATATTGCTAGATCATCAGCCTACAGATTTAAACGATGCCCTACGTAACAATGTTGATTTGCAGGTTTCAGGGCATACTCATTTCGGACAGTTTTTCCCTGTAAACCTGATTACAAAAATGATTTTTGAACTTGCCCACGGCTACAAAAAGAAGGGAAGCACCCACTATTATGTTTCATCCGGTCTTGGCATCTGGGGCCCTCAATACCGCATTGGAAGCCGCTCTGAATTACTGGTGATTGATTTTAAATACTAACCTCTGCCCATGAGGCAATAACAGCATACATTTTTAATCTTGATATCTCAGCTTATTAATAGTTATTCTTAACAAGCCTGATGCCCAAACCGAAATTTTTGTAATAATCTGTCGGATAGATTAATGTCTTGTCATCGATTTTCCATAGTAATCCGCAGCCATCCTTTTTGCTGACTGTGCTTGTCCAGAAGTTTGCTGAAGTCCCGATTTCTGAAAACTCACCCGCAGGAATTACATTTATAGCCTGACCAGATCTTAATCCATTAGGTAATGCTGTGAAACCTGAAGCATTAGTCGCAGGATTTGGTTTCATTTTCCAGTGAGCATTTCCGGTTTCCATAAGTACAGGTCCGGCTTGCATAATAAGACCTTTGCCTTGTACCAGACAAAGAGTATCAAAATCGTGATTAGTAGCAGTTCTGTAGCTTCTTATTAATTCTCTTTTATCATTTGCCACCCACCAATTGTATAAACCGCCATACACTTTACCGGTTTCTGCTTTATTTTCATACCAGCAAAAAGCCCCGGAAGTCAGTTTACCCCAGGCATTACCGTCAGATACATTGGGTATCGGATCCCCATTATAAAAGTGAGTTCCCCTGAAATTTTCAACAAGCCATATTACATTATTATAAGTTTCAGCATGATAAAGATTACCATCATAATCAGTCACCGCATAAGTTTCAAATGTATCCGCCTGACATGTATCCTTACCGCCTTTATTTGAAACAATCCAGCGAACCATATATTTAGTATCAGAACTCAGGTCATTCAATTTGATTGACAGCTTTATGGTATCAGAAGTATTGAAAACTTCTTCTGGTTTAACTATTTTCCAGACATTTTCGGGTATCGCGGCACATTCAGCTTTTACGGTAGTCACTTTATCATCTGATGCAGGGAGTATTTTAACAGTCGAAATACCTGAATTGACACCAACTTCATTTGCGGAAATTGCTTTAACTTCAGGTAAATGGAAATTTACTGTCTGAAAATCGCCTTCATCCGAAGTTACTTCTCCTAGCTTATTTTTAGCTGTCAGTTTATATTTGTATTTAGTATTGTAAATCAAATCAGTTAATTCAAATGTCACTCCGACCAGTTCCGACCCGCTCAGCTTTTGCTTAAGAGTATCCACTTTCCAAACATTTTGAGTTGTAGGGCAATAGCTTATATAGACCACAGCATCAGAACTATTTGGACAAACGAAAGCCTCAACATTAACAGTGGTCTTTGTAATATTTGAAACCATGCCACCGTATATCTCAGGGATTTTATCTTCAGGAATTTCTTCTTCAGGTATTTGCTGATTATTACAGCAATAAAAAGACAAGGCTAAAAATAAAAGGACTATGACTTTATTTAAAAATGCGCGGATATCCATTTGTGTTTTCAGGTATTTGTTTTAATATTTTTTGCAATAAAAAAATCAACGTCTTTAAAGAAACATTCTGGTCTTACAACCAGATTAAAATCATCAGCCTGAAACCCCTCCCACACCAAACGGTATATGAACCATCGGGATATTGTCTATCTGCCCCAGATGAGCCTTCTGATCATCAAAATATATATGTGGTTTCATCACTTCAAGTACTCTCTTTTTGTCGATGCCACCCATGAAGAATGCTTCATCAACTGAAATATCCCAGCTCTTCAGGGTATTGACCATACGTTCATGAGCCGGAGCATTTCTGGCTGTAACTATGGCAATCTTCAGCATCCTTGAATAAGCCGGCTCAGTTTTCTTCTTTTCGGTTTCAAGCTTCTGAAAAAATGATATTCGTTGAAACAAAGCAGATAAAGGACCACCATGCATAGGTTGCATTTTTTTAAGGACTTCAGACTGCTGAAATGCGTCAAGACTACCGGTTTGTTTATAAACCTTTTCGGCTTCATCATCCACAATTACTCCGTCAAAGTCAAAAGCAAGCCTCAGCTCATTATCATTTACGTCATCCTCAATCTTTGTATCCAGTACCAATCCCGCGGGAAACCCAGAATTGAGAGCATTACTAACATCATCCTTGTTAGCTGAAAGAAACAAACTCAGATTAAATGCATCGTTATATACAAAAGGAGATTTTCCGGAGAAAAAAGCGGCTCTGGTAATATTTAAGCCATAATGTTGTATTGATCTGAATACCCTCAGACCGGTTTCAGGACTATTCCTTGACAGAAGAACCACTTCAACAGGTTCAAGCTCAGGAAACTGATTATTCAGATTTAGAAACCGCCTTATGAAAGGAAATGCCACCCCCTTTTCCAAAACATCATCTATATGTGCTTCCTGAAATTGGCGATATTCTTCCTCCCCTTTTTCACGAAAGACCTTGTCTGATTCTGACAAATCAAACAAAGCACTTGAGGAAATACCAATCACAAGTTTCTTTTCAATCGGATATGGCATATTTTTATATTAAGGCTAAAACATCGCAGTGCGGAATGCACGCATCGAAATTCAAAAATAATACAAAAAAACTAAAATGAAACGAGCATTCTTAAACTAAACGTCCGGGGCAATTATAGTTTTTACATGCGGTGTTCCATACTTCCTTAAACGAAAATATTATTTGAAAAGGCTTTCAACCAAAGGAATCATAATCGCGGTCATAACTCCCATTATTCCTATTGCCAGACCACTTATTGCACCTTCAACCGCACCCATTTCAAGAGCCCTTGCTGTACCCATAGCATGAGAAGCTGAACCCATTGCAAGACCTTTTGCAACTTTGCTTTTAATGCCAATTGCCCTCAATACTATCGGCCCAACAACGCCTCCAAAAATACCGCAAATCACTACAAATACTGCTGCAAGCGCAGGTATTCCACCGTTTTTTTCAGCCAAACTTATTGCAATAGGTGTAGTTACAGACTTTGGAGCCAATGAATTTATCACAGAGATATCAACTCCAAATAGCTTTGCGATTACAATTACACTGACTATTCCGACAATACTTCCGACAAACACGGCACTAAGTATTGAAACAACATTTCCTTTGATATGCCCGATTTGTACATACAAAACATAACCCAGAGCTACGACCGAGGGACCAAGCATAAAGCTTAGAAATCGTGTTTGCTGATAAAACTGATCATAACTGATCCCCGTCACTTTAAGAAAAGGTATCAATATAACTATTGATGTCAACAGGGGCTGTAAAAGAGTGATCTTTGTTTTTTTGTAAAGAAATATACCAAAAAGATATACTCCCATTACCAAGGCAAGCATAAAGACTTCTCCGGTGAAGAGTTTACTTATATTGACTAACAGAGCTGAATCCGGTAAAATAGCCGCAGTTATCATGACAATTTCTTATTGTTGTTACGTCGTTTCTCCAGATTTTCCTGGATCAAAGCTACTGAAACCAAGGTAAGGATTGTGCTTATAGCTATCGCCAGAAAAATCCCGATAAAATTGTGAGAAAGCAACTCTCCGTACGCCATCAGCCCGACAGCAGCAGGAATGAAGAATACAGCCATATTTTTAGTTATTGCCGTGGCTGCAACCCTGACGTTTTCAGGATTTAACAGTTTAAAAAATAAACTCAGGAAAAGCAGAATCATTCCTATGACGCTGCCGGGAATAAAACCTTTTATCAGCAAACTTATCAGAGAGCCAAGGAAATAGAACAGTAAAATATAAAATGAACCTTTGATCATCGTTAATGAAATTTTCAGGGCGCAAAGATAATCAATACCTGGCAATTGATGATCCTCAATTGATTTCTACATCTGTCAGGCTTTGGTTGGACTTTAATAACAGTCTTTTTCGAAACCGTAAGGGATTTCAAGCTGTGTATCCATAAGAACTGACATTTCCTTAGGCTGAGGTTTGGTCACAGACAAACCGAGCAGACGAACACCATGCCCCTCAGTGTCAAAGTTTTCAAGTAATTTATAGGCTAATGGAATTATATCATCAGTATATCTTACAGGTACTTCAACAGTAATACTTCTGGTAAACTGTTTAAAATCATCACGCTTAATTTTAAGTACCAATGTATATGCCTGAAATGAAGCCTTTTCTATACGTCTTTCCAGATCATTTGCAATCGGGATAAGTTCCTGTTCAATTTCCTCCTTATTAAAAATATCCAGATCAAAAGTCCTCTCACAACCCACCGAAAGTCTTTCATGAGTGGTTTCGACAGGTCTTTCATCTATACCCATGGCAAACTCAGCAAACATTTTTCCGGCCTTTCCAAAATGTTGTATTAAATAATTTTCATCAGTTGACTGAAGATCCTTTCCTGTATGCAATCCCAGTTCATGCATATGTTCAGCTGTCACTTTGCCTACACCCCAAAAAGCCTCAACAGGCAGACCTGCAATAATTTCAAGTGCACGTGAAGGATGTATCACAGTCAGACCATCAGGTTTTTTCATATCCGATGCTACTTTTGCAAGAAACTTATTGTATGAAACTCCTGCGGAAGCAGTAAGATTGAGCCTTTCTTTAATCTTTTGCTTTATATCAAGAGCGATTATCTTAGCCAAAGGTTGTCCGGCCTTATTTTCAGTTACATCAAGAAATGCCTCGTCCAGTGACAAGGGTTCAACCAAATCAGTGTATTCATGAAAAATTGCTCTGATTTCTTTTGACACTGATTTATAAACATCAAATCGCGGATATGCAAAAATCAGCTTCGGACAAAGTTTCTGAGCCTGTCTTGAGGACAGTGCCGAATGTACTCCATACTTTCGTGCTTCATAATTTGCCGTCGCAATAACACTTCGTGGTTGAAGACTGCCTACAGCCAGTGGTATCCCCCTGTATTCAGGATGATCACGCTCCTCGACTGCGGCAAAAAATGCATCCATATCGACGTGAATTATTTTGCGGTAAACCTCCTCCATTTGAGTCAACTTTGCAACTGTAAATATACAAAGAGGCTGTACAATCCGCAATTTATATTAAATTTACAACTCATATTAAAGTCTATAACAGACAATCTTTTTTATTCATAATACCATGCAAACATACCATATAAACAACAGACCCAACAGGGAGATTACTGATATAAATGAAATTAAAAGTATCATCAAAAATGGTAAGTTTACAACCATTTCTATGTGCCGTAATAATGAGCCCTACGTTGTTACGCTAAGTTATGGCTTTGATTATGCAAAGGATGTTCTGTATTTTCATTGTGCCCGTCAAGGTCTCAAACTTGACTTTATTAAGGCCAATCCTTTAGTTTGTGCTACAATTATTGAAGATGGTGGATATGTTATTGATGAATGCGGGCATAACTACCGCTCAGTTGTTTTTTGGGGCAAAATGGAAATTGTCACTGACCTCACTGAAAAAAAACTTGCTATGAGTGTCTTGCTCAATCATCTCGAAACCAAGCCTGACATAATTAAAGAAAAGCTTTTGAAATCAGACAGTTATTACCATAATAAAATGGAAGTCCTCAAACTAAGCATTACACAAATCCACGCAAAAGCCGGCAGATAAGAATAAGCTAAAAATCAAAAGTCATTTTTTTTTGTTATATAATATATTAGAAGATTACAGACATTAGAATTAAATCAATTAATAAAATGGAAAGTTACAATCCGGAGGTTCAACTAGCGATAAGAAAATTTGTTGCTCCTGAATTTATTTTTGGGATTGATGCTCGTTTAATGGTAGGACAATATTGCCAGAAGCTTGGAGGAAAGAAAATATTACTGGTAACCGATGATGGTCTTTTAAATACCAAATGGATTATCGAAATTACAGATGTTTTAAATTCAGTTGGCATTGATTTTGTAACATTTTCAGATATAGTACCAAATCCACGCGATTTTCAGGTAATGAGAGGTACACAGATATATTTACAGAATAACTGCAATCTGATTCTTGCAATAGGAGGAGGTAGTGTTTTAGATTGCGCGAAGGGAATAGGAATTGTTTCGACAAACAATAGCCATATTAATTATTTCGAAGGTGTAGACAGAATTATACATCCTATCCCTCCACTGATTTGCATACCCACAACCAGCGGTACAGGTGCTGATGTGTCACAATTTGCAATCATAAATAATATTAATGAAAAATACAAAATGGCTATTATAAGTAAAGCCATTGTTCCTGATGTTGCTCTTATTGACCCTCTTGTCCTTACCACTATGGATAGTTATCTTTCAGCTTGCACAGGTATGGATGCCCTGTCTCATGCCTTTGAATCTTACGTATCCAATGCAAGCTCTCCGTTTACAGATCTGTATTCACTGGAAGCAATACGTTTAATAAAAAACAATTTAAATAATTCAATATTACAACCAGACAATATTCAGCTTAGGGGAAAAGTTATGCTTGCAAGTCTTTATGCAGGTTTAGCTTTTTCAAATGCAAGTCTTGGTTGCGTTCATTCTCTTGCGCATAGTCTGGGTGGTTATCTCGATTTAGCCCATGGTGAATGTAATGCAATACTATTACCACATGTAGTAGATTATAATTTTGATGCAGCGAAAGAAAAATACTATTATATTTCAGAAGTTTTCGACATTAATACCAATAAATTATCCGCTACCGAAGTAAAAAGGGAGCTTATGCTAAAACTAATTGAAATCAATAAGCAAATTGGTATTACTGCCACTCTGCGACAAAAAGGAGTTAGTTCGGATTTAATTCCGGTTTTGGCCAATAAAGCCATAAAAGATCCATGTAATGCCACAAATCCTGTTCCGCCGGTCAAAAAAGATTTAGAAGTCATTTATTCATCAGCAATGTAAATATGGAAAATAACTGGGATGAATACAGAAATAAGATAATAGGTTTGGGTGAAAATTCATTTAAGAAAAGTTATTATCCGGAACTTCAATCAAAAATAGAGGAGTTGGAAGACTCAAAATCTAATTTAGAAACCATTTTTAACAGCACTTCTGATGCTATAGTTATACATGATATAGATGGTTGCATCATTAATATGAATATGCAGGCATTGATTTTATGTAATATTCTGCCAGAAGAAATATCAAAATATACGATTTACGACATTTCATCTGAGAAAAATGATAATAGCAAGCTTAAGGAAATCTGGGTAAATGTGTCTGAGAATGGAAGTTTTACTACAGAATGGATTGTTTTACAGATCGGAACTAAAAAGGAAATAAATGCTCAGGTTTCAATAAATAAAACATATTGGGATAAGAAAGATGTTTATGTCGCTGTAATAAGAGATTTTACTGAAAGAAAAGAATACGAACAAAGACTTATCAGCGCTCTTGAAAGAGCAGAAGAAAGCGATAAATTAAAAACTGCATTTTTACAAAATATGTCGCATGAAATCAGAACCCCTCTGAATGCGATTTCTGGTTTCGCAGGATTACTTGATAATGCAGACTTACCTGAAGATAAGCGACGTAGTTTTATTCAGATTATACAAGATAGTAGTAATCAATTAATTTCAATTGTAACAGATATTCTTACTATTTCTGCACTTGAAACCAAACAAGAGAAACTAAATATTTCAAAGGTTTGTATAAATAGGGTTCTTACCGAATTATTTGAGATATTTAAGCCCCAAACAAAGAAAATAAGTATTTCTATTAATACTGAACAACAATTAACAGAAGAACAATCCGAGATATTCACGGATAAAACTAAAATCACACAGATATTATCCAATTTATTATCAAACGCTTTAAAATTCACGCAAGAAGGATCTGTAGAATTCGGCTATAGCTTATTTGACAATCAATTAAAGTTTTATGTCAAAGACAGTGGAATAGGAATAAAACCTGAATTTCACTCAAAAATATTTGAGAGATTCAGACAGGCAGATAAATCTATTAATAAATTATACAGTGGTACAGGCTTAGGATTAGCTATTTCAAAAGCTTTTGTTGAATTGCTTGATGGAAAGATCTGGGTTGAATCAGAATTTGGAAAAGGTTCAACTTTTTATTTTACTATTCCATATAAGTCAGTAAACAAAATTGAAAATATAAATCCGCAGGTTAAACAATCCGGTAAATTCAAATCCATAATAGTAGCTGAAGACGAAGAGTTTAATTACTTATACTTAAAAGAACTTCTGAGTAATTATGGATTGAAAATAATCTATGCTAAAGATGGAAAAGAAGCCATAGAAAAATATAAATTAAACCCAAATATAGATTTAATACTTATGGACATAAAAATGCCTGTAATGACTGGTGATATTGCTGCGATGGTAATTAAGTCCTCTAACTCTAACATTCCGATAATTGCACAATCTGCTTACGCACTGGATTTTGAAAGAGCTAAATATGAAGGAATTTTTGACGGGTATTTAACTAAACCGATTAAAGCTGAAGAATTAAAACAAATAGTATTTAAATATATTTAAATTAAAATATCAATTTAAAACGCCAACTCCGAAACATATTCTTCCCGGAGCCGGCGTTTATTAAGACCTTACTGATTTTTGGGATTTATTCCCCTGTCAATACTACGTTATAGGTTTTTACAACACCATTATAATCGCATTTAACTACAGCTTTTCCGGTTTTTGATTCAGCCTGAGTTACAGCAATTTTAACAGCAGGATTGCTTGCAGTAGCTGAAACCGCCGGAGTTGTAGCAGCACCCGCAGGTACCTTGTATTTGGCTTCATAAATATCATAACCAACAATACCATTTGCATTAGTTGAACGTACAGGTGTCGAAGGCATTTCGATAGCCTGACCATTTACTTTTATACTTACAGTAGGAGCAACTGGTCTGACAATTTTTTTCTTTGCAGAGCTGAAACCAAGACCACTTAAGTCAAACAGGTTTTCGGTTTCATCACCTTCAGCCACTAAATATATAGCATGTTTTTGGTCCAGTTTATCAACAAAAGCAGCAACATCAATAGTATATTTTGTAACCACCTGAGCAGCATTAGCAGGCACAACTATTTCACCAATCTTCTTTCCTTTCCAGGTTTCATTATCCCATGGGCCATCCAACCAGACATTGACTTTAAATGATTTAGATGTTTTAGGAGTCAAAAACAGATTAAATGCAGTTTTATTACCGGATTTGGTTCCTTCAAAAGCTTTCAGGCCTTTTGTATCTTTATCAAGACCACCGAAACCAAAATATTTATAACCAATTATATTTCCATTTTTAACACCGGCAACAGGCATATTATTATCCCAGACATCCCATGAATCCTGCTGGCTGTTGAGGTTGGAAAGATAACAAGCATAACCGGCTGAATAATACTGATAAGGATCAAGACCATAAATGTGGAAACCTTCAGAAGTAACTTCAGCACCTGTATATTCTTTTCCCTGACTATCTTTTGCAGTCCATATATTATCTGACAAATAAGGATCATATCCTCTGATTACAACTTTACCACCATCAGCAACAGACTTTTCATCCCATTTAATTGAAACAGGAGCAACAACAGCCTGACGAGCATTTCCAAAACCTCTTGGAGCTCTGTGATAGAAAACATACCACTGGTCATTAATAAGCTGAACGCTACCGTGTGTATTATGACCTGAATATGTTGTCTGCAATGCAGAACCGTCTTTATTCAGAACTACAGCACGTGAATCAACCAAAACTCCACCGCTTTTCCATGGACCCATAGGAGAATCACCGTATGCATAACGTAATGCTGAGTTGGTGCTGCTTAAACCATAATCAGGACCTGAGTAACCACTATATACCCATACAAACTTATTTCCAATCTTGCGAATTGATGCAGCTTCAAAAAAGTTAAATGTGCCCAAATCCTGACCCGGATAAACTGCAGGATAGGTTGTACCCTGTGGATCTCTTACAACTCCGTATCTTGAGCTGGCAGGTATAAAATAGCCTATAGACTGTGTACCTGGTCTGAGTGAATACATTGTATTCTGATCCAGTTGACCGGCAGATGAACGTTGAAAACCCCAGAATCCATAAGCTCTGAAACCAATGCCAAAATCAGGATCTTTCGGATCAGTTATGTTTTCAACAAATACAGATGGGTCGAAACCCAAAATACTTCCCGGTAATGTCCTGATACCATCTTCAGTAAGGTTTACAGGAGTAAACGGTCCATCAGGGCGACTACCTTTGGCTACCATGGCTTCTCTGAAGCGACCACGGCTGTGTGGAAACAAATAATACTCTCTTTTGCCGTCTTTTCTGTTTACTTCAACCAAATCAGGAGCATACATTACATCCCATTGTCCTTCAACAGGATAAGTAAAGATAGAACCTTCGTCTCTCCAATTTGTCAAATCCTCAACTGGAGCAGACCATTGTCTGATATCAGGACCACAATAGCTGTTAACTCTTACATCATGAGAACCAATGATATAAATACGGAACTTTCCGGGACAGTCCGGATCTTCAAAAACACGTGGTTCACCGTCAGGTAAATGTTCCCACAATGGCAGATATGGATTACCCGCCAGGCGATGGGTGTATTTTGTTACTTTCTGAACCTTTTTTGAATTACTTTTTTGACCTGTTGCATTATTTGCAGAAAATACAAACATAACTGCACAAACTAAAATTACAAGCTTACTTTTAAACATAAAATTCTCGTTCTTATTATAGATTTTGATGATATCAGATTAATGAAAACAATCAAAAATATATAATAAAAAGTATTCGCTTAGCACCTTAAATAGTGACATTCCGAAATCTTAAAGTATATGATTCAATATTGACAGAAATGAACAATTTTGATATAATATAATACAATAAGGTCAGTGAAAACTTATGCATTTTTCATCTCATTTGTTTCGAAATTCAGGTTTCAAAATGCCTGATGCATCCTGAAAATAATTTTTAAATTGAAAAGGACTTAATAAAGTCATCAGGACTAATTATTATCAAAGAACTATACTTATAGTCTTTTATGTTTCTGGTTACAATCATATCAATTTCACAGGAAACTTCAGCTGAAAAGCTTTGGAGTGCATCTTCGAAGTCTTTGAAGCCGGAGTTTAATGCTTTAACTATTACAGCTTTGTCTGTTGTCAGAATTTCAGTAATTGAAATCAGTTGAACTAATTTTTCAATAACTTTTTCATGACTGGCTCTTTGCCTCAGTAAATAATACACATTACTTATTATAACAGAAGTCAAATAGCCTTTTATCTGATTGGATTCACACAAAGACAATACTTTTGCTGCATTATCAGAAAAAGGTTTCCTATCAAAGAAAAAATCTAAAATAACATCTGTGTCAATAAGTATCTTTTTCATTTCATAAATACTTTTCAGACAATTTCTTTGCTAATTCTGTCTTGTAATTAATAGTTGCCGGGGCTTTAAAAGAGCCCTTTAATGATTTCACTATCGGAGTCAGCTGAATATCATCGGATTGATCATCGTTGGTAATTACTTTCAAATAATTTTCTATAATATCAGACAAACTCCGCCCCTTTGAAACAGCATACTTCTTAGCTTTTTCAATAACTTCCTGTTCAATAGTAAGTGTAAGTTTTGTATTCATAGATTTTCTTATTAAAGCGATACACGTACAAATATAATTATTTTTACACGTATAATACTTATAAGTGAGATAATATCTAAATCATTATCGTACTTTTTTTGGATATTTCATTATCTATCAAACTTATCAATTAAATTTTATAACATTTAAACCATCTATGCAATCCTTTATTGGTCCAACCTTAAAAAGTCAAACCAAATTCTGAATTGATTCTGATATTTTTACCGGTATCCGTTTAAATGGAACTCATTATGGTAAAGAAAAAAGTGCTGCTTACAGGAGCAACCGGGAATATGGGCATCGAAGGTCTTAAACAATTATATGCAGAAAGAGATAAATATCATATTGTTGTTTTGGCATTGCCGACTCCGAAGGACAAAAAAATTTTGGCAAATTATTTTAATGATGATTGTGTATCTGTCATTTGGGGAGATTTGACGGATTACAAAGCTGTAAAACAAGCCGTTGAATCTGTTGACATAGTCCTGCATGTTGGTGGAATGGTTTCACCGGCAGCCGATTACCACCCCGGACTAACGATGAAAGTAAACGTAGGTGCTGTAAGAAATATTATTAAAGCAATAAAATCACGTAGAAACCCTGACGAAGTTAAACTGGTCTATATCGGTTCGGTTGCTCAAACAGGTGACAGAAATCCACCATTGCATTGGGGTCGAACGGGTGATCCGATAAAAATAAGCATTGATGATAATTATGCTGTTTCAAAAACTCTTGCTGAGCGAGAAGTAATCGAATCCGGTCTGAAATACTGGGTATCTCTAAGACAGACGGCAGTGCTATATCCGGATATTGTCAAAAAACTTGATCCAATCATTTTTCATCAACCATTAAACGGTGTTTTTGAATGGGTAACTGCAAAGGATTCGGGTAGACTACTTACAAATATCTGCAGGGACGATATTCCTGAAGATTTCTGGTGCAAAGTTTATAATATCGGGGGCGGAGTAAACTTCAGAACAACAGTAAGCGAATTCCTTGAAATGAGTTTTAGTGCATTGGGCATCAGGGATTTCAGGAAAGTGATGGATTGTAATTGGTTTGCGACCCGTAATTTTCATGGTCAATGGTTTGAGGATTCGGATGACCTGCAAAACATACTTCACTTCAGAAGTGGCACAATCAATGATTTCTTTGAAAACCTGAGACACAATAGCCCTGCTTTCTACAAACTTGCAGGAGTGGTTTCACCGGGGATATTGAGAAATTTAGTTTTCAAACCTATTGCCAGAAAGAAATTGGGAACTTTAAATAGCTTGGTAAATAATGACTTGAATAGAATTGCCGCTTTTTTCGGATCAAAAGAAAAGTGGCAGAATATACCTTCATGGCATATGGTGAAACCGGAAAATCCATCAAATGAAATCAGACGGCTGCATCATGGTTATGATGAAACCAAATCTAAATCTGAGCTTGATATTCAGGACATGCAGCAAGCAGCTGTTTACAGGGGTGGAAAATGCCTGTCTGAAACAATGGTCAAGGGTGATCTTAAGTCAAAACTTAATTGGCAATGTGCATTTAATCATAAGTTTGAAGCCAGCCCTACACTCGTTTTACTCGGAGGTCACTGGTGTCCTGATTGTTTGCCGGCACCATGGAATTATGAGGAAGAAGCAAAACACAATCCTTTTTTTGCTCAGGTCTGGAATCATTATTAAATTGGGCTCAAATAACTATATCACATGAAGATATTTATTGTAGGCGGTACAGGATTACTCGGATCAGCTGCAGCTGAAGAGTTTATCAAAAGAGGACATCAGGTTAAATCGGTGGCATTACCTCCTTTACCCAATGAAAAATGCATTCCGGCAGGCATGGAAATCACGCTCGGTAATTATCTGGAAATGACAGACGAAGAGCTTAAAGGTCAATTATCCGGTTGTGATACCTTTGTTTTTGCAGCGGGTGTAGACGAACGTGTTGAATTCCAGGCACCTGTAATAAACCAATACATTAAATATAACGTTGACCCGGTTAAACGATTATTAGAACTATGTCTGCAGGTCGGGATTAAAAAGGCTGTAATACTCGGGTCTTACTTTTCTCATTTTGCCAAAATATGGCCTGAAATGAAACTCACTGAGCAACACCCATATATAAGAAGCCGTATTATGCAGGAAGAAACCGCACTTTCTTTCAATCGGGATGGTCTTGAGATCATGATACTTGAACTCCCATATATCTTTGGTACTCAACCGGGGCGTAAGCCAGTCTGGACATTTCTGGTTAAAATGATCAGGGATATGAAAGGTTTCACATTATTTACCGATGGCGGTACAACAATGGTTACTGTTCATCAGGTCGCTCAGGCCATAACGGGAGCAACCGAAAAAGGCATTGGAGGTACTTGTTACCCTGTGGGCTGGTACAATATGACCTGGAAAGAAATGTTGTCCATATTTCATAAGTATATGGGACTGCGGGGTCGAAAAGTTATAACAATACCAAAGTTTTTGTTTAAGCTTAACAGCCTTAAAATCATGAAAGATTACAAAAACCGTGGCATTGAATCCGGATTGGAAATGGTCAAATTTGCAGAAATCCAGACTGCCAGGTTATTCATCGACAAATCAATTATTCGAGACGAACTGGGAGTAACTGAGGATGACATCGATGCTGTCATAGGTGACTCCATAAAACTTTGTCTCGAAATCCTTGATAACAAAGTCGAAACCGTTGAAATGAAAGCTGAATAATCGCACAGACAAGTTACCGCGTTATACATCCCCAATGGAGAGCAGCGGGTAATGCGCACAACTGATTCCTAACAGACTCAACAGATATTCAGTGCTTTACTTCTTTACCAACAACCAACTTATCACCGGTCAGATCCAATTCAAATAAATGAGGAATCCTTATATACCGGCCGTTTACAGACTTGTGGCTGTGTACTGACATCATAGTCTTGCCATCCAACGAAGTAAAAATCATGGCATGACCGAAATTATGAGGAGTGATAAGCTCTTTTTCCTGTATCCACGGGCCGTCAAGAGTGCCGCTTTGAGAATATGCTACTCCCTGAGCATAAATATCATCAATCCAGCTTGTCCAGATCATACCTAACATACCTGTTCTGGTACGGAACAAATATGGCCCGTCAGTCACCTTGTTAGGACCTGCTTTACCATTTTTATCTACTTCCCTGCTCCACGGAGCATCCTTTGCCCTGAATAATATTTTACCTTCACCCACTGATCCGCTGAGATCAGGTTTCAACTCAATCTTTTCAATTGTGCCGTTCCAGTTTTGAAGCCACTCGTGACAATAAATCATATAAGGCTTATTGTCTTTGTCAACCCAGAAAGTGCCGTCCAGAGTTGGTTTGTCAGCAGGTAAATAGGTAGAATCAGCCATTGGTACGTAAGGGCCGTCAGGTTTATCGCTTACCAAAACATGGCTTGCACGCCTTTCAATAACATTGCCCTCAACGGTATCAATTTTAACAGCACGATTGGTAAATGTGGCAAAATAATAATATTTGCCTTTATATTGATGAAGCTCAGCTGCCCAGATCATCGGGCGTGGTCCCATCCATGAATCCGGGTTCACTTGTACTACATTGTAAGGGCCTTCCCAAAGTTTAAGATCCGGACTTTTCCAAAGCATCCCTCCTGTCCCTGTCATGTAATACATATTTGTATTTTTATCTGCAAGGATACATGGATCGCTTAAATTAATTGAATCAAGAGGTACATTCTTTCTGACTCTGCGGGATGGTTGACCGAAAACCGCAACTGACTGTAACATCAGGGTTGAAAACAATAATAATGCTAATAGCTTCTTCATTATATGGTGGATTATCAGGTTTAATATAGTTCTGTGCGGGTTGCCCGAAAACAGCATTAGATGATTTAATTTATTTCACCATCAGCTTTATGGATTTACCCGTTTTAAATTCTTTAATAAAATAAGTTCCGGCATTTAGTCTGAAACCTTTGTCTGAACATAAATCCCAGTCAAATGTCTGTCTTCCTGAGGTTAGATATTCATTTATCAAAGTCCTTACACGTTTACCCTGCAGGTCAAACACTTCAATTTTGTAATTGCCGGGTTCTTTAATTTCTAAACTTATTTTAGCGTGGTCTGTTGCCGGATTCGGGTATGTCGTAAGTTTGAAGTTTGAAGCAAATGTTCTGTCAATTTTATTTGGACCTGTCAACACCGGATAAAACTTCAGTCCTTCTATTCTGTTACCTGAAAATTCCGAAGCGCTTTCGACCTCACAAAGATTCATTGCAAAATCATGATTGCCTGACATCTGCAAAGATTTAACCAATAAAGTATTATAACCTTTATTCAAATGAACTGTCCTGGTTTCAGCGATATAATTATAGGTACGCATGCCTGAATAACTGTAAACCGGTGAATGATTCAGATAAATATACAGCCCCTCATCTGAACCTACCTGTAAGACAGCATCGGTTTCTTCCGGCGAATACACATTGGTAAAGGCATACGCCATAATATCATCCGGATAATTGAAGTAGTTGCCGAGATCTATATTGTCATCAAAGAAATAAACAGGCTGAGACCATCCTTCAACTCCCGGTTTTGCCTCGTAATCCGCTTCATTTTTGATAAACTGATTAGTCATTGGATTTGATATACCGCCGACAGAAAATGATTGTGAAACCAGCCACTTACGATTGGTTTGCCCGAATAAAAGGCGCAAATCGCCTGTACTTTTCTTCAATCTTTTTGAAACATGAGACATCGGGGTTCCCACAATATTAATAAGGTCAGGATTATTGGTACCCATGCCTGCAAGCTCGGCCAGATTAATATGATCAACATCATCAGGATTGAAACCTGCCATCCGTGCACAAACATTATCAACTGCCACAGGATCATTCCCGACAACTATCGCATTCATCCTCACCTGATTGGCCATGGAGCTGGAATACAATTTCTGTTTCTCAAGACATAAAGTCGCATCAACTACAACAAGGTCAATCCCGGCCAAAAGACTGAGATCGACAATCTCTTCATCAGTCCAGTCACGTGGAACATCGCTGTTATGTCTAAGTTTATTTACATTTCCGTCCGCATTCACTCCCTTAACTTTGTTAAAACCATACCTGTTACCCGCAGCAATACCTATTTGATTTTTCAACCCGACAGTAACACCGGGATTATGGACTTTCAAAACCGGAACAGTTATGTAAACATCGGCTTCAACAATATCTTTATGAATATAATATTTACCCTTCTGTGGTTTGGCATATCCCCCATTGGGTACAGACATCTCCCTGAGATTTTGCAGAGGATCAATCGTACTACCTCCGTTCAGATTGACAGTATCAACATTAATTCCCAAACCCTTAAGCTCGTCGATGACTTCCGGATATCCGGTTTTGTCCCACAATTTAGTCCATGAAGCAGAGCCTCCGCTGTATTTGGTTTCATAAGGCATGGGACGTGGAGAGCCTTCTCCGATTTTGATCGTGCAATTACCACCACACTTCTCGTGAACATATTTCACAATAGCCTTAACAACCCTCGTATCAGTATTTTCACCTATCCTGTCAGCAACGGCACCGACAATATTCGGTTTTATAAGGACTTTGATGCCGGGCTTGAGTAGTTTTGCAGCAGCCCCCTGTAAGTCAAGTGCTTTATTGACCATATCTTCTATCTGGCTCTGAGTCAACGTGCTGTTTAATGATGCCGGTGAAACCAAACCTGAATAATCAGATCCTACAATTGCAACCCTGGTACTGTCTTTTTTAGTCTTGTCAATTTCTGATAAAAGGCTGTAAAGAGGATAACTGACTTTTACCCTTTTTACCGAGAACATATCCCAGGATATTAAAGCTATCACAGTAATGCCAGCTAATATATAAGACAGAAGCTTCTTGTTTTTCATATGAATTCCGAATAACGAGGTTAAAAATAGTGATAAATCAGTCCCATTACAAGAGCACCTATCAGTGAAACCAGGAAATAAATATATACAACACCCTTTTTATATACTGAAACCATCACAGCGATGTTTGCGATTTTTGTGCCAGGTCCTGAAATAAAAAAAGCAAGAATGGCTCCCTTGTCGGCACCAAGTTCTGCAAGTTGCTGCACTACAGGTATTGCAGCACCACCACATGTGTAAAAAGGCACACCGGCAAGTGTAGCAAGAAACACCGAAAACACGTGTTCACTGCCAAGATAATCAGATACAAGAGTGACAGGTATCAGGACTTTTGTTAGTGCTGCTACCACTATACCAACCGAAAAATGTTTTGAAATATATTTTGTGTGTTTCCAGGTTTCAACCCAAAAAGGGCGTCTGACTATCAACTTTGACGCATCACTTTTTATCCGGTTTTTAACATTGCTTTTGTCATCACCAACTGAAGAGTCTGATTTTGTAGTGGTTTCATCATTACCTTTTATACCGATATTTTTGTTTTTAATGAGTATCTGCGTTATTAATCCTGCACTAACGCCTAAAACAAAAGCACTTACACATCTCATTACAGCCATTTCGGTACCAAGTGCGCCAGCTGTGAGTATGATAAGATTGGGATTTATAAGCGGAGAAGACACTGCAAAAGCTATCAAAGGCGCGAGAGGTAAACCTGCCATCACTAATGCTGCAGATAATGGTATTACGACATAACTTCCTAAAGGTGATACTATACCTAACAAAGCCGCAACAATGACAGAAAGCATTACGTTTTTACCGGAAATAAACTTTTTGAAGGTTTCGGCAGTGGTATATCTTTTAATGATAACTGTTACGAAAGTACCGATAATGACATAGGGCAAAAGCTGAATCACAAGAGATATGACTTCATCTATGACCTGTTTAGTATAACTATTTAAAAAACGATAGTATAAATCGCCCCAATCCATATATTCCAAAGAAAAAAATTATCTGTTACCGGGCATAAATATAACAAAACAGACGTTAACTCTGTTAAAACATTTTTATATGCTGACAACTGAATTATTTGTAAACTAGCAACATGCAATTAATTTAAAAAATGTAATGGTTTGGTAAAAATATGAGGTTGTAAATTTTTTTCAATGAGCAATTTATTATTTACTTTGTAATACAGAGGCGGGAAGTTGAGTTATTTATGTAATTTTATAAGGTTAAAACATGGTCAGTAACAACTGACCAGCATTATCAGATAATAAATAAAAATAAATGGAAATCATATTATCAGTTGCAGGAGTATTGATTGGATTAATTATTGGTTGGCTCATAGCTAAATCAAGAATCAATGCAACGATCCAGGTAGAGAAGGATAAAGCTCAGGAAAAATTCAATGCTTTGGATAAAGAGTTTGGCGCATACAAAGCAACTGTTGACAGTGAGATGAAAGCCTTAAGCGAAAAAATATCTGACAGACAAGAGATTATAACCGGGCAGCAAAACAAAATAGCTGAATATGAAAACACTATATCAGGATTAAAAGATCTGCTTTCGGGAGCAAACGCCAATATTGAATTTGCCGGCAAAACAATTGAGGAAAAAGCAAACGACATTATTATCCTTAAAAAAGATCTTGCTGAAAAAACTGCTGAAAATAATGATCTGAATAAAAAGCTGGCTTCCGCCTTTGCAGACAATAACGCGCTGAAAGAAAAGCTTGAAACTCAGAAAACCGAGATAGAGGAATTAGGCAGGAAGTTCAATCTTGAATTTGAAAATATTGCCAATAAAATCCTTGAAACCAAAACCGAAAAATTCACCGAGCTTAACAAAAATAACCTTAAGGATATACTCGATCCGCTTGGTAAAAATATTGAAGACTTTAAAAAAGTGGTTAATGACACCTACACTACAGAATCAAAGGAGCGTTTTTCCCTTGGTGAAAAAGTTAAGGAGCTTGCCGAGCTAAACCAACAGATCAGCAAGGAAGCCCGTGATCTTACCCGCGCACTTAAGGGTGAAGCCAAGACTCAGGGTCGCTGGGGAGAAATGATACTTGAAACCATCCTAGAAAAATCAGGTTTGAGAAAAGGGGAAGAATATTTCATGGAATACCAGCTTACTGACGATCAGGGAAATCCTTTAAGGTCTGATGCTGAAGGCAAAAAAATGCGTCCTGACGCCGTTATTAAATATCCCGACAACAGAAATGTCATTATAGACTCCAAGGTTTCGCTGAATGCATTTACACGTTATATTGAAACCGAAGATCCTGAAATTCAGAAGAAAGAACTGGCTGACCACGTTGCAGCCGTCAAAAACCATATTGTGGCGTTAAGTACAAAAGGTTATGATGATTATGACAAATCTCTTGATTTCGTAATGATGTTCATCCCGAGCGAACCTGCTTATATTGCTGCATTACAGGGAGATCCAGATATATGGAATTTTGCTTACGAAAAAAGAATACTCCTGCTCAATCCGACAAATCTTATCACGTCATTAAAACTGATTGTTGATCTCTGGAAAAGGGAGAAACACAACAGGAATGCTCTTGATATTGCAGATCGTGGAGCTAAGATGTACGATAAGTTTGTAGGCTTTATTGAAAATCTAGAAAATATCGGAAAAAATCTTGATAAAGCTCAGTCCGCTTATGTCGAATCTTATAAACAACTGACTACAGGCAGCGACAATCTGGTACTCCAGGCGACCAAGATGAAAAACCTTGGTCTGAAAGCGAAGAAGAATCTTCCCGATGAGTTGGTTCAAAACAATGAATAAATTAAAATCCTTCAAAATAATTGCTCACATATTATTCTTGAAAAGACAAAAAGAATCACAAAAAAAACTTTAAATTTTTACATTTTATGAAAAAGAACTCAAAATTATTAATTGTTGCAGGAATGGTTTTCGCGATGATTATTGGTTATTTAATTGGAATATTGGTAGATTACCCAAATGTAGACAAGAATTCTGTTGCCGGCACAATTAGCAAAATCAACAACTACAGAAATTCTCAGTTGGCCCCAAATGAAGTTGAGCTTAAAAATGAACTGGTTTCTGATACCGCCCAACTCAAAAAAATGAGAAAATTCCTATCATTCCATTATTATAATGTGTTGAAAACACAGGAAGAAATCAAGTCAGCTTTAGATATCGTAAATGCTGAGTCTGGTTTTAAAGCTAAAAATGAAAATGTAATAAAATCACTTGAAAGCTATAATAAATATCTTTCGTCAGCCAGAACTGATCTTCTGCTGGCACTTTCCGCATTGACTAACCCCAAAGAAACCGATCCTTCTGCGCTTAGAGATTTAATTAACCAGACAAACAATGTAATTGCTCAATGTAATTACAGAAACCGGGGAGTTGGCGAAATGATTGATGCTCTGTCTGAATATGTCAAAGGGGATAAATCAGGTAAAACAGATGAACTTAAACGTATACATGACATTTTGATGTTAAACCAGATAAACGTAGCTGTTCTTACTGGAAACAAAAGCAATTTGAAGGATTTCGAGAATAAACCTTTTTTGTCTGATTCAGAGAAACTGCAGATATTTGATAAAGAATCTTTTAACAGATTGCTCATCAACGATATGGAGAAGCTTTCATTCATGGATCTCGAGAAACTTGGCATTGAAGATGCTGAAAAACTCGGAACTTTGGATAAGGAAAAACTTGGAGTTACTGATGCTGAGAAAATCGAAGCATTTGACAAGGAAAAACTCGGATTCATTATAACTGACGCTGAGTTACAGGCTTCCTATTCTGACAAAGAAGATCTTGGTATTTATCAAGACAAGGATAATCTTAATCTTATTTATATCCATGATAAAGAAAAACTTGGTCTTGTAAATGACAAAGAAAAGTTAAATCATGTAGTAATCGAGGACGCTGAGAAATTTAATAGTTTTGGCATATATGATTCTGAAGCTCTTGGATCTTTAAGTGATTGGATCAATTAACAGCTAATAATTAAGTGACGGAACTTTATTTTTGGGAAAAACAATTAATCGATCATGATAAAAGAAAAAATATCTTTCTTAATAATCATTTTAACGCTTATTTCCTGTCATAAAAAGGCAGACAAGGCCGCAACCTCTGATGTAAACAATCCGGTTTCTGCATACCAGCAGGGACTGGATTTGTTGAAACCAAATGCATCCGGAACTGTTGATTTTGTAAAAGCACTGGAAATGTTCAACAAATCCGTTTCAGAGAACCCTGATCATATTGAGTCCAGACTCAGGAAGATGCATTGCGAATTTCAGCTTGGACAGATGGAGAACGCCCTGCAGACTGCCGAAAACGTGCTCAACGATAAGCAGTTTCAGACTACCAGATATATGCCTCAGTTTTTTGTGACAGCAGGTTTCGCCTGTAAGGTATTAGGAAATGAAGAGAAAGCTAATGATTATTTTGGCAATGCACTTGATATTTATAATAGCAGGATAAGTATTTCAAAAGAAGATATTGATGCAATTTCCAATAAAGCCGTTGTTTTATGTTATCTTGGCAGAAAAAATGAGGCTGTTGATTTCCTGAGTACTATCGTGCTGGATGCCGAAAAGCAGAAAGTGGTAGATGAATTCAAGTCTTACATTGCATCTCTTGATGTCGATAAAATGATATATGAGTTAAAAGGAAACAACAATTGATTCTCCCCGCCGCAAGTTGCAGAGTATGCGCGCACCGGAATTCAACGAAGTACGCAACTCCTATTTTGAAAAATAATTAATCAAACATGAGAAAAGAAAAAGTATTCGTCATTAAAATAATCCCGTTTTCAGTCCAGTTAGCAAGTGGAGAGCTTACAGTGTATGGCAAAATATATTCCAAAAAGAAAATTATTTACTGGGACACAAACTACCATTATGTTGAGAAGTCAGACATCAGGTTATACTTGCCCCCCAGAGAATGTGAAGACATTATTCAGGCCGAAACCGAAATGTACAAATACATAAAGGACTTTAACCAGGATTACAGGTATAACCATAAATACTGAATTATAAAAAAGGGGAGTTGATCCCCTTTTTTATCCTCCATTTATATATCATAAAACATTTGTTTTATCACATATCCTTTTTATAAACAAGCAGCATTGCAAGTGATTTTTCTGCTATGGAAGCATACTCTTTGTAATTTTCCTTTATCCGGGCTTTAAGTCCCAAACTATCTTCGGCTTTAAACAAATAGATAGTATCGATATCCAATGGATTTATAGAAAAATACTCTTCTTTTGTTCTTATTACTTTGTCTTCGGCAACAATAAAACATATATCATGTTTTACAATTCCATTATAACACTTTTCAGTAAACCAACTTGCAAACTTTGATTCCTCATTAGCATTTACTACTTCAGGTTTACTAATTGAATGATTTTTAGCAACACTCTTAGTAACATTCTCAACTATTGCCTTTTTCTGCCCGTTAACATAAGCCACTCCGATAAAAAGAAGCAACACAATTGGCAATAAATACAAAATCCTTAACTTTGGATTCTGATCAGTTTTGTTTTTCGTCATCATGATTAATCGTTTTTTAATTTGTGATTGGTGAAAACCGGAAGAAAGGCAGATTAATCTCTCTTCCGCGACCTGATTAACCAGGAGTGCCTGATACTGTAGCCTGTCAATGCCGGTATTGAGCACTCCTTCATCTGCAAGGTATTCATGCACCAGCTGTACCGAATTTCTCATCTTCCACACAAAAGGATTGAACCACATTACGGCCGATAACAGCTCAATGACAATGATGTCGATGGAATGATATTGTGATACGTGAACTTTTTCATGTAAAATTATTTCTCTGTAATCCCCTTCCGTAAACAACTTCTTGGAAATAAAGACCCATTTGAAAAATGAATAAGGTGCTTTTACTGACTCATTTATCAGCATTGTGAAACCATCCTGCCGTTTTTTTGCTGACACAAAATACAATCTGAATAAAACAGCAAGACTAAACAACATCCTCAGCAATAAAAAAGCAAATCCTATCAGGTATACTCCTGTTAAGACAGATAGCCAATTTGTTTCAAACGTTGTCCCTGAATTTCCAGCCTGATCTTCCAGTGAAAATGCAGCTTTATCACTTACATTAGTTTTATGCTTCGCATCTGAATAATACTGTCCAAAATTATCAGGCCGAAGATTGGTTTCATTTACAAAACTACTCTTTCCATTAGTCCGATAGATTTTGTTTTGTTGAAGAGCCTCAGCTCCAACATCTTTAAAAGCATGGATTTTGCCCGGTTCAAACAAACTAGTATAGTAATCAATTATCTTCTCATCAACTTTTAAATTATCAGGTAAATCCACCTTGACTTTAGAGAATGGCAAAATCATCGCAGCCAACATCGAACACAAAAGAAAGGCTCTCAAATGCTTTAGTCTGGTTTCTTTACGTTGATACAAGATGAAAACCATGTAACAAATGCTCAGACAAATAGTTGAAATCAAAATATATGAGACAAATGCTTCCATATTAAATATTTTTATTTCCCGCTTTTCTTACTTATCTCACTTTCAATTATGTCTTTAAGCTCCTCAAGTTCCTGCAGACTCACTTTTTTCTCTTTCACAAACGTCGAAACCATTTGATTGAGTGAGCCATTGAACAAACCTTTCACAGCGTGTTTCATTATGGATTTCGCATACTCCTGCCTCGAAATGACAGGATAAAAGACATTGGTTTTGCCAAAAGTCTTGTGAGCCACAAACTCCTTTTTCTCCAATACTTTTATTACGGTAGCTATAGTCGTATATGCAGGTTTAGGTTCCTTCATTTTATCCAACACGTCTGAAACCGCACCTTCTTTAATTTCCCACAAAACCATTAAGATTTCTTCCTGTGCTTTTGTTAGTTCTCTCATGCCGGCTTAGTATTAATAAGATTTACAATTAAATACAATTACATAAATGAATCACGACAAACATACTACAAATATTTTCTATCTACTACATTTATAGTATTTATTTTCGCCACGTTTGATATTTTTAACTTTTAGCTAACTTAAGCTATTTTATCCACGCAAATCAAGAAAAAACAAAAAACCTGCTAACTTTACACCAGCAATCAAAACAAACTATTATGTCTTTATGGAGAGTCATATTGTGCATTATCTTCCCACCTTTGGCTGTTGTTGACAAAGGATGCGGCTCATTTGTCCTGGTTTTTATCCTTACATGCTGCGGATGGATCCCCGGAGTAATCGGAGCCCTTATCATTTGCAATAAGTAATCGGGTGCAGTTTACTAAACGCTGGCCAAAAAAATCTTAGTATTAAATATCAATACGTACGTTTCGGATGAGTTTCCAGATTGGAAAACTTTTAAAAAATCATGAAGCTTTTGAATAATAAATAGCTGATAGTTTTTGTATATTTGTGAGAACAAATGTATAACAAATTATTAGCAACTGAGCGTAAAGCATATTATGAAAATGCAGGACAGAACATCTCTGATCATTTTCCTGATGTCAGGAAAACGATATCAATGCCCAAGGGTGCCGAAAAAGAAATCGATGACCTATTGCTTACCCACTACGCTTGTTATTTAATCGCACAAAACTGATATACCCGAAAAGAACAAATCGCTTTTGCTCAAACATATTTTGCTGTACAGACTCGTAATCCGAATTGATAGATCGGAACCAGAAGCAGATTATAATACATAAGGAAACAAGAATATGAAAGAACGCAAAACCATTAAGATAAACGACTTTCAAATGCACATTTTACTGAATGAGGCAGAGCAAAAGGTATTCCAGCTCTTGTTGAATAATTCTTATTGCGTTACATGCAAAGAAGGTAGGCCCCTATCAAATATTCAAGAGATTATGTTGAATCACCTGAATGACATTTTAGTAGAAGGATCTTGTCCTGTCTGTGGAGGAAAGATGGGCAGATACATGGAATTTGGCGAAAACCAATCTTTTTTCGAGAGAGCGGATTTATTCAGAAAACAAATTAAATAAACAAGAAACGTAGTTATTGTATGATTCGCGAACATATATTTGTTTATAATTAAAACATATCTTATCTTTGAAGTGTTATATAGATATAAACAGGTAGATATGAACATAAAACTTTCACAAAAACAAATTGGTCAGCGGATAACTGAACTTCGTAAGATGAAAGGGTTATCACAAGAAGACTTAGCAAAAAGTGTCAAAATATCCAGACCGTCTTTGGCTCAAATAGAGTTAGGTAATAGAGGTATAAATATTTTTGAATTGCAACAGTTATCCTTAATTCTGAATTTTTCATTGGATGATTTCATGTCCAACAATTTTTCTGTTAGCCAGGATATTGAAGGCAAATCCGAAGAAAAGTCAGATAAAACAGATGAACGAATTTCTATCCCGACTTTGCAAGTCAAAAAGTTCAAAAATGTGTTGCTATACATTTTAGAAAGATGTGCAGGTAAACCCAATGTTGGAGAAACGGTACTTTACAAATTGCTTTATTTTTCTGATTTCAATTACTACGAATTATACGAGGAACATTTGACAGGTGCAAAATACCGGAAACTGCCTTATGGACCTGTTCCACAAAAGTTAGATACAATCATTGGTCAGATGATAGATAAAGGGATGATAAAAAGGATAAAAACAGAGTATTACGACAAGATGCAAACCCGTTACATTCCTCTTGAAAAAGCCGATTTGACTGGATTGAAAGCAAGTGAAAAAGAAGTGATTGACAAAGTTATTGAGCAAATGAGTGATTGGTCGGCCTCTGCAATCAGCAATTATTCCCATAAAGATATGCCATGGCTTGCCACAAAAGAAGGAGAAGAAATAAATTACGAATTAGCTTTTTACAGAGATGCACCTTTCTCTGTTAGAAACTATGGAGACGAAAATGACGAACAATGATTTTTGAAGAAATAACCGAATTTCAAAAAGATTTAAAAATCCTTTTAAAAAGGTACAAAACACTCAATGATGATTTATATGTGGTAAAACAAGTGTTGACTGCTGCACCTGATGCGAGACCAACTTTTAGTTTTCGTATAGACAATTTGACTTTAGAAACATGTGTAATCAAAGTGAAAAAGATTGCCTGTAAATCATTAAAGGGTCGTGGAGTAAATTCAGGATTGAGATTAATTTATGCATACTTCAAAGATCAGGAGA
>CAZCWK010000031.1:0-31257 GCA_964502355.1 uncultured Bacteroidales bacterium
CAAAGATAGAACCTATGTATTATATCGAAAAGATGGTATCGCGGAGACGCTTACGTTATTCCTACCATTAAAATGTAATGATTCTCCAAAAACAGTCTCGACAATATCTGGTTTGCCATAAATATTGAAACCTTCAGGAACTTTATTCTTTATATCAGCCAAAGACCAGGATGTTACAATTGGTTCACATAATTTATTGTTTTGTGAATTTGCATAATTGCAGCAAAACAGGACTAACAGAACAGCACAGACATGAAAAAAACGGTTCATAATACTAGTTTTTGCAAAGTTAAGCAGAATGACTCAAAAATAAACTGAGGTTGCCTATTTTTGACAACCTCAGCAAATTTAAGATTTAAATTTCACGGCAAAAAGCGTGAAAGACATAAGCATACAGTTAAATTACTTATTTAACAAATGTGGCCAGCTTGCAATCTTTCAATCCTTTAATAGCCTGACTTACTATCATGGCATTAATCTGTGCGCCTGCCAGAGATGTATGCGTATGATCTCCGAAATAGAAAGTCGATACCACATCCTGACCAATACCATCGTATCTGTCACAAACAAGCTTATTCAAATCAATGAAATAAGCTCCTGTCTGTTCTGCAGCCTGCTTCGCCCATAATGCATAAGAATCGTCATTTCTGATTACTTTTCCATCTTTCCAGTCATTTCTTGGAATAAGGCTTACAACTACAGGTATTGCACCTTTTGCTTTTGCATCAGTAACATATTTTCTGATATACCACCCGTATGTATGCACAGTTACAGTATCTTTTGCAGGGGTTTCAACCATTACAAAATCCTGACTTTCATCTCCGTTACCTTTAAGAGAAGCTCTGGCACGTCCTGTATTGAAAGGGCCTCCGTCGTTGTGACCGAATTGCAATAAAACATAATCACCTTTTTTCAACTTGCATAATACTTTATCCCACAAGCCTTCTGAAATAAAAGTACGACTACTCCTTCCACCAAGAGCTCTGTTTATTACAACACATGAATCCTGATTAAGAAATTTATCCAGGAATGCTCCCCATCCCCACTGGCCGTTATTACCACTTCCGTCACCATTTTTAACGGTTGAATCACCGATAGTAAAAACAGTCAGCTTACCTGTTTTAGCATTAAGACCAGGTTCTTTACCTTTTGCAGAAACCTTTAAAGAAGAAGCCTTAATTTCAATAACATTAAAAGACTGAGGGAGTGCAGTAAATTCAAAAGTATTACCAACAAGTTCCATTTCAATTTCTTCAGGAACTAATGCATCAGGTTTGTCAAGAGAATTTACAGCCAAAAGATTATCTGACTGCATTCTGGTTAACAATACCTCTGAAACCATTTGTTTGAAATCTTTCAGATTAAACTTAACAACCTGACCAAAAGCTTCCTTATTTACTATTTTAATTATAATCGAACCAGTCTTGCTGTCTTTTACCGAGCTTGCATAAAGCCCACCCTGACCTGTCAAAGGTTTGCCTGCTGAAGTAGCAGATAATACATCAGTACCTTTGAATTTACTGTATAGCTGTTGTACATAGTAATCAGGAGTTTTCATACTGCGTAGGTTATCAAACCAGATAAGGTTTGGATTCCATTGCCATGCATCCACATGCGCAAATAAAGGAGCATAAGTAGCTATCCTGACCATATCTGCATTTCTTTCCAAACCGGTCATAAATGCTGCTTCAGAAAGTGCTGCCAGATAATTATTTGCTTTTTTGGTTGGAGAATGATGTGAAGCATATTCTCCTGCAAAAACTTTAGGACCTTTCCTGTCATATTTATCGTAACGTGCAGCATTATCAAAAAACCATTCAGGTGCCTTATAATAATGTTCGTCAACAAGATCAGCTTTCAAACGTTTCATTTCAGGCCATAAATTATCAAAATACTCACCTTCTGCAGATGGACCGGAGCTTCCAACTAACAATATTTCAGGATATTTTGCCCTGATAGCTTTAACAAAGACTTCAAGTCTTTCAGGATACTCTTTTCCCCATTGTTCATTACCAATCGCCAGATATTTCATGTTAAACGGTGCAGAGTGATTCATATCAGCTCTTAGCTTTCCCCACTTTGTTGTTACAGGACCATTTGCAAATTCTATTAAATCAAGGGCATCCTGTACATATGGATCAAGCTGATCGACAGGTACATGAGCCTTCATATCTCTATTCTGAAACTGACATGCCAAACCAACACTTAAAACAGGAAGTGGAGCAGCACCAATTTCTTCAGCAAGTTGGAAAAATTCGAAGAAACCTAAACCGTAAGTCTGAAAATAATCGGGAAAAAACCTGTGAGGGAAAGTATAATGCCAGCGATTTTCATTTAATGGACGATTTTCTACAGGACCAACAGAATTTTTCCAGTTATATCTTGTATTTAAGTCAGTACCTTCAACAATACATCCACCCGGGAACCTGAATACACCAGGTTTCAGATCTGCAAGTGCCTGAGCCAGATCCTGTCTTAAACCATTTTCACGACCTTTCCAGGTTTCAACTGGAAATAAGGAAATATGCTCAAGATCTAAATTGCCTTTTGAAACCAGAAAAATACGCAACTTACCCTTGTTTACAGTTTTCGGAGATTTTATTTCAACACTGTATTTCTTCCAGTCAGAAGAGTTAAAAGAAAGCTCGTTTTTAGCGATGACTTCATTAGTTTCATCAATAAACTCAACTCTGATTTTCTGTTCGCCTGAAGAGACCCTTGCCCAGACAGAAAAGCGATATGATGCATCTTTCTTAAATCCCATACCTCTGAAACCTTCATTTTCAAGACCGGTATGTTTTTCACCATGACCTGAATATCCAAGTCTTACATAATGGGGATTTTTATCAAAGGGGCATCCTTTTGTATCAAGAACCACATTACCAAAAAAATTCCAACCCATAAGTGATTGAGGGAATTCGAATGACCTGTTCTTTACCATTTCGGCATACAGCCCACCGTCAGCTCCAAAATTGATATCCTCAAAAAAGATACCATACATATCCTTCGATACTGATGCAACCGGTTTTTTTGTCTGGATATCTATTGAGACGCCGGACGAAAACGCCTGAAATGATAATCCCAACAATACAGCAGCAGCTGTAGTAAATAGTTTTTTCATTTGATTAAAGTTATTTTATTATGGTTAGTTATTGCTATTAATCTTATTATTTAAAAATAAAGGTATTAATCTTGGCTGCCCACATATACCTGAAGGCATCACAGGCCATTTATCATACGTTGTGTTTTTATAAGCAAGATCCACAAGGTTAATTTCCCTGAAAATCCTCCACTCCACTCCCCGTTTATCATAATCCGAAATCCTGTTGGCAGGAAGGTTAGTGACATCAATAGTTATCGTATTGATCTTACCCATTTTCAGATATTTCCCGATATCCAGCCTGGAAGGCAGGCTCCAGATCATGCCGGCATATTGACCGTTTACTGTAACCCTGGCACTCTCATATATAGTACCCAAATCAAGCAGCCATTCATCTGCTTTTGTTTTCGGCATTTTAAACTGAGTAGTGTATCTGCCTGTCCCGGCATACACTTTACTGTTAGAAACCGGTAAATCAGTCCATAAAACCGGACGTCCCTTCATTTGAAAATTTCCCGCAATCTTTGGATCTCCATCTATAAAAGAAAATGACCAATCAGTTTTAATATATTGTATGCCGGGATTATCCGCTTTTAATGTTTTTGAAGCAGGCGTTTGCGATTCTTTATAAAAATCAATTTTTCCATCCTCATAAACAGGGTATGGTTGATTTTCTATAACAATATTATCATAGGTTCTTACAATTAATGATTGTCCTGCTTGTATCTGCAGGTATATCATGGTTTTACCATCCTTATCCAAAATACCGGCATTCCCGCATTTATCGGTTAATGGATCAAATATCGCAGCTGATCTGGCATTAACTCCAAGCTTTATCCATCCGTCAACAGACTTATTTTTAAGCATTGAGATGAAATAAACATATCCATCATCAACTCTTCTCCTTATAAAATCAGCACCACCTTTTGATTTTATTTCTTCAAGTTTACAAGGTACCTGCTCGAGAATATCAGGAATACTATTGCCAAACATTATCCTGCCTTTTCCAAAAGGTTTACCTGAATATGAAGACACTACAGGAAATAACTTAAATTCTGAGATTGCTTCCTTAAGCTGAGCCTGTCTCTTTTCATATTCATTCAATCCCGGTACATTTTCAGGCAAGCGGTTTAAAAATACAACCGTTGCCCCCTCTTTAGTTAGTTTCAACAACTTTTGTGCGGTTTCAACAGGCATATACTTACAATCGGGAATCATTATCATTTTATATTTTCCTCCCTGAGTTACAAGAGACTTACCATCAACATTTGTTGCAAGTATCTGTTTATCTGAAATATAATCTAAATCATAACCCAAATCTCTTATTTCATTGACTATATTCTCAAATGTAGGTAGCTTCTCTGTAATCTTGTGTATGTCAAATGAAACATAAGCGCCTTTATTCCAGGTCTGCCAAATATCATAAATCGGGAAATACAATAGAACTTCATTGTCGGGAGTCCCGGACTGCATAAAGGACTGAACTCTGGCTATATACTCGTTTAAGCCAGAAATATCTCTGAATATGGTATTATTCGGATTAACCAGAATAGAAGCATAAAAAAGCCACCCGGGCCATGGGGCATCCTTAGGAGTATATGGAGAGCCGTGGTAATAAACATTATTTACACCATTAATAAACAACTGGTCCATTTCAGGCTTAATCTGGGATAATGATGTCCTGAAATGTTCAGTCAACCATGTCATACTTTCCGATGAAGTAAATGTCTTACCCGTAACATGCGCTGCTGATGACGCAAATTTCATAATTGAGGGTTTGGAGTCATTCTTTTTATGGACAGAATCCAGCCTCAGTCCGGGAATATCAAAGCCAGTAATACCAAAGGTTTCACATTCCGGAATATCTATCAAACCGTAGAGATCTAAAAGATTACCCGGAGAACCATGAGCCTGATTTCTTGTTTTAGCACCATGCGATTTAGCCCATTTTGACCAGGTATTGGTGAAATTTTCCAATAACATATCCGATAATGTTTCCCTGTAATCACAAATAACTCTGGCTCTCACCATAGGTTCACCTTCTCCGTTCATTTCAGGGATATACTCTGTAATGTCATAGCCTCTCCTTTTTTTAAATTCACTGATTAAGTTATCTGACCAGTCAGCACCATACACTTCATATGAATCATTAAAGAAATTATCCGGCCACTTTGCTGAATTTCTGTTGAATGCTTCCTCAAACCTACTCAGGTATTTTTCAACTGCATCTTTTGAAAAGTGGTTCATTACAAGCCCTTCTCCTCCGGGTGCAGCACGTTTAACCTGCTGATACGTTCTGCCTGAATAAAGGACATAAAGAATACCGTCTTCAGGGAAACCATATTTAAGTAGACTGTCTTTGAGTATATCTGTAGGAATTGTTTCTCTAATGCCATCAACGCCATTAAATAAGATAGCCTTCAATACAGCATCTTTTTGTTTTTTATCATCAACTTTAATGATAATATCCTGCTTGTTGTTCCTCCCCCCGGGCAATGCCTTAACCGCAATCTTCCTTATTATAAGCTTAGCTGCGGCATCCTTTGCACTGATTTGAGGTCCTCCAAAAGGCCATCCGGTACCCGTATTCATGTCAACTTTCATATTTAGCCTTTCAGCTTCAACCAGGACATGATTATACATACTCATCCATTTGTCAGACAAGAACTCTATATCATTGGCATCGTTACCCTTTACGCCATAAATTGGTGTGATTTCGACAGCTCCTATTCCGGCTTGAGACAATTGCTCCATATTCCAGGTAAGATTTTTTTGATCAACAGCACTTCCGAGCCACCACCAACGAACACCAGGCTTGTTTTGAGTATTTATTTCAGGCCACTGAGCAGAAATGCCGAAGGTTTGATGAATTGAAATCATCATAATAAATAACAGGAAAAGCTTTTTCATTTTTTTTTATTTATTATTCACAATGTGGTCGTACGGGAAGCCGTATGAACGTTTCAAAGTATTATTTATAGTTATGTTTAGATATATTCTTATCCTGTAAGTTTAAAATCGATTTATTTTTTAAAAAGTTCAGGTTTCAGCTCATCCGGAGCATCCTTTGTAAAAGTAGCTTTTTTAGAGGAGGCCTTTTCAAATAATCCGCTAACAACTTCAGGATCTACCAAATACTGTGGCCTGAATTTATTAGAATTCATGTAGTCCAGTATGCTGATATACAGCTGTCTGGCAACCGGCCTTTTATGAAGATTCTCATCCAGATCGATACTGCTGATTATAAGTCTGCCTTTCCCCACTTTCGCCTCGATCAACATACCCAGTTTTCTGTTTAAAAACCAGGTATCAATAGGTTGTATCAATGGTGTGAAACCCTTGGGAAAATCTGTCAGCTGCATAACCTGTGTCTTATTAATAATATCCCACCATCTGAGGTCAGCATAATAGCCTGTTGGAAAATTTCTGAAAACAGGATGATTTGGATTAATCAGCAATCCTGTAGTATGAGGGGGTCTCATTTTAAACCAGGAAGTATTCCAGAAAACAGGTGCGAGTGTCTGAACTACATCTTTGCCATATTCAATTCTGCCGGCTGCCATCAGAAGAACATCTTTCCCATTTAAAAGTTTGTTTTTAATATCGTCATTCCATTCGTAGGCAATTATAACATTACCGGCTGATGGCATTTTGACGTTTGAAGGGTAAATATAAAAATCCCAATCATTTGAAGCATCTCCAAGTTTAATTTCAAGATTAACTTCAGCGGCTTTTCCGATAAATGACAAATCAATGTCAATTTTGCCAAGAGGTATATTACTGCCGGTTTCAACGGCCTTTTCTTCTAACTTACCAGATAACAAAACAGCTCCAAACTCATCTTTCAGAATCCATTCAGGTTTAATTACCTCGTAAGAATTTTCACCGAAATAAGACAGCTCAACATCCGCTGTCAAATGCTCATCAGACTGATATACAAATTTTGATGTTCTTATTAATGGCACAACCGGTCCACAAAACTTTCTGAAATCTGAAGAATTACAATATCCTTTTTCTTCCCAGAAAACATTTAAAACACCGACCAAGGCAGTACCCTGACCAGAATAATCATTAAGTGACAACAATTGGAATCCGGCATAATCAGGTGTACGCAAAGTTTTTTCAATTTCATGTTTGTAACAAAGAGTTTGTAATTTACCAGATGCCATCATGAAATCATGTCCCTGTAATCCCATATCGTTATCATTCAGGTTTTCCTGGAAAAGTTCAAAATTTTTGGCTTTGTTTACACCGGTATATTTTTTTATTTCGGTGAAATCCGGGAATGCACACCATTGACCGGTTTCATGCGAAACAAAAGGAACCGATACTGTATCAATCTTGTTTTTGTAGTCTGAATATGATTCAGGCATTGCATCCCAGCTCAATCCACGTGCACCGGCTTTTACATGATACTGATTCCCGGGTTGCCATGCCCAGCTACCACCTACAGAAGCACCTGTATAAACTCTCCTGCTGTCAGTCTTTTTCCAGTATTTGACAAATTCAGTTACCCAGGCTACCCATCGGCCCCTTGGTTCGTTTCCACTTGCCAACATTATAAATGAAGGATGATTACCATATTCTGAAGTCAGTCTTTTAGTTTCATCCATAAGATATTTGTCAATTGGTTTGCCATCTCCCAATGATGAGCCATGATTTGGCCAGCTGGGACCTTCTGCCTGCAAATAAAATCCGACAATATCAGCCGCTTTAAATGCTGCTTCAGGTGGACAATATGAGTGAAATCTCATATGGTTGAGACCGTATTCTTTACAAATTCTGAATACTCTTACCCATGAATCAACATCCATCGGTGCATATCCCGTTAACGGGAAACAGCAGTTTTCCACAGTACCCCTGAGTTGTATCTTTCTGTCATTTAGGTAAAACCATTTGCCATTAATGGATATTTCACGCATACCAAATGTTGTTTCTTTCTTGTCAAGTACTTTAGATCCTGATATCAGCCTGGTTTCCATATTATATAAAGCAGGATTGAATTCATCCCACGTCAGCATACCTTCACCCATGTCAAATTCAACCTCATATTCAGAATGTCCGGTTGGAATTGTAACCGGTTTAGTAATGGCTTTAGGTTTGTGAATTTTATCAGTATTGAAGCTTTTTGCCTGCATTCCAATAATTGCTTTAACACTTTTTCCGGTAGAATTTGTAATTTCCAATTTTACCAAAGCTTTTCTGGTTGACAAATCAGGATAAATCTGAAGATTGTCAATGCTTACGTTTTCACCCTGAATAAGGCCTATATCTCCGACAATACCATTCCAGTTACCTTGTGTTTGATCAGTTACACTATGAGAATCCTGACCAACATTGTATTCTTTTAATCTGTTATCAATTCTGATGGTAATAGAATGCTTTCCGGGAACAAGATATTTGCTTAAGTTAAATGTATGAGGAACACATAGTGAACTATCTTTACCCACTTCAATATCATCAACCCAAACCCTGGTTTCAAAATGAGGTCTTTCCAGATATAGTATTATTCTTTTAGATTTCCAGCCGGCAGGTATTGTAACCGTTTTCTTGTACCACGCAGCACCAATATAATGCCTGTCAGGTGTAAGGAAAAAAGGGAATTTTACATTTCCTTCTTTCCTGAATTTTTCCAAATCAGGATTATAATAAAATGAGCTGTCGTATAAACTTCCTGTCCAACGAGTTTTTAAATCGGGTATATTACCCTTAAGATTTTCTGCCATCGATCCTGGTAACTGTATACTGTCCCCAAGATTTTTGAGAAACCATGATTCAGCTACTCCAACATCATTTACATCTGATTGAAACTGCCATTTTCCTGACAAATCAATCATTTCAGCTTGAATGGTACTTATTGTAATTATAAAAGCAAGTAATAAAGAGGGAAATCTGCGTAGCATGAACATAAAAGATTATTTATAAGCCCAAAGTTATACAATTTGCCCATACCTGCCAGCAAGATAATGTCAAAAAATAATCATGATTTTTGTTGTCTGGGCAATTCAAGAAAGAACGTTTTACCAATTTCTCCTGAGCTTTCAAACCATATCTTACACCCTAAAAGATCTGAATAACCTTTACAAATAGCTAAACCCAGCCCTGCACCATCAACGCCACTGGATATGGATACATCGGATTGAAAGAATCTCTCAAATATTTTTTTCTGATCAGACTCTTTAATAGGTAAACCGGTATCTTTTACAAAAAAATGTATGTTTTCATCATTGAAATTCAGACCAATCTCAACATAGCCTCTGTTTGTAAATTTGAAAGCATTTGACAGGAAATGCGACAAAATTGTGCTGAGCTTTAAATAATCGCCTACAGCTTTTAATCCTTTACTGTTCTCAGGAATAGTTAGTCTGTATTCCAGATCTTTAATTTTGGCCAAATTAATATATTCACTATAAACGCTCTTAATAAGATCTGTTATTAAAAATGTATTGTTATTTATACTCTCTAAACCTGCTTCTATTTTTGAAATATCAATTAAATTATTCAACATACCCAGTAGTCTCTCACTACTTGAGCTAATTAAATCAGCATATTTTGAGATTTCTTCTGAAGTTAAACCTTTATCTCTTATAATGTGAGAAAAACCAATTATATCATTCAGAGGGGTCCTTATTTCATGATTCATGTTAGCAATCAATGCATCTTTAAGATTTTCACCTTCAGATGAAAACCCGGACTTTGAAGCCTCGTTTTCAGTGTAATTCTTTATAAATATTTCAATTAACCGGTTGTTTTTATAATTAACTATACTTAAGTATACTTCAGCGCTAAATTCAGAACCATCTCTCCTTTTTACTTTTATTTTTTTTCTGACATCAGAAAAAATATTTTTATTTTCATCAAAGTATTTATCAATCAAATTATTATAAGGGAAAATATCATTTACCTTTATTCTCTTCATTTCGGTCATTGTATAACCCAAAACATCATTACATATGACATTTGCCTGTTTAATATTTCCGTAAATATCAGCTAATAAGGCAGGATCCGGATAATTCTGAAATAATTTCAAAAGCAAATCTTCACTTTCATTGATAACTTTATGTATATTCTGTACTTCAGAGATATCTCTGACAGATATCATGATACCCAAATGACCATCAGAATCATCCATTAAAGGAGTAATCTCACAAACGACGGGAATAGACCTGCCATTTTTGACAACCAGTTGAACATCAGAGTAATTTATCAAACCTGCATGTTCTACAAGAGTCTGTCTGAAGTTAAAAATATTTATACCTGTGCCATTATCTATAAGGGAAAAAACATTATCGACATGAACTTTTATCAATTCATTAAATAAATATCCCGTCATTGTTTGATATTTAATATTTATGCTTGTTATCAGACCTGAACTATCGGTAATAAGCACACCTTCATCAATCAGATCCATTAACATTTCAAACCTTTGCTTATACTCAATTATTTCTTTTTCTTCATTGAGTTTTTTGTTGATACTTTTACTGTAATCAATATGAATAAAAATATAAATTATGGTCGAATAGCATAGAAAAATAATAACTATTACAATTATATAGTCAAGATACTTCATGTTTAAAGTTTTGAATACTGCTTTTTTTTCTGACTGTACAATTACCGACCACGGGGTATCAGGAATATCTATTGACACTGAAATAAATTTTTCCCCATCATTTAAACCTTTAAAATATAAACCTGATTTATTCGAAAGAGTTAATTTATTATCAGATATTAAAGTGTCAATTTTTATCCAGCATAATTTAGTAGTATCTGAATCGTTGTATTTAAATACTCTTCCTTCTTTATCTTTTTTAATTATTGTAGTTTTTACTCTATCATGATATATTGGCCATTTCTGAAATCTTTCTGAAAGGTAGCTTTCAGGTTTAATTCTGAACAGAACACAAGCGAGAGCAATATCATCATCATTTTTTATAAAAGTAAAAATGTCTATATATCTTTTTTTATCGTTTTTTGAGATATAAATATCTGATACAAAGGTCTTGCCTGAAGATAATGCATCACTAAGATTTCTTAATTCCAGAGAATCATCATATGCTATTGCAGGATTAGATGAGTGTAGATATTCACCTTGGGTGTTAAAAACATAAATATCTGAATATGAATGCTCTGTTTTGATCTGGTTTATAGATTTTTCAAAATCGTAATCACTCAGACCTGAGTTCAGATACTCTTCTGTTTCTCTTAAAAGATTCTTGCTTCCGGTAATCAATTCAGCGTCACTTATTTCTTCCTTATACCAATTTGAAATGGAGTTAGCCTTATAATTTGAAATATCTGATAAAGATTGCTCAGCAGTTCTTCTTAGTGTTTCTCTTTCAGATAAACTAAAAATTATAAAGCAAAGAGTGATAAAAAAAAGAAATATTAAAGCCGGGTATGCAGTATTTCTTAATTTTATTAAGGTAGTTTTTTCAGGTTTCATAAGTAGGTGGAGATTACATATCAAATATAACCAATTGAAACAAAAAATTGTTTATTGTGAGATATATAAATGCATTATATTTGCAACAATTTTTTAGTAAATGCAGGAAACAAATAAAATACCTCATTACAGAGTTGTTTACGAAACTCTTCGTAACCAGATTGAAAATGGTACATATCTGCCCGGAGACCTGTTACCTTCAGAGCATGAACTGAGCTCATTATATAATGTTGCCAGACCAACTGTAAGAAATGCACTGGAAAGACTGGTTGTAGATGGATTCATACAAAAGCAACAGGGAAAAGGGAGTATAGTTACAGGAAAACCTAAAGGTATTGGCATATTATCTCTAAAAAGTACTACATCTGCCATAGGTGATAACCTGCAAACCAGGATTATTGTTAGACCTGAGCTTCGCCCCTGGAAAGAAGCTTTTGGATATAAGATTTCTGATGCTGAAAAAGATGCCGGCTGTATATACTTTGAAAGGTTAAGGCTCATAAATAACAGACCTCTGTTTTTTGATATTACTATGTTGCCTAATATCAACATACCCCGTTTTACTATGAGAAATCTTGAGAACGCTTCTCTGTTCAACATATTGAGATTAAATTATCAGATTGAAATGAAAGGCGGGGAACAAAGGATTTTTGCTATTAAAGCAGATAAAAGACTTATTGATTTTTTTGAAGTGAAACCAGGACATCCGGTTTTACAGCTTGACAGAAAGATTGAAACAAATCGTATTGGTATTCATGTATATAGTCAGGTGTTTTGTAACACACAGGAATATGCGTTAATAGGTACATTTTAATCCAAAACACCCATTTCATATAGTTCTGAAGAAGTGTGGGCTAAATTTCATTTCAATTTTATACAGGTTTATCATATGGATTTTTTAATAGAATGGGGTTATTTCGGTCTTTTTATAGCGACTTTTCTTGCAGGAAGCATTTTGCCTTTTAGTTCAGAACTTGTTTTAAGCGGTCTTCTGGCAGTAGGTGCTAACAGCTGGGGTTGTATTATAGCAGCTACTGCAGGTAATTTTCTTGGAGGTATGACATGTTACTGGATAGGTCATCTGGGAAAAGTTGAATGGATTGAAAAATACCTGAAAGTAAAAGAAGAAAAATTAAATAAAGCCCTTTCTTTTCTTAAAGGTAAAGGAGCATATATTGCATTTTTTACTTTTGTTCCAATAGTCGGAGACTTGTTGGCTGTTGGATTGGGATACATGAGAGCAAATGCATTAATTACAGCTTTATCAATGTTGCTGGGTAAATTTGTCAGGTATGTAGCATGGATGTATATTACTATGGGAGTGATTGGATTATTTTGAAAATATGTTTTTTAATTTTATATTTGACTCATTATAATCATTATTAAATATATTTTCTTATGGAAACTAAAGAAGTAGTAATAGAAGCAATGAAAAAGGCAGGCGTACCTGTAAATGCAGGTAAAATTGTTGAATTGACAGGTCTTGACCGAAAAGAAGTTGATAAAGCCATGAAAGCTTTAAAAAGTGAGGGAGCCATAAGTTCACCAAAAGTTTGCTTTTGGGAGCCTTCCAAATAAAAGCTTAAAGGATTTAATTTATAAAATGTCCATGATAATCATCTCCGTAAAGGAGATTTTCTATCATGGACGGTTTTTATTTTAAAAAAAATTATGAATAACAAAAGAAAATCAGGTCTGATTTATTTTAAACGTTGGTCACGAAAAAGTTTTTCAGTTTTCGCAAGTATGCATAAGCTGATAAAAATCTGTATTGTAACATTCACATGCACACTGATACAGGAAAAATACCAGCAGGTTTATGCCCAGGCGGACAGTTTAAAAACTTCAGAAGATGAAATAAGTCTTGATGAAATAGAAATAACGGACAATCCTGCGATGCCCTGGTCCGGATTTTCATCTACTAATACTACAATCGGTAAAAAAGAGATTGAGGAGTTTCCGGCAGGAGAAATAAGTGATATACTGAAACCAATACCGGGCATTGACATTAGACAAAGAGGCAATGAAGGAGTTCAAACTGATATTTCGATAAATGGCGGATCATTTGATCAGGTACTGATACTTCTTAATGGTGTAAATATAACAGATCCGCAAACAGGACACTACAATCTTGAAATCCCCATAGATTTAACCCAAATACAAAAAATTGAAATTTTAAAAGGAAGTGGTGCAAGAATGCTGGGTTCAAACGCTTTTAGCGGAGCGATAAACCTGATTACTGCAACAGGGTATAATGAGAAAAAGACAAATCTCAAAGTTCAGCTTGCTAATGGTTCCTTTGGATATCTAAAAGGAATAGCATCTATATCAATCAACAAATCAACATGGTCTTCTCTCCTATCCGGTTCTGTCACTAAAAGTGATGGATACATTGAAAATACCGATTTCAAGACATCTAATATTTATTTTAATACTTCTGCTAACAATTTTATCAAAGGCAAACTTATCTTTCAAACAGGTTTTCAGAAAAAAGACTATGGCGCAAACCGCTTTTACAGTTTTGCATATCCAAGGCAATTTGAATCCACTGAAACTCTATTTTCATCGCTTAGCTGGTCTAAATCCTCTGATTACAGCAGATTAAATATTTCAGTTAATGATCGGTTGCATCATGACAGATTTGAACTTTTCAGAAACATGGAAAATAATCCAAAATGGTATACTAATCACAATTACCATTTAACAGATGTTAAAGGTCTGAATATCAAGTATACATTATTCACAGAAGTATCAAATACAACTATTGGTCTGGAAGTTAAGAACGAACATATTTACAGTAATGTTCTTGGTTTAGCCATGGAAAAGAAAAAAAACGATCCATTCGACAGTAATGGTTTCTTCACTAAAGAAAAAGGAAGAACAAATGCCAGTATTTATGTAAATCAGGTTTTAACATTAAACCGGATTGATATAAGTGCCGGTTTAAATGGGAATCTTAACAGTGATTACGGTTTATATTGGCATGGTGGTACCGATGTAACATATCATATTTCTAAAGGTTTTAAAACATGGATATCATTAAACAGATCTCTAAGGCTGCCGACTTTTACTGATTTATACTATACAGCTGCAACTCACAAAGGAAATCAGAACATACATCCTGAGACAGCTCTGAATATTGAAAATGGCTGGTCTTATAAAAGCGACAAACTTAATCTGAATGCTACATTCTGGTTTAGAAACGGCAGAAATATTATTGACTGGGTTAAAAATCCTGATTCACTAAAATGGGAAAGCCAAAACCTGACAATGGTAAATGCTACAGGTATTAACCTGAATACAGAAATCAAACTGGATATTAATCACTTTAAGACTTTAGAGTTATATTACAGCTATCAACATCTGGATAAAAATGCTGAAGGTTATGATTCTAAATACGCGCTTGATTACCTTAGAAATAAGGCTGGTATCAGTCTTGGATTTGATATATTTGAAAAAAAGAAAACCGGAAAGCTCAGTGGAAAACTCAGCTCCAATTGGTATGACCGTGCCGGAACCTGGACTGATTATTTTGATAAACAACTCAAGAGTTTTTCTTCATACAATCTTTGTGATTTAAGACTTTTATGGAAAAAGAATTATTTTTCATTACATCTTGATATAAACAACATATTTAACACTCAATATCAGGATTACGGTGGGTTGCCCCTGCCCGGAACCGAAATTAAAGGCGGAATTACCATTAATTATTAAATTCCGGAGCTCTCACTCACCTCTGATATTAAGTGAGGATGGTATAAAAAATGTTTATTCCCATAAGTGATATAAGATTTTTCGTCAATCGAATCGATGAAATTAAAAAATTACAAAATGTACTTGATTTGAATTTTTAATCTTTGTTGTAAACCATCTTTTAACTCAAAACTGAAATCAGAAAAATCGGGTTTTCTTAGTTTATGTTCATAACAGGAAAACCCGATGCCTTCACATGGAATAAATAATTTATAGTCAAGTTTGCCATTATCGTTTTCATCGTCCAAAACAGCGATACCATATATTCCTGGTCTCAGGTCGCAAATAGATATTTCTATTTTTTTATCTATAAGGTTTGATTTATCATACATTATGCTTTTTTGAGGTTGCTCTTTTTTGAATTGGACTTCATTAATAAAAACAGCAACCCGAATACGACCTTTTGAATTTCTGATGCCGGTCATCTCTATATCCAACTCAACCGGAAATGCCCGGATAACCAAAGCCAAAAGGAAAATAACAATAATTAGAAATCGTTTCATACATAATTAATTATAACAAGGTTATTTGAAATACAAAATTTCAAATAAGCTCTTTAAATCCACCAAATCGAAAATACATTATCTGTTCATTTATTGAAAAAAACCGGTTGCAGAAAATGCTGATTCAATAAGATTTTTCCCTGTATTGAACTTTTCAACTTTCATTTCTGAATATCTTCCGGTCTTCAGATTTTTAGCAATCATGCTGTACGCGAAAAAGCTGCTTTCACTTGTCTTTTTGTAATCGCCAAAAAGCATTTCCTTAAAAATCTGACCTTTGGAATCAAAGTATGTAAACTTTAAAGGCAGATAATTACCCTTACTTATATAAGAAATCTTTTTGCTGAAACCATTTGAAGAAGCAATACTCTTATTTTTACAAGTGGCTTCCACACACCAGCACAACTTTCCATCAACACTTTCATCCGTCGATAATTTATAATCATAATCGTCAGGATTGGGTTTGCTCATATCCGCATTTGAAAATTCTGAGCCCATAAAGCTTTTCCCCTTCTCAGTACTAATGATCCTTCTGGTTTTTCTCATTGAAGGCAGATATATCCAGATATCATCATCCTTATCTTTATAATCATAAATCAAAATAGTCGTGCCCTCCACGTCTGCAGGAGATTCAAACCTGATTTTATTTTTCAGAACATCGCCATACTTTTTTGCTGCACTTGTAACTTTTCTGATTCTTGAGTTCCCTTTACCATCAAAAATTTTCAGGATTACAGTCATTTCAGTAGACTCAAGATTTACGACATCACTTGATTTAGTCACAATTTCACGAGCTGTCTGAGCAAAACAATAATTAACAGACAAAAACAAAACCAATAAACATAAATTCAGTTTTCTCATAAGTTTGATTTTTAAATTATTCCTGAGCTTTATTATGATTCAACAAAAAATTTGGTTTCCCCAACATAGTCAAAGACGGTATAAGTAAAAGAGCACATAAAAGACAAATCAACAGCGAGAATATTATGAGGAAACCAAAAGCTTTCAGTATTGTAAGTCCCGAAATGAAAAGGACTGAGAAACCGATCATCACTGAAAATGCATTAATTGAAATACCTCTGCCTGTAGATCTTAAAGTATATGAAATAGCCTCTGCCCAGGACTTACCATGCTGAAGTTCATGATTTATTCTCCAGAAAAGATGTATTGTGTAATCAACACCTATACCGATTGAAATCGAAGACAACAGAGAAGTGGCTATATCCAGCTCAATTCCAAGCCAACCCATAAGACCAAAATTGAATATTACAGAGAAAAATAAGGGTATTGCACACATAAGTCCTCCGCTTAAAGATTTGAACATTATCCAAAGCATTATTATTATTGAAAACATCGCGAAAGCCAGAGACCAAAACTGTCCCTTTACAACAGCCTCTGACAAGCTTTTTTCCACAAGGCTCTGCCCTGAAACCAATTTACAGTACTTATTTTCAGCTGCAATTCTCCTTATTTCACTTTCAGTCTTTTTAAATGATTTATAATCTTTGACATTAAACTGAATTGCTGAAACAGACTTTGTATATCCGAAATCCACAAGGTTTTCAAAATCGGTTGTACCCGAATTCATATTATAAAACTCGATATATTGTGATATCAGGTTGCCGTCATCTGGTATTTTATCATACAAAGAGTCCCCCGGCAGATTCATTCCCTTACTTATGGTATGCACAAGTGTAGCAAAAGAAGTAACATTCCCCACTTCCGGTATTTTTCTGATTTGATTATCAAAATCGTCAATGGCATGAAGTACTACAGGACTCTTCATATCACCCTCAAACATCACATTAACGATTTTATTACCCGCAAACTTATCATTCATAACCTGAGCACTGGTGCGCAGCGGATTATTCTTCGGCATCATTTCCTCCAGATTGACACTAACTTTAAGCCAATTGATACCAATTCCTGATACAATTACTAATGCCAGAAAAGCCAAAATAACATACCATGGCTTCTTAGTCGTAACAGTACCTGCCCAATCAAGTAAATGACCGATAATACCTTCAGGCTTAACCTCAAATTGAGAAGACTTCTTCCCCTTTTTTACTCCCGACATCACAGCAGGAATAAAAAACAAACTGGCTGCAAGAGCGAAAAGAATACCGGCAGAACAAACAATCCCAATCTGTTTTACAGGTACCAAAACATGTGAAACCAAACCCAAGACACCAACAACAGTAGTCAATGCAGTCAGTATAATCGGAGTATATAATTTTTTGACAGACTCATTCACAATCCTTTTCATACCCCAGCCCGGATGCACGAAATTCAGTTCCTGATATCTGGTCATTATATGCACTCCATAATTATTTGCAATAGCAATCATCATTACTGGCACAAGTATTGCCAGTAAACTGAAATCAAAACCCAGTAATGGCATTAAACCCATCGCTATAGCAATAGACATTACAACTACAGAAAATGGCAATAAAACACCTTTTTTCTCTTTGAAAGAAAAATAAAGAGTCAATAACATTATCAGAAGCCCGAGAGGCATCAAAATTGCCAAATCTCTGATAGCAATACGCTGAATATCATTTCTTAAAGACGGCAGACCTCCGATATAAACCTTTTCATTACCCGGAAATTTCAGTAATGCAGTTTTAATAGTTTTATTCAGATCCTTATCAGATACACTATCTGCAGGATTTAACAACATAATCGTATATCTGAAATCGTCAGAAACCACTACTTTGTAAACCAATGGATTCTTTTTAATTTCATTTCTCAAATTATTCCTGTCTTTATCATTTGCCGGAATTGAACTGATTACAGGCTCCACTATCATTGAGCCCTCTTCATTACTGACATTCTTTAGCTGAAACACCGAAATAACCTGCTTAATATATTGATTATTAGCATAATATTGATTAAGAGAATCCAACCTTACAAGAGTTGATGCCTTTATAATATCATCACTTTCAAATAATAATACTGCCGGATCATATTTACCAAATGTCGATTCAAGTTTATTCAAATCTATCCTTGCAGGTACATCATCAGGCAAATAAGTCATAAGATCTGTATTAATCCTTGACTTTAATAAGGGAAATAACATAAGGATCGTCAGGATAACCGGTATTACGATAAACCATTTTCTGTGCCTGACCATAAAAAGATCATGTTTCATATCAATTCTGTCATTTAAAACGTGAATGTCAAACCCATATAAATGCCTGTCATAACTTTACCCGAATGGAAAAAAATACTGTTTTCAGGACCTCCCATAAAATTACCTCCAAAAGTCAGAATTAACTGATCATCAGGTTTCCACTTAATTTCAGGTCTGTACATATATTCTTCAGAAGTAATATTGTAATAACCACTTGCACTGATTGTCAACAGATCAAATCCAAAAGACCTTCTCAATGAAAGTAATAAAGCACTGTTGGTTTCTTCCTGCTGATAGTTTATTTTTCGATTATAAAGCCATGCATTATTTACAGCCATACCATAAGCATAATTATATAAATCAACAGGATCATAGGGATTTGACAAGACAGGATCAATCAATGGTGTAAATGAGTAAGTGTACTTCCCGATGTATTGGGCAATAATATTAATACCGGCAACATCAGACTCTAAACCAGCCACGTAAGTCAAATCCGGATTTGGGATATGCATATTTTGTTTATAATCTTGAGTACTATTGTAAGCTATTTCTCCTCTTAACACCAACCTGCTTACAGGTAATTCAAAATCAAAACCTGCTGTTTGCTTCCTGTAATAATCAGGAATAAATACAATCTCAGGAGCTTCTGACATCGTAAAACTTTTTAGTTTAAAACCATGATATGGATTGAAACCATTAAAATATGAAAAGGAGAATCCAATAAACGGCAAATCAAAATTTAATCTGCCGGCAATTGAACCGTTTTTTAATGAAAGATTTGGTTTTACTCCTTCTTCAAAAGTGGTTCCGGCTCCTAAAGTAAAAAGATCAAACCTGTAAACTGAAGGTTTAAACACAGGTATTGCGATGAGTTCGAGCAGGCTGTTTTTGAACGGCTCTATTTTTGCCCTGATCATAAAATTACCAAGTCTCTGATCTTCGGGGTCTGGTGTCAGAAGAAAATAGTCTTTTGGATTAAGATTGTCCGTTGGATTGAAACCATCTGTCCTGCCCCATGGAACAATTTGATTGCCCAGATAAAATTTAACTACTTTTGTCTGAATACCTGCATATGCTTCCTTCAGTTCAGGAATGGTTTTGGTTTCACCCAGGAAAAGACCTTCACGTAATCTGAAATCAAGTTTTGCAAAAGTATTCTTATTATTATACTTTAAATTAAGAGCAAACTCTCCGAAAATATTTGAGTAATCAAATTTCTCACTGCCGCCCCATCCTACTCCTCTTATATAACCACCTGATTTTATACTATCGTCTTGTGAAAAGGCTGTTACAGGTAATAATAATGCTGAGAGCATGAAAAAGCAAATGAATTTGTAAATTGCTGTCTTCATTGTATTTTCTTTTTACGGTTTACAAAGTCCGTGATAATTAAACACAACAATTTACCCAACCTGAAATATTAAAAAGTCCGGTTTTAGAAATTTGAACCGGTTGTATCAGTCCGGTATTTGAAATTGCAAAACTTGTACTTTATTTGCTGTCTATAGTGTTTCTGAATTGCATAGGAGTCATACCTGTAAGTTTCTTGAAAACGGTAAAAAAAGATGATTTACTGTTGAAACCACATTCATAACCAATATCCTCTATTGAATAATCATTATTTTTCCTGAGCATTTCCCTTACAGCATTAACCCGGTATTCATTAACGAAGCTGAAAAAGTTCATATTAATGCAATTATTTAAGACTTCTGTTATTTGATATTTAGGGATTTTTAAAGTACTGGAAATTGAGTTCATATCAAGATTCGGATTCAAATAAGGTTTATTTTTGTTGAAATGTTCCAGAATCATTGTTTCAATTTCTTTTTTCCTCTTTTCACTCAGAGTCGAATTTGCATATTTGTCCTTAATGGTTTCAACAGATTCTGTATCCATGAAAATTGTCCCCTGTCTCAATCCATAAAATCCAAGAATATACGACATCAGCAAAAGCGCTGAATAATTATAAACCGGAGACAAAGGAAACTCAATATGTAGAATAATCACTGTAACAGCAACAGCAATAGAAGCAAGACAAAAAAAATTATAGAATATTACTATAAAAAAGAGCCAGCTAAGTTTTTTATGACTCTCTATTGTCGAAAATTCATTCATCAACCTTTTACGATGTTTCAAAATTACATTTAAAGTTGCCCAGTTATAAAGAATCCAGGAAAATACTGATGCTATCGCAAAAGCCATTCTGAACCATAGGTTTTCGTTAGAACTTAAGAAACCAGATAGTGAAAATGGTTCTTCTATCAAATATGCGACCAACTCAAAAAATATAAATGGTAAAAGATGAAGTATTTGTTTTAGATTTAATTTAAATGCCGGTTCTATAAGAGATTTTGTATAAAGATAAAAGGCAGGATTAAACAATAAAAATGAACTTGATAATAATGGAACCTTGAAATTCACATAATTAAGAGCACATGTGAGAAACTCGAAAGCAAGTAGAAAGAGCCATGCAGTTAGAATTTTGTCAGGAATGCTGACTTTCCTTTTTGCAAGCATCAGTATTGATGCAAAAAGACTTTGAGAAAATCCTATCCAGGCTATAGTTTCCATGTTTCATATGTTTTTAAAGTAAATAAAGATGAACAGGAAAATCAGGAAAAACAAGTTCTAAAGTAATAAAAAAAGTATTACTTTGTAAATCTATTTATCATACACGTAAAAAATGAAAAAGCTTATTCCTTTTTTTCTGATTTTATCTTTATTTTTCTTTTCCTGTGAAAATGATGAACAAAAACCTGATCTTGACAAACAAATAGCCCAAATGCTTCTTGTCGGGTTCAGAGGTACAGAAATCGATGAAACCAACCATATTGTAAGAGATATTGAACAATACAATCTTGGTGGCGTGATTTTATATGAAAAAGATGGCCCGACACAATCAAGACCCAGAAACATAGTATCTTCCGATCAGGTAAAGAAACTTGTAACCGATCTTAAATCATTTTCAAACAGCAAACTTATCGTAGCGATTGATGAAGAAGGCGGAGCGGTAGACAGACTTAAATCAACATATGGATTTCCGAAAACAGTTTCAGCACAATATATTGGTGAAATTGACAATGAAGACAGTACATCTTTTTATGCTGCTAGTATAGCTTCAACATTGAGAGACATGGGTATTAATCTTAATTTTGCTCCAGTGCTTGACTTAAATGTAAATCCTGAAAGTCCGGCTATCGGAGCTTTGGGAAGAAGTTTTTCTCCAAACTGGGATGATGTTGTAAAACATTCAGGCATTTTCATTCAACAACACGATTTTTTTGGCATTCTGACATGTTGTAAACATTTTCCGGGTCATGGTAGTGCAACTTCCGATTCACATTTAGGAATGACTGATATTACGGATACATGGAACGGTGTAGAGCTGCAACCTTATAAATCGTTGATTGGAAAGCAGAAATGCAAAATCATAATGAGTGCTCATGTTTTTAATCTAAAGCTTGATCCGGATTACCCTGCAACATTATCCAAAAAGATACTCACAGGTTTATTAAGAGAATCATTGGGATTTGACGGTGTAATTGTTTCAGATGCCATGGAAATGCAGGCGATATCTGACAATTATGGCAGAAAAGAAGCAATTATGCTGGCAATTAATGCTGGATGTGATATTCTGGTCTTTTCAAATAACATGAAGACTTACAATGAGAACATTGTACCTGAAACGATTACATTGATTCATGAACTTGTTGATGAGGGAAAGATAAATAAAGAAAGGATTTACGAATCCTATAACAGAATTATAAATCTTAAATCTTCGTTATAATCATACATTGTTTGTTTTTTGGACAGGTAGTATTACAGTAAAAACACTGCCCTTACCGAACTCACTTTCGACGTTAATTTCACCTCCCATCAAATTCACGTAACCTTTAGTTATTGACAGTCCCAGGCCGGCTCCTTCAAAAGTACGGGTATATGAAGAATGAACCTGAGTGAATCTCTCAAAAATTACTTTTTGCTTATCCTCAGGTATACCTATTCCAGAATCAGTAACTAAAATTTTAAGAGTTTCATTCTCCAAAATAAAATCATATTTGATAAAACCTTTTTCAGTATACTTCAGGGAATTTTTAATAAGGTTTATAACAATAGAATAAAGCTTAATCTTATCAATCCTTATATATGAAATATCCGTGGGTACAGGCTTAGATTTTATTAATTCAATATTCTTCAATCCTGCCTCTGACGAAAACAAGCCGTAAATATCATTTATAATTTCATTCAAATCAAAATCTTCCGGCGATAATTCTACCTGACCTGCCTCAATTTTTGAAAAATCGACTACATCATTTAATGTTCTTAACAGCCTGTCGCCATTCTCTCTTACTATTCTCAAAAATTCTTTTCTATCAGTATCAGAAAGATTCTCTTCCTGAATTATCGTAATAAAACCCATTATACTATTCATAGGGGTTCTGATTTCATGACTCATATTTGCCAGAAAAGCAGATTTTAACCTTTCACTTTCTTCTGCCTTGTTTTTTGCAATCGACAGTTCTTTTTGGCGCATTAGCTGCTCTGTAATATCGTAAATTGTAATTATCCTGCTTCCCTTAAGTGCATTTATCGGTTTCTTGATAATATTGTATGAGAATAAAACACCATTTTCAATCATCTCAATCTGTTTTGTCGGATCATCAGATACTATAACATCTAGAAGTAAGGCAGAGGCTGTTGATATTTGATATGGTTTTAAACCAATATATGCTTCAGTTTCTATCTTCAATAACTTTTTTGCGAAAACGTTTATGTCTGAAATCTTATTTTCATTATCAAGTACGATTAAACCAACAGGCAATGTCTCAACGAGTTCATCCCTTGCAATCGTTCTCAATGTAAAAAGAAAACTTTTGAGAATCGCAATGGTGAATAGCACTGAACTAATAGTTGTACTTATCGTTGTGATATCTATATCAGGAACTAATCCGGAAATATACAGTATGCTCGATATCCATGGTGTCAAACCGGCAATAGTAATCAACCAGCCCTGAAACCTGAATGACGGATTAAATCTGTTTTTTCTTATATAAATGTATAGTAAATAAGTCGAGATAAAAAATAATGAATAACTATACAAAACGTACCCCAACCAAAACCAAATACCGTGAGAGTATGTTATAAGATTTGTTTTTTCATTAACCTGAGAAAAGTCATTCCATACAAGGTGATGTTGACTGTTTGTTATTGCCAGCAAGAAAGTGATTACCGGAATAATAAAATAAATCCAGTTATTTTTTATATCCTTTAATTTAACCAGTTTCGTAAATCTAAGAACGAAGAAATAATAAAACAGAGGTATTATGGGTACAGTCAGATACGAAACCTGAGACCAAAAAACTTTTCCAGCAACAGTCATTGAAGACGATTCAAAAATCAGCATTGTTGAACAGAATGCAACAGAAACATATACCCAAAACAACTCAATTGCACCTACAACTGATTTTCTTTTCCAGGCCAAAACTCCTACAAATATTGATAGTAGTGCCGTAAATAAGTAAATGAAGGAATATATTGTGAAGTGCATCTGTTTATATATAAATTAGTTTTTGGCAATTTTTTCTTTACTTCAACAATTAAAACAAAACTAACAAATATAATTATTATTCGGATTTAAGCTATACAAATTGAAATTATTTGCAAATCAATTTAAGAAGATTTTTGCGTTAATGTATTTAAAGGTGGAGAAAGCTTTATGATTAGATACTCTAAACTAATATAATTAAAAAGGGGCTGCCTGAAACAGACAACCCCTTTGATATAGTAAGTAACTAAAAATTACTTCTTGATAAACTTAGTAGTCATTGTCTTACCGTTAGACTTAGTCTGAAGCATATACAAACCTGTGTTGTATTTGCTCAAATCAACGCTTACAACATCACCTTCAACCAAACCTGAGAACACTTGCTGACCCATCAAATTGTAGATTCTGATAACTGAATTAGCATCAGCACCCTTGATATTGATGAATGCGCTTGTTGGGTTAGGATATACACTTACATTAACTGTATTGCTAACAGGAGCTGTTTCGATAGCTGTGAAACCACCGGCAGCAACATCCTTACCAGCTAATACATAAACTGCATTACCCCAAAGTTTGATTCCGGAAGGAGTTACATTCGTACCTTTACCCATAGCTATAGCACCATAGTTCATACCTAATGTAATGACGCGTGTCTTTAACAACTGATCTTCAATTGATTTACCTGCAGGTATATCATTAACACAAATAGCAGGAGCAGTTGCAATACCTGTAGGATAAGCCAACAATGTACCGTCAACACCTGTTACACCTGTAGCAATATTCAAAGCTTTTGTTCCGGCAGCACCTAAATCTGTAGCACTTGCATAGAATACAGGGAATGAATTGTCTGTAAAAGTAATACCCTTGAACAATGGATTAGATTGATTTGCAGCATCAACAGTAAGAGTTAAAACTCCGGTTGCAGCTTCAGCACCAGTACCTGAACCGGCTCCTAAAGCACGATTTTTCTTCATTGCATATGTTTTATTGTACAATGTTGGAACTGTAAGTTTAGCCAATCCAAGTGCACCTGTAGGCATAAGAATCTGATCACCACCACCAAGAGATTCCTGGATAACCAAAACGTCATATTTAGACTGATCAAATGTAGCAGTTGTAGATACATCAGTCAAAGCACATAAAGTTACGTTCAGATTTGGATCTGCTTTCAGAGAACGATAAATTACATCATTTGCAATAGTATCGGCATTAGCATCCATACCACCTTTTACTTTTGTGATATAAGCTACTCTTGCAGGAGTTGCAGGATTCTGAACTGCATAGTAAGTCAAAGTTACATTATCCATCTGCATGAAGCTTGAAGATGCTATACCAAGTTTAATGGTTTCACCAACACCTGCTTCAAAGACAACAGAAACTTTCTTCCATGCTTCTTTCGCATTCCAACCATTACCTGTATTCAAAGTAGGATCTTCACCTAAAGCAGAAGATTTCTTCATAGGCATATTGGCAGACTGAGCATATACATGACCATCGTATTTGTTTTTAGTTGTATCTGCACTTGGAGAGCTGCCATCACAACGCAAATCAGCAGAAAGTTTATAGTAACCAGTAGCAGGAGCCTGAATTGATTGAGAAATATTAAATTCTTTAATCTTACCAGAAGTAGCCCATGTTTCAAAGCCTCCGTTACCTTCTGACATTGAAGCACCATCAATACCTACAGCATTACACCAATCAGCCAAAGAATCAAGTTCTATATGAGCATTCCATCCGATTGGATGTTTGTATGTTCCGCCTTTACCCTTAACAGATGTAGCGTCAACACCATCAGCAACGCCTTCCTCAAACCCAGGATTAGCAAGTTTAGTTGTAAAATTCTGTTTTGAAGGTTTTTCAGAACCATAATAAGCAAGTCTCATATTGTCAAACTGCATAAAGCCGTTAGCCTTGAAACCTACTCTTACTTTACCACCAGGACAATAGAAAGAGTTATACAGAGTTTGCCAATTGTTTACACTGTTCCAAACAGCACCTGAATTAGCTTTTACACTATCAAGATTTGCTGAATTGTATGTTGTGCTGTCGGGCAACATCATTGCATAAATATGTTGTGTATAATGAGCAGTCTCATTTGTACGGATTTGAGCTGACTGAATATAGTATCCTGCCTTAAGTTCAATTTCCTGATATACATCAAATGTTCTGATAGTTCCAGCCCATGTTTCATAACATTTAGCACCTTCAGCAGGAGCATCAGAAATGAACGCAGCATTACACCAACCTGAGTGGTCAAGATAAACAGTCCATCCTTCAGGATAGCTGTATGAACCATTACCATTAGGATTGCCATCACGATTACTGTTAGGATCAAGTTTACCACCTGTACCTGCATTGAAACTTGCATTTGTTATAGCAAATGTATAATCCATTGGAGCAGCAGCAGAAGCAGGTTGAGTTTTCAAATATGCAGCAATTGCATCTTTCAATGCCTGAATATCAGCCGGAGTTACAGTAGCTTCATCGTAAGCTTTCTGAGCAACAGCAATAGCTGCTTCAAAATCAGCAAGTCCGGGATATGCATATGGTAAATATGTCTTAGCAGTTTTAATAACATCGCCCATACTCATAAGGTCATACAGATCACACGTCATTGAATTGTATGCCTGATCAAGTTTAGCGATATTTTCCTGAATACCAATAACAGGTTCAAGGTCATCAATTGACAGATTAACAGAATACAAGTTAAATCCCCAAATAAGAGTATTTGTCAATTTAGGGTCAGCTGTATAGAATGGTCGACCAATACTATTGTATATGGTTCCGGCTTTTCCGGCTCTTTTTAACGCAACAGCAGGATCAGGCATACCACCATCTTTTCTTGCTACTTCTGCACCATCATAATACAATACACCAACTCCGGATTTCTGAGCGTAAGTAATATTATGCCATGTTCCTAATAATGTATTAGGTTCACCTGTACCTACGAAAGCATCTCCCTCAGCAGCGTAATTGTTTTTCGTACAAACATGACGAGCTCTAAGTGGTTCATAATACATAGCTCCTACGGCATCGTGCTCCAAATCAAGAGAATTAGAGAAGCCATATAGTGGTTGTCCATTACCTGACCATTTTGTCGTTCCATCAGTAGTATCTTTACGGAAGAATACACTCACCGTATAATCTTTAAGACCATAAACAGCTTCACCAATTTCGGTGCCGAAATCAAAATATTCACCACTGTTCTTTATTGAAAGGACATTAACTTTTTCACTTGTACCAATTGTTACAACCTGAGCTCCTGATTTACATGTAGCTACGTAAGCATTATCAGACTCATCTTTAACCGTCATATTTCCACTTGCATCTGTACCTAAGTTAGCATCAATAAAATTATATGAAGCTACAATTTCTGACATATTTTGTATAGGCAATACGATTATATCAAAAGCTTTATCAATTGTAGCTTCATTATATTTCAAAGTTGCAGTTAAAGTTACAGCCTTTGGATATTTCTGATTACGGGTTACAACACCTGTATTGGTAATAACAGTTGAATCGTTAGTTGCCCAGGAGATTGTAATGCCATCATTACCAATTGTAGTAGGTAAAGTGATGTTTTCAGTTACCTGAGTAAGATCACCGGGGAGTGTCAAAGCTTTATATGCGCTTACCAACTGAACAGGTACCCCGTTAAGAGCCATGATGTCATCAGAAGTCAAAGCTCTGTTGTATACACGGAATTCATCAATAACAGCATTTGGTGTCGGGTCAGCATATTGTGACTTACCCAAATAATTCTGCAAAGTTGTACCCATACCTGCCAAAGTATTGGTAAAGTTGTTGTTTTTTGCTACCGGAATACCGTTAATGTACATTGTACATGTACCAATACCTTCAGCGTTATAACTGCATGTTATAGCTACATGAGCCCATGTGCCATAAACAATAGCCGGTCCTGATACTGCTTGTTCTCCAAGCGTTGCATCCTGTTTAACAACAAACTTGTATGCTCCGCCGGTCTGGCAGAGAAAAGTGTTTACATCAGTACCATTACCAATATCAAAAACACGACCCCATCCGCTGTTTGCATTAAAGTTGACCCATACAGCAAATGTAAAGTCAGTCATGCCCGTATTGATATCACTAGGCATCTGAACGTAATCGTTAGCATCAATCAGGTTAAGTCCTTGTCCGACTTTACCGGTTGTGGGAGCAGCAGCGCCCATGATTGTACCGGCAAGTCCGTTACCTGAATGATCAGGAACGACACCGGCATTGATGTCATCGAAAGTGTAATGCAACTTTAAACCTGTAGTTATATCCTGTGCAAATGAGGATAAACCACCGGTAAATAAAGCTGCCAGAATAAGAAAAAAGTAGATTTTCTTTTTCATGTTACTTCTAATTTAGGTTAATAAATGGAGGATTAAAAATTAATATATTACTTTTATTAAAATCGATTGCATCAGATGTAATCCAATCTATTATAATGCGATATGTTGAAGAAATATTCAGACTCATGTGTGGTTCAAGGTATATAAAAAAATAATTCATGTTTAAGCCGGCGTCAATTACCCCTTACAGAGGATAAAAAGGCAACATTTACTGCTTCAAACAGCTGTAAAGATATAATAATTTTCAGACTTCCAAAAAAAAAGTGTAAGAAAAACACTTACAATAAAAAAATGTCCACGATCACAAAGTGTTATACAATAAAGAGGGTGCCAACAGGCACCCTCCAACATGCATAATATATATTACAATATGTTTTAAAACAGGTTTGGGAAAAATACAGAGAAAATAAGAATAACTAATCCAGCTACAAGAACACCAATTGTTTTTGTAGAACAGCCTTTCCATTCTTTAAGGATAATTCCCCAAAAATTGCTGAAAGTAACATTAAGAGCCATAAGTATTGACCATGAAAAAGCCAGCATTATGACATTGTCGGCCAGAAAGCTTTTACCCATGGATAATCCAAAAAACTGAGAATACCAAAGCACTCCTGCTAATGCACAAAACATAATATTGTTTATCCAAACTTTTCCGGAAGAGGATGTATAGTCCTTAAATGTTTTGTTTTTATAGTTCTGAAACAAACAATATACCGCATTGGTCAGAAATCCACCGAATGTAACCATCATAGTCGCAGGTAAAGTTGCAAACAAATCGCTTGCACCTAAGTTTTTCGCAGCTTCAGCAATAGGTTTGCCGGCAGTTAGACCAAGGTTAAAACATGCGCTCATCACACCTGCCAGTAAAGCCACAAGTAAACCTTTGGTAAGTGCAAAATCTTTAATAGCAGCTTTCTTTTGCTCTTCAGTCATATTTTTGGCACGCAGGGTTCCGGCATAGCCTATTACAAAGATACCTGCAAGCGTTATACTTACTCCTAATAATAATATCAATCCTGATCCATGCAATAAATCCTGTTTATCAAAAAACAAAGCAGGAATTATTGTTCCAAAAGCGGAACAGGTGCCGAGAGCAATCGACTGACCAAGCGCAACACCCAAATATCTCATTGAAAGACCAAAAGTCAGTCCACCAACCCCCCACAGAATGCCAAAAAACATCGAGCCGAAAGCAGGAGTCATTTCAACGCCAAATAATGTTGATTTGACATCAGGACTAAGGATATCCAATAATGTAGAGCCTGCAGGTACAGCAAGTAATGCACCCAAAAGAGGGAAAACCAGCCAGGCAAAAACACCCTGAGTCAACCAGAATGATTCCCATGACCAGTTCTTAACTTTTTTAATAGGAACATAAGAACTGGATTGACCAAAACTACCAATGGCAATAATCAGTAAGCCTAGTATAGTATTCATTGACTTGCGTTATTAACGTTTGGATGTTACGTCAGCTTCATATTTCTGGATATCAGCGATGAAATCCTCTCCTACAGGCACATTGTTCTTTGAACAGAACATATCCCAGACAGCGTTCCATGGTAAAGCCTTAGCTTCTTCAAGAAGAGCAAGACGTTCAAAATATTTACCATCAGCCTCATATCTGCGAAGTATTGTAAGCGGTTCAAGCAAAGCCTGAAGGAAACACTTCTGAGTTGCACGGCTACCGATTACATAAGCACCAATACGATTAATTGATGCGTCAAAATAATCAAGGCCAATATTTACCCTGTCCATCTGACCGCTTCTGACGATTTCTTTTGCAAGGTCGAGAGTATCATCGTTCATAAGTGTAACATGGTCAGAATCCCAGCGAATCGGACGGCTTACATGTAACATGATTTCAGGAGTAAACAGCAACAATGAAGAGATTTTGTCAGCAATGCTTTCTGTAAGATGGAAATGACCTGTATCCAGAGTAACAATCTTGTTGTTTTTAGCGCCATAACCCAAATAGAAATCATAAGAACCAACAGTATAACTTTCAGCACCGATTCCAAATAGTTTGGCTTCGATACAATCTTTCATGTTTTCATACTTGGTTTCAAAGATTTCATCAAGAGATTCTTTGAGTAAACGACGGTATTCAAGACGATTTACTGTCTGGTCTTTTGAACCATCATGAATCCAAATGTTCAGTACACAAGGCGATCCCTGGTATTTACCCATTGCTTCAGCTATAGCACGACAACGTTTTGTATGTTCAATCCAGAATTTTCTGATTTCAGGATCAGGATTTGCCAATGTCAGTTCACCTGATTTCGGATGCGAGAATGAAGTTGAATTAAAGTCCAGTTTGAAACCATTTTCTTTAGCCCATTTCATCCAGCTTTCAAAATGTTTTGGTTCAATCTGATCGCGATCAACAAATTTGAGCGGAAAGGCTCGGAGGATGCGTTGCGGG
>CAZCWK010000032.1:0-30682 GCA_964502355.1 uncultured Bacteroidales bacterium
GAGGTCGGAAAATAAAATAGGAGGAAAACTATTTTATTTTCCTCCTACTCGATTTCTTTTAGTGTTCAAAATAGTACCTTAGCAAATAGAAATAAACAATAAGAATAAAATATATCTATTAATTTTTATGGAAGAAGAAAAAAATACCGGATTGCCGGAAAATGCATTCAGAGAACTTAATCCTGGTGAGGAGTATAAACCAATAATGAAACCGGAAATCAAGTATCCTGAAGCCACTCCATGGTCTGTTACGTGGGGGCTTTTAATGGCAGTTTTATTTTCAGCGGCAGCAGCCTATCTGGGTTTGAAGGTTGGTCAGGTTTTTGAAGCTGCCATACCTATTGCTATTATTGCTGTTGGTTTATCCGGCGCAACAAAAAGGAAAAATGCATTAGGTGAAAACGTTATTATCCAATCAATCGGAGCAAGTTCGGGAGTTATTGTTGCCGGAGCTATCTTTACTTTGCCTGCTCTGTATATTTTACAGGCGAAATATCCTGATATGACAGTGAATTTCATAAAAGTATTTATGAGTTCTCTCTTGGGTGGTATTCTTGGAATTCTGTTTCTTATACCCTTCAGAAAGTATTTTGTTAAAGAAATGCATGGTAAATATCCTTTCCCGGAGGCTACAGCGACCACACAGGTGTTGATATCAGGTGAAAAGGCCGGCTCTCAGGCGAAACCATTATTGATTGCCGGTCTTATCGGTGGTGTATATGATTTTCTTGTTGCAACTTTCGGAGCATGGAACGAAGCCTTTACATCGAGAGTAATACCTTTTGCTGATATTCTCGCTGAAAAAGCTAAAGTTGTTTTTAAAATAAATACAGGGGCCGCTGTCTTAGGTTTGGGCTATATTGTCGGACTTAAATATGCAGCAATTATTTGCGCAGGATCAGCTTTAGTTTGGTGGATAATAGTTCCAATACTTGCACAACTTGGTGATGGCACACTTCATTTGTTGAACCCTGCAATTGTTGATTCTGTTACAAATATGCCGGCAGAATCTGTATTCAGCAGTTATGCACGTCATATAGGTATCGGAGGTATTGCTATGGCAGGTATTATTGGAATCATAAAATCCTGGAAGATAATTAAGAGTGCTGTTGGTTTAGCGTCTAAAGAACTGAAAGGTGGTAATGAAAACGCTGCAAAGACTATTGAGCCAAGAACACAAAGAGATATACCTATGAAAATTGTTGCCATAGGTGTAATTATCACATTACTGGTTGTATTTGCATTTTTCTATTTCGGAGTAATGGAATTTAATCTATTACATGCAGTAGTAGGTATTCTGGTTGTTGGTATTATAGCTTTCCTTTTTACTACTGTTGCTGCGAATGCTATTGCAATTGTTGGTACGAATCCGGTTTCAGGTATGACATTGATGACATTGATTCTGGCCTCTGTAATCATGGTTGCTGTCGGTCTTAAAGGTACGGGTGGTATAGTGTCTGCACTGGTTATGGGTGGTGTGGTTTGTACAGCATTATCAATGGCCGGTGGTTTCATTACTGATTTAAAGATTGGTTACTGGCTTGGTAGTACTCCTGCTACTCAGCAAAGATGGAAATTTCTTGGAACTCTTGTTTCAGCTGCAACGGTAGGTGGTGTTTTGATTATTTTAAATAAAACCTATGGATTTACAGGCCCTGATGCACTAGTAGCTCCTCAGGCAAATGCTATGGCAGCTGTAATAGATCCTCTCATGTCCGGTACTTCTGCCCCCTGGATTTTATATGGTATAGGTGCGTTGATATCCATACTGCTTACGTTTTTTAATATACCAGCATTAGCATTTGCGTTGGGTATGTTTATACCACTGGATTTAAATCTTCCTTTATTGGCAGGTGGTTTGATTCACTGGTACGTAACAACGAGAGGTAATGATAAAAAATTAAATGAAGATAGAAGTGAGCTTGGTACACTGCTTGCCTCCGGTTTTATTGCCGGTGGTGCTTTGATGGGTGTTGTCAGTGCTTCAATACGTTTTATGGGGGTAAACCTTATGCAAACAAAATGGGTTGAAACCGATGCTTCACAATGGGCTTCACTGGGGGCTTATGCTCTTTTGATTGGCTTCTTCATATATTATACAATTAAGAAAACCGGTAAAAAGTGATCAAAGCTGATTAATAAAAAACAGCGCACTGAAATTGTCATTTATGATAATCAGTGCGCTGAAATTTTTAATCAAAGTTGGATTTTATTCCCATTCAATAGTTGCCGGTGGCTTGGATGAGATATCGTAAGTTACCCTGTTTACTCCTTTTACTTTGTTGATTATTTCGTTAGAAACCTTTGCAAGGAATTCATATGGCAGGTGAGCCCAATCAGCCGTCATGGCATCTGTTGAAGTAACAGCCCTGAGTGCAACAGCATTTTCATAAGTACGTTCGTCTCCCATGACTCCTACAGATCTTATAGGAAGCAAAATTACTCCAGCCTGCCAGACCTTGTCATAAAGACCGTATTCACGAAGATTATCAATGAAGATTGCATCTGCCTCCTGCGCTATTCTGACTTTTTCTTCAGTAATATCTCCTAAGATTCTGACTGCGAGTCCGGGCCCCGGAAATGGTTGACGTTTAATCAAATGATCCATCATGCCAAGTTCAGTACCCACTCTGCGGACTTCATCTTTAAACAGCAAGCGAAGCGGTTCACAAAGCTTAAGTTTCATTTTATCAGGTAATCCGCCAACATTGTGATGTGACTTAATTACCGTACCTGTAATCGAAAGAGATTCAATACAATCCGGATAAATAGTGCCTTGGGCTAACCATTTTACATCCTGCAGTTTATTGGCTTCTTCATTGAATACTTCAATGAAACCTTTACCAATTATTTTCCTTTTCTGTTCAGGATCAGTTACTCCCTCCAGCTCCTTGTAAAAATATTTTTTTGCATCAACGCCGATTACATTCAATCCAAGATGTTCATAATCTCTCAATACATCTTCAAATTCGTTTTTACGCAACAAACCATGGTCAACAAAAATACAAGTCAGGTTCTTACCAATTGCTTTATTGAGAAGAACAGCCGTGACAGAGGAGTCAACTCCGCCGGATAAACCAAGTACAACTTTATCGTTCCCTAATTGAGATTGAAGATTTGCTACTGTTGTTTCAATAAATGATGCTGGTGACCAGTCTTTTGAACATTCACAGATATTAAGGAAATTGTCCAATAACTTACTACCTTCGAGTGTATGGTAAACTTCAGGATGGAATTGAACACCCCATGTGTTTTCTCCTTTTATATGATACGCAGCTACAGGAACATCTTTTGTTGATGCTATTATTTCAAAACCTTCAGGAATTGATGTGATTGTATCTCCGTGAGACATCCATATTTGCGAATTTTCTGAAAATCCTTCAAGCAATCTGTTTCCTGATTTATAAGAAGCCATATTTGCTCTGCCATATTCTCTTGATCCGGCTGGCTCTACTTTGCCGCCCGCCTGATTGGCAATCAGCTGAGCTCCGTAACAGATACCTAAAACCGGAAATTTTCCTCTAAACTTTGATGTTTCAATTTTGAAAGCTGTTTCATCGTATACAGAGAACGGACTTCCTGAAAATATGATTCCTTTTACATCCTCAGCATCTTCAGGAAATTTATTGTAGGGTACAATTTCACTATAAGTATTTAACTCTCTTACGCGTCTGGCAATTAGTTGCGTCGTTTGTGAACCAAAGTCCAAAATAATTATTCTTTCTCTCATTTATCGGAATTTTTTGCAAAAGTAAGCAATTTTTAGGGCACAGTGGTTTTGTCTATCTTTTTTTAAAAAAAATCTATTTTTTTGATTTATTTACTTATATACTTTTGAATAAATCTAAATATCACTGATATTGTTGGTTAATTAAACAAATGCTGATGAAAAACATAAACACAAAGTACATTTATTGTATTAGTCTGGTCTCTGCAATGGGAGGACTGTTATTTGGTTATGACTGGGTAGTAATAGGTGGCGCAAAACCTTTTTATGAACCTTTCTTTGATATTGTTAATAATCCTTCATTACAAGGGCTGGCAATGGGTATGGCCTTGATTGGTTGTATTATTGGTGCAGTTGCCTCCGGTTTTCTGGCAGATAAATACGGACGAAAAAAACTGCTGATTATATCAGCTTTAGTTTTTATTATATCTTCTTATTTTACAGGTGCTTCATCAGGGTTCGTAATGTTTCTTGTTGCAAGGTTTTTTGGTGGTATAGGTATTGGTGTAGCTTCAAATCTTTCTCCGATGTATATAGCCGAAGTTGCTCCGGGTAATATTCGCGGGAAACTGGTTTCACTTAACCAACTGACTATTGTAATTGGTATACTGGCTGCTCAGATTACTAACTGGATTATTGCAGAACCTGTTGCAAATGATACATTAATAGCTTCAAGCTGGAACGGTATTTGGGGATGGCGATGGATGTTCTGGGCAACAATGGTTCCATCAGTTGCATTCTTAGTTCTGACTTTTTTCATACCGGAGAGCCCCCGATGGTCTGCATTGAATGGGAAGAAATCTGATGCGAGAACAGTACTTGAAAAAATCGGAGGTAAAGAATATGCTTCATCTGAGCTTGAGTCTATTGAATCTGCCATACATAATGATTCCGGTGGAAGGCTATCTGTGTTGTTCAGCAAATCATTCAGACCTGTTCTTATAATTGGTTTGGTACTTGCTGTGTTTCAACAATGGTGTGGTACAAATGTGATTTTTAATTATGCTCAGGAAATTTTCCAGGCTGCAGGATATAATGTTTCAGATGTACTTTTCAATATTGTAATTACCGGCCTTGCAAATCTTCTTTTTACATATGTGGCAATTTATACTGTTGATAAGATTGGAAGGAAGGCTTTAATGATGATAGGTGCCGGTGGATTATGCGGAATTTATCTTGTACTTGGTACGTGCTATTATTTTAATGTTCATGGTTGGTTTATGGTGCTGCTTGTTGTGATGGCAATAGCTTGTTACGCAATGTCGCTGGGGCCAGTTACATGGGTAATTCTTTCTGAAATTTTCCCAAACAAAGTAAGAGGTGTGGCTATGGCTATTTCAACTTTTGCTCTTTGGACAGCCTGTTTTATACTTACTTACACTTTCCCTATACTTAACAGTTCGTTAGGTACAAGCGGAACTTTCTGGATATACAGTTTTATTTGTGCAGCCGGTTTCATCTTTATAATTAAAAAATTACCTGAAACCAAAGGCAAATCACTTGAAGAAATCGAAAAAACACTGACTAAATAATATGGTAAAAGCATGGGAAGAAAAGGTTGTTATACCAACCTATGAAGCAGGGAAACCGGAAAAAGCACCTGTTTTTTTAGAAAAACGTGTATATCAGGGTAGCAGTGGCACAGTTTATCCTTATCCTGTAATTGAAAGCGTATCAGACGTAAAAACAGATAAAGAATATAATGCTGTTTTCATTGAGAATGAATACATTAAAGTGATGATTTTGCCTGAACTTGGCGGACGTGTTCAAATGGCTTATGATAAAATCAAAAACAGACATTTTATATATTATAACAGAGTCATCAAACCTGCATTGGTAGGACTCGCCGGGCCATGGATTTCAGGTGGTATAGAAATAAACTGGCCGCAGCATCATCGTCCGAGCACTTTTATGCCTGTTGACCATTTTATAGAATCATTTGAAGATGGAAGTGTTACAGTCTGGGTAAGTGAAATTGAAAGAATGAGTCATCAGAAAGGTATGGCCGGTTATTCATTATATCCGGGTAAAGCTTATCTGGAAATCAAAGGTAAAGTTTACAACAGAACACCTTTCCCACAAACATTTCTTTGGTGGGCAAATCCGGCTGTTGCGGTTAATGAGCATTACCAATCTGTGTTTCCACCTGATGTTAATGCCGTTTATGATCATGGTAAACGTGATGTTTCGACATTTCCGATTGCTACCGGAGTATATTATAAAGTAGATTACTCTGCTGGTGTGGATATCTCCAATTATCGGAATATCCCGGTTCCGACTTCTTATATGGCGATAAATTCCAAATATAATTTCCTGGGGGGATATGAGAATGATACTGAAGCAGGTGTGCTACATGTTGCTGATCATCATGTTTCTCCCGGTAAAAAACAATGGACCTGGGGAAATGGTGATTTTGGAAAAGCCTGGGACAGAAACCTGACGGATGAGGACGGACCATATATTGAATTAATGGCTGGTGTATACACTGATAATCAACCTGACTTCTCATGGCTTCAACCTTATGAAGAGAAAAGTTTCACTCAGTACTTTTTGCCTTACAGATCACTGGGAGTAGTAAAAAATGCTACTAAAGATATACTTATAAATCTGGATTTTTCTGTCAAATCTGTTACTATAAAGGCCTTTGCAACTTCTTCCATAAGCAAAGCTGTAATTAAGGTTGAAAAAAATGGTACAGAAATCTTTAATGCTGTAACCGATTTGAAACCGGAAAAAGTTTATATCAAAGAATTAAAAAATGATTACACTGCTGAAGATTGTTTTAGTTTGAAAATCCTTTCATCAGACAATAAGACCTTGATTCAATGGTTTTCTAAAGAGGATGAAAATAAGCAAATACCTGAAGCTGCCAAACCTATCCCGGTACCTGAACTTGTGGAAAACAATGAGTTACTCTATTTAGCAGGTCTTCATCTGGAACAATACAGACATGCTACTTTTTGCCCGGCAGATTATTATCAGGAAGCTATTAAAAGAGATAATGGTGATTACAGGTGCAACAACGCTATGGGGCTGTGGCTGATGAGAAAAGGTAAACTGAATGAAGCTCTTGATTATTTCTATAAAGCTGTCGAAAGGATTCAACAAAGAAATCTGAATCCTATTGATGGTGAGCCCCTTTATAATCTTGGTTTGTGCCTGAAGCTGCTTGGTAAATACGATAAAGCTTATGACTATTGTTATAAAGCATGCTGGAATGCTGCATGGCAGGATGTTGGTTATTTTACTGTTTCGCAGTTGTCTTCAATGAGGAATGACTGGATTACGGCGATTGAAGAGATTGATAAGTCACTGTCAAGAAATACAAATAACCATAAAGCCAGAAATCTAAAAGTTGCTTTACTCAGGAAACTGGGCAGAAACCCCGAGGCGGTAAAATTGATTGAAGAATCTCTTCTTTCAGATCAGTTTAATTTCGGTTGTTTGTATGAGCTTCACCTCATTTATAAAGACGAGGAAAAATTAAATGATTTTATTGAAAGGATAAGTGATAATGTGGCCAATTATGAAGAGTTAGCACTTGACTATTCTTCAGCAGGTTTTTATACTGACGCGATAAAAATATGTGATATTGCTATTAAGCATGCCGCAATAGATCCAATGATCTTTTATTACAAAGCATTATTTGAGTTTCAGGCCGGTTTAGACAATAAAATATTCCTTAAAACATTAAGGGATGCTACAGAGCAAAAGGCTGATTATTGTTTTCCAAACAGGATTGAGGCAATTCCAGCACTCAATTTTGCAATTGATAACAATAAAAAAGATGCCAAAGCAGCATATTTGCTGGGTAATTTATATTATGATAAACGGCTATATGCAGAAGCCGTTGAAATATGGGAAAAATCTTTAGCTATAGATAGAAAGAATCCATTTGTTTTGAGAAATCTGGCACTTGCATATTACAACAAGTACCGCAAAGCGAATAAGGCTTTAAAACTTATGGAAGAGGCATTCGGTCTTGATAAGTCAGATGCCAGAATGCTTATGGAGCTTGATCAGCTTTATAAAAAAACAAGGTTACCTGTTCCTGACAGACTTAGATTTATGAATGAATATCCTGATATTATAGTGAAAAGAGATGATTTATACCTTGAATATATTTCTGTACTTAATCTTATTGGTGATTATAAGCAAGCTATGGGAAAAATTTCCTGCCGAAAGTTTCATCCGTGGGAAGGTGGAGAAGGAAAAGTTACTTCACAATATTTGTTTTGCAGAATTGAACAGGCAAAAAGGCTCATAAAAGAACATTTATATGAAGAATCAATAAAGCTGCTTGAGGAGTGTTTCAAATATCCTGAAAACCTGGGAGAAGGAAGACTCTCCGGCACTCAGGATAATGATATAAATTACTATCTTGGCTGTGCATATGAAGGTTTGGGAGATACCGTAAATTCTCGTTTATTCTGGGTTAAAGCCTCAGAAGGCAACAGTGAGCCGGCTGCAGCAATATTTTATAATGACCAGAAACCGGAAAAGATTTTTTATAAAGGTCTGGCTTTACAAAAACTACATAAATATGAAGAGGCTGAAAAAGTATTCAGGCGGCTGATTGAATATGGTAAAGAACATTTTTATGATGAAATTAAAATGGATTATTTTGCTGTTTCATTGCCTGATATGTTGATTTGGGAGGATGATCTGACTGAAAAAAACAGGATTCATTGTCTCTTTATGCAGGGATTAGGGCATTTGGGTTTAGGCAATAAAAGTGAAGCCGGGCTTTTTCTTGAAAAAGCCGAAGCAATGGACAATAGTAATCAGGGGATAATATCGTTACTTTATAATTATGGATTATAAAATGAATCTTTTCAGGAAATTCAGTTTATTACTGACGGCTATTATATTTTGTTCTGTAACTATAAATGCAGATGTGCTTAGGATTGATGCCAAAAATCTGAAGCAAAACATTATCTCAGGTCACCTGAAGATGGGTAATCCAGGTCCTGCAGGAAAAGAAATCACTGTTAATAATAAATATATTTTAATAGGAGGGAAACCTGTAATCCCTGTTATGGGAGAAATGCATTTCTCGCGTTGCCCTAAAGAACAATGGGAAGACCGGATTCTCAAAATGAAGGCAAATGGTATAAATATTATTGCAACTTATGTATTCTGGATTCATCATGAAGAAACCGAGGGCGTCTTTGATTGGTCAGGGAATATGGATTTCCGGGCATTTATTAAACTTTGTCAGCAACACGGACTATTTGTGTATCCCAGGCTTGGTCCATGGTGTCATGGAGAAGTAAGGAATGGGGGTACTCCTGACTGGATTTTCACCAAAAAAGGACTTGTAGACCGCAGCAATAATGAGAAATATCAGTTTTATGCAGACAGGCTTTATTCTGAGATCGCAAAGCAAATGTCAGGACTGTACTATAAGGATGGTGGCCCAATAATCGGAGTGCAACTTGAAAATGAGTACAGGAGAGGTCCGGGCGGAAATGCCCATATTCTCTGGCTCAAAGAGACTGCTAAAAAGCACGGTGTTGATGTCCCGTTATATACTGTAACCGGTTGGGGAAATGCATCTGTCCCACAGGATGAAGTAATACCCTTATTCGGAGGTTATCCTGAAGAGCCTTGGGTAACTAACCTGATTCCTGCAAAAGAAAATCTTAATTTCTGTTTTGATGCACCTTTAAACGATGAAGGTATTGGTGCTGATGTTGCCGCTAAAGAAAAAGGGAAATTTACTGATTATTCGCACTATCCATACCTTACCTGCGAAATAGGTCTTGGTAATCATATATCATATCACAGACGCCCTGTTTTAAATGAGATAGACGGTGCAGCAATGACTTATGCAAAGATTGGCTCAGGGAGTAACTTACCTGGTTATTATGTTTTTACAGGTGGGCAGAATCCGATAGGGAAGTATACTTCTCTGGAAGAAAATCAGGATGAAACAGGGTATTGGAACCAATATTGCGATATCTCTTATGATTTTCAGGCAGCAATCAGAGAAACAGGTGAGCTGGCCGGCAGCTATCATCAGATTAAAAAGCTTCACTATTTTCTGAATGAGTTCGGAGACAGACTTGCGCCTATGACTCCTGTCATTCCGTCAAATCAAAATTCTACAAAAGACTTGCAATGGGCTATAAGGTCGGACGGAGAATCTGGCTTTGTTTTTGGTTTAAATTATTACAGAAATTTCAAAAAACCTTTGCAAAAGGGCGTTCAGTTTGAGGTTTCACTTGAAAAAGGAAAAATATTATTTCCGGCGAAACCGGTAGAGGTAATAGACAGCTGTATGTTTATATGGCCATTTAATATGGACCTGGGAGGTGTTAATCTTAAATATGCAACAGCTCAGCCTTTATGCATGATCAATGATAAAGGTGTAGAAAAATGGTTTTTCCTGAAAACCATGAATGTACAACCGGAGATTTGTCTTGATGCTGATGGTATAATTAATGTAAAATCAAATGGGAAACCTCTGTATACTAAAGGAAACAGATTTCTTATTACTGGTATCAATGCCGGTTCAAATAATAAAATCGATATCAGAACTTCAAAGGGTAAAAACTTAAGAATAATAGTTTTAGACGAAACTGAAGCTGACAATGTTTGGCTCTTTAATGATAACGGAAATAAGAATCTTTTTATATCAAAAGCATGTTTGTATATGAATAAAAAAGATTTAATTATTCTGAATAAAGAGCCTGAAACCAGGATAACTGTATTGTCCGGTAACACTCCTGTAAATTTGAAAAAAGACAGCCAGAAAGTATCGAAAGATCGAAATATATATTTGATATCCAGGGCTATAAGTAATAATTTGCCGGTACCTGAGATTCAAAAAAAATCTGTTTTTGATAACGTTTCATGGTTTAAGACATCTGTCGGTGATGTAAGTAAAAGTAAAGAGTTGTATCACAACCTTTTTTCACGGGTATTTGAAATAAATAGTTTATCTGAAATTAAATCAGCCAGACTTTACCTTTACTCTGACGGAGAGTGTAAGTTGAGATTAAATAATAAATGGCTGAATCAGGAAATAAAGAGAAAATCTCTGAATGTGATGGATATAACCGGTTATCTGAGTATTGGCAAGAATGTTATATTGGCTGATTTCCCTTTTGCTATGGGTGAAAATGCTTTTGCAGCTAAGCTTGTAATAGATTATTTCAATACAGGAAGAACTATTGTTTCAACGGATTCTTTATGGGATAATGCTCAGAGTTACACTTTTCCCGTAAACGGTAACGTGGTGGCAAAAGGCTCAAAACCTCAAATAATAAATCCGCTTAAGGTAGATTACGAGACTAATTGCTGGAATGTAAACATTGATGGAAAGAATCTGAAGCATCTAAACAATGCTTATATACACATTGATTACACTGCTGATATGGGTCAGTGCAGACAGGGTGAAGTATTGGTTTCAGATAATTATTTCAATGGAACACCATGGTCGATACAGTTGTCAAATACAGGAGGAATACCAGAAAAAAACAGTCTGGAAATAGATCTGACACCCCTTAAAACAGGTTACAAGGTCTTACTTGATGTTCCGGTTAAAGATACAGACCTTAATAAGGCAATAATTAAAAAAGTAAGTCTTGTTCCTGAATATAAATTTGAGCTGGGTATCCGTTAGCAAAGTTATTATTTCCAGCCTCCTCCAAGTGCTTTGTAAAGGTTAACAATTGCATCAAGCTTCTGTATTTTATCATTAACAGATGCTAATTGTGCAGTCAGCAGACTTTGTTCAGACATTAGAACATCAGTATAGTCAGTTTTTGAACTGTATGTCAGAAGCTCTTTTGTGAAAGTTACTGCATCCTGTAATGCGGTAACTTGCTTTTCTCTGGATGTCTCTTTTTCAACAGCCATCTGATAGGAATATAAAGCATCGGAAACTTCGGTGCCAGCATTCAATAAAGTTTTTCTGAAACCCAAAAAAGCTTCTCTCTGTCTTGCTTTGGCAATTTCGAGTCTGGCTTTGTTTTGTCCGGCATTAAAAATCGGTTGAACAAGATTTCCAATCAGGTTGTAAAAAACAGATTTATCTAAAAAATCTTTTATTTCCAGGGAGGAAAGACCTCCGTTGGCTGTTAAACTTATGGTGGGATAAAAGCTTGCCCTTGCGATATTTACATTTTCAAAGGCTTCTCTGAGTGCAAATTCTGATTCCTGAACATCAGGTCTGTTAGCTATTAACTGAGCCGGTATTCCTGTGTTTAAGTTTACTTCTGTTTTTTGATATTCAAGTTTTCCACGTTTAATACTTCCGGGTATTTTCCCCAAAATTATACATAAAGCATTTTCGGTTTCCCTGATACTTTGTTTAATATCCGGAATGCTGACCTGGGCAGAGTACAGATTAGCCTGACTTTGTACAAGTGCTGCACCATTAACTTTTGCAGACTCCTTCAATAGCTTCATGCTATTTACATCTTTTTCTCTTATTTCAACAGTGTTCAGAGTAATCTCAAGTTTGTTGTCGAGAGCAAGAAGTGAATAATACAATTTTGCAATATTGGCTGTTACTTCCGTTTTTATTAATCTGCCTGCGGCTTCAGTTTTTAATAATGATGCCAGTGAAGCCCTTTTGGCGCTGCTTAGTTTTCCCCATATGTCAAGCTCCCAACTGGCATTAAATCCTGCTTCCCAGAGTGATGTTTTTAAGTTGTCTGATTGTGTCGTGTTGTCAGAAAGCTTCTTTTGAGTAGTACCGGCTGTTCCGTTTAATCTTGGAAATAGCGATAGTTTACTTTGATTTAAAGTAGCAGTTGCCTCATTGATTCTTTCAAGAGCAATATTTAAATCTATGTTGTTTGCAAGACCTTCTTCAATCAGTCCCTGAAGTATTTCATCAGTGAAAAGTTGTTGCCAGGGCAAATTTACCATGTTGGTTGTGTCAGTTATTGTTGTCTCCCTGTATAGATTATCATATTGCGATTTATCCGGTTCCTTGTAAGTCTTGGTAATAATCCCGCAAGATGTGAGAAAAACTGTAAGAATCAATAAGGAAAATATATTTTTAATACTTGTAGCCATTTCAATTATATTTCATTAACCAATACCTCAATTTCAGCTTTCTCTGCTTCATTGATTTTTTTTCCACTCAATTTCTCTCCAATACTCTGGAAAAGAACATATAGTCCGGGTACCAGTAAAACACCCAAAAATGTACCAAACAACATACCACCGACTGCTGAAACTCCGATTGAGCGGTTTCCGTTAGCGCCTGCGCCTGCAGCAAACATTAATGGCATTATACCAAAAATAAATGCAAGTGAAGTCATAAATATAGGTCTTAATCTTGCTTTTGAACCATCAATAGCAGCTTCAAGTATATTCATTCCTTTTTCTCTTCTCGCTTTGGCATAATGCACAATCAAAATCGCGTTTTTTGCAAGTAAGCCTATCAGCATTATCATGGATATCTGCATATAGATATTGTTGTCTATATGGAAGATTTTTGCAAATATCAAAGTTCCACACAATCCTACCGGTAAAGACAGTATAACAGCAAATGGTAACAAATAACTGTCATAGAGGGCGCATAAAAGAAGATAAACGAAAGTCAGACTCAAAATCAAAACCAATGCCATTTGTGAACTGCTCTTGTTCTCTTCGCGGCTTAATCCCGAAAATTCGTATCCATAACCCTGAGGCAGCATTTCAGAAGCGACTTCTTTTATGGCTTCTATAGCCTCACCTGAGCTGAAACCATCAGAAGGAGATCCGTTTATACTCATGGAAGAGTACATATTAAATCTTGACAGACCTTCAGGTCCATATGTCGGAGTCATGGTAATGAATTCATTTATCGGAGCCATCTGACCATTTTTATTTTTTACATAAATCTTGCTCAAACTCTCAATGTTTGCCCTGTATGAAGTATCGGCCTGAATCATTACTCTGAAAATCTTACCAAACCTGTTAAAATTTGAAGCGTAATAACCACCATAATAATATTGCATAGTCTCAGTTACATCATCAACAGAAAGTCCGGCTTCTTTAATTTTGGGGACATTCATTGACATCAAATATTGCGGAAAGTTCGGATTGAATGAAGTTGAAGCAAATTTAATTTCCGGCCTTTTATTTAATTCAGAAAGAAAATCCTGAGATACTTTATAAAATTCGTTTACGCTATGTCCGGCTTTATCCTGTAACTCAAAAGAGAACCCGGCAGATGATCCGAATCCGGAAATAGTTGGTTGCGAAAGGGGCATTATTTTCGCATTTCTTATGTTAGCAGTGCCTTTAAGAAGTTTGTTGATAACATCTTTGTTTGTGACGCCTTTTCTGTCTTTCCAGTTGATAAGTCTTATTATAACCTGACCATAAGAGCTGCCACTACCGTCAATCATGTTCTGACCTACCATTCTGAGTACGCTTTCCACTTCAGGTATTGACTTTGCAACTTTTTCAACTTCTTCAGTGACTTTCTCCGTTCTTTCCATAGATGAAGCAGGAGGGAGGCTTATATTTACAAATATCGTACCCATATCCTCATCAGGAATGAAACCGGTCGGAGTCGTTTTAATCAGCACGGCAAAACCAGCAATAAAAGCAATGCAAATACCTATTATTGCCTTTTTATTTCCTGAGATTTTACTGATAATTGATACATATTTTTTTGCGGTAGCCTGGTATCCGGCTTCAAAAGCATCAGCAAATTTTTTACCTTTTTTACTGTGTTTTCCGTTTTCTTCTTTTGGTTTCAAAAATAAAGCTGCCAGTGCCGGACTTAAAGTCAGAGCATTAACCGCTGAAATGATAATTGAAACAGCAAGAGTTAATCCAAACTGTTTATAAAAAACACCTGATGATCCGCTTATGAAAGTAACAGGTATGAATACCGAAGCCATTACGAGAGTAATTGCAACAATTGCGCCTGATATTTCTCCCATAGCATCAATCGAAGCCTGTCTTGAGGACTTATATCCGGCATCAAGCTTGGCATGAACGGCTTCAACGACAACAATAGCATCGTCAACAACTATACCTATGGCAAGAACAAGTGCGAAAAGAGTAAGCAGATTTATGCTGAAACCAAACAGATACAAAAAGAAAAATGTTCCTATAATAGCAACAGGCACTGAAATAGCAGGTATTAAAGATGACCTGAAATCTTTAAGAAACAGGAAAACAACAAAAAATACCAATATAAAAGCTTCAATAATTGTACTTAAAACTTTTTCTATTGAAACATCAAGAAACCTGTTTGCATCTACCAAATGAGTGTAATGGACATCTTTAGGAAATGATTTTGAAGCTACTTCAATTTCTTCTTTGCATCCATTGATTACATCTCTTGCATTTGATCCTGCCGTCTGACTTATCGCAATATTAGTACCCGACATTCCGTTGATCCACAACTTACTCTGATAGCCTTGAGATCCGAGTTCTACTCTTGCTATATCTTTAAGTCTGAGTAACTGGCCATTCTGACCGGATCTGACGATAATATTCTCAAATTCCTCAACTGTTTTAAGTTTTCCGGTATATCTTATAACATACTGAAAGCTCTGATTACCCTGTTCACCGAACTTACCGGGGGCAGATTCAATATTCTGCTCAACTAAGGCATTCCTGACTTCCGAAGGAGCAATACCGTAAGTTGTCATAAGGTCAGGTTTCAGCCAGATTCTCATTGCATAAGTTCTGGAACCATAAGCAGAAGCATCGCCAACTCCGTTTACTCTTTGTACCTGAGGAACAACATTTATATTAGCATAGTTTTGCAAAAATGATTCGTCATAAGCTGGATTGTTAGTGTAAAGTCCGGTCATCAGCAATGTGCTGTTTTGTCTTTTTCTGACAGTAACACCTGACTGAGTGACTTCGGCCGGCAATAATCTTGAAGCCATAGCAACCCTGTTCTGAACATTGACGGCAGCCTGATCGGGATCTGTACCGACATTGAAGAAAATATTTATGCTGGCTGAACCATCATTTGTAGCGGAAGAAGTCATATATGTCATGCCTTCAACACCATTTATTCTTTCTTCCAAAGGAATTATTACGCTGTTCATTACAACTTCGGCATTTGCTCCTGAATAACTTGCCGATACCCTTACTGTGGGAGGTGTAATATCAGGATATTGGGCAATTGGAAGTTCTACCAAACCCAGAATACCTAAAAGTACGATTAGTATTGAGATGACTGTACTTAATACAGGATGCTCTATAAATTTTCTAAACATAGATTTATATGTGGTTTATTGGACAGGGTTATAAATATTGTCGGGTATTGTGTCAACAGGGATGATTTCCTGGTCATCCTTCAGAAGGTGAACACCCTCAAGTATAATTTTCTCTCCTGTACTTAGCCCGTCTGTAACAATGAAAAACTGACCGTCACTACTTGCTATAGTTTTTATATGCATACTTTTAACCTTATTGTCTTCGCTGACTACATAAGCAAATCTTACATTCTGAAGTTCTGTTGTTGCACTCTGGGGTATTACAATTACCGAATCATAAGTCTGTGGAATACGTAAGACTGCACTTCCTCCGCTCCTTAAAATACGATCAGGATTTGAAAAAGAAGCTCTGGCAGTAGCAGATCCTGTATTTGTGTCAATTTGTCCGCTTATCATATCAATTTTACCATTGTGTGGATAAACGGTTCCATCTGATAGTATTAGTTCAACTTCAGTTTTTCCTGATTCCTTTTTGTTATCTTTCATGGCAAGCAGTTGCTTTTCGTTGAAAGAAAAATATGCATAGATTACGTCAATGTCTGATACTGTGGTTAAAGGTTCAGCCGAATTGCTGCTTACCAATGCCCCGATTTTATATGGGATCAAGCCAATGACACCATCAACAGGACTTGCGATTCTTGAATACGCCAAATTTGCTTTTGCATTAGCCAAAGTAGCTTTTGCCTGAATCAGTGCTGCTTCTTTTGACTTAAGGTTTAAAATAGCTGATTCAAGCTCATATTTGCTGACAATCTGTTTTTCAACCAGAGGTTTTGTTTTTTCAACTTCAAGCCTCGATGTTTCAACAGCAGCTTCTGCTACCCCTATTGCGGCCTGAGCGTTCCTTACGGCTTCTTCATACTGAGGATTGCTAATCTTAAAAAGTAACTGACCCTTTCTCACTTTTGCTCCTTCATCTACATAAATGGCATCAATATAACCATCAATCTTGGGGCGTATTTCTACATTTTGTCTTCCTTGAAGAGTGGTAGGATAATCGGATTTTAAAACAATGTTTCTTTTAGTAACTGCCAGGACTTTATAAGATTTAATTTCGTCTTTTTTCTTGTCATTTTTTTCTTTGCAAGATGTGAAAAATGAAAGTGTGCACAGGACGATGGCAAGTGCATAAATGAATTTTTTATATTGCATATTGGAATGTTTTTATTCTTTTGGAACAGTTATAAGCATATTATAAGACTTCAAAATCGTTATTTGGTTTATTACTGAAAAACCAAAAATGATAAACAAAGGTTATATAAAGCAATTAATCCGGTATTCAGACGTTATTTAATAAACAGTAACGACTGTATGCTGTGAAATTAAATAAATTTTTCGTTCTATTGTAATAAAACTTATTTTGCAAAAAAAAGCCAAATGAAACGGAAGCTGATAATTATATTAATGGCAATTGCTGTCATTGTTTTAATGATTTCTTGTAAAACTCCCTGTGGGTGTTAATATTCCTATATAAAAAAATGGCAAAAAATATTCTTTTTTTGCCATAATATGTGTAATTTTGCGGTCGATTTTAATTACACACTTAAAATAAGCATAAAACAATGATTAAGGTAGGTATTAACGGTTTTGGCCGTATTGGCCGTTTGGTTTTCCGTGCCGCTCAGGAAAGAAACGATGTACAGATCGTTGCAGTGAATGACCCATTTATCGATTTGGATTACCTGATTTACATGTTGAACTATGATACAGTACATGGTAAGTTCCAGGGAACTGCAGAAAACAAAGATGGTAAATTGATGATCAATGGTAAAGAAGTTAAGTTCTTTGCTGAAAAAGATCCTGCTGCTATTGCATGGGGTGAAGCCGGTGCTGAATACGTAGTTGAATCTACCGGTGTTTTCACAACTACAGAAAAAGCTTCAGCTCACTTCAAAGGTGGTGCAAAGAAAGTTGTTATCTCAGCTCCTTCAGCTGACGCTCCTATGTTTGTATGTGGTGTTAACCTTGACAAATATACTAACGATATGAACGTTGTTTCTAACGCTTCATGTACTACTAACTGTCTTGCTCCTTTGGCTAAAGTTATCAACGATAAATTCGGCATCGTAGAAGGTTTGATGACAACTGTTCATGCTGCAACTAATACACAAAAGACTGTTGATGCTCCATCTAACAAAGACTGGAGAGGTGGTCGCTCAATTCTTGGAAACATTATTCCTTCATCAACCGGTGCTGCTAAAGCTGTAGGTAAAGTTATCCCTTCATTGAATGGTAAACTTACAGGTATGGCTTTCCGTGTTCCTACTGCTGATGTTTCTGTAGTTGACCTTACAGTACGCCTTGAAAAAGCTGCTTCATATGATGAAATCAAAGCTGCTGTTAAAGCTGCTTCAGAAAACGAATTGAAAGGTATCATGGGTTACACTGAAGATTCTGTTGTTTCAACTGACTTCATTCATGATTCTCGTACTTCAATCTTTGATGCAGGTGCAGGTATCGCTTTAAATGGCAACTTCGTTAAACTGGTTAGCTGGTATGATAACGAATGGGGTTATTCAAACAAAGTACTTGATTTGATTGCTCACATGGATACAGTTAAATAAGTATCATAAAATAAAGTATTTAGAAAAACACGGGGAAACCCGTGTTTTTTGTTTTTATGGATGTATCCTTTTTGTTTCTTTTCAGAATCAGACTTGCTTACTATTTGATTCTCTCCTCTTTTTTTGGGGTAATTAATTGGTTTTAATTTTGTATCGGATAATAATTTATAAGTAGATTATTTTATTGCAGTATGACAAAAGATATAATAAGGATGTAGTAGAAATGACTACAATTTTTGGAGAAATATATTACAATGCAATAAAGGATACCCTACAAATTCCGAAATGTTAAAAAAGTAAATTCGAAAAAGTATATAAATATGGAACAAAAAATGAAAAAAATCACCACCGTTTTATTCTTAAGTGCAATGATTTTTGTATCCGGAATATTTGGCAGTTGTGTACGCAACGAGTTTGAGGATATTAATCCGGATTTGAAAAACAATAATCCGTTAAGTGGAGTTGTGGTTCCCAATGGTTTCACATCTTCTACTACAACAAATGTAAAGGTTAATATTGCAGTTAATGATGAGTTTAATGGCAAGTACGGGTATTTAGTGGAGATCTTTAATTCAAATCCAATAAGTACTGAAAAAGTAAATGCCATTGCAGCTGGTATTGTAAAGGGTAATCAGATTTTTAATACTGAAATTGAGATTCCTAAAGCACAGGGTTTTATTTTTATCAGACAGACAGATCCAAGAGGTCTCAATCTCGTAAGACAATATCCTGTTAATAGCCATATTGTTTGTGATTTTAAAAATCTTTCAACTGATAATTTGGCTGCTTCAAAAGCATCCAAATCTCAGAAGAGGATAAGCGTAACAGTTCCTGATTATTCCTCTGTACCTGCCGGATCTGTTGAGCTTAAAAATATGACAACCGAAAGCATGCAGAGCAATACAAATTATGTAATCAGCAGTGATTATAATGGAACCTTTACACATTGGGGTACAACCGGAACCAAACTATTTGTTACTGCGACCTGGACAATTCCAAGTGATTTTTCAATACAAAATGGATTGAAGATTATTGTAATGAATGGAGGAAAGATAGTTAATACAAATAATAAAATAATACTTATTGGACAGGAAACTGAATTGTTTGTAATGAAGGGAGGAGAAGCTTCATTTAATGTACTTGAGCTAAGCAATTATAATAATTTGTATAATCTGGGCAAATTTTCAGCTCAAACAATAACAAACAATCCGGGTCTATTTTATAATGGTCCATTGGCTACATTTTATACCAGCGATTTTCATGCTGGAGGAGGACAATACCTGAATGAAGGCATAATGAATTTCAATAAATTTGAAACCACATGGGGCTGCAAAATTGAAAACAAATGTACTATAGATGTTAAAAGTGAATTTTTATTTGAAGGTGGTGTGATTGATCAGACTAAAGGTGCGATAATAGCTAATAATATGCAGTTTAATGTAGCAACATTAAATTTGTCTGACGGGTCAATGATTAAAGGCTCATCAAAAATTAATTTTAGAGACAATGTAACTGTTAACGGTGCCGGAACAACTTCACTGGTCAAATCGCCAATAATGGATTGTAGTAGTGGGCTGACTTTTAATGGAACTCTGATAGTTGAAAATAACAGTATTACAAACGGGAATAAATGGTGGAACCCGTGGGTGTTAAACAGCCCTGGTCAGATGACATCATTAAACGGGTCAAATTTAACTATTGAAACTTGTTCAGGAATATTAAATACCGGAACAACAGTTAATGAACCTACAAATCCTTCTATACCTGTTGTAACAATTGATGAAAGTCCAAGTACTTATATATTTGAAGATGGTTGGCCATTGTATGGTGATTATGATATGAATGACCTCGTTATAAGAGTAAATAGTAAGACTGTAGAGACAGATGCAAATAATAAAGCAACAAGTATGAGCATGGAAGTTGAATTGCTTGCTGCAGGAGCTACAAAAACAATTGCTGCAGCATTGCAACTTGATAATGTGCTTGCTTCTGATATCACTGAAGCTGTTACATACAATTCTACACCTGATGGCTTATTTATATTGAATGACAAGAAAATCGAAGCTTCTCAGGAAAATGTTGTTATTCCTCTGTTTTCAGATGCTCATGCTTCATTTGGCAGTAGTAAAAACATTATGATAAATACAAGTAAGGGAAATTCTAATAATGTAGCAATTACACCTAAGTTTTCATTTACAATAAAATTCCCTGCAGGTAAGTATTCAGCTTCAGATTTGTCAGGTGATAAGCTTAATTTCTTTATAATTACAAATGGTAAAAGTACAAAGAGGGTAGAAGTACATGTATTGGGTTTCAAACCAACTAATCTCGTTGATGTAAGATATTTTGGTGCGAATAATGATGCATCTTCCGTTTCCGGAAACAGTTACTATATAAGCCAGGATAATCTTGCATGGGGACTGAAAGTACCTGTTGACTTCAAATATCCAAGAGAAAGTGTAAATATGAGTGAAGCTTACGAGAGATTTACTAATTGGTTATCAACCGGTGGGGCAGAGGATAATGATTGGTTTAATACATTTAATACTACTAAGGTTTTCTAAATTCTTTAAATATTAAAGCTACTATTAGGTTTTAAACTTATCACAAAAACGATGTCTTGATTCCTTTTGGATAAAGACATCGTTTTTCTTATTTTTAGATGCTACAATGAGAGAAAAAGAAAAATACAATTTGATTTTGAGACCGGAAGAATTAATAATTCTACTGGCTGCTGATATATGCCCAAAGCAGAAAGTTCTGGATGAAATAGATGCATTACTATTAAAGGTAACTGACTGGGAATTTTTTACATCACTGGCAATTGACAAAGCTTCTTCTCCGCTTATTTTAAAGAAAATCCCTTTACTTGCCAACGCAAACACTATCCCCGGATCTGTATTGAATAAGTTAACTCAGGCAAGTCTTAAAACCTTAAGTAGAAATATGGTTTTGACTGAACACTTCAGGCAGATTATTATAGCATTCTCTGACATCGGTATACCCGTAATTGCTTTAAAAGGTTCATATTTATCAGACTGGCTTTATCAGGATCTTGGTTTAAGGCAGTTTAGTGATCTGGATCTTCTGGTACCGGAACATGACGGACTCCGGGCAGTTGAAGAGCTCCGGAAAATGGGTTATAATGGTGAAATAAATAATCCGTTACATTTATCTGAAATGACTCAGAATCATTTAGGCATTGTCCACTATATGCCAATGCATAAAAATGGTGTTTCTGTTGAAATTCATATAAGAATAACCGGTAAGAATGAAACTTATAATGTGGATCTTGAAGGTATGCGTAAAAGGGCAATGCTTTTAAATTTGCACGGAGTAGAAGCTTATGGCTTTTATCCAAACGACCTTTTAATGCACCTATGTTTACATCTCGACAAACATTTTGTGACAGGACATGTTCAATTCACTTGTTTCTACGATTTGACTAATATGTTAAATCACAAAACAGAAGAACTAAACTGGGAAAGGTTTGAAAGTGAATGTATATCCGGTAAGGCTATAAGTTCTATTTTCAAATATCTTTTACTTGTCAATAAATATATGAATGCATTTTTGCCGGAAGAAATAATCAGAAAGTATTCATATTGTCTGAAGCCATCTCACGAGCGTATGTTTTTGAAAATACTTAAAGGCCAACAGGAAAAGTATGCTCTGATCTCAGATTTTAAATCTTTAAGAGGATTTGATAATCCTTTTCATTTACTCCAGTTTGTTACCGAAAGAGTATTCCCCTCAAAAAGTTTTATGATCTACAGATACAAAATTAAGAAAAAATGGACCTATCCTTTTTTTTATCCGGTACGCTGGACGATTTTTGTAAAGTCATTATGGACACACTTACGTAGAATAGCGTGACATTAATTATCAATTTCTCCTCTGTTAGACATATACATGGTGTAGTAAAGATTTTTTTTAGCCATAAGTTCCTTATGGCTTCCGGATTCAGCAACTTTACCTTGTTCCAAAACATAAATTATATCAGCCCATTCCACAGTTGTCAACCTGTGGCTGATAATAAGTACAGTTTTATTTTTTGCAAGGCTGCGAAGACTTCGTAAAAGTTGTTTCTCAGAGTTTACATCCATGGCACTTGATGGTTCATCCATAAATAAGATAGGAGAGTCTCTGTAAAATGCTCTGGCAATTGCAATTTTTTGCCATTGACCTATGCTCATTTCTTCTCCGTTTTTAAAAAGTGAACCCAATAAAGTTTCCAAACCATTAGGTAAACTTTCAAAGAGATCGAAAATTCCTGCAGCTTTCGCAGATTCTATTGCTTTTTCACGATTAAAAGTATGTTCCGTGTTTCCAAGCGCAATATTTTCCTGAGCTGTTAAATTATAAAGAGCGAAATCCTGAAATACAGCCGTGATATTCTTCAATAAAGACAATCTGTCAATTTCAGATATATTTTCTTTATCATAGCAGATTATACCTTCATTAGGTTCATAGAATCCGCATAATAGTTTTACCAATGTAGTCTTACCGGATCCATTCGCTCCAACAATGGCTGTAGTCTTCCCTGCTGGTATAAATATATTAATATCCGACAATGCCTCCCGTTTACTGTTATTATATCTGAAACCAACATGCTCGATGGTAATACCTTTTTTAAGTATATTTAATGAATTACCGGGATTAGTATTTTCCACAGCAGGAGTTTCAAGAAATTCCACCAAATCATTTATGAAAAGATTATCTTCAGCTATCTGGGTAAGTGATCTTAGTAAATCATTCAGAACTGAATAACCGCGTTGGAAAACAAGTATAAACATAGTTACAGTACCAACCGATAGTTTCCCATTGATTAAAAGAGCAATTACAATTGAAAAAGAAATAATTATAAGGAAAAAAGCAAAAATTTGTGCGAAGATATTATATAACATTTCTGCATGTCTAAGCTTTTGTTTTTCAGAATGAAGTGTCTTGTGTATTATCCTGAATCTATCCTTAAACACATTTGAAAACCCAAATAATCTGAGCTCTTTCGCATAAGGTAAGGCTGTTAGTATCCGGTTATAATAAGCCATCTCACGCTCTTTTGTACTATGGGATTCTTTTTGTAAATACTTTTTTCTGTTGTATTTTGATTTTACCAGAATTGTCGGAAAGACAGCAACAAATAGTAATATAAATAATGACCAGTGTATGCTTAAGATCAACGCCGTCATTATAACGAATGAAATTGATGAGCGACAAATACTAAGTAAACCGTTCATTATCCTGACGGGACGATAATTTGCTTCCTGTTCTGCTCTGAATATTTTGTCTTGTAGAGCAGGGTCTTCGTAATAGGAGAGTTTCATTTGACCATGCTTGGAGTGGAGCAAATTAAAAATATTTGTGGTTACAGCATTAGACAACTTTTCAAAGAAAAATGGTTGTATAGTATTAAGTATGCCTGAAATAAGGAATATTATTGCTGTTGCGATAATTACCATGAAAGTATTTGACCATATGGGTGAACCGCTACTAAAAAAATCAGGAATTATGCCATGAAAGGTGAAACCGGACACGGATTTTACCGGATTGTTCTGATTGACCAGCATGTCAATCAGTAGCTTAAAACAGATAATTAGTATAAAAGGAGTTATACCCTGGCAAATTGATAATAATGCATTTGTTATGAATGGTTTGATTGAATCCTTCCCAAAAACCCAAAGGTTTCTTTTTAATCTGATTGTGTTTTTCCCAAAACCGTGAAACTTATTTTTCACCCGAAAAACAGTATTCCAGCAGTAGAATGAGACTTTTTTAAAGTTACATGCCAGGATACTATTGATTTTACAATCCGTGTCATTAGTTGTTTTTATTTTGTTGCCTCGTGTAAAATGTCTTATAATACCGTTTATATTTTCTGCTTTAACAGGTTTATCAGGTTTTAAATTATTATCACCCTTTGTAATAAATATCCTGGAATGTTCCTTTACTTTAATTTCAATCAGCCTGTGAGCTACGTAGTTTCTGGTGTTATTAAAGACGATAATGTCTCCTGGTTTAAGTTTTTCGACATCGCAAAACTCTACAATGGCAATGTCTCCTTCCCGCAGAGTTGGATACATACTACCACCCTGCATACGGTACATGGTTTTCTGGCCATCATTCAGTAATGAACCTTCTGTATAATCGTTATCCTTCACGTTTAAGTATGTATTTAACAATACTTTGATCTGGTAAGAATCCGGTTTCATATACGTTTGCTTTCATACATAAACCGGAGAGGAAATCAATATTGTTTTTAATCAATCTTTTGTCATAATTATTTTGTATGCAATAAGCCATTACTTTTGAAACAGCTTTTACTCCTGTAATTAACAATGAAGAGTTTTCAGGAGAATGATGAATAAGATGTATTTCATTAACAGGTGCTGATTTGGGCTGATCAGCATAATACATTGGAGTATTATACATGAAGAAATTGTCATTTATCATCCTGATAATAAGTCTGTCATCATTGATTACTGTGCTACCTGATGTGAACCATTGGTGGGCCATAGTTGACTTTCCTGTTCCGGAAAATCCTGTAAATATCCTGCCTTTTTTACCATCAAAAATCCCGGAAGCATGTATCATTACAGCATTATTGTTTACCGCCAGGTAATAAAGCAGTATCGGCCCCATAGGATATTTCATCGTATATAGTTGGCCATCATCAAGAGGTTCAGAATAAATTGTCCAATGTTTGAATGAGGGATCAAGGATTCCAATCTGTTGGATTTCGTTTATGTTTTGTTGATTGTATAAGATGAATCCCAGGCTGGTGCCATACTTTAAAACAGAGTAAAACTTTTTGTCGTCAGATTTTGCTTCAAAAAGTATTTGACAACCTTTAAAAATATCATTTGGTATACCTTTTTTACAATCAACTTCAATATCAGATTTGCCGGTTGAATCAACGATAAAGGGCAAATACCCTTCGTCAAAATAAAGATTTAAACCTGATTTAAACCTGATTGTAAAATCTGCTATCTTAATGTCCATATTTCTTCTAATATTCAAGCCATTAATTTCAGCATTTTTGTAAGAAATGCTTCTGTATCTTCCTCTGCTTTTGCCTCCGTAACATCGAAATTTTCAGTGATTTTGTTTATCAGGCATTTCATTGTACAGTTCTCAGAAATGTTTTCCCATATGATACGGCCTGTAGCATTCATGGTAAACAGTTCGTTCATTTGCGATATATCTCCGGTCAATGGGACTAGTACCAGTTCTTTACCAACCTCCCTGGTTACATATCCTGACTTGAGAGGGAAAAATTTTCTTGGATCCATTTTATTTTTATTAGTAATACTAAATACGGTTTCAATAAAAAGCGTTTCAATTAGCAGCCACTAAAATATAAAAAAACTATTGCAGACGTTAATCCGCAGAAATAGTCTTTTTCAATTGTTTAATGCCATTTTCATTAAAGACCTCAATTGAGAAAAAGTATTTCAAATTTGTATTCAGGCTGTTTATTGTCAATGTAGTATCATTGTAAACTATATGATTCTGGTAAAGTTTTTTACTGTCAATGCCATATTTGATATTATAACCAGTTGCGTTAGCAGATTTGTTCCATGATAATTTTACTATTCTTCTGTCTGTAACATCTCTTAAAACCTCAAAATTATTGATAATACCGGGCATATTTCCGTGTCCTTTACCAAAAACTCTGAAACCACTGATCGCGAAATTTCCATCCGGTACATGTATATTTTTAATCTTCAAAAATCTGCACGAAGACTTTTTGGGTAACTGAAAATATTCATGAGTGTTATCGATCTGGTTTCCGGATTCATCAATTAAAACACTCCAGTTCTTACCATCCTCCGAACTCTCAATGATGTACTTATGTGAAATCTTTTCTTTCCTTCCAAAAATATTAGTATTATGCTCGGCAAAGTTTATCTGAACAGAGTATACATCACAATTTTCTCCCAAATCAATAATTGCGTACTCATCAGAACCTCCGGTTTTAGCTGCCCAGTATGTTCTGATATCCTCATCTGTCATATTCGCTGCCGGAAAAGTATCCAGAGATGAAGAGACCACTGTCTTTTTGTTATAAGATAAAAGCATCCATCCCGGGAATATATCTTCAAAGTTTTTTACTTTCTTTTGAGGTACTAAATATGGATAATCGCCGTATTTAGTTGAGGAATAAAGAATGCCTTTTTCATCAAAGAATGCCGGACAAATACTTAATCTTCTTTCAAACATATGTTTATTTGAAATTGTGACGGTTCCTACATGCCAGAAATTACCAAACTTATCACTGAAGGTACTTCCATGACCAGCTCCAGAAGTAAAACCATCAGGTTTATAGGAAAAGGGATTGTGTTTTTGAAGTTCAAAAGGCCCCAGCGGCTTATCTGAAACATATACACCATCTGAGTAACTTTTATACTCAGTTCCCGGTCCGGCATATTGTAAATAATACTTTCCATTATGTTCATTCATCCAGGCACCTTCAATCCATGGGCTGTTTTTTGTTTTTGTATTGAAATCTCCTGGAACTTCCCAACCATGCTCAGAAGTGTTTGATTTCATGAGTCCCTTTGGCTTACCAATAAAGGCGAAATTGTTTTTATAATCAATCTCAACACCATATAAAGGATTCTTATCAGAACAACCCCAATATAAGTAAAGACGTTTGTCTTTATCTAAAAACAAAGCAGGATCCCATACAGGTATTTCCAAAGCCTCTACTGCAACTGTCCATATACCTTTTATCGGATTAGTACTTTTATATACAGTGCTTTTATCACCTGATGATGCTAAAAAATAAAAGACATCATCAATTACTACAACTGTTGGTGCATAGTCTTCCAGTGGTAAACCTTCAGGTACAATGAAATTCCATTTTATCATATCATCAGAATACCAGTAACCTCCTGATTTTGAAGCAAACAAAAATAATCTGTTTTTATAATTTATTATAGTAGGGTCTGCCGCTTCTCTTCTTGACGGTTCATCAAGGCAGAAACGGTAATTTAAATTTACAGGATTACAAACGGTTTTAAACTCAGCATTTTTCTTTGCAATAGCTATATCTGTAAATGCAAGTACTGTAAAAATTGTGACCAGTATTTTGGTTTTCATGATTAGAAGTATTTTAATTTAAATGCAAATATAAATGGTTTAGAATGTCTATCGTGTGTTTCTCCGGATTTATTATTATTTTAGATGAAGGAACTTTTTAATGAAAATTAAAAACATTAATAAACAGGATTATTAGACATCGAAAATAATGAACAGATACATCATTTTTGCCTCTTTTTTTTTACTAACATCATTTTGTGCTTTTCCAAAATCATTCGATAAAGGGAAACCGGGAGGGCATGAAGCTGATGCTTATTCGGTATTACCCTTTGAAAAGAATGAAAAAATCTCCAAATGGTTTGAGGTCATTCATAAAACCATCGATTATCCGTATAATAAATATTTTACCGGCTTAAGAAATCCTCCACATCAGAATTTTTCATGGGGTAAATATGGGCACCGATTATTTTTTCACTGGGGTTTTAACAGTAAACCGTGGAGTGCTCAGGTAGAAGAATGTGTAAATCTTTGTAAATGGGATAACCAGACGATTCTGAATTTTAAAAACAAACTTATTTCTGAGCAGGCACGCAGAAATAGACTGGTTATGGAAGAAACAGCAAAAACTCTGTCATTTGGGATGAGCGGACAAATGAGGTCATATTCAAACGGTTTCGCCAGTATAGTTTATGACACGCATATACTGGGAGATTATACTACAACAAAACAATCCCCGCTACAAGATATTAATGCGGTGATTGATGATATCAAATTTGCGACTTACAACAAACTTCAGGGAGGCGAATCTGCAAAAAAGATTAATAAAAAACTGGAGAAAACAAAAACGGATTACAAAGACAAGAAAAAACGAGCACAAAAAGTACTCGAAATTTTGCAGAATGATTTGCCATCAATGATATTGACAGCAAACAATGGCTACTTTAAAAAGCATTTTTCTGAAGCAGGATTAAAATTGAGAACAAAAAAATAAAATTTGTTTTTATTCCAAAATAACAGCTATGGCTTTTTCTATAATTGAATCCATGCCTTTTTCTGAGTCATTTTTATCCATATCTACATGAATATCAGGAGGAACTCCCATTTCAAAATCTTTACCTTTTACAGATAAAGTTTGTGAACCGGCGCAGTGTACCTGCCATCCATTTGAAAGTTCAAAACCTACAGGTAAACCTAATCCTCCTCCGGTAGTGTCCCCTACAACAGTTACGTTTGGCATTTCTTTCATCGCAAGAGTAAAGATTGAGGCTGCACTAAAGACTTTTCTGTTAGTCAGGACACAGACTTTGCCATCATATGTTATTTCAGCAGGAGTTACATAATTTTTTGCCAATTCGGTGAAATCATTATGACCCGGTCCATTTTTAAGTCTGGTATCATATATATGAGTTTTTTTATTGGCAAATCTTTTAAGTATTACGAAAATATTGGACGCAGAACCTCCAAAATTGTTTCTGATGTCAATTATTATACCTTTAGTATATCTGAATTTCTTAATCAAAAAATCAATATCGTCATCAGTTACATCATTACTGAATGATGAGTAGTGCATATATCCTACATTGCCGTTTCTCAGTATCATATGGGTAATGTTACCTTTTTTTTCACCCCATCCTTTTGCGTAATTATCTACAATCAGCCTTTCATCGTAATTTTCAGGACCCCGTGAATAGAAATATATGTTTTTATGTTCATCAAAAGAGGATTTAATACCGGAATGACCGTCTTTAAGTTTATCTATCAGAACACATAAAGTATCATAAAATGCTTCGTTACTCATTTCTTCATTAATAGTAACAGCATATTTTGATTTAATTCTGTTCCAGTCAATACCTTTCTGTTCAAAATATGAATATTTTCTGTCAAGTCCATTCCAGAAGCAGTCGAAAATCTCTCTTTTGCTGGATGTTGGAGTTTCAAGAACCAAACTTTCACAGGAAGTAAAAATGATTGAGGTACACACGAGTGCATATATTTTTAGAAACCATTTCATCCCTACACTTATTTTAAATTAAAAGTAAATTTAAATTCAAACATACTTAAGCACGTTTTTGCACTATTGAATTCAGGTTTCGTCCCGACATAATTGCAATAATAACCAAACTCTAGACCATTTCTGTTTTTAAGGTAATATGTCAAAAGAAGCGAGGTTTCAATATCCGTATAATTATGTAAGCCACCTATGTAGTTCGACTTAATATCAATTAAACTTAACTTCTCAGACAAACCATCTGCTCCGATACCTGTATAACTTGGAGTGAATACCTTAGATAATAAAGGGGTTACGAAATTTGCTTCCAGTTTAAATCGTTTGGGATTTGATTTGTCTTCGTGATATAAATTGAAATATCTAATGGCTTTTGCTGCGACAGACAAGCTCCCGGCACCTTCGTATGTTAAATGTGAATTAGCCAGCTCACCATTATTGATTCTTATTCCAAGGTTGGCGCCTAATGAAGGTCCCGCAAAAAGATAAAAGTCTTCTTTGTCAATCTCATAAACATTCCATAAATATGCAATTCTAAGATTTTCTTTACGACTGTTAACCGTGTTAGTGCTTGGTAATGAGACTCTGTAGGGTGATAGAACACCAAATGCAAAAACATTTTTAATTTGAAGTATTGATTTACCAATACCGAAAAGACCTTCGATATCAGTTCCCGTACAAACACCTGTATAAGGTAAGCATGTATTTATTTCCTCATTAACAGAAATCAGTGAAATACCACCGCCAAAACTTAAATAGGAACAATTTTGAAATGAGCTTTTATTATCTTCAGACCAGGTGGTCAAATAAAACATCATCAGCACGAAAGTCAACAAAAAACGTTTTTTCATACTCTTATACTAAAAGGCTTTTACCAAAAGACAGACATTCACTACGTTTAAGATTGTCATAATCTTCAAAACCAGGGAAGGATTTCATTTGTTTAAGAACTTCAGGTTCAAGAAGACCAGCAGTAATACGACCCAAAAATATCATGGAAGGGATATCGTTTACTCCGGTAATTCTGACAAGATGATTTTTAAAAAACCTGTCATAGAGATTTTCTGTGACAGGTTTTCTCATATTTCCACAAACAGCAAACATAGCGCGGATTTTATTTTTCAAAAGATCTTTATTTATGGCCAGA
>CAZCWK010000033.1:0-30586 GCA_964502355.1 uncultured Bacteroidales bacterium
ACTATAGAATCCTGCAATTTTATCCAGTCAAGTCCCTCCTGATTAAGTATTTCTGATGCCAGGTTATTGTTTTCCTTCAATATAGCCAATAAAAGATGTTCTGTATCAATGATTTCACTTTTAAAACCTCTCGATTCCAAAGATCTGGCTTCTAAGAAAACCATTTTGAGAACACGTTCAGCAGATTTGGATAAAGGTCTGTCCGGTGTAGCAACATCATCGTTGCTCTTTGAAACACTGGATTCGATCTTATTTTTTAATTTCTGAACATCAATTTGTAATTTGGACAACTGAATGTAGGCCTTGCTGTCTTTCTCCCTGAGAATTCCCAATAGAAAATGCTCAGGAGCTATATATTCATTCCCTAACCTCTGGGCCTCTTCACGGCTGTAGCCAATGACATCCCTTACATCCCGGGAAAATTTTGTTGCATCCATAATAAATGATAACCTATTGAACACTAAAATAATTTCAAATATAGAGTATTTGTACTCATTTTCAAATTAACTGTACAAATACTTTGCCAAACGACAATTTGTCATAAAAATATCGTTTCAAGGCATTATAAAGGCAAATTATTTTGATATTTTGAGTTTGTCTTATCAGGTATTTTCTGTAAATTAGCGTGCTTTTTAAAAAATACATCAGTAAAATAAATTTTTTTTTAAATGATTGACCAAGACCGTATTATAAGAATAAACATTGAAGAGGAAATGAAATCCTCTTATATTGATTATTCGATGTCCGTAATTGTTTCAAGGGCACTGCCAGATGTCAGGGATGGACTTAAGCCTGTCCACAGACGTGTTTTATTTGGTATGAATGAATTAGGCAACAATTCGGATAAACCTTACAAAAAATCAGCCAGGATCGTCGGTGACGTTCTCGGTAAATATCATCCTCACGGAGATTCATCAGTCTATTTTGCTATGGTTCGTTTGGCTCAGGAATGGAACATACGTTATCCTATGGTAGATGGACAGGGTAACTTTGGTTCAGTTGACGGAGATTCACCTGCCGCTATGCGTTACACTGAGTGCAGATTACGTAAAATTGCGGAAGAAATGTTGACAGACATTGATAAAAATACTGTCAATATGCAACCCAATTTTGATGAAACTCTGAGTGAGCCTACTGTATTACCTTCCAGGATCCCTAATCTTTTAGTAAATGGTGCTTCAGGTATTGCTGTAGGTATGGCTACAAACATGGCTCCACATAATTTATCTGAGGTTATCGACGGATTAATTGCATATATCGATAATAACGATATTGATATTCCGGAACTGATGAAATATGTTTTGGCACCTGATTTTCCAACCGGAGGTTTCATCTACGGTTATTCAGGTGTTAAGGAAGCTTTTGAAACAGGAAGAGGCAGGATAGTAATACGTGCAAAAACAAATATTGAAACCGACGGTAACAGGGAAAAAATTATCATTACTGAAATTCCCTACATGGTTAATAAGGCTGAACTTATTGCAGGTATTGCAGACATGGTCAAAGACCAGAAAATCGAAGGTATAAGCCATATTAATGACGAATCTGACAGAGATGGAATGCGTATAGTTATTGACGTTAAAAAAGATGCGAATTCCAATGTGCTAATAAATAAGCTGTTCAAAATGACAGCTCTTCAGTCTTCATTTAGCGTAAATAATATTGCTTTAGTTCACGGAAGACCTAAGTTATTGAATCTAAGGGATTTAATCAGGCATTTTATAGAACACAGACATGAGGTAGTTACAAGAAGAACTCAATATGAATTGGATGAAGCTGAAAAAAGAGCTCATATACTTGAAGGTCTTATAATTGCATGCGACAATATTGACAGAGTCATAGCAATTATACGTTCATCTATGTCTCCTGATGAAGCAAGAGAAAGATTGATGAGTGAGTTTAACCTTTCTGAATTACAGTCCAGAGCTATTGTTGAAATGCGATTAAGGCAGTTGACAGGGTTGGAAATGGAAAAACTCAGAAAAGAATTTGACGCCTTAATGCTTAAAATCGCATGGTATAAAGAAGTTTTAGCTAGTGTCGAATTGAGAATGAACATTATTAAAGATGAACTTATTGAAATCAAAAACAAATATGGTGATGTAAGACGGTCTGAAATTATTTATGCTTCTGAAGATTTTAATCCTGAAGATTTCTATTCAGATGATGAAATGATTATTACTGTTTCGCACCTGGGATATATTAAAAGAACCCCTTTAATTGATTTTAAGTCACAGAATAGGGGAGGCGTAGGCTCGAAAGGATCTGAGACCAGAGATGAGGATTTTGTAGAATATATTTATCCGGCATCGATGCATGCAACATTGATGTTCTTTACTCAAAAAGGTAAATGTTTCTGGTTAAAGGTATATGAAATACCTGAAGGAACTAAAAATTCAAAGGGCAGAGCCATTCAGAATTTACTTAATATTGATTCTGATGATAAAGTTAATGCTTTCATCAGAATTAAGAATTTACAGACGGATATTGAATTTATAAACTCGCATTATCTGGTATTCTGTACTAAATATGGAGTTGTCAAAAAGACTTTGTTGGAAAATTATTCTCGTCCCCGTCAGAATGGTGTTATAGCGATTGGACTTCGTGAGGGTGATGAATTAATTTCAGTCAGACTTACAAATGGCAATACTGAATTAATTCTTGCCAACAAATATGGAAGGGCCGTACGTTTCAATGAGAGTGCAATAAGAGATATGGGCCGTACAGCGACCGGTGTTAGAGGAATGACTCTTGATGATGACGGGCAAGATGAAGTGATCGGCATGATTTGCATTAAAGACTTTGAAAATGAATCGATTATGGTGGTTTCAAAGCAAGGTTACGGAAAAAGATCTCTGATCGAAGATTACAGATTGACCAATCGTGGTGGAAAAGGCGTAAAAACTTTGAATATTACTGAAAAAACCGGTAAATTAGTCGCCATCAAGTCAGTAACTGATGAACATGACCTGATGATTATTAATAAATCGGGTATTACAATCAGATTAAATGTTTCTGATGTAAGGATTATGGGAAGAGCAACTCAGGGTGTTCGACTGATAAATCTTGAAAAGAGACATGATGAAATAGCTTCGGTTTGCAGGGTTCAATCAGAACAATTAGAGTTTTCTTCTGAAAATGAAACACTTTCGGATGGAGATGTTTCAGAAAGTCAGGAGTAATATAGAGATCTTTTTTTGAAAATTAATAATATAAATACTTTTTAAAATGAAAAAAATCGTAATCCTTCTTGCAGCTTTGTTGATTATTGGAGGAAATGCTTTCGCTCAAAAGAAAAATGTATCTTTAGCTAAAGCAAAGATCCTTTCGGAAACACCTGACACCAAGGCCGCTAAAGATGCTATTCTTAAGGCCTTACAAGATTCAATCACAATGAAAGAGGCTAACACCTGGTTTGTTGCAGGTGAAGTTTTTAATGCCATCTACAATGAGCAACAAACTCTTCAATGGACACAGAAGAAAGGTGACAGAGGTCTTATGGGAAAATCTGCTAAACAAGCATTTGGATATTATATGGTTGCTGATTCACTTGATCGTCTTCCTGATGCCAAGGGAAAAGTGAAACCAAAATTCAGAGATAGAATTGTACAGCGTATTACTACGTTTCAGCGTGGTTTCACAGATGCAGGTTCGTATTTTTATGATCAGAAAGATTATATGAATGCTGTCGAAATGTTTGACCAGTATTTGATTTATCCATCAATACCTTTCTTAAAAGATAAGGGTCTGGAAAAAGATACACTAAGACCTTTGATTACATATTATGCTGCATTATCGGCTACTCAGGCTGAAAAACCTGCTATTGCAGTTAAATATTTTGAGGTTATCAAGGATTCAATAGATTCACCATGGGTATATGCAAGACTTTGTGAAGATTATGCAGCACTCAAAGATACTGTGAATATGATCCGAATGTATAAGCTTGGAGCTGCAAAATTTCCTAAAGAACAGTTTTATACCAGAAATCTGATCAATTATTACATCCAGCAAAATAAGATGGAAGAAGCTATGACATGGATTGATGCTGCTATAGCTGCTGACGAAAAAAGTGCTGTTCTCTGGAATGTTAAGGGCAGGATTATTGAAAATGACAAGAAAAAAGATGATGCGATGAAGTGTTATGAAAAAGCTCTTGAACTTGATCCGGAATTTTCTGATGCTATGGGTAATATTGGTAGAATTTATTATAATCATGCTGTTGAAGAACTTGAAAGAGTCAATGGAATCAAAGATGACAGAACTTACCTTAAAGAAAAGGCAAAAATGAAAGCTCTGTTTGAAAAGCCAAGACCTTATTTTGAGAAAGCCCGCAAGCTTAATCCTGAAGAAAGAGATTACATCATTGCGCTTAGAGGTATTTATTACAACCTGCAGTTGACAAAAGACTATGATGCAATGGATAAATTATTGCAGGGAGCGAAATAAAAAAGATTTTTTTTAAAATAGAAAACCGGTTCAGATTCTGAGCCGGTTTTTTTTGATTCATAATTAAATGAATATAGGTTTTTATTATAATATACAGATGATGAAGAATTATAATGCAATAAGGGGAGTATTATTTAAATTATCGCAATTTTCTATTCAACATAATATTAATTATAGCCGAAATACTTTGATTCCTTATTGGCTATACTAATCTACCATATGTAAAAAATATTGATAATAATCAGAAAGGTCTTTCAGCTATTAATTTATAAGCTCTGAGATTTTAATATTTAAAAAAATCCTGACCAATGGTTCAAATATGCGAATCTAGCGATACTTATTTTTATCCTTTAAATACAAACATTGGTGTTTCTGTATTAAACATTACTTTGTTTGCAATACTTGGATTAAATAGTCTTGAAAAAATATTTCGCTTTCTGGAATTCATTGCAATTGTATCAAGTTTTCGATCAGTAATAAAATTGTTCAGATTATTTATAAGATCATCACCATTTATTACACAATATGAACTTTCAAGATCAGGATATTGTCTTTTAAAATATTCCTTTACTCCTGCAATCTGTATTTCATCCCATTGATTTGAATCGTTTGATAAGTTTATGAAATACACTTTATATGAAAATCCGGTGAGAAACTCAACCTTTAATTCTGACACGTACACCTGAAGAAATAACAGGTTGTATAAGATTTACATTATGAAGGTATGTTTCTATGCCTTCGGATTCGAGAATACCTTTCAGTATTAGTGCCCTTTCATACGTATGAATGGCAACTGTAACAAGTTTATCTTCCATGACGTTCATTATTAAAGGTTTATACTCCTCTAATTTAACAAAAAACCATGGTTGATATCAATATGGTGTGTTAATATATGTTAATTACTTTTTGCTAAACCGTGGTAACTTTACCGGAAATATCGTAAGGCCCTGCAGAAGTTATAATAATATTATAAAAATTCCCGGTTTCAAGTTTAAGATTTTTTTCAATAAAGACCTCTGGATCCACCTCAGGAGAGTCATATTCAGTCCTGCCAATATAATAGTCATCCTCTTCCCTATCGACAATGACTTTAAAAACTTTTCCGATTTTCTGTCTGTTAATCTCTTCAGAAATATTTTGTTGTAATAACATCAGCCTTTCCAAACGTTCTTTTTTTGTATTTTCCGGAATGTCATCTTTGTAATGTCTTGCAGAATAAGTACCTTCTTCTTCCGAATATATAAAAGCTCCCATTCTCTCGAATTTCATTTCATTCGTAAAAGCCAGCAATTCTTCAAAGTCTTGTTCGGTTTCTCCGGGATGACCAACCATTAAAGTGGTTCTAAGGTGGATCCCCGGAACCTCTTCTCTGATTTTCCTCAAAAGTGTATCTGTCTCATCCTTAGTTATATTTCTTCGCATTATGGTAAGCATATTGTCACTTATATGTTGTAATGCCATATCCAGATATGCACAAACATTATCCTTTTCACGTATTACTTTAAGTAAATCCATAGGGAAACCATAAGGATATGTGTAATGGATCCTTAACCATTGGACCCCTTTTATTTCCGAGATTTTTTCAACAAGTTGAGCCAGCTTTGGTTTCTTATATTTATCTATACCATAATAAGAAAGGTCCTGGGCTATAAGCTGGAACTCTTTTACTCCTTTTGAAACCAATAATTCAACTTCAGCCAGAATTTCTTCCATTGCTCTGGACTTATGTTTGCCGGTAATTATCGGGATAGAACAATATGAACATTTTCTGCTGCACCCTTCAGAAATTTTAAGATAAGCATAATGTGGAGGGGTCGTCAAATGTCTGTCTATTGAGTATTCACTGTTCCAGTTATGTCCCAGATCGGTAATTATTTCATTCCAGTTAAATTTTCCATAGAATTTGTCAACTTCAGGTATCAATTCGGGCAAATCTTTGAAGTATCTCTCAGATAAACACCCCATTACAAATAATTTGGAAATCAAACCCTTCTTTTTTGCCTTAGTAAATGACAATATTGTATTAACCGACTCTTCTTTTGCGTCTCCAATAAAGCCACATGTGTTTATAATAACTATACTGCCTTTTTCAGGATTTACATCGTGAGATATATTATAACCTAAATACTCAAATTGTTTCAGTAATTTCTCAGAATCGACAAGATTCTTTGAGCACCCTAAAGTAATCAGGGCAACATTTTTTTTATGGCTCATAATGGAAGTTTTACTTTGTACTGAACAAAGAATCGACATATTTGCGTCGATTGAAAATCTGAAGATGATCAGGACTTTCTCCCAAACCTATGTATTTAACAGGAATTTGGAATTGATCTGAAATACCGATAACCACCCCTCCTTTTGCTGTACCGTCTAGTTTTGTTATAGCCAGAGTGTTAACTTCAGTAGCTAATGTAAATTGCTTTGCTTGTTCAAAAGCGTTTTGACCTGTTGATCCATCCAGTACAAGCAAAATTTCATGAGGAGCATCCGGAACAACTTTTTTCATTACATCTTTTATCTTGGTTAATTCATTCATTAAACCAATTTTGTTATGCAATCTGCCCGCAGTATCTATTATAACAACATCCGCATTATTAGCAACAGCAGATTTTAAAGTATCAAATGCTACTGAAGCTGGATCAGAGCCCATTGATTGTTTGATTACAGTAGCCCCTGCCCTTTCTCCCCAGATTACTAATTGTTCAACTGCTGCAGCTCTGAACGTATCTGCAGCTCCCAGATAAACTTTTTTGCCTGATTGATTAAATTTATATGCAAGCTTACCTATAGTTGTAGTTTTACCAACGCCATTAACTCCCACAACCATAATGATATACGGCTTTTTGTCTGCAGGAAGCACCAGCTCATCGAAATCTTCATTCTCATGCTTAATCAACAACCCGGCTATTTCTTCCTTCAATACATCATTGAGTTCGGCTGTATCTATATACTTATCGCGTGCGACTCTTTTCTGAATCCTGTCAATTATTTTAAGAGTGGTTTCTACACCTACATCAGAAGTTACCAGTACTTCTTCCAAATTATCAAGAACGTCGTCATCAACTTTAGATTTACCAGCAACAGCCCTGGCTATTTTAGAAAAAACAGATTCTTTAGTCTTTGACAAACCTTCGTCTAAGACCTTTTTTTCTTGTTCCTTGTCTTTGGAAAAAAAATTAAAAATACCCATGGATTATATATTTCAGAAACACAAAGTTACATGTTTAGCTTGAAGAAAGCAAATAATCAAATTGATACACTTTCATTACAGTTAAGAAAAATATTAATAAAAAAAAGCCGTCTTACAAAAGACAGCTTTTTTTTATTAATTCACAGACAGTATTACTTCTTAATGAAGTCCTGTACCTTATCAGTTGGAACAATATTTTCCTGGAAAATGTAAGCTCCTGTTTTAGGTGATTTAACCATCTTAATAACTTTTGCGTAGGCACGACCTTCGCTTTTGTTTTGCATCGATGCAACTGCTTTTTTTGCCATGGCTTAATTGTTATTTAATTTCTTTATGTACTGTTACCCTTTTCAGGATAGGATTATATTTCTTTAGTTCCATACGGCCTGTTGTATTCTTTCTGTTTTTGGTCGTAATGTAGCGGGAAGTACCCGGCATGCCACTTTCCTTGTGTTCAGTGCATTCCATAATAACCTGGATTCTGTTGCCTTTTGCTTTTTTTGCCATTTCTTTAACCTCCTACAATTAGTTAAGTATCTTTATATCTTCAAATTTAAGGAAGCCTTTAATGCTTGCCTCTTTCATAGCTGCGTCCAAACCAATCTTATTGATTGTACGCAATCCGGAAGCAGAAATGTTCAATGAAATCCAACAATCCTGTTCTACCCAATAAAATTTCTTGTGAAACAGGTTCACGTTAAATTTACGTTTTGTACGTCTTTTTGAGTGAGAAACATTGTTTCCGATCATCGCCTTCTTTCCGGTAATCTGACAAATCTTTGACATGTTCAGTTATTTTAGTTTGTAAAATTTTTATTGTAAAAGCGGGTGCAAATGTATGGCTTATTTTGTAAAAAAACAAATATGTTTAACTGCGTTTTTAATAGATATACTGATTATCAACGATATTTACGTACTAAAATTAAGTAAAATGCTTTTATAATGATGTAATAAAGCATAAATAACAAAATTAAATGGATATAAAAGTGTAATAAACCATCATTATATTATATTTGCAAAAAAAAGTATATGGAATCATCATGGTATTCAATAACAGATAGTCAGATAATTGCAGAAATCGGAAATAGAATAAAAATATACAGGATATATAATAATCTGACCCAACAGTTACTTGCAGAACAAACAGGTATTAACAGGTGTACAATTCGCGATTTGGAAAATGGTAAATCGGTAAATCTAAGCAGCTTAATCCCCTTGTTGCGTAGATTAAATCTGCTCGCGGCACTGGATAATTCATTACCTGATGCTGATAAAAATCCTATTCTGGCTTATAACTTTAAAAACAGAAAAAGAGTGAAAATAGTTAGAGATAAAAAATGAGGCTTTCTTAATTTAATGGTTTAAAAAACAAATATATGAGTCAATTTCTTGAAGCAAAAATGTATGGGAATCCTTTTGGTTTGATTGAATGGAATTCTTCAAAAAACAGAGGTCTTTTTCAGTTTGATGCAGGTTTTATTGATACAGAACAAAATATTTCACCTTTATTATATCCATTAGAATCGCTGAAGTTAGTAAACACAATTAGTTTTTTTGATTTACAAAGCATACCCGGATTTTTTCAGGACTGTATGCCGGGAAGTTTCTCCAGACGACTGTTGACATATGCCCTTATTGATACCGGGAAAAAACCTGAAATGCTATCTCCCCTCTCCACTTTTTCACTTTTGGGAAGCAGATGTACCGGAGCTTATAGTTTTTATCCGGAAGGCTATCCTGAAATTGATGAAGTTACATCTGTTGATGTAGATGTCATCGTCAGGAGTTTGAATGTATTGTTTGAGAAAGGAAAAAATGCATTAAAAGAAAATAAGTTCAAAGATATATTGCGTTGCGGTTTGTCCACAACTTTTGAAATGCCCGCATTTTTTATTTCGGTCAATGATTTTAACGGAGATGTCATTTCCGGACAAGGGGAAGTCCCTGAAGGATATAATTCGTGGATTCTTAAACCTGACGGCATTCTTTCTACTGCTTATTCATTAAAAACAGAATATGAATACTATCTGAAAGCCGTTGAATGTGGTTTGAACATGGTTTCATACAGAACAATCAGAGAAGGCCATAATTCGCATTTGTTGATAGGCAGAATAGACAGGAAAGGTTCAGAAAAAATACATTATCAATCTTTAAATTCATTGGTTGGCCATGCTGAAAAATCTTATGAAGGAGTATTTGCCGTGATGAGAAAACTGCGTTTGTTTTACCCTGAAATGATGAATATGTATAAAAGGATGGTATTCAACATATTAATTGGTAATAAACGGGAAAATTACAATAATATAAAATTTATTTATTCAAAAGAGGGTGGATGGCATCTTGCTCCGGCTTCAGAATTATATCCCACACCCTTTATTCAATCTTTTAACCTTACATTATTAAATAAGGCAACTGAAATATCTTCAGATGATCTAATTCTTTTTGGTGAACAACAAGGCATAAAAAAACCTCAAAAGATTGTTCAAAATATTAAAGATATAGTTTGTACAACTTTTTGAGGTCTGTGAATGTGTGGAGCTTAGAAAGCTCGCTAATAATCAAAATTCCTTTATTACATAAAGTTGTCCTGATTCATATCTGATTACTTTTATTTTTTCTCCGGCTTCAATATATCCGATTTCAGATACAGCATCATAGGTCTTTCCATCGATTTTAATTTTTCCAGATGGCCTTAGTATTGTTGAAGCAATACCAGCTTTACCGACCATTTCGATATTTTCAGTTGGCACTCCTATAAATCCGTTTTCTTTATCCTGCGTTGAAACCAATGCCATTTTTTGGAATATACCTTTGCCTTTTCCAATTTTATTAGTTATCAATATTGAAATAGTAAGTGCAACAGTAATACTTATAGTAACCAGTAATAACGGTCCTGAAATGCTATTAAGGCCTTTAAATGAAAAATCAAAGGTACTGTTGTCAATAAGGGCAAATGTTAATCCGGAAATTACACATAAACTTCCTGCAATCCCGGCAACACCAAAGCCCGGTATTACAAATATCTCAAAGGCAAGTAAGACAAGCCCGACAACAAAAACAATTATTTCCCAATTCTGAGCTAATCCATCTATATATAAAGGAGCAAAATATAACGTTGCAGCTGCCAATGCGGCTAATGTAGGGAAGCCTATTCCCGGAGCCTGAAGCTCAAACCAGATACCGGCTACAATCAGCATAATAAGAATAGCACGTAAAGCAGAACCCATTAAGCTACCCTTTAATTTATCAACACCTTTTAACTTAAATATCACCAACTCATAATCATCATATCCAACCTTATCATGAATTACTTCATCAATATTGCCTGCAATAGCCTCACAATATCCATTTTTCAATGCTTCATAAGCAGTAAACGTCAACACCTTCCCTGTATCTATTATACCTTTAATATAAATATCAGGATCAACCATAGCTTCAGCTATAGCCGGGTCTCTTCTCCAGACTTCAGTAGTATCTCCATCTTTGATAGCTAACTTTTTACCCTGAGATTCGGCAGTAGCTCTGATAATACCTCTCATATATGATTGATACTTATCAGGAGCAGCGGCACCTTGTTGATCCACTACGGTTGAAGCCCCTATAGTAGATCCGGTTTTCATATAAATACTATCACAGGCAATTGATATGAGTGCACCGGCAGAAGCTGCATTGAAATCTACAAAAACAAATACCGGAAAAGGAGCATTTAATATTGTTGATCTTATGGAATCTGCATAAACTACTTCACCACCATAAGTATTCATATTAATTAATACACAATCGTATTTATCAGTAACAGCTTTTTGAAAACCTTTTTGAATGAGTATCCAGGTAGAACTGTTAATATTATTTCTCAGGTCAATCTGTAAAATCTTCTTTTTTTCATCACTTCCTTTACTAAAACTATCTCTGACATTGTCAGAAAACACTTCCATTTGCGAAACCAAAAGTTGGAGAAAAAAGAAAACTATTAAATACCGTTTCATATCTTTTGTTTTTTTCAAAGATAATTTCAATAATTGAAATATTTTCAAAATTGTGAACAATTTGTTTGTTTATATTGTTTACAGATTGTAATTTTGGGCGTTAAATTTTATTTGGTATAAAGTGTAACACAAAGTATCCCAGGCTATTATTTGATGAAAAAAGCTATTATCCTTCTAGGTTCAAATTCCAATTCATTGGAAAACATTACTAAGGCAAAAGCTTTTCTTGTTGAAATTTTTGGAAATGTTTTATTCTCAAAAAATATTGAAAGTGAAGCTGTAGGTAATGCAAAAGGCGTTTATTTAAATTCCGTTGCAATAATAGATACAGCTTGTGGTGAAAAACATATTATCGAAGAACTAAAAAAAATTGAAACTTATTTAGGAAGAACAAAAAGTGATTATTCTGAGGAAATTGTTTCAATTGATTTGGATCTGGTACAATATGATACTGTTATTTTAAGACCTGAAGATGCTGCGAGGCATTATTTCAGAACATGTCTTAAAGATTTAGGATTGTAAGGTATAGAGGTTGCTGTTTTGTTGATAATCCTTACACTTTTTTTCTGGTTTTCTTACATGCATTTTTTGGTATCCCTACACGTTGAGATATGTTAATTGTTGATATTGGGTATACAATAATTGATAAGTTTTGCTGAGTTTAAGAAGCAGAATTTTTAATTGTATAAACAATTATATTATGAAAACGATTTTACAAAAACTGATTTTAACTGTACTTTTTGTCCTCATTTCCTGCTTATACTCTTTTTCTGAAAAAAGTATTACTGATAAGTCTGTATATATTACAATCCAGGCTGAAAATGGTGGTGTAAGACAAATAGAAAATGATGAGGAATCAACAACATGGTTGATTATTCCTGATAATGGTTGGGAAATTTCTAATGTTGTATTTAATGGAGAAGAAATCACCAACAAGTTGGATATGAATAACCGTATTCAGACTCCACATAGTAATGAAAATGCCACAATATTAATTACTTTTGAACCAGCTGGTAATGAATATATTACCCAGTACAATGTTCAGACCATTCATACAGATTTTTAAATTAACAGTTACAAGACGCCTTTAGTCGAAGGCAAATCATATTTGTAAATATCTCTTTTTATGGCCATTTTGATAGATTTTGCAAATGCTTTGAAAATACCTTCAATCTTGTGATGTTCATTTTCACCCACGGCTTTGATATTTAGATTCATCTGAGCTGAATCTGATAAGGATTTAAAAAAGTGCAGGAACAATTCAGTCGGGACATCTCCTACTCTTTCACGTTTAAACTCCGCATCCCAAACAAGCCATGGACGTCCTCCGAAATCAAGTGCAACAGAACAAAGACAATCATCCATTGGCAAACAAAAGCCATATCTTTCTGTACCACGTTTGTCCCCGAGAGATTTTTTTAATGCCTCTCCCAAAACGATTGCAGTATCTTCAACAGTATGATGTTCATCTACTTTCAAATCACCTTTCGTTTTAATCTTTAAATCTATTCCGGAGTGTTTTCCGATCTGTTCAAGCATGTGATCAAAAAAAGCCAGGCCTGTTTCAATCTCTGTTTTACCATTACCGTCAAGGTTAACTTCAACAACTATTTCGGTTTCCTTTGTCTTTCTTTCAATAGATGCTCTTCTTTCGGAGCTGAACAAAAATTCAGAAATTTTATCCCAATCGTCAGTAATTAAAGCACATGTGCCTTCAAGATCTTCAGCTTCAATTTTACCAAATAATTGTTCATTTGGTTTTTGCAGAAGTATTGCACTGCATCCCATATTTTTTGCAAGAATGAGATCTGTCATCCTGTCTCCAATTACATATGAACCTTTCAGATCATATTCATCACTAAAGTATTCAGTCAACAAGCCGGTTTTGGGTTTTCTTGTAGGTGCATTATCCTCAGGCATAGAGCAGTCTATGTGAATAGCGTCAAATGTAACACCTTCGTTTTCAAATGCTTTAAGCATTTTTGACTGAACCATTTCATAACTTTCCCTGGAATAAGTCGTTGTGCCCAAACCATCCTGATTACTAACAATTACAAGCTTAAAATCAAGTTTGTTTTTGATCAGATGCATGTTTCTGAAAACACCAGGATAAAACTCAAGTTTATCAAGAGTATCTACCTGATAATCAACTGGTGGCTCAATAATAAGGGTTCCGTCTCTGTCAATAAAAAGTATTCGGTTTTTATCAGTCATTTTTAATAAATATTATATGCACAATATTGGCGATTTTTCAGCAAATTTCTTTTAATTCTTTAAGCAATATCTCATTTTCTTCAGCTGTACCTACTGTAATCCTGAGACAACCCATGCATAAAGAAACGTTGTTACGGTTTCTTACAATAACTCCTTTATTAACAAGTTTGTTATAAACACCATTTGCATCATCCACTTTAATCAAAATAAAATTAGCATCAGACTTATAAATCTTTTTTACTAAAGTTAAAGATTCCAGTTTCTCAAAAAGTTTGATTCTTTCATCAACGATCATTTTAACCCAGCCTGATTTTCTGTCAGTTTGCCTGATCTCGTTTTCTACGAAATTTTGAGTCAGCAGATTAATATTATATGGATATTTAACCTTGTTGAAAAAATCGATAATTTCAGGATTTGCAAAAGCCATACCCAACCTTACAGATGCAAGTCCCCATGCTTTTGAGAAAGTCTGTAAAACGATTAGATTCGGATGTTTTGTCAGAATTGATAAATAGCTTTCGCGTTCAGAAAAATCTATGTATGCTTCATCTATGACAACAATCCCATTAAAATTATCCAGAATTTTCATCACTTCTGCGTTGTCAATATCATTACCAGTAGGATTATTCGGAGAACAAAGGAATATAACTTTAGTGTTCTGATCAGTTGATGAAAGGATTTTCTTAGCATCTATATCAAAACTATCAGTTAAAAGCACTTTACGGTATTCGACATTATTTATATCTGCACAGACACCATACATTCCATAAGATGGATCCATGGCAACTACATTATCAATGCCGGGTTCACAAAAAACTCTGTAAACCAAATCAATAGGTTCATCGCTACCATTACCGAAAAACAAATAAGAAGGATCAACTTTTTTTATTTCGGCGACCTTTATTTTTAATCCTCTCTGCAACGGATCAGGATACCTGTTATATGGATTATTCAAAGGGTTTTCATTTGCATCGAGAAAAACTGATGCCTCACCCTGGTATTCATCTCTTGCGCTTGAGTAAGGTTTTAAACGTATAATATTTGGTCTAACGAGTCTGCTTAGTTCCATAAACATAATTTTACTTCTAAATCAACTTTTTACATCCATTCTGACTTTCACCGCATTGCTGTGAGCAGTCAGATTTTCAGCTTCTGCCATTGTTTGAATGGCTTTCCCGATATTATTTAATCCTTCATCAGTTATTTCCTGATATGTAATCTTTTTTCGATAGCTATCCAGGTTAACGCCACTGTAAGTTTTTGCAAATCCATTAGTTGGAAGAGTATGATTGGTTCCCGAAGCATAATCTCCGGCACTCTCAGGTGTTAAATTCCCAAGAAATACAGAGCCGGCATTTGTAATTTGTTCAGCTACCTTGTTATAATCTCTAGTCGATATGATAAGATGTTCAGGAGCATATTCATTGGTGGCTCTGATTGCATCATCCATTGTCTTTACAACTATCAATCTGCAGTGTTCCAGGGATTTATCAATTATACTTTTTCTGGACAGCGATTCAGCCTGTTTAAAAGTCTCACTCTCAACAGCAATTGCCAAAGATTCGCTTGTTGTTATCAATATTGATTGACTATCAGCTCCATGTTCAGCCTGGGAAAGTAAGTCAGACGCTACAAAGACAGGATTCGCAGTGTCATCAGCCAATATCTCAACTTCAGAAGGACCTGCAGGCATATCAATAGCAACTTCCCTTTGGGCCAGAATTTGTTTTGCAGCCGTTACAAACTGGTTACCGGGTCCGAAAATCTTATAAACTTTAGGTATAGATTCTGTCCCGTATGCCATTGCTGCAATAGCCTGTGCACCACCGACTTTAAATATTTTTTTTACGCCAACCATTGAGGCTGTATAAAGAACAGCCGGGTGTACTTTACCATCCTTACCACAGGGAGTACAAATTACTATTTCTTTACAACCTGCTATCATTGCAGGAATTGCAAGCATCAGAACAGTCGAAAATAACGGAGCTGATCCACCGGGAATATATAAACCAACTTTTTCGATAGGAACAGCCTTCTGCCAACATGTAACCCCTTTAGTGGTTTGGACAACAGGCAGACTTTGATCCTGAGCTTTATGAAATTTAGTAATATTATCGATGGCAATTTTAATGGAAGACTTTAATTCATTTGATATATATTGCTCGCAATCAGATATTTCATTTTGTGAAACCAATAAATCATTTAGTTTAATGCCATCAAATTTGCTTGTCAGTTCATTCAAAGCATCATCTCCCCTTTTTTTTACATCATCGATAATTTCCAAAACTGCCCTTGTCAGGTCAGTATGATCTAAAACAGGTCTTTTAAGCAATAATGCCAGTTCTTTTGTATCCGGATATCTGAAAATATTCATAATTATCTGGTTAAGGTATCATTTTTTCAATTGGCAAGACCAGAATACCTTCAGCCCCCAATGATTTAAGTTTGCCAATAATTTCCCAAAAAGTTTTTTCATCCAAAACAGTATGCAGTGAACTCCATCCTTCTTTAGCCAGAGGCATAACAGTAGGACTTTTCATACCTGGCAACATTTCAACAATCTGCTCAATGTTTTGATCAGGCACATTCATTAAAACGTATTTTTTATTTTCGGCAAGTTGTACTGCATGAATTCTGAACAATAATTCATCCAGAATCTGTTGTTTTTCATCAGATAAAGCGTTATGCCCGATAAGCAAAGCCTCAGAATTCATAATAACTTCAACTTCTTTGAGTTGATTGTTAATAAGTGTAGTACCTGAGCTGACAATGTCAAAAATGCAATCAGCAAGGCCAATACCGGGAGCTATTTCAACAGAACCGGTAATTACATGAATTTCAGAATTCAGATTATTTCTTTTGAGAAACTCATTAAGAATTATCGGATATGATGTGGCAATTTTTTTTCCGTTAAGCCACTCTATGCCGGTATATTCTACAGATTTTGGAATAGCTATTGATAAACGACATTTACTGAAACCAAGTCTTTTTATAATAACGGCATCTTCCTTTTTCTCAAAAAATTCATTTTCTCCAACTACTCCTACATCAGCTACTCCTGAAGCAACAGATTGAGGAATATCATCATCTCTTAAAAAAAGGATTTCCACAGGGAAATTTTTTGAAGGAACTAAAAGTTTTCTTTTATCAGATACAAGCTTAATACCTGCTTCCTGTAGCAGGAGCATTGTTTCTTCATTTAGTCGTCCTTTTGATTGAACTGCAATACGTAGCATATTTGATTAAATTATTAGTCTGAAAAAAATAAAAAAGGCTCACCCTCTCTTAACGGTAAGCCTCAAATCTTAAAAAGCATATTATCTCCCAAGCCGACCGTTTATTGTCCGGAACAATGATGGTGAAAATGTGAGAAAAATGCTTTCATATTTATATTGTATGCAATATTGACGCAAAAGTAGTCATAAATTGAACAAATTGCAATATTGATGCATCATTTGAAGAAAAATTGCATAAAAATATGTATAAACCGCAATTTAGTGAACAAAGAGTGTTTTATTTTGTTAATCTGATATAGTTCTTAAGGTTTTAAGCTCAATAATTGATTACTTTTGTAGTCATAAATGTTCATAAATGGCAAAATTGGTTCACAATACTCTTCAGGAGATTCTACAAAACAGTGTTTCAGTTTATGGGGATAAAATTGCATATGCCCTTGGGGATACTTATAAGGTTACATATACTCAATTAGGTGAAAAAACATCTGAGTTAGGTTATTATCTCCATACTAATGGATTGGTAAAAGGCGATAAAGTTGTAATCATAGGCGAAAATATGCCTCAGTGGGGTATTTCATATTTTGGCGTTACTAACGCCGGATGTGTAATGGTACCTGTGCTGGTGGATTTTTCTCCCAAAGAAATGCTGACTGTTATTCAACACTCTGAAGCAAAAGCTTTAATTGTTTCGAATAAAGTATGGACAAAATTATCTGAAGTTGATCTACCGGACTTTTTAATTATTTCAATGAATGATTTTACCAATATCAAAACCGGTGAAAGCATTAAGGATTACTGCGCAAATAATAAAGAATCTTTTTTGGATTTTAATCCTGAAAAAACCAAAGAAGAAGATTTGGCATGCATTATTTATACATCAGGGACTACAGGAAGATCAAAGGGTGTTATGCTGACCAATGACAATCTGGTGTGGAATGCCATCGCCTGTCTGGACTTATGCCCGATAAACGATAGTTATATTTACCTTTCTGTTTTACCATTAGCTCACACATATGAATGTACTTTGGGTCTGATATTAGGTACGATGCAGGGAACTACAACACATTATATTGATAAAGCTCCAACAGCTAACGTTCTGATGCCATTATTAAAAAAGATAAGGCCTACGATAATGTTGACTGTTCCTCTGATTATTGAAAAAATATTTAAAGTCGGAGTGAAACCAAAGTTTGTAAAAACTCCTTTGATTAGATTCTTATATGGTATAAGACCTATCCAGATAATACTACATAAAATTGCCGGTAAAAAGCTGAAAAAAGTTTTTGGAGGCAGACTAACATTCTTCGGTATTGGAGGTGCAGCGGTTTCATCTGAAATTGAAAGGTTTCTAAGAGATGCAAAATTCCCATATTCATGCGGATACGGCCTGACAGAAACGTCACCAATGATTTGTGGTCTTTCTGTGGAAAAAACCAAATTCAGATCTGTGGGACCAGCAATGAAGGGTATAGAATACAAACTCATTGATATTAATAAAGAAACCGGTGAAGGAGAGTTTGTAGTAAGGGGCAGAAACGTTATGATGGGCTATTTTAAAGATCCTCAGTCAACGAAGTCTGTTCTTAGTGAAGATGGCTGGTTTAAGACAGGAGATCTTGGAGTCGTTGACAAATATGGAAACCTGACTCTTAAAGGTCGAAGCAAGAACATGATACTTGGAGCAAGTGGTGAAAACATTTATCCTGAAGAAATCGAATCTATAATCAATGAAATGGATGCTGTTGTTGAATCCGTTGTTTATCAGTACAAAGGAAAACTTGTTGCTCAGGTTTATTTAAATAAGGAAGAATTTTCCAAGAAATATCATGAACTACTTTCATCTGCGCTTAACTATCAGGAAGAGTTAATGAAAAAAATGGAGCATTACCTTAAAGAACTGAAGATTAAAGTAAATTCATCAGTAGCAAAACATTCTCAGTTATCCGATATTGAGTTGAGACATGAACCTTTTGAAAAAACAGCTACTATGAAGATAAAAAGGTTTCTTCTTAATAAGGATAAAAAATAAATTGCTTTAAAATCCATAAATTATTTGGGTATTAACTATCAGCTGTTTATTTTTAACACCTGATTTTTTTTTGTTAAATACTCTGGGTATTACTATAGAGTATTAATTACCGGACACCCTTTTTAAATCTAATATTTTTTAAAATGAAGAATTATATATTGCTAACAGGCATATCGTTATTAATCAGTGTTTCCAACATACATTGTCAGGAAAATAAAACCGTGATAAACGATTCTCACACCCCTTTACATTTGCTGAAACCGGATTATGAGATACCATATGCTAAACTATCGACTGATCAGATAAAAAATAAAATAGACAAGGTGCTTTCATATCTTGATTTATCGACATATGCCAAAGTTGAAGATGTAAAAACTCATGCTATTATAAATGATTTTAAAAGTATCAATTCATCAAGTCAATTAAAAAGAGGAGACTTCAGAATTGCATCATATGAGTGGGGTGTCACCTATGCTGCAATGCTTAAAGCAGGTAATAACACTAAAGATGAGAGGTATTTAAACTATGTAAAGACAAGACTGGATTTTCTTTCTGAAGTCACACCTTACTTTAAAAAAGTATTTAATGAAGGAAAATCAATTGATTCACAGATGGGGCAAATTATAAACCCACATGCTCTTGATGATGCCGGTGCAGTTTGTGCATCGATGATAGCTGCCGGAATTCAATTTTCCAGAATTGAAAAGTATAAGTCTATGATTGATAATTATATGGATTTTATCCTGAATAAAGAGAAAAGACTTACAGACGGTACCTTTGCCAGAAATCGTCCGTTTAAAAATTCTGTCTGGCTTGATGATATGTATATGAGCTTGCCCGCGATTGCTAACTATGGAAAAATGACCGGAGATTCAAAATATACTGATTTGGCAGTTAAACAGATATTTCTTTTTGCAGAAAAAATGTTTGTAAAAGAAACCGGTTTATTCAGGCATGGTTGGATTGAAAGTATGGAAGTTCATCCCTCCTTCCATTGGGGGCGTGCAAATGGATGGGCTGTTTTAACGATATGTGATGTGCTTGATGCAATCCCCGACAATTATCCAAAAAGGAATGATTTGATAAATCTTTTAAAGTTACATGTACAGGGATTATCAAGAACCCAGTCAGGCAGTGGTTTCTGGCATCAATTACTGGATAAAAACGATTCATATAATGAAACATCATGTACAGCGATTTTCACATATTGTATAGCTCATGCAATTAACGAAGGATTGATGGAATGGCTTATGGACCTGTCGCTCAATTAGGATGGAGTGCGGTTTCCACAAAAATATCTGAATCCGGACGCGTTGAAGGAACATGTGTTGGTACTGGTATGGGATTTGATCCGGCATATTATTATCACAGACCTGTTAGTAGTTCAGCTGCACATGGTTATGGACCTGTAATTCTTGCAGGGGCAGAAATGATCAGACTTATTAATCTGAATAATCCCGAAATGAATGACAGCGCTATTCAGTATTACTATAATAAACAGAAGTCAGATAAACCAATATTCACTGAAGAATAAAAAATGGCTTACTGTTTGTCGAAAGTAATTATTTGCAATAAATTGAACGGAAAAAGATGGTAATTACAATTTATAGTTATTCAAATTGTTGTAATAACTTTCTTTTTGTAAATTTGCATCAACATTTTAAAAACTGACCTCAATATGAAAAAAATCCGCGCAATCATTGTCGGCTACGGTAATATCGGAAAATATGTGCTCGAAGCCATTCAGGCATCACCTGATTTTGAACTTGCAGGTGTTTTACGTCGCTCAACCATTGGTGAACAACCCGCTGAGCTTGCTGATGTACTGGTAGTTGAAGACCTGGATAAGATTGAAGATTTCCAGGTTGCAATACTCTGCACTCCAACAAGAAGTGTGGAAGCTTATGCGAAAAAAATTCTGGCAATGGGTAAAAATACTGTAGATAGTTTTGATATTCATGGAAGTATCTGGGATTTACATAAAACTCTTGATCCGATTGCTAAAGAACACAATAGTGTTGCTGTTATTTCTGCCGGCTGGGATCCCGGAAGTGATTCCATAGTACGTTCAATGATGGAGGCTATTGTTCCTAAGGGAGTTAGTTATACCAACTTTGGACCGGGTATGAGTATGGGCCACACAGTATGTGTCAAATCCAAGCCGGGAGTCAAAGCAGCTTTGTCGATGACTATTCCACTGGGCACAGGAGTTCACAGACGAATGGTATATGTTGAGCTTGAAGATGGTTTTGAGTTTTCGAAAGTAGTTGAATCAATCAAGTCAGATCCATATTTTTCACATGATGAAACCCATGTTACTCAAGTAGATAATGTTGATTCTTTGATAGATATGGGACATGGAGTTAATCTTACACGTAAAGGTGTGTCCGGAAAAACTCAGAATCAGCTTATTGAATTTAATATGAAAATAAATAATCCTGCACTGACAGCTCAAATTCTTGTTTGTGTTGCCCGCGCAAGTTTCAAACAAAATCCCGGAGCATATACTATGATAGAATTACCTGTTATTGATATGCTGTATGGAGAAAAAGAAGATCTTATCAAAAGACTTGTATAATAATATAATCAGTATCTGATAAAAATGCCCGTATCTTAAAAAGAACGGGCATTTTTATTATGTTTTTTTCATGGAATAAAACAGTATTCCCCCTGCCCGACTGCTTTATTTCTGTAAGTATTTCTTTACTTTAATACTCCCATTGCTGAATGTTGTTTTTTCCAGGTAAAAACCTTTTGAAGGTTTTGCAATTTTCATTCCATCCAATGAAAAATAATCTGTTTTGACCGGTATCGAAACCTCAGAAGAATTTTTGGGAAGTGCAGTTAAATAGACTGTTTTTGTCAAACTGATATTTGAGATTATAGCATCAGCCCAGCTACTGTTAGCTGTATAAAAATCTATAGAATAATTTCCTGCTGTCGAAACATTAAATGTTTGTTCAACTTTTGTGGAACCGCTAAAATTGTTAGTGACAGCATTGCCTATATTGCATGAAGGTGTTACTGTATATGAAAAAACCGGCACACTGTCGGCACGGGTTGACAATTTTGCCGTAATTGCACCGAATGAAGACATATTCCAGTTGCATGCAATGTATCTGAGAGTATATTTACCCGGTGTAAGTGAAAGAATTGTATCACATTCTTTTGCAGCATATTTAGCAAAACCTTTGTTTTCTGTACCATTAATATTTCTGATATACATGCCATAATCGAAATCCCTGGTTTCTCCGGTCATTTTCAAGATGCGACAGCCACTACTTAAACCTGTTAACGATCCTTTACGTGAAACAGAACCATCAGAAGTTTTCCACCCTTTTGGTACGCTGTTTGCGCCGGAGATAATGAAATCATCCTGAAATAGAACCTCCTGACTTTCAAGTGCATCAATTGACTTTTTATAAATAATCAAGTCTTCAGAGGCAGTTGTCAAAGTCTGACAGACAGTTTCAATTTCAGAATAATCAGATGAAAACCAGTTGTTATATTTTATTACCAGATCATTCAGTAAATTATATTTGTTACCGGCATAAATTGAAGCCGAGCAAAGCTTTAATGCATTCCAGGCTTTGCCGAGGGCCGTTGCTATTTTTACCCTGCCGGCAGAATACTCGTCATTATCATGTTTACACAGGTTAATATTGCTGATCACTGCATCAGCCCAACTTAAATCAGATGTATAAAACCTTAGAATATATCCACCCCGTTCAGTTACATTAAACCATAAAGAGCTGCGTGTCGCACCGCTGAATGCTGCAGTTGTGGAACTTGCCAGATTCAGACCCGGAGTAAAAGTCCTGATTGCAATTACCGAGTCCCTGTCAATATCCTCTACTTGCATTGTAACCGCACCGAATGAAGGCATATTCCAGTTGGCAAAAAGTCCGTTAAGATCGTAAATGCCCGGATGAAGTGTAAGCAAAGCACCACTCTTTTCAGCACCGTAAGTCAGATATCCTTCCTTTTCTTTACCAGTTGAATTGCGTATATACATACCATATTTAAAATCAACCGTATTTCCGGTAAACTGGAAAACACGCGGGCCTGAAGTCAGACCGGATTGAGGTCCTGTACGAAGTGTTGAGCCATCATAAGTGACCCAACCTGCAGGAATTGTTCCGTTTTCATTAAAACTTTCAGAAACAAAGAAGTTAGTTACCGGAGCATTAACTTTAAAAATTACAGTTGTTTCTGCCGTTCTGTTTTCATTGTCTGTCACTACGGCTTTAACTGAGTATGTGCCCGCAGTAACATTGTTCCACTCAAAAGAATATGGTGACGTATAATCTGTACCAAGCAATGTAGTTCCATTCCAGAAAGAAACACTTGCTACAGTTCCATCAGGATCTGACGCACTTGCCTCAATAAATATTTTCTCTAAAGTTGAATCACCTCCAAAAGTAGTATAATTACTATTTTTAACAGGATTAGTAATTGTTATAGTCGGCGTTTTCAAATCCAGGGCATAATTTTTGCAGAAATTCCATATTTCGATACTGGTCATAACATTCGCAGCATCATCAGAATACCAGTGACCTTTTCCTGTCAATTCCATCAAAACAACCTCAACACCTCCGGTACCTGCACCCCAATAATGTTTAATACCTACAGAATTTGGCCTGTTGCCAGGGTAAGGTTTTGTGATTTTTTCACTTGTCAAACACCCGTTTCTTTTTATCCAGGCGTTCAGGCAAGTCTGGACACCACTAAAATTTACCACATCATCACCAGTCCCATGAGTATGTATAATGGGTATTGGCCGTGAACTATTAGTATTCGGACCTCCCATAAGATAACCACTGATTGGGGCAAAAGCGGCAATTTTATCTGCTATTTTGGTAGCTGCATAATAAGTCATCATCCCACCCATTGAAAAACCTGACAGATAAACTCTGTTTCTATCTATTTTATAGCGGCTTACCATATTATCTATGATAGAAAGAATAAAATTTATATCTGAATTTGCTGATAAATCCCAGCTATTATTGATACCTTGTGGAAAGACAACTGCAAATTTCGCAGTATCAGCAACTTCCTCCATTAAACAATGATCTTTTTGATATGTTGGATCCTGATTTGATCCGTGCATTGAAATAATTAAAGGACGACCTGCCGGCAAATTTGCAGGGACGTAAGTAATCATGGTTCTGGTAGTAGATCCAACCTGAACATTATCAAGATTATAAGCTTTAATTGTGGCAGGAAAACAAATAAAAAGCAACACAACGCAGAGCGCTGTAAATTTAAGTCGTTTCATAGAGTATTAGATGATTGTTTTATAATATTTAACGGCACTTCGGGCTTCAGCCATACGTTATGCAAAAACTTCTGAAATAAATTAACTCATAATAATTTTTATCATTTTATAGTTTATAAATATCATTTGAAAGTCACTTTAGAAAAAGGAGCCGCATCCAGTCCGGCAAAAATTCCTTCTTTATATTTAAAGTAACCGGTCATGGCAATCATAGCCGCGTTATCAGTAGTATAAGCAAATTTTGGTATAAATATTTCCCAACCATATTTAACTGAATGATCTTCAAATGCTTTACGTAATCCTGAATTGGCAGAAACCCCTCCTGCTACAGCAACTCTTTTAATATTTAAATCTTTTGACGCTTTTCTTAACTTGTCCATAAGAATATCAATGATAGTCTTTTGAAGAGAAGCACATAAATCAGATTTATTATTTTCTATAAAATTCTCGTCTGTTTTCAGTTCATCACGCAAACGATACAAAAAAGAAGTTTTCAATCCGCTGAAACTATAATCATATTTTGGAATATGAGGTTTATTAAAAACAAAAGCATCAGGATTACCTTCTTTTGCAAGACGGTCTACAACAGGACCCCCGGGATATGGCAATCCCATAACTTTTGCACATTTATCAAAAGCCTCACCGGCAGCATCATCAATAGTCTGACCAATAATCTCCATATTATTATATGATTTAACCAGAACTATCTGTGAATTGCCACCTGAAACCAAAAGACACAAAAAAGGAAACTCCGGCAGAGTATGTTGTTCACTTTCTTCCTGTAAAAAATGAGCAAGTATATGCGCCTGAAGGTGGTTTACATCAATGATCGGAATATTAAGTGATCTTGCAAAACCTTTGGCAAAAGATGTACCGACCAAAAGAGAACCCATCAATCCTGGTCCTCTGGTGAAGGCTACGGCTGAGATATCAGCAGGTTTCAATCCTGCTTGTTTTAAGGCATAATCAACAACAGGTATAATGTTTTGCTGATGAGCTCTTGACGCAAGCTCAGGAATGACGCCACCAAAAGCTTCATGTATTTTTTGACTTGCTATGACATTTGATAGTAAATAACCGTCTCTGATAACGGCAGCAGAAGTGTCATCACAAGATGATTCTATTCCAAGTATCGTGGTAACGCTCATATTTTATTTGTATGAAACTAATAATATCTCAAACCTGTGAAATAAGAGTCTTTTTCTTACTTTTGTAAAAAATACTGTTATTTAAAGGCAGTACAAAATTACAAAAAAATTGAAAAGGACAGGGTACATAATAATGTATGCAATGCTGATTTTTATTGGCATTGCTCTTATTTTACTCAATACTCCCTGGATTCAAAAGAAAATAGTTTATTCACTGACTGATGAGATTACAAAAAAAAGCAGGACTTCCCTTACAATAGGAAGCTCTGAAGTGAATTTTTTAAGGGGATTTGTTTTTTATGATGTAACACTATCTGACAGCCTTGGAAAAACTATTATAAATGCTCAAAGATTAGAGGCTGGAATAAAAATATTACCTCTGTTTAAAAAAAAGCTTGATTTTGAAGCCCTCAGATTGATTGAAGCAAAAGTTTATGTTTCAAAAAGAAATAAAAGTAGCAATATAAATATTCTGGATTTTATAAACTCTTTTAAAAGTGAAAAAAAATCCAAAAGACCATGGAGTGTAGATTTCAAATCTGTTGTATTGAGGAAATGCAACGTATTTTATGATGTCTTATCTGAACCAGAGAAGAATAATGGATTGGATATCAATCATATAAAAATATCAAACTTATCTACTGTCTTAAATTTTGAGATAAAACCTGACAATAATTTTTCATTTTTAATTAAAAAAATGAGTGCAGATGAGTCAAGTGGTCTGCAAATAAATAATCTCAAATTGAGGGGTAAAATATCAGAAGGCTCCTTGTTGATTAATAAGTTTAATCTCAGGTCTGCTCACAGCGAGCTGGATATACCTACTTTACATTTGAAACTTGCTACTAATGGCAATCCTTTTAACCTTGATTCAGTTAAGGTTTCTCCGGTAACTTTGACTGGAGTTCTCAATCCCTCAGATTTTTCAGTTTTCATTTCGAACCTTAAGTCAATCGATAAGAACATATCATTCAATTTAAAACTATCAGGCCTCTTAAAAGAGTTAAGATGTAGTGCCATTTTAAAAATGGAGGATCTTGCTTCTGTTCGTACAGATCTTTTTGTACAAAACATAAACGATAAGGATAAACTTTCAATAGAATCTCAGGTTGAATCTATCAGTGTTTCTGCTGATGGTTTAGCTTTTTTGTCCGGTTTATATCTTAAAAGTATTAATAAGACATTCGCTCTTAGTAGTTTAGGGACGCTTGCTTTTAAAGGTAAGATATTTAAGAATAACGATGGTATTGTATGTAAAGGTGGTTTCACGACCAATATCGGTAAATTAGATACGGATATCAGCATATTGAATGGAGAAAAAGATGCAAAAGTTTATGAAGCAAGTATTAATACAAACGATTTCAGAATAGGGTCACTGCTTAAAGCCAATAATAGTTTAGGCAATGTTACTCTGAATCTAAAAACATCCGGAAAACAGAACATATCTGAAAAATTTGAAGGTTTAGTTGAAGGAACCATAACACAGTTAGATTACGCCGGATATACATATAAAAACATTGATATCAATGGTATATATACTGACCAATCTTTTGACGGAAGGATCAATATGGATGATGAAAATGCTAATATTGATTTAAAAGGCCTTATCGATTTTTCACCTGAAAATCAAACATTTAAAATTGATTTTCAGGGTAACAATATTAACCTGCATGCTCTTAACCTGCTCAAAGGAAAAGGAAACACTGATCTTTCCCTTAATTTAAACGCCGGTTTCCGAGGACTGGATCCTGATTTGATAACAGGTAATCTTGTCGCAGAAAATATTTCTTTTCAAAATAATGGTTATAATCTTAATCTAAAAAAGATTACGGCAGGTATATCAGAAACCGGAAATGAAAAAATAATTAGTTTATCTTCTGATTTGATTTCCGGAGAAGCCTTTGGGAAATTTAATTTTAAAAATCTGTCTGATCAGATTAAAAGTATAATTGCAAAGTATACACCTTCATTTTTGACCAAACCAATACTACCGGGAATACTCTCAGACAACAATTTTGATTTTCACTTTTCTCTAAAACCAAACATCGAGTTTGCAAAAGTATTCAAGTTACCATTTCTTTATTATGAAACCATAAACCTTGATGGCTATTTACATGGAAATACAGGAAAATACAGAATCAAATCAACATTACCGGAAATTGAATATGGCAAAACTGTTTTAAGCGATATCAATATTCTGTTTGAAAATCCCCAAAATGAAGCGAAGTTGATACTGCATGCAAATACAGGTGATTCAGATAATAAAGTCAATTTTGATACAGATTTAAGGACAATGAACGATATGTCTGTCTTGAATTTTTATTGGAGTAATTCAGGTAAAAACACTCATTCAGGAAGGATTTCAAGTAATCTGTCGTACCTTAAGAATAATTCAGGTTTACCTGTAATTGATGCTAAATTACTTCCGACTAAGATTATTCTTAATGACACTATATGGCAAATACATGAGTCAAAAATTAATTATGAAAAAAACAGAATTAAATTTGACAAGTTTCAGATAAGTCACAATGATGCATTTATTAAAGTAGATGGCATAGCATCTGCTTTTCAAAATGACACTTTAAATGTTGCATTAAATTCTTTCAGACTCGATGATATTTTCAATTTGTTACCATCACAGAATTTTGTCTTAGGAGGTTTAATAACGGGAAATGCTTCATGCCCTCACCTTTTAAAAGAATTAACTTTAAATGCCTCTTTATTTGCGCAGGACTTTTCTATCAATAAATGTCCATTAGGAGATGTAAAAGCAACATCAGACTGGGATAAACAAAAAAAGGCGATCAATATAAATGCAGATCTTGTCAGTAAAATCAGATCTTCAATAACCGGAAGGCATATTGCCAATGTTACAGGAGCTTACTATCCTATTGGAGATTCTATAAATTTATTTGTTGACGGTAATCATATGCCATTGGCTTTTTTAAGTACATATATGGAAAGTTTTCTCGGGAAAATAGACGGATACGGCTCCGGTAAAGTTTCTATCAGGGGGCCGATGAATAATATTGGTATTTATACAAAGGCCTGGGTTGAAAATGTGTCTTTTGGTATAGATATGCTTAATACCCGTTACACTTTCTCAGATTCAATTTTTCTTTCACCAAGGTTGGCAAGTTTTAAAAATGTAAGGATTAAAGACAGGGAAGGTAATATAGCCATTGCAAACGGCTCCATAACTCACGATTTCTTCAAGGATTTCAAACTGGATATCGATGTAAGAACAGATAAGATTATCGGTATGGATATCCCGGTAACGGCGGATGCATTGTTTTCAGGGATTGCTTACGGATCGGGTAAAGTAAGAATAAGCGGAGATGAAAATGATGTATTAATTGATGTCGACGTAAAAACGTCAGATAAGACTAAAGCTGTTATTTCTTTTTTAAGGGATACCGAAATTGAAGAAATGAATTTTATAAATTTCAAAAATCCGAGAAAAAACAGAAAAGAAACTTTTGAAGCACCAAAAAAAAGTAAAAGGTTCAATTTGGTTGACGATGAATCTACCAGCTCTGTAACTGTTAATTTAAACGTTGAAGCCACTCCAAATGCTGAATTGATACTTATTACAGACCCTTCAACTGGTGATGAAATTAAAGCAATAGGATCCGGAGCCATACGTTCTGTCATAACTGACAAAGGTGAAATTGAGTTATTTGGTAAATACACAATTGAAAAAGGTAGCTACAAGTTTATTTATCAAAATCTTTTACGCAGAGATTTTAATATTGTTCCTGATGGTACAATTGATTTTTCAGGAGATCCTTTTGAAGCTCAACTGGATATTAAAGCAAATTATTCGATTGATGCACAACTGACAGATTTATTATCTATTGATGAATTGTCAAGTTTAAATTTAAACCGCACAAATATACCTGTAAACTGTGTTCTTAATCTTTCGGGTCAATTGCAAAGACCTAACATTGGCCTTGGACTTGATTTTCCATCAGCTGACGAAGAGCTTAAAAGAAGGATTTTGAATGTGGTTAATACTGAAGAACAAACAAATCAACAAATAGTATTTTTGTTATTATTTGGTAGATTTATGTCACCCTCATATAACTATGCAACAAGCCAAAGTGGTATGTCATCGGTTATAAATACTACAATATCAACCCTTGCTTCTCAGTTTAATAAAATGCTCAATCAGGTAATCGGATATTCAAATCTTTCAGTAGATTTTGATTATAAAAACAAAGCCTATGAACTTGGTACGCCCGGCGAATGGAAACTTGGTATGTCAGGACAATGGCTCGATAACAGATTGACTATTGAAGGCAACGTCGGCTCAAGAGAAAACCTTGTGAATCAAGGCACAAGCCAATTTATTGGAGAATTTGACGCAAATCTCAGAATGAAGAATTTTGAGAAACTAAGCTGGAAAATTTTCAACAGGGCTAATGATAACAGATATTTTAAATCAGCCCTGAACACTCAGGGAGTCGGTGTCGTATACAGAGAAAATTTCAACCATCCGAAAGATTTGTTCATTCAGATGGTTGAAAGTATTAAAAAGCCGTTCAAAAAGAAATAGCCTTTATCTTTTAATAAGCTCTTGCGAAAATAACTCTTCTTTCTGAAGGCTTGCCGGTTACCATACATTTACCGGGAACTATTTCTCCATCAAGGGGTATGCAGCGAATTGTTGCTTTAGTTTCATTTTTTACAAGCTCTTCGGTTTCGGAAGTACCATCCCAATGACAAAGCAGGAATCCTCCCTTTTCAATCTCAACCTTAAACTCTTCATAACTGTTAACTTCTCTCGTATTTGCTAATCTGTAATCCAGAGCTTTCTTAAATATGTTTTCCTGAATATCGTCCAGAAGATTTTTAATATACTGATCAATATTGTCCAAAGAGCAGGTTTCTTTAGTCAAAGTATCACGTCTCGCAACCTCGACAGTATTGTTTTCCAAATCCCTCGCTCCTATTGCCAATCTTACAGGAACACCTTTAAGTTCGTATTCGGCAAATTTCCAACCCGGTTTTTTATTATCGGCATTGTCGTACTTAACAGAAATTCCTAAAGACTTAA
>CAZCWK010000034.1:0-2883 GCA_964502355.1 uncultured Bacteroidales bacterium
TTCACCGAGAACACCGCCTTCGGAATTATAACCAAAGGAAATATTGTATTTGGCGATTTCGTCTCCTCCTTCTACTCTGAACACATTGTCTGTCACGAATGAAGGGCTTTGTACCTCCTTAATCCAGTTTGTATTGTTATTAAACAAATAGGAATAATAGTTTTCAGTGTTTTGCAGAAAAGGATAGTCAGTGTGTAATGAAGATATCATGCTGTATCTTGTCATGCCAATATCCTGCATATATGTTTTGAAGTCTGAAACACCGAGTACAGGAATAGTACGATTAGGCATACTGACACCATATTGTCCTGAAAAAGATATTTTTGTTTCAAGATTATCAGAAGTGGCTTGTTCGGTTTCAATGAGGATAACTCCGTTTGAACCCAGAGAACCATACAAAGCCGCCTCAGCTCCTTTTAATAAAGTTACACTTTTAATATCCTGAGTATTGTAACCAAAGAATTGACCTCTTGAGTACCCGTTGATTACCTTTGAAACTTCGTCATTTCCCATATAAGGCACACCGTTAATCACGATAAGGGGATTATTTCCTGCAACAAGCGAATGAATGCCACGAAGATTCATAAATGTACCTTCGCCCGGCAAACCGCTTTTGTTCACTACTCTAAGTCCCGGTATCTCATCCTGAATAGCCAAATCGATGGTGAAGCTTTTCTTCATATCCTTCTTTTCCACTCCCTGGATACCTGTGCTCTTGTTCTGCCGGTACAAAGACATATCAGGTAACTGTACCATTCCATTATACATTACTTCGGAGACCGGTACAAGAAAAATCTTATCGGGTATAACTTTTTCATTCATCGGATATTCCTTACTATAGAAACCTGATGCCACGATCTTTAAAAAACATTTGTTTTCAGGTTTAATTAAGGAGTAAGTACCGTCTTTATCAGTAACGGCAGAAGACGTTCCAGTCGAAAACGAAATGATAGCTCCCTCCACAGGCTGACCATCTGTACCAAGCACTTTACCAGTCAGCTTATTTCCCTGAGCAAATAAACCGGCCGAAAGTACAATCGAAAAAACTGTCAGAATAATATATTTCTTCATAATATCTTACCGGAATTAATAGTTATTGCTGGTTGGCCTCAGACACCAGTGATACATCATGAGTTGAGTGACATTGTTTTTAGTACGACCATTAGTAGGATCATACAGATATGAATCATCTTTTGACTCAATCGTTATTGTAAAGTTACCACTTCTGGGTATTGTTACAATGCCAACCTGGTATCCGTCAGTATCATAAGCAACGGCCTTAGGATCTTTTTCAATCCAGTCTCTCCAGTCATATCCTTCAGCGAAACCGATTGAAGAACTACCGTAATAATCAAGGTCACTTACAGAGCCACGGTCAAAGTGGAAGTTTGATCCCTGTGCATACAGAACCATGTTATCAACCAATAATGTATCATTAAACCAGATATTGACCGAATATCTAAGACTATGTTTGAAACCCATCCTCAGATAATATTCACCAGCAGGCAGATATACTTCTTTTAATTTATTTGTAGCTGAATTATATAACAAACCGTCATAAGTCACACTGCACATAAGGCTATCGGCAATTGCCTGAGGACTTGGTATGGCAGTAAGTACATGATAATACATAGTCGGCAAAGTTGCTGAAAGAGTAAACTCGGTCTGCGCATCATTTAATATCGAAGGTTCAATCCAGTTGGTCCATCTGAAATACTTATCTCTTTGTGCAGAGGTCATAGCTCCCCACAATTCATAAAATCTGGACTTAACACGATAAATTACAACGTGATTTGGTATTTTGAACTCTGTCAGATAATATGCCAAGCCATTACTTAACGCAACACCATTGTTATAATCCGCTTTCTGTACACTCGGTCTCCAGTATGCGACATCAGCCGCCTCATAGGTAAGTGCATCCTGAGTCTTATCAATTACCTGCTGATATCCACTTACACAACGTAAGTCTGCTCCTGCCGTTGAAACCTGTTCAGGTGTAAGTCTTGAGTTTACAAAGCATGCCTTAACTATCCATTTTTCAAATTTAGTTCTGTCATCTGCCGTTGCTGCCCTGCCCAACCACAGAGGTATACTGTCAAGAGCTGACGTTATTGCTTTTTCAATTAACTGGTTGTTTGGTATAAACATGGTGCTGACAAAATCTTCAGAACGCATATCCCAAATTTTAAGACCATCTGCATTATATCTGTCCATCAAGGAATTTCTTATTGACATCACAGTATCATATGTGGTATTACCCATTTTATCAATTCCGTTTGGAGTACTTAGCTCTTTATTGAAATACGACTCCTCATAAAGCTGTACCAAAGATTTAAAAGTCGAATATTCACTTCCCAGACCTTTGAGATAGTCGTAAACAGACTTTCTGACCGGGATTGCCCCATCTACTTTATAAATATAGCCGTTAGTAGCCTTAACTTTCATAACAAGTTTAGAATCATCCAGATAAAGCTCCCCATTTTTCTCATATACCCAGATATTTTTACCCAACCTTGTGTATATACCAAATCCTTCCACAAGCAAGGATGGTGAAACCGACACGTCAGATACCGAATTTCTGGCAAACTGAGTATCATTACTCTGTGTCCTGAGTTTGAAAACTTCGTTATTGCACACAATAAAAGTATAGCCGTTGCTGCCTGCGGTTTCTTTAAACATTCCTTCTTTTTCAAGTAATGAGGCTATGTCTGAGAGCTCAGACTGCTCTTTGATGTAGCTTTCGATATCGCCCGACCATATTGTAAAATTGTCTGAAACAATTTCTGTAGGTGTATAATGCTCATTCCAGGCATCCTTACAGGAAAATACACTTACCAGAATCAGGCAGAGTCCTGCAATTATTAATATTTTATTTTTTATCAT
>CAZCWK010000034.1:2893-11394 GCA_964502355.1 uncultured Bacteroidales bacterium
TGAAGTGTTTGGATTTTTAAATATATTTTTACATATATAATTTGCATAAACACCACTTAAAGCATAAGACTTTCTTAAATTAACTTGATATTCATTATCAATCGAAATTGAAATATCATTTAGCATAATTACTCTTTTACAGGTATTAACTCAACATAATCCCACATCTGACGATAAGCACTGCTGGTTTTGGCATTGATATCCATCATCGTAATTTTTAATGTGTGGCTTTCAGAATTTTTAAATTCAATAACATCCCAAAGTACGTCGGCTGCTATACCATTTGCATTACAGTTGGTCTTTTTGGTTTCGTCAACAAATTTATCAGGAAGACCTTTCCATACATAGATTGATTTCTGGTAATCATCAAGATTAAACTTTGTAAGACTGCCTGATGAATAATATGTCTTGAGACCAGGTGCTCCTGCATAGTAGAAAATTACCTTGTACTTACCTTTGATAATGGTAGGTGACTGAAACTGAATCCAGCCTGCATAACCCAGATTGGTAGTCATAAGGTTGTCCATATATGCACCGTACTTGTTGTTAATCTTGTCAGAGCTTGATACGTAAGCACACTTGAAGAAACCAACTTTGCGCCATGTTCCGTATGGTGATCTGGAACTGTTAGCCAGATAAGTAAAGGAATTAATATTGCCATTGTTACCTTCACGCAAATCAATACTCAAATCTATCTGGTATTCTTTGTTACTCAGGGCACTCGAAAACAGATCACCTATATTTTTGGAGGCACCATAAGTATTTACAAAAGACTCAATATCTGAGCTGTTGCAAAAATCCCATCTGACAGTAACAGGATCCGGTTGATAAACAGGCATTATATTATCAATTTTATGAATGATACCATTTCGTGCCTGTATGCCACTACGGGTTATTTTAGCAACATTATTGATATAATTTTCTCCGTTAATTTGTTTGGTGGTTATTACCTGACTCTTAAGTTTGGTATCAAAAATTGAAATCTGTCCTTCAGACTGAAACTTAAACAATGTAGCCTTAGACTGTATTTTACCCATAAAATGATAGGCAACATATTGATACAATGCATTGGTTGTATCTTTATAATTACTATTGGCTCCAAGTTTTGAAGCCAGACCGTCAAGATTAGATATACCGGCGTTATTGTAAACATTGTCGGGTACAGCAAAACAAGTAAAGTTTACAGCATTTACTGAGGAACTACCGTCAAGGTTATAAACTGTATCAGCATATACGGAAATTATTTTATCATATCCGGTCTTTTCCAATGCATCAATGAATATATTGTATTCTTTATATGGTCTGAGAACATCAATTATGGTTTCGGCAAGTGGATGTATGACTCCTCCCAATTTATAGACTTTACCGTTGGCAGTCGCTACCGGAAGGTTGAGTACTTTGGCCTGATTATTCAGATAAATGTATAATGAATCCTGGACTTTGAGACCCGGCAACCCGGCATCATCAACATCATTGTTGAGATAGCCGTATGATGCTTTAAGATAAGTCCCGAAAATTGTCGGAATAGGTATAGTACCGGTTTCAACGTAGGTAATAAATGAAGATTCACCAAGGTCATAGTTGAGTATATGTACCTGAGCCACATTCCTGGCATATTCTTTGCTCAGTTCGGTGACTGATGTAACGCCTTTCCACTTCAGGAATGCTTCCATTGCATCATTATCAGGAGCAAATACGGTAGATGTTGTGCTTGCATCATTTAATGCATTGTACATATCTGCATATTTAAGCAGCTCAATCCACAATGAAAACTTATCAGCATTCTTTTTAAGGAATGACGTATTGGATATTTCCAGATCACTATCGGTTTCCTCAACATATTTTTGATTGAGAAATGGATCCTGGCAGCTGAAAGCTGCACATATCACTACGGTAATTAATGTATATAATAGTTTTCGCATATCAATAATAATATGGGTTCTGGATTAAAAGTGGGTTTGACTCCAGTTCTGATGTACAAACCGGAAGGAAGAGAGCATCATCATTATTAAGTACAGATAAAAGCCAGGATTCACCTGCCTGCTTATTGTAAGAAATAACATTATCTATCAAGAATATAGTTTTGTATTTGTTGTTGGCTCTTCTGCCGAATCTAAGCTCATCATACCAGCATTTGCCCTCTCCTACCAATTCCATACGGCGTTCGTACAAAATCATCTCAAGCATTTCTTTTTCAGACAAATCTTCAGTGTACTCTCTCTCTTCAAGATTTGAACGGCGCCTGATATCGTTAACAAGATTTAATGCTTCACTCCAGTTTTTCTCAGAGTTGTTTTGCAGAGTCAGTGCCTCAGCTTTCATCAGATAAACATCGGCCATACGATAAATTATAAAGTTAGGATCATAATATGTCCTTGTTCTTTTGTCAGATAAAGTAAGTGAACCGCAGTATTTCCAGACATAGCCTTCGGTAGCTACCTCGTAAGATGTGGCATCTTTGGTATAATAACCCCCAAACATTGTACGAACAGCTTCAGTCTGTTTTTCAATAGTATATGTATATTCAGAATTAAACTCCGACAATAGTAATGAAGAGATTTGATACAGTCTGTCTGTTGCTACATTATCAAACAATGTCGGAAGATTGTTGGTCTGATTTTCCTGATAATCCCATTGTAATTCAAATATTGATTCATTACTGTTGCCCGGGTTGAATATCGAGAACCATTTATTATGTGTAGGTGTGGATAGTAAAACAGGGGCTTTGGGAGAATTGGCTTTCAAAAGAAAATCACAATACTCTATTGCAGTGTTGTAATCTTCTGACCATAGGCAAACATCGGCCATCAAGGCATAAAACGCCCATTTTGTTGCACGTCCCTTGGTTTCCCAGGTAGTCTCGTAATCCTCTTTTGCCGCACCTGTTGCCAATGCAGCTGTTATATCACTCTTAATTTGTTGAATGATTTCGGCTTCAGAAGACTTGGCAATCTGATATGATTGAGAGTCATCTTCAAACGGGACAGTTACCAGTGGAGCATCTCTCCAGTTGCGGACTATGTAAAAGTAACACAGAGCCCTCAGAAAATATGCTTCACAATAATGTGCATTCATTTCTTCAACCTCATATGTATCGTCCATCTCACGTGCCTTGTGAGCATTAGCCAGAACTACATTAGCAATATTTATCACCTGATAAAAAGGTCCCCAGCTACAAATATCCTCATCTGTAGGTTTCACCTGGAAGTTTTGTAATTTGTTGGACTTGATGCTAAAAATTGATCCTCCACGTAACTCTCCAAGTGGTATAAGATTATCTGTAACCATATCTCTCATATAATAATAACCAGAGCCCAGCATGGCTTCAACATCATTCTGCGATGTCCAGTAAGCATCACTTATCTGTTTGTCTTGTGGAGCCACGTCCAGCCAGTCACTGCATGATGCAAGACCTGACATCATTAAAACGGATATTATAAAGTATTTAAGTGTCTTCATTGTACTCATCATTAGAAATTAACCGTTAAACCTGCAGCAAAGCGCCTGCTTCTCGGAGTCTGCGCGTTATCTACCGCTAAATCTGTAATTCTACTAGGCAGAGATACTTCAGGGTCCTGACCTGTGTATTTCGACCAGGTAAACAAGTCATATCCAGTCAGGAATATGTTAATGCCATTTATATAGATTTTTTTGCAAAATTCTTTAGGTACATCATAACTCATTGAAACAGTCTTAAGACGCAGGAAAGAGCAATCCTCAACAAAGCGATCTGAACCAAGGTAATTTAAACCATATTTCCATAATGCTCTTGGTATATTAGTATCATCACCTTCATTTCTCCAACGTCTGAGTACAGCTTTACTCTGGTTTTCAGTACCATACATTGACTCACTGTTCATACGGGCCATATTGATAATCTTCTGTCCCAAACGATAATGAAAGAATGTAATCAAAGACAATCTGCGGTATTTAACTGTCAAACCACCTCCACCTGTAACCATCGGCATACTGTTACCAATATAGACGATATCCTTTTCATTAATAAGACCATCATAGTTCAGATCTTTGTATTTGGCGTCTCCCGGATAGCAAACGTAAGTTCCGTTTTTCATCACTATAGGTTCACCTTTAAGATTAGTCATCACGTTACCTTCTTCATCTTTGGCATAAGTATCTTCTGTATTCTGATAGACTCCGGCATAATTATACCCGAAGAATGAACCGACAGGAGTCCCTGAGATTAACTTTCTTGCATAATTGCCGTTACTCAGAGAGTATGTATTCTCAGTCAGATTTTCCGGTAAAGACTCAATCTGGTTGACGTTACGGTTTATATTAAAATTGGCACTAACAGTCCATGTCTGGTTTTTAAGTATCTCATAGTCTATTCTATATTCCCAACCACGGTTACTCAATGCGCCCGAGTTAAAGTAGGATATCGTATTTCCCTGATTATTGTATCCTGTTGAAGCCGGTATTGATACTTTCGTCTGCAACAAATCTTTGGTATATTTATAATAATAGTCAAAAGTCATAGTAAGCTTGTTATCAAACAAACCAAGATCCAGACCCATATCATATTCTGTTGAGCTCTCCCATTTCAGGTTATTTAACTGCATAGATGAAGGTGCAATTGCTGGAAGAGTAATATACTCTCCTACAGAATTATATGTACCGACATAAGGTGCAGTACCACTTGGAGCCTGTCCGCTTTGCCCGATACTGCCTCTGAATTTCATTTGTTTAAGCCAGCTTAAATCGCGCAGGAAAGGTTCCTCCTGAGCATGCCATGCTACACCTGCTGACGGGAACATACCCCATCTGTTAGCTTTTCCAAGACTTGATTTACCTTCGTAATTGACAGTACCATTTATGATATATCTGTTGAGGAAAGTGTAGTTAAAACTTCCTATTCCTGACAATGTCCTGACTTCTGAATTACCAGATCCAAGAGACCTGATTGAACCACCAGCCGATGGATCAGACATACCTGCAGTTGCAGCACCGTATATTTCTGTAGCATAATCCGAACTAACCGACTGAGCTGTGCGCCATAAAGCGGTTGCGACAATATTATGCTTTTCTTCCCAGTTTTTACGGTAAATCAGTTTATTTTCTGTTTGAAGTGAAAGATTGTCCGAATAAGCATCAGTACTTAAATTAGCATAACTATTATCAATGGTTACATCTGTTGCGGATTGCGGCAGAAACTTACGGTTTTTTACAGTCTTAAACTTCATTGATACATAACCTATATAGTTGAAACCGGAAGCAATATCATAGTTCAGCTGAAATGTCATTTTCTCTTCTTTCTGACGGGAATTATTGTAACTTTCATTTGCCATTATTATAGGATGAAAATTTTTGCTTCCGCTGAATGCGCCCTGAAACTCTTCACTGTTTTGCCTTGTAAAATAATTATCAGTCGGCAAACCCGTTTCATCATCGATCCAGAAAGGACTCTTGTTTGGCATTTTTTTAAGTGCTTCGGAGCGTACTGATGAAGTCCAGTTATCTTTTTTGTCAGAGTCAGAATAAGAGAAATCTGCATTTACCATCAATTTGTCTGAAAAACGATAACCGATATTCAGGCTGGTTGTAAGACGCTGAAGGTCTGTCCCAACAGTTGTACCGCCTTCATCAAGCAGCGATAACGAAAATCTGTATGTAGCCTTTTCACCACCACCGGACATCGAAAAGCTGTTATCACTGATGAAAGCATCTTTCTTCACATAAGATAACCAGTCTGTATTTGCATTGTATTCATTAAAATAACGCCAGTCTGTATTATAGTTGATTTCAGGAGTATCAAACAAAAGTTCAAGCAATGAAGATGACTTCGCAATACCCTGCGCATTTGCCGTATTCCAGATTGCATCCTGTATGAATGCGACATACTGATTTCCGTCCAGCATCGGTATCGGATCCGGCTCAACCTTTAAAGTCGCTTTAGTGGAAAACGTAAAACGGGTCTTACCTCTTGTACCTTTTTTAGTTGTAATCAGCAAGACGCCATTTGCACCACTGGTACCATAAACGGCAGTGGATGCAGCATCTTTTAAAACTTCTATAGCTTCTATATCGTAAGGATTGATATTAAGCATATCAGCATAATCTTCATTGTTTGCTGTAGCAAAGTTGAATGTATCATCAATCTTTGTCGAATACGGCACACCATTGACGACTATCAGCGGACTCGCATTTGAATTAAGAGTAGCTGTACCACGTATTCGTATCGAGCTTCTGGCTCCCGGATCTCCGGCTGCAGTGATGTCCACACCTGCCAATCGACCCTGAAGAGCTTCTTCAAGCGATGAAACCGGCAGGGTTTCTACGACACTCTCCAGATTTATACGCTGAGAGGCAAAAGTCTGCTCACGGCTGGTAATACCAAGCTCACTTTTTACAAGCTTTTGATCAGATATAACAACTTCACCAAGAGCGTGTGTATCTTCAGACATCGTAACGTTGAGCTCACTCTGACCTGTGTAATTAAAAGTCTGAGCTTTCATCCCGATAAATGAGAATACAATCTTAAGACTCCCTGATTCAGAAGGGACTTTTAAGGAATACTCTCCGTTTACATTTGTAGTAGTACCGGTAAGCATACGGTTCTGAGCATTTGATATCACCACATTGACTCCGATACAGGCATCCTTTTTATTACCGATCATCTCGTAAACCTTCCCTTTTATATATCTGGCGTCCTGTGCAAAGAGCATCTGAGCGCCTGCAAAAAGAAGAAGGATAAACAATATATTTAATTTTCTATTCATACAATAGTGTGTTTCAAACAGTATTTACAGGATCCCCTTAATGAAATGAATACATCCGTCATTAAAAATGAATGGGAAGAAATGGTAATCTCCAAGTACATCCACTTTATCGCCTGCAAGTGTGCCATCATTATTCATAAGTTGAACACTTAGCTTGCTTCCATTGTCGGTAACGTTTATTCTTGTTGTATATGTAGTAGCTTTGCCGTCTTCGCTGATTACATCATAAGATTGAAGAGTCATCAGACCTTTTGTTGTTGTTTCATTCCAACCGACATAAGGATAATTAGACATGACTGCCGTGCTGAACGGAATAAAATACTCTTTCAGATAATATTGCAGGGTTTCTGCCTTTGTAACTGTACAATGTGTAAAGAAATCAGCATCTGCGACTGACGTATTGGTAGTGGTTATACCGGGTATTTTACCATCGATAATGCCCTGCTTAATGGCAGTAGTTGTAGGTATAAACATCAGACAGCCTTCTACCATCGGGATTATCGACTGTGACTCCATATCTACCAGACCAGCCATATTAAGTAACTGTATGAAACCATGATAAAGCTGTTTGTCATCATTTCTGAAACTTAACATCATTGGTACAAACTTAGGATATACAGAGTTGTCAAGTGACCCTTCAAATAAAAATGATTTTTTACTGTTTGTGTATGTATAACATTTTCCATTGTTCCAACCATCACGGAATGTAAGTTCAGTAATATCACAGTAAATATCATCATCAGTAACGCCAGGCGTGTAAAGCAGCTCGTTATATTTAACACTGTTGGTAAGCTTTCCATTATGCATGTACCAGTACATCGTCATGCCCGGGGATAAAGTGCGTAATACATGATTACCTGATGAAGGAAGTTGGTTATATGTGCTTGTTTGAGCTTCAGTACTAATAACATGTCCGTAAACATAATTCTGTTGAGCTGAACCTGATATTTTTGCAGTTCCTCTGTATAATGCATTATTAGTCATGGTAATACCATCATTATTCATTATTTCATTTGATGGGTATAGCATGAAGTACTTTGTCGCATCTGAGCATAATGTCATTACCAGGTCGGCTGTAGTCATCATATTCAGAAAATAACTCAAATTTTTGTACTGAAATGCAGGTCCGGTGACTGAACCAAACATTGCCGGTGGTGTCAACTCTTCGCAACCGTAGAATGATCCGTTCACACATATTTTTCTGTTAGCCGCCGGTATTGCATCCACGTCAAATTTTATTTTTGTGCCATAACTGTTTATTATCCTTCCTTTTGTGATTTCTTCAGGAAATACAATTGAAGACGGATAAACACAATTGAACAGCAAATATTCAATTGATTTCTGATCAACCTGAGCCAGAGAATCATAACCTCCCACTTTCCAGTATTCATTAAAGAATGATCTGAAAGCAGTATTGTTTGGAGCAAAGACACTATAAGAAGTATATGACAGATCGGCAACTTTCTGATAATTTGTTACAGGCCATTCACTTGCAATATTTGGCAGTGGCGAGGTAAAGAAATGCTGATATAATTGTTTGCCGTCTCCATAATTAATTGTCAGATTTTCGTCGATGGCATAATATCCATATTTATTATAAAGACTCAGGAAGTCTGAGTATTCAGGATTTGTAGCAAGTACCTTATATATAGTTTCAAGTGGTTTCAACACTTTATCTACCAGATAAACATATCCATTGTCTGCAAGCACTGAATATTCATCAACACTTGCATTAGCCACGTTGAAACCGGCAGCATCTTTCCA
>CAZCWK010000034.1:11404-29755 GCA_964502355.1 uncultured Bacteroidales bacterium
TAGTTGTAAACTGCATCAATCTGCTTGGTCTGGAACATTCTGTAAGAGAATACCGGCAGGAAACGTTCGAGATGATACACATCGACAAGGTTTCCGGCTGTATCCAACTCAAGGCTTGTGGGATCCTGGCTTTTAGTACGGTGTTTGTAATACAGACCCGCATTGACATTTTTCTGATCTTTTGTAGCAGCATCACCTTCATTAGGTCTGAAGTTGATGAGTTTCTCACGATCAAATGCGTAATACATAAGGTGAAAACCGATAAGCTTTTTAAGCTCAGTTACAGGCAACTTATCAATAGTCGTACCTGCGCCGTATTCTTCGTCAAGGTACTTTTTGAAAGCTTCATCGTTTGGTGCCATCACGGTTAAAATAGTCTTGCCATTTACGACCGGTTCGAAACCTGCAAGATCAATTCCTTTTAGAAAAATGGTGTAATCGCCCTTTTCCTGCAGCACTTCATAGATACTTCCTTTTAACCACTCAGGCTCTTTAAAGTACTCCTTCATGTTGTTTTCGCATGAAAAAAACAGAAAAGGCATAGCAATAAAAAACCAAAGAGCTTTCGTAAGGAAACGTATATGCTTCATATGGTATGAGATTTAAAGTTAATTCACAAATTTAGCATTTCCACTCATTCAGCCTATCCTGCAAATGGCTCAAATAGTACCATTTTTTATTAAAAAAATACCCCTGATTGTTAAAACCAGGGGTATGAGGTATATGTAATGCTTTATATTTACTGTTTTACCAATTTATAAGTACCTGACATACCTGAAAGCTCCATCGACTTCTTGTCGGCAGATGGCGTTACAGTGTATTTTACACCAGACATGATAAAAGTCGATCCGGAGAATCTCCAACCCATTTTGGTTTCAACAGATTTACCCGAATCAGACAAATTTCTTTGTAAATAAGTACCCTGACCGCCCTTTTCAATATTAAAGCTTATGAAACCGGTTTGGTTGCCTGTCTTAACAGTCGAGCCGGTTCTCTCTTCAATAACTTTCCAGTTTCCGACTATCCAATCCTGGATAATTTCCGGTGTTGATTTTGAAGCAGCTGAAGCTGAGGCAGCTGAAACCGCCGCTGTAGTGGCTGCTTTTCTTGTACCGCTTGCCGCAGCTTTTCTGGCAGCCTCATTAGCTGAGTTGCTGAGTAAACTTAATTTACCTTCCTGGTTCAGAGCATATTCGAAGCCATCCAAAACTACTGTAGCAGTAATCGGACCTCCTGTGCCAACAAAACGTGTTACCCTTTCGTAAATAGGTTGTTTGAAAAATGCTCCTTTCTTATCGATGAAACCCCACTTGTACCCGACTTTAACAGCACATAAGTTGTAAGTGAAACCCCAGCCATCTTCTGAACCAACGGCCTCAAACTGAAATGGTATTACAGTTTTACCGATTACATCAATAAAGCCCCACCTGTTACTTTCTTTTGCAGCAATAATACCGTCATTAATAAATTTGGTGCCGGAAACCAAAGTGCCGGAAGTCAAAGGTTTAAACTCCTCAAATTCCCTTGATAGCGGCATGGCATTATCATTACATACTATCCAAGAACCGGATTCTTTAGCTACAATATACTTATCACCTTCCAATACAATTAAATGCTGGAAAATATCAATAACTTCGGTACCATCCTGTTTAACAAGTCCATACATCATCTCTCCATTGGCCAACGCTTTAGCTGCTATTGCTATGCCTTTCTTACTAAAGACCAAAGGCTTAACAAACTCAGGCTCAAATATGACTTTGCCGGATTTGTCAATCAGACCAAACAGTTTATTTTCTTCAACCGTGGCAATATTTTCAGTGAAAGATTTGATATCATCAAATCTGGGTTCAACCAAAACATCACCATTAATGCTTAACAATCCATATCTTCTGGAATTCCTGATTTTTGCAATACCGTCATATGAGAAGTTATCGATATCGTCATATGTCGGAGGTACAATAATCTCACATTTCTCATTAATAAATCCAACTTTTTTGTTCTTTTTTATAAAAGCAACTCCATTCTTAAATTTGTCAATATCGTCAAACTGTGGATCAAGTACCATTTGACCATCCTCGTTAATAAGCCCGTTAAGCTTCCTGACTTTCACCTTTGCCAAACCGTCAATAAACTTATCAGCATCATCAAAGGTTGGTTTTATTACCCATTCTTCGGCTTTGTTTATATAACCGTATTTCTTTGAATCCTTATCTTTTTTTGGCTTCAGGCTTTGCGCAAAAGTACCTGAAATCATCAACAGGCACAGAGCCATAAACAGACATAATCTTTTCATCATTTTTTTGATAAGTTGGTTAAATATTTAGTCCACGAAAGTATACTTTTAAGCTCAAAAAACAGCTTTTTTAAAGCTAAATCTTTAATTAAATAACCTGTAAAATTGAATCTATACACCACATGAAGCAAATAATCTTCATTGGTCATTTACACCATATAACCGGTCAAGCCAATTTACAAAGTCAGTTTTCCATTTTGAAACCGCGCTGGTTTCGTCATATGCTAAGCCAAAGCCATGACCTCCATCAGGGTAAACATGCAACTCAGAATTTTTCACTTCTGCAGAAACCATTTTCAAATAAGATATTACATCTTTATAAGGCAGCTTTTTGTCATTCTCGGCAATAGCCATAAAGAAAGGAGGCAATTTCTCCTTTTCCTTAGCCTTTTTAATCTGTTGAACATAATTGCCATGATAAATTAAAGCCACAAAATCAGGTTTCCAATCGTAATTCTCCTGATAATATTTATAAACCACACGTTCAGTCAACCAGCCACCTGCTGAAAAACCCATCATCCCGACTTTATTCTTATCAATATTCAGGCTATCGCTCAGACCCTTCATTATTTGAATGCTGGTTCTTGCATCCAGATAAATAGCACCTTTATAATCATCAAAATCAATGGCCCACTTATCTTTAGCGTCTTTAAAATTTGTTCTGTATTTAACAACCATACAGCTTATCCCCTGCTCACTCAGCCATAATGCGATATCAGTACCTTCCTTGTCTAACCAAATATTTTTTAAACCGCCGCCCGGAAATATTACCAAACCAATATTTTTATTTTTCGCACTATAAGCAGGGAAAATCATGTATGTGGGTTCTGAAACGTAACTGTACACTCTGTTTAATCCGGTAACTGATTTCGGATTCACAAGAGAGTCAACATACATTTCTTCAGATGCATGAATAACTGGGTTATCTTTTATACCACCGGGATATAAAGGTTTCTCCGGAGGCAATTGTCCGAAAGCGTTGATTGTAATAAAAAAGGAACCAAACAAGAGTAATTTTCTCATACGTTTAAAATAATCAACTAATATTATACATTAATCTTAAATCGACTAAAAAATTTGATTATTGTATATCGCAAACAGATTCGGGTAATATATTTTTTCAGTTTTAGATTTGAACAATCCTGAAATGGCAACAAAAATACAATACCATATGACCAGGCCAATAAGTCCCCATGCAGCAAATTCAAGTAAAGGAAGTATAATATCGGAATCAAAAATATCACCTTCTAATACTGCCATTATTATTAAACGAGTCATTCCTAAAGCATAGAGTATAAAGGCTGCATACGAACAGTACTTTTTTCTTTTGTTTTCAGCCTGGTTCACGGGAACCACTTTAGTGTCAGAATTGATATAACCATATTCTCCCGTTTGAAGCTTAACCTTATCCCATATTTTATTCTTATAATCACTCCCAAACGTTTTGTGAATCAGATTAAAAACTGATTTCTTTTTTAAAATAGCTATTTTGCTTGAATCAGATGTAGGTTGTTGATAAACAACAACTTCTTTTTGATAAAGCTTTACAGGCAAAATCACTGCAATATTGTTTCCTTCTTTAATATAGCCTTCAAATGATTCGTCAATTTTGGCTTTTATCCAATACTCACCATTAAGTTTTTCAACGTGAGTAATTAAGTACTCTTCATCTTTTTTGACGGTTTTAACGTCGGTATCTTCCGGATCCGGACTTGATGAAAAAGTTGCTGTTGCTCCGATTACTACTAATTTTTCCATGATAGTTTTTTTTGGTTTAATACATTTGAGGTAAATACTTATTCTATTATGATTTTCTAATGTTTTCTCCGCTAGACAATCATGGATTTCATTTTGTAATAATTAAACAGAACATGATTTTTTCCTGTCATTTTTAATACTTAAGCAATCATCTACTTCTCTTATCTTTCCCAATAAATTATATGACGTGGTTACTATATCATTTAGCTAGCTTAAAGACGATTGGTATTGAAAATGAAGTTCTTTCAGCTTCGCCATCAATTAAGCAGGGGTTCCAGTCAGGCATTAATCTGATCACCCTTAGTGCCTCAGCATCAAGCAAAGGAGAAACACCCCTAAGAATTTCCACATTTGTTATCCTGCCATCTTTCTCTACCATAAAACTAACATGAACACGTCCTTCAATACCTTTTTTTCGCATTTCTTCAGGATATTTTAAATTGCCGGAAATAAAATATGACAACGCTTTTTGACCTAGTGGGAACTCCGCTGCAATATTGTAATTATAGTACATGACTTCCTGTCCCCCGGAATTATAACACTTCCCGGAAATCAAGGAATCGTTTTTATAAAAATCCACACGCTTTGGTTTCCCATTTTCCCAGTAAGTTAAAAAATCACCATCATATTTCCCGTTTTTAAAATAAAATTCCTTGCGAATTTGTCCGCTTTTATACCATTCTCTGAATTTTTCCAGTAAATATTTACTGAATTCAGAATATATTAATTCTGATTTCAATTGACCTGTAATATGATAAACGTTTTGTTTAACCCTGTTAGAATCTGTCTGATCCCGATTAATAATCGCATAATAATAAGCTCTGTCAATGGTTTTTAATTTGCTCCAGTTATAATCATAATAAATCGTATCTTGTCCGAATGAAACCAAAGCAACAAGACAAAGTGTAAAAGCCAGGATGTTTTTCATAGATACAGACTTGAAATTCATTGCTGAAGTAATCTTAAATTTTATTCATTATATTGTTCTCCTGTTTCAGATTTTCCGGTTTCAGAATGTAAGTCAACCGGTTGTTCCGAAACCACATTTAATTGATAAGTTGCTTTTACTCTTTTAGATTGATTCAAGTACGAATACCATATTCCAAAAAATATTAATGACTTTATAAAACCCTTCACAACATCAAAAATCATAGTACTGTTTGCCTCAGAAGGTAATCCGGCTGTAAAAGGGAGGAATATTGCTATAATAGAATAGACCAGAAAAATCAATAAATAATTTTTTGTTGTTTTGACCGCTTCTGGCTTAATTTTCCATAGCGCAATACCTGCCCTGATACTCAAAACTGTCAGAAAAAGGCTTAATGCACTGTCGATTAAAAGTAAATTAAACAAGCCGGGATATACGTCATATAGTTCTTGTATCTGAACATATGAACTAACTAAGTTGAATATTGTAATCAGTGGGCTAATTATTGTCAATATAACACACAAAAATAAAAGCCAGCCACCAACACTTTTGTATTTATACATAGGTTCATTTACATTTTCAGCCATGGTATCCCCCTTTCGATTTAAAATTAATATATGCATTAACTCATCTGAATATCCCTTTATTTAGATTTAATTTATTTATTAGAGCATTGTTTTTCAATGCTAAAGATATAAATTTATTTTATACCACTATTTACAATACGAAAATAATCAAACATAACGTCAAATGGTTCAGCTGGTTTGGTAGTATCCGAATTGAAATAGAAGGTGCTTTTCACATTTTGAGTTAAAACACCATCACAGGCAATGAGTCCGGCTTTAATATCCTTTAGAGATATATCTGCAGATCCCAGTTTGTCAAATTTGACACCATCAAGTGAATAATAGGCCGTATACAAACTGCCACTCTTCTCAAGTTTGAGTATCAGATATTTGTCACCGGTCACTTCACTTTTAAGGTTGAAAGAAGCCATTGACTTGGCTATGCCATTTTCCTCAATCAACAAATCTATAGTACCCGGCTGAGTTTCCAAGCTTCCATTTGGACGACCGGACCTTGTAGTTTTCGTGACAGCCCTGAGCATTAATTTAACGAAGTTGTTGTCATTTTCGTAAGCAATTATGCCGGCGTTTTCAGGTTGAGAAGGGTTTCTCGAACAAGAGAACTTCGTTTCTGCAACCCAATCATTGTTGGCACTTTGCACTAATATATTTCTTGCATTGTCGCTGTTTTCTGATACATCACCAACTTCACTGGTTATGGTCAAAGATCCCGGCACTTTTGAAGCACTGTAATTAGCTTTATTTTCACGAATCCATTTCCACTGATCACTTAATGCAGCAGAATTAAATTCATCACTGGCAGAAGCAACATCAAAATTAAACACATAGCTGTTTTTCTCAAAAGTCACATTATCAATAAACTGAATCGTAGCTGTACCGGGTATTGACTGAGCCTGTTTGATTTCCACCTGAATATCCTTTGCTAAAGCTTTAGCGCCCAATACCGGAATTTTTGCAGCATCCTTCAACAAGAAACTATAAGCTTTGGTTTCCTTATTAAAGTTTTCCATGTTTTTACCATTTATGGTAATTGCCTTAGGACTAAGGTCAGGCATAACTTTCAAAGGATAACTACTTGATACAGAAACCCCGTCAAAAGTTACAGTCGCAAAAATAAGAGCAGCGCCAACACCGGTAGCCGTAACCTTACCGTTTGCATCAACACTTACAACTTTTGGATTATTGCTTTTATAATTAACCATGGCTTTCGTCAAATCACAGAAGCTGTCATCAGAAAGTGAAGCCGTTACACTTGTTTGAACAGTATTTCCCGGTTTCAACACGACTTTTTCACATGAAGCAACAACAGTTCTGAGAACTGCATTGTAGGAACCCTGCATCTGAGCCTCAACCTGTCCTTTTATATCTTTTGATGAAGCCCCGATTTCAAAAATATATTTACCGGCATCAAAAGTCATACGGTTGTTTTTAGAATCCCAGAACCACAAATCAGCACAATCAATATCAATAGAAACCGACTTAGTCTGACCTTTAGGGATAGTTACACGTTTGAAACCTCTCAGACGCTTAACCGGTCTCTCCAATGCTGCCGGACTTTCCGGAGTTTTCACATAAACCTGCACAATTTCATCACCATCCATATCACCGGTATTAGTTACATCCACAGTAACTGTTACATTACCATTTGGAGTAATAGTATTTTTGTTGATGCCGAAATTACTGTATGCAAACGATGTATAAGATAAACCATAGCCAAATTCATAAGTTACATCCTTATTGAAATACATATATGTCCTGCCACTTTTGCCGGAACCGCTTCTAAGTGTATAATCATTAAAATCAGGCAGATCCTGAACAGATTTATACCAGGTAAAGCTTGATTTTCCTCCCGGGTTGACCTCACCGAAAAGTATCTTAGCCATGGCTTCACCCTGAGCCTGACCATTATAACCCGTGAAAATCATACCTCCGATATTCGGATTGGTTTTAAATTGCTCAGCTTCTACCATACCCATACCCTGAATTACAAGTACAGTATTAGTATTTACAGCTGAAACCGCTTTGATCAATTCGTTCTGATTGCCCGGTAATGAAAGAGCAAAACGATCGGACTCTTCCCTGCCGGTTGACTGGTCTGTACCTGCAAAAATCAGGACGACATCAGCTGATGCTGCAAAATCCAGAGTTTCCTTGTCCGTAGCCGGAACCTCGGCTTCACGATAAACAAATACCAAAGTCTGAGGGCCTGTAATACCCAATGAATTAATTTTAAGAGATACAGGCTTGGAGAAACCTCTCCTCATTCCGCCCATTCCACCTCCCGGCTGACCAACAGGTTGACTGACTGTCAGCTTCTGCGATGCGAGGATATTACCTGATTTTGAGCCAACACGCACTTCAAGTAAACCTCCGTCGCCTGATACATTCATATTCATTCGAATCGAATCAATATCCGTAATATCTATATCATTATAAGAAGTCCAGTCACCATCCTTAATGCCTCTGACAGAAGCCGCTCCAAACCTTGCCGAAGTAATCAGACTTCCCGATGATGCATCAAATTTAGTAGCATCAAACGTTTTCGTGCTGTTATCTTTTTTAACGGTAGTAAAACCGGCTACTGTAAAAAAGTCAGTCCTTCTGTTTGTGTTTCCACTGGCTTTAGATACTACTTCAATGTTTAATTTGTTATCCTTTATGTATTTAATAAGTCCTGCCAGCGGTGAAACCCTGTATTTTGCCTCAATTTCTCCTGAATAATCACCCAACTCAACTTTATCAGCCTGAGGACCGAGTACTGCAATCTTTTTAATACTTTTAATATCAAGCGGTAAAGCTTTCCTTTCTTTTTTTGCAAACTTTTCATTTTTCAACAGTACAGGTGTTTTAGTTGCAATTTCCAAAGCCAGATCATTATGCGAAACATCGTTGATAATGTCACGGTCAATACCTGAATACGGCACAGTTTTCTTCGGATCAAACTCACCAAGCCTCATACGAACAGTGAACATATTTACCAAAGCTTTATCCATATCAGCTTCTGAAATCAATCCTTGTTTGAGAGCCTCGAGTGCACTCGATTGATAAATACCTCCGCAATCAGTATCAACTCCGGTTTTTAAACCCATAGATGCAGCTTCAGCCCTGCTTTTTGCATATTTGTGATTGTTAACCACATCAGCCACCGCATCACAATCCCCGGTAATATAACCATCCAGTCCATAAGTTCTGCGGGCAATAGTATCTACAAGAAACCGGTTAGCAGACATAGGAACCTTATTAACCGCATTATAAGCAGTCATGATTGAAGGCAGCTTATCCTTCTGAATCAGCTCTTTATAAGGAAATAAATAAAACTCACGCATATCACGGGCATCCATATTGGCGCTTCCGTTATGACGGTTAAACTCAGTATTGTTGGCAAAGAAATGTTTGCCGCACGGGACTGCTTTTAGATAAGTTGGATCATCACCCATCATACCCCTGACGAAACCACTACTAATCCTTGAAACCAGAAACGGGTCTTCACCAAAGGTTTCAGCAGTCCTGCCCCATCTTGGATCGCGCGTAGGTTCAACAACAGGCGACCAATAAGTCAACGTAAAAATCAAATCATGGTTGAAACCCCTGGCTTCATTGCCGACCACCTCCGTTTCACGTTTGATAAGATCAGGGTCCCAGGTACAACCCACAGCCACACTATTCGGAAAAGAAGTAGCTGTCATTCCACTATTGTTGTTGCGTCCCATAACACCATGCAGAGCTTCGCCCCAAACATCGTATTTATTAACACTCAAACGTGGTATTGGTTGCATAGTGTTACCCAGCTGACTTTGTTTTTCTTCAGGAGTCATCCTTGAAACCAGGTCCGCAGCCCTTTCTTTAAACGAATAAGCAGTGTTAAGATAAATAGGTTTTTGAGCAAAAGTTTCAAACGTTCCGGCTGTCAGAAATGCTGATGCCATAAACAAAAAAAGGATAGCACGTGATTGCATGTTTTTCATAGTGGTGTGAGTTTTTCTCAGTCAAAGATATAGTACGAGGCAATTATTAAATGAAAACAGGAATCCAATCCTTTAGTTTTTGAATCATTATAATTAACCAGATATTTTTTATATCAAATTGAGAGCAACAATCAACTATAATATTAAATCATGCAGAAACCTCTGAAAATCATCTATCCACCTTTTATTCCCGGTTCTTTAATGGCATTATGATTTATACTTTAGGAATAGTAAATTTAAACTCAGTGCCTTTGCCCGGTTCACTTTCGGCTGTAATTGTACCATTATGTCTTTCAATGAAATCTCTGCAGATCAGCAGGCCCAGACCTGTACCCTTTTCGCCGGAAGTTCCTGCCGTTGTAAATGATTCTTTGGAATTAAACAATTTATCAAGATTATCAGGAGAAATGCCTACTCCTTCATCCTTAACACTAACAGTAAATAAAGTATTATCTTCTTTTATAGATAAATAAATGTTTTTCCCGTTTCCTGTAAATTTAATGGCATTTGTGATCAGGTTGCGTATCACGGTCATAATCATGTTCTTATCAGCACAGATAATTTGTTCATTTGGTATTTGATTGTGAATAGTTATTTCCTTAATTTTTGCCAGTTCACTAACCAAATCTATATTTGTATCAACAATTTGGTGGATATCAATATTTTCCGGCTTGAAAACTACTTCATTTTGCTGACTCTTTGCCCATAACAAAAGATTATCCAGTAAATCAAATGTTGTTGAAGTTGAAGTCAGTAATACCTGCAATATTTGTTTCAGACTCTCTGTATCATCATACATTTTCTGGTCTATAATCACCTCAATAAATGATTTTAAATTACCTATAGGACCCCGCAGATCATGTCCGATAATAGAAAATAACTTATTCTTGGTTTCATTCAGCTCTTTAAGCTTTTTCTGATTTTCAACCAATTCAATTTCTGCCAGTTTTCGGTCAGTGACATCTTGCTTTATAGCAACAATGTTTATAATTTCATTTTTATCGTTTAAGATCGGAGCAATTGTAGCAGCCTCCCAAAAAAGTAAACCATCCTTACGTTTATTGTAAATTTCACCGTACCATGTTTTACCGGACAGAATTGTATCCCACATGTCTTTAAAAAACTCAACAGGGTGAAAACCCGAATTTAAAACTCTCGGATTATTGCCAATAGCTTCCTCATAAGTATAACCGGAGATTACGGAGAACTGTTGATTAACGTATTCAATATTACCTTTCAGATCAGTTATTACAATTGCTGCAGGATTTTGTGAAACAGCGGTTGAAAGCTTAAGTATATTTGCTTCAGCAGCTTTCTTATCTGAAATATCTTTAATCCACGAAATAATCAGAGACTTTCCATCCTTATTTTTTATTATTTTGCTGGATAATAAGCAATCAATAACTTTGTCCTCTACAAAATTTTTCGATTTAACTTCCCTGTTGATCAGAAACCCATCCCTTTTCAAATCTTTGTATAATACTACCCTATCTTCAGGATTTAAGTAATATTTAGATAAATCAACTTCCTTCAGCTCATCCTTAGTACTAACACCATAAAACTTCAAACCTGCAGGATTACAATCAATAATTTCTCTTTCAAGAGTTTGAATCAATATTAAATCGGGAGATAATTCAAATAACAATTTAAATTCCTGTTCCTTTTGTTCAGCATCTGCTTTAGCTTTTTGTAATTCCTCAAATTGCCTGCTGATTCTTTTGTTGATAGAGTTAAAAGAGAAAAAAACAAATAATGAGATAATAATAATAAAACTGATAATTATAAAAAGCAGGATCTGGTTTACCTTAGTATGTTGCTCAACATCAACTTGCGTCCTTTCCTTCAGCATCTTAATGCAATCGCTTATAGGATTCAAAATAGAGGCTTTACTTTGCAAATAATCTTCATCATATAAATGATTACGAGCCTTTAGCAAATCCTGTTTACCTAAAACAGAGTATTGTTCAGAATATTTGGAAAATAAACTATCTACAATGGATATTGAAACCATTTCAACCCTTGCTAAATCGTTAGAATGTTGCTCAGCCTCTATCAATTTATCCAACTCAGCCTTTGTAAACCCAAGTTTTTTCATGCTGTCCTGCAAAGAAATCAAAGCTCCATCATCCCGTACTTTTTTACCATTACGTATATCAAGTATTTCAAAATATTTTTTTCTCCAACTTGTATCCCCGGTTTCAATATATGTCCTGCATGAAGTAGTCAAATCACCTGAGCTTTTCCTGAGTTCTTCAGCAATCACTATAGATTTGTATCGCATGTCATTACTTCTGACAAGAGATTTATTATTAAAAAACATCAAAACCGATGATACAACCAATATAATCAGCAAAACGAATATTATCAGATAAACCCTGTTGAAAAGTTCTTTTAACTTCATCGCTTAAAAACTTATTTTATAGATTAACGTTATTAACACATTTTTTGTTTAAACATTATAAACAACAGCCCGCATCTTTTCCATAATATTTCGATTTATTCAGGCTGTCAGTATTAAAAAAGAATTTGCAAATATTGCAATAATATTTGTAAAATACCCGAATAACAAAACCCGTGATATCAGGCACTAATCTTTTTTGGATTTATCCTTCTTCACTTTGGCAGCGCCTATTCCTGCTCCGATAGCCATACCGCAGCCAATACCTACAGAAATCCAAAGTGCTATGTTATCAGTTGCAGCACCAATAGCCACTCCCACTCCCGAGCCGATTGCCATACCAATCGCTACACCAAAAGCAATACTATTTTGCTCTTCTTTTTTAGGATCTTTTTTCATAGTTATTAATATTTTAAAGTTTAATCCTCAAAAAAGACTACGCCATTTCTATTTTAGCCTGCAGTCAGAATCAGTAGTTTCTTAATTATCTGTTTAAATATTGCTCCGTCGTCATTACTTTTGAATAAAAGTAATTCAATGCCGATAAAAATGCTGTTTGCACATCAGCAGCTTTTACTTTAACGCCGTTTACTTCAAGATCTTTGGTTGCACAGGCATCACCGATAACAATACAGTTGTAACCTAAGTCTTTGGCAGCCCTGGTCGTCGCATCAACGCACATATGTGTCTGCATTCCGCAAATAACCAGATTAGTTATATTCTTAGATTTCAAATAATCCAGAAGATTGGTTTCCCTGAAACTATTCGGATAATGTTTGACAATGACCTGTTCTGTATCAAGTGGTTTTACATCATTGTGTATTTCAGCACCTTTAGTGTCAGGAATAAAAAATGTAGCGCCAGGCCGGTTTGCAATATGCTGAATATGTATAACCGGTAAATTGCTCTTCCTGAACTTTTCAAGTATCAACCTTGCATTGCCACTTGCTTTGTCAGGATTTACAAGTTGCGCTCTACCACCTTCAAAATAGTCATTTTGAATATCTATTATCAATAAAGCTGTATTCATTTTATTATCATTTTGGGCAAATACAAAATTAAGTCCAAAAGTTAAAACTATCAATGTCGTTATTAGTCTCATCTCAATAATATTAGTAACCGGATAAATGATTCAGCTACAAGCCTTTCTTCAGGTATAGTCGAAAATGCCAGCTGAGAAAGCACATTATGATATGGTTCTTTCAATTTATTCCATAAAGCATAAAAGTCAGTCGCTAGCGGGGACTGTTCTATAGTTTTGACTTGCCAGTTGACAGGAGTATCAAAAGCTTGTTGATCATTAATGTATAGTTCTGAAAAATCTTTTTTAAAACTATCAGATAACAAATATGCTTCACATTGCTCATCATTTGTCAAATAATAAATATCGTAGAAATGACGAATTTTAGAGCCAATAGCCTTAACCGGATCTTCGTCAAACGAAAATCGAAATAATGATACCAATTTCTCAATCATAGTTCGAGATTTATCAAGAACATTTATGCTAAATGGTTGGAATCCGAACTTTTCAATAGCTTCCTTATTATTAGATAAATATAAAAATTCCCCAATATAAGAAGTTATAGTTTGTTTTGCATATGGGTAAGGATTTGCAAAAGAATTTATTTCAATAATTATTCGTTTAATAGTACTACTATCCAAACGGTTTGATGTAACTACTGGATATTTAAATACTGATTTGCGAAACATAGAACCTTTGCTGGTAATACCTGTCTCAATAATCTCGACAAGATCTGTTGTAATCTCTTTTTCTATCGAACGAATTTTTGTTTTAAGGGCATTACCCGTAGTATTCTCCTTTAAAATAGCGATATCAATATCATCAGAAAATCTGTTAATTAAGTGGTACCCTTTAGTCAGAGACGTTCCCCCTTTAAAAACTATGCTACCAGAATTTGGCGAAAAAGCAAGCTTCTTTAATACAGAAGTTATCCAATAGTCTTTCTCTACAAAATCAGGGGAAATCTTGCGGAATGTAGCTGTAGATTTAATCAATTCAACAAATTCTTTTGTATTGCTGTGCAGTTCCATCATTTAATATACCATTTATATTGCGTAGGCAGTATCTTAGCTGAAATTCGCATTTTATAGGATGTCATAGGGTTGAGTACATTGAAAAGGGCTGTAGTATCTTCATTAACATTTATTGTCTCGATGATTGCCCCAAGAAGTGCAATAGTGGCGGGATTATATTTAAGTACAAGTTTTTTTATCGTTGCCGTTTGCTCCGGAGTAAGATCTTTGAATAATACCAATAGTCTGTAACAAGCATTATCAGGCGTTGTATCGGGTATATTTTTAAAGAATCGCAAACAATCAAGAAGCTGAAGTAACTGAATATTTTCTTTTGTTATAGTATTTTCCTGTTTCACAAAACTGATTCGATATATACCTCTGATTATCGCTTTTTTCTCTCTTTTGCAAGCAATACGGAGAGAAGCCGGAACCTGAGTTGTCAAACCTAAATTATTAAATACAGAATAACCAGTAAGATAGCCTATAGGCTTTCCGTTTTTCTCAATCAGATCTTTTACGATCTGATAAACGTCTGGCTGCAATTCTCCATATCTGCTAATCTGTGGTTTGTAAAAACGCCCTTTTGATAAACGACGTATTTTCCCACTAGCAACCAATTTATTTATTGCTTTATTAACAGCCTTTTGTTTGTTAACCTCTATCTGAAAATCTGATGAGGTGAAAACAAATCCAATTGGAAATCTATCTATTGTATTTTTAACAATATCAAACATTTGTCAAATTTTATATGCTGTAAAAATAAATATAATATGCGAGTTTTTACGGGTAAAAACTCTCTTCTTTAGAATTATTGTTTTAATTACTTCGTTATACTTTTTAAAAATTTAAATCAACATCCCTATCATCGCTTAAAACTCACTTAGTTTGTATACCAAATTTGGCAAAAATCAGCACGTGAGCTTATTTAAATAATAGTTGATTTACAAAGCTAATATAATATTTTAATTTGAATTTAAAATAAATATCGCAGTATTTGAATCCCGAAAAATCACACGTAGAAACCTGACTTTGATAAAGGCAAAGTATCCAAATCATTAAAAGGTCACGAAATACCAGGAACGAATCTCAATACTCCCGGAATAAAAATTATCTGTCTAGTAATGATGAAACCTCTTCTTTCAAACCAGGTAAATGATTGATAATAATACTCCAGATCATTTCATCAGAAACAATAACTTTCAATTTCAGTTATCGATTGAAGTATGTCATATAGCCAAGTCTGAATATCACTATCCATATATCAGCATCTTAGTTGAGTCAATTGATTTTCTTAAAAAAGGATTTTTGATTGCCTTATCTTCCAATAAATCCACCTCTCTATGGAGTAACATCTCCAAAGAATTTTTCAGATCAAAATAGTTGTCAGCATAATCATACAAATCAACATCCTTAAAATCGACAAGTAAATCCACGTCACTATCTGCCTTAAACCGGTCCGATATCACCGAACCGAAAGCAAACATCCTAAGAACCTTATGCTTTAAGCACAATTCTTTGATTTTATCACTATTTTCATCAATCATATTCATTGCTTAGCAAATATAATCAATTTTATCAAAGTTAAAATCTGAATACCCGGCAAAACACTAATTCAAAAACTTATTATTGGCAGATTCTCACCTCTTTTCACTTAAACTTCCACCATTTCTTTTTTGGTTTGTCGTCATTTTCAATCTTAAAATATAATCTGATTACGCCATTATCCACCTTGTGCTTAAACGTAATCTCCTGAATAATTTCTTTTTTCCTGTTCTTTATCGGATTAATTTCATTCAACTCAAAATCAAAGGTTAACAAAAGTATTTGAGCACTCTCGATGCTATCGGTTTCAATATAATGATCAGGAGTAATCCCTTTTAAATAATAAACTATCTGATCGAGAATTTCAATAATTGACAGATCATCCCACTCTGCCGGAGTATAACCGGATAAATCACTTCCGGGATATTCGCCACATTCCTCACATAATAATACAGATGCTTTAGACCAAATTAAATAGTAATCATCAGGAATGCAGTCTTGCAGTTTTTGCGGAAGCATACTTCTGACTTCCGCATAAAAATCAGGGGAAAAGAATTTTTTTGTCTTTTTCAGGTTTGACCCGGATCTGTAAACTTTACCATCAGCCCCGCTCAGATGCTTTTCGATTACATCCAGCTCATTCCTCGCAAGCTCACTTTCATCAAAGGTTAAAGAAGATTCGTAAAAAGCCTTAGCCAGCTCAAACTCACCCAGCTCAATTAAAATATAACCTGTCCCCCTTAATGCCCTTGCCTTCTGACAATCAGTATTAAAAGGTCTTGACTTAAAAGCATTTTCATAGCATTTAATAGCATTATGAAACATTTCTTCATCACCGGTTGATGACCCAATCTGACCGAATGTCAAACCCATTTCAGACATAAGTAGAGGATTATCCGGCTCAAGCTCAAGTCCCTTATAGAGAAACCGTATTGCATCATCAAACTCCCCTCTCTCAATGCAAATTATAGCCAGCATGTAACAGCATTTAGGATAAGCATTGCCTATCCAAATCAACTTAGTATCTTTTACCTTCAAAGTATTACAATAAGACATAAACTCATCATAATCCCAGAACTTATAGTAAAGTTTGCCGTTTTCTTCAAAGCTATTCAGATACCCATCTTCCGGAATATGATCATAAATAGTCAACAGATCACTATAAGTCTTATCCCAGTTGATATTGCTGCTTTGCATGCTTTTGTCAATTTCAACTATACGCTTAGCATCAAGCTTTTCAGTCTCAGAATACATTTTTACAATTTAATTACAGTTATCATTTCATTCGTACTTAGAATATCTCTCAAATCTACTGCCAACCAAAACACAGCCGGTTAATCAAAATCAAACCTCTCATCAAACTCACGCAACACTTTTAAGTATTCCGCCGGGAGGATGTTCACTACAAAGTCTTTTATTTGGGTTGGTATGGATTTGTAATATGCAGAAGCAATGCCACCGGTGATGCAGGCGATCGTGTCACTGTCACCACCGATAGAAATAGCCAGCCTGATAGCACTCTCAAAGTCCGAACTCTCAAAGAACGCCACTATAGCTTGCGGGACTGACCCCTGACAGGTTTCGTCAAACTCATAAACAGGCCTGATCTGGTCAAGCGTAAAATCAAGATTATAATTAAAAGTTGAAGTCAGATAGTCCTTTATATCCGGCTTAGACTTCCCCTGACGCGCAAGAAATATCGCTGCAGCAGTAGCCTGAGCACCCTTTATCCCTTCCGGATGATTGTGAGTAACTTCAGCAGTCTGCCTGGCAACCTCCAAAACGGTTTCAATATCATTAAAGGCGAAACCAACAGGACATACTCTCATTGCAGACCCATTACCAAAACTACCATAAGGTTTCAAGCCACCTGAAAGAAGCCAATCCCGGAAACTTACACCATAACCACGCCCGGGATATTTCCTGCCGTGTTCACAAATCGTCTTAGCAAAATCCTTTTTATTAATCAGGCAATCAGCAACAGCAATAGTCAAAACCGTATCATCAGTAAAATCGCATTTCGGACTAAACAAATCAAAGTCAGTTGACCTGACATTGTTCCATTCAAATACAGAACCAATTACATCACCAATAACAGCACCAATTATAGTGTCGCTAACTTCAGTCTTTTTCAAATCATTCATCAATACACAGTATTAATTTCAAACTCCCGCTCAATCTTCCAAATCAATCTTCCGGATCAAGCCTCGGGATCATCAAAATAGTTTGACATAGTGTCTTTAAATGAATGTATTTTTTCACCATATCTGGTTCTTGCCTTTTTCTCTTTATCAAACATTGCATGAATATCTTCCTCATTTTTTTCAAAAACCAGCGTGTTGTTAATTGAAATCGAATAAGCCATTTTTTCAATATCGTGACCTGTCCCAATATAAGTAAAAGTCCAGTTCTTAAGCTTTAACTCATCAACAAGACCTTTGATGTCCTGACCCGAAAATTCACTAGAAGCATTTTCCTCTCCATCCGTCAAAACAGTTACAAGAACATTGTAGTCTGTTACATCTGCCAAAGCGTGTTTCAATTTAATAATGCTGTATCCCATAGCATCCAACAAAGGCGTGGAAGCGTCAGGAATGTAACTTTTGGCATTAATTTCCTCAAGCTTATTTGCCGGATCCAAAAAATGAAGCGTCTTTATTTCCAGACCATTAAAAGAAACAAAAGAAACAAAATGTTCCTGTTCCGGAAACTGCTTTTCAATACCTTTTATAGTCTGCACAATTTCGTTGAAACCCTGAATAATAGTAGTTTTAATACACTCCATAGACCCACTTTCGTCTAAAATAATTAGGTTATGCACCTGATGTCTCTTTTCCATAGCA
>CAZCWK010000035.1:0-29630 GCA_964502355.1 uncultured Bacteroidales bacterium
GATAATAAAAGAGAACATTACAAAATGAATAGACTTGATTTTTATAAAGGAATGCCCCTTGCACTCTAAAAAAAATATTCCCGATTTAATTTGTTTTTACTATTTTGATTTGGCTGTCTGCAAATGCGGGCAGCCTTTTCAATTTAAAAGAATTCGCATTCCCAAACGAGCAGCCGGGAATTCTCACACCCGGATTGACTCTTATTATTTCTAAAAATAAAATTTCGCGTACCAAAAAAAAAGCATCTTTTTTTTATTTAACAAAACCCTCAGGATACTGCATTGTCAGGCAATGTAATGATCCATGCTGTTTGATTAAAGGCAAACAGTCAATGCCGATAATCTCATGCTCAGGAAAAGCTTTTTTCAACTGTTCCTTAGCCAGAGTGTCAAGTTTGGAATTGTATGTCGGCATTAGTACAGCACCATTAATAATAAGGAAGTTTGCATAACTGGCCGGAAGGCGTTCTCCATCTAAAAATACAGACTCAGCCATTGGCAGAGGTATAAGATTGTAAGGTTCGTCATTTTTAGTTCTCAAACTTTTTAATTCTTCCTCCATCAGGTCGAGAGCTGAAGTATGCTCATCCTCCGGGTCAGTTGCTTTTACGTAAGCTATGGTCTTTTCGTCTGTAAACCGTGCCAGCATATCAATATGACCATCTGTATCGTCTCCTGCCAGATAACCATTTTTTATCCAGATAACCCTGTCTACTCCAAGATTAGTTTTAAGATACGCTTCAATTTCATCCCTCCCCATCGGTTGATTTCTGTTTGATGCCATCAGACAACACTCAGTCGTCATAAGTGTTCCTGAACCATCAGACTCAATACTCCCGCCTTCCAGAACAAAAGGTGATTTTGAAATGTATCCGGTTTCACCGGAAAAGATATTATTCTTGTAAAGTGACTTTGTAATATTGTTATCGTTACGGGCATCAAATTTCAATCCCCAGCCATTGAAATCAAAGTCCGCAATAACGGGTTTATTTTCAACAAATAATGAGATTGCTCCATGATCTCTTGCCCAGGTATCATCAGAAGGCAATTCAACTATTTTCAGATTATCAGAATTTCCTAAAACAGAAATTACTGAAGAAGCATCTTTGCATACTACAATTAATTTTTGCCTTTTAAGTACTTCAAGCGCAATATTAATAAAACAAGGTAAAACCTCGTCAAGCATTGGTGCCCAATCAGTTTGTTCATGAGGCCATGTTAACTGTACTGCTGACTGTTTAGTCCATTCGGATGGGAAAAAAATATAAGACATAAAATAAATTTTGTACAAATTTAAATGATAAATTTCTAATCAGGCAAGTATACCTGTTTGTAATAAACTTGTAATATCATTGTAACATCTGTTAAGGAAATTTGCAAAAAATAAAATACATTAAAAAAGATGACCTTACTGATAACAATTATTGCACTGGCACTGATATTCGACTTCATAAACGGATTTCACGATGCAGCTAATTCTATAGCTACTATTGTTTCAACTAAAGTATTATCACCTTTTAAAGCAGTATTATGGGCCGCAAGTTTCAACTTTGTGGCTTTTTTTATTGCCAAATATGTGATAGGTGAGTTTGGAATAGCTAATACAGTATCAAAATCTGTAGTAGAGCAATTCATTACTTTACCTGTAATTTTCTCAGGGCTTATTGCAGCAATAATCTGGAATCTGGCTACCTGGTGGCTTGGTATTCCTTCTTCATCATCTCATACTCTTATCGGTGGTTTCGCCGGAGCAGCCATTATGAGTGCAATTGTTACCAGCGGATTTACATCTCATGGCCTTGAAGCCATTAAAGGCGATGTTATTATTAAGATTGCTTCATTTATCATTTTAGCGCCCCTCATAGGAATGTGTTTTTCAATTGTTATAACGATTCTGATCCTGCATCTTTTCAAAAAAGTCAATCCGCATAAAGCCAATAACATGTTTAAAAAACTACAGCTGGTTTCATCAGGATTATTCAGTATCGGACATGGTTTGAACGATTCACAGAAAGTAATGGGTATCATAGCCGCTGCACTTTTTGCAGCTTATCACAAAAACGGTATTGACATGGGTATTCACGAGATCGGTCAGATGCCAGACTGGGTTGCATTTGCCTGTTTTACGGCAATATCATTAGGTACACTATCCGGAGGTTGGAGGATTATAAAGACTATGGGATCCAGGATAACCAAAGTGACACCACTTGAAGGCGTGGCAGCTGAGACTGCAGGAGCTCTTACTTTGTATTTTTCTGAAGCCCTGAAGATACCTGTAAGTACGACACACACCATTACCGGTTCAATCATAGGCGTAGGCGCAGTCAAAAGACTCTCAGCTGTAAGATGGGGAGTCACAAAAAGCCTTATGACGGCATGGATTCTGACAATCCCTGTCAGCGCAGCTATAGCAGCTTTAGTTTACTTTTTATTTGGAGAAAAACTGATATAATATTAGTTCCAGCTAAGTATAACTTTACCGCACAGACCACTTTCCATCACATCAAAACCTTTTTGAAACTGATCAATACTAAAACGATGAGTTATAACAGGTGTAAGATCAAGACCTGTTATCAGCATTTGAATCATTTTATACCAGGTTTCCCACATCTCACGACCATAAATACCTTTTAGAGTAAGAGCTTTAAAAATAATCTTGCTCCAGTCAACCATTGTATCATCAGGAAGTATCCCCAACAATGCAATCTTAGAACCGTTATACATATTATCTATCATATTGCTGAAAGCCACAGGCGAACCGGACATCTCCAAACCTATATCAAAGCCTCTCATTTTTAAGAGGTTTCTTGCTTCTTCAACTGTCTCACCTTTAGAAGGATTAATAGTCAGAGTCGCACCCATTTTTTTTGCAATAGCAAGACGATAGTCGCTCAGGTCGGTTACAACAATATTTTTTGCACCTGCAAACCTGCAAATACCGGTAGCCATGGTCCCGATAAGACCTGCACCTGTTATCAGCACATCCTCACCAAGTACAGGAAAAGACAAAGCTGTATGAGTAGCATTGCCAAAAGGATCCATGATGGCAGCAACTTCATCAGATATTCTATGATCAAGATGTACAACATTTGACGCAGGCACAGAAAGATATTCAGCAAAAGCTCCATCCCTGTTCACTCCCACTCCGATTGAATTTTCGCAAACATGAAGTTTGCCACGTCTGCAATTTCGGCAATGTCCGCAAGCAATATGCCCTTCACCTGTCACACGCTCACCAATCTTAATATTCCTGACGCCCCGACCTTTATCAACAATCTCACCGACATATTCATGACCGATAATCATTGGTACTCTGATTGTTTTTTGAGACCACTCATCCCATTTATATATATGAAGATCAGTACCGCAAATAGCAGTCTTTTTTATTTTAATCAGCACATCATTAACTCCCATGTGAGGCATAGGCTTCTCTTCCATCCAAATACCCTTTTCAGGCTTGCTTTTAACTAATGCTTTCATATGATAATTTTATTTTAACACATTCAGTTTTTTTGCAATTTTAATAAATGCAGCTATACACTTATCCAGATGTTCCGTTTCATGAGCAGCCGAGATCTGAACCCTTATCCTTGCCTGGCCTTTTGGAACAACAGGATAATAAAAACCTGTAACATAAATACCTTCATCAAGTAACCTGGAAGCCATTTCCTGTGACAATCCTGCATCATACAACATCACAGCACAAATTGCAGATTCAGTAGGTTTAATATCAAAACCGGCTGAAACCATTTTTTGGACAAAATAGCTCGTGTTCTTATGAAGTTTATCCTGCAATTCATTGGTTTCGTCCATTATTTTAAACATTTCAATACCGGCGGCAGCAACCATAGGAGGAATGGAATTTGAAAACAGATAAGGACGTGAACGCTGCCTCAGCATAGCAATAATCTCTTTTTTCCCCGTGGTGAAACCACCAATAGCACCACCAAAAGCTTTACCCAGAGTGCCGGTAATGATTTCAATCTTACCTTTTAAATCGAAAAGCTCAGTAACACCCCTTCCTGTCTTACCAACTACACCTGCAGAATGAGACTCATCTACCATAACCATCGCATCATACTTCCCGGCCAGTTCATATATTTTATCCAGAGGTGCCACATTGCCATCCATAGAAAAGACTCCATCTGTAACAATAAGACGAAACCTCTGACTCTGAGCAGAAATAAGTTGATTTTCCAAATCGGCCATGTCAGCATTTGCATATCTGTACCTCTGAGCTTTACAAAGCCTGACACCATCAATAATTGAAGCATGATTTAAGGCATCAGAAATAATTGCATCTTCCTCAGTCAGCAAAGGCTCGAATACACCACCATTAGCATCAAAACAAGCAGCATAAAGTATGGTATCTTCAGTGCCAAAAAAATTTGAAACCGAAGCCTCAAGCTCTTTATGCAAATCCTGAGTCCCGCAAATAAATCTTACAGAAGACATCCCATAACCATGAGTATCCAAAGCCTTTTTTGCAGCATCGATTAATGCCTGATTGTTTGATAAACCCAGATAGTTATTGGCGCAAAAATTGAGCACTTCCTTATTGCCTTCAACTTTTACAACGGCTCCCTGTGGAGAAATAATTATCCGCTCCTTTTTAAAAAGACCGGCTTCCTGAATATTTGTAAGTTCAGATTGAAGATGAGATTTATAATTCTGATACATAAGACATTATTTTAGTAGTAACCCTCATGAGGCTACGATATTAAAAGTACAATAAAAAAAAAGTTTCTTATAGATTTTGCACTAAAAAAAAGAAGCCCCTGACGGAATACCGTCAAGAGCTCCAGATACCATATAAAAAATAAGTTTATTTTGAAATTTCTACATCATAAGGTATTCTCATCTTGAAGAAAGAACGCCATACAAATAACAGAGCCAAAGCAAGGAACGGAACAGCAATCCACAATGAATAATCATTAGCAGGATTTGACTTCATTTCTATTGCAATCTCAGTTGCAAGCAGGCCAAACAATGTTGAAAATTTAATAATTGGATTTAATGACACTGATGCAGTATCTTTAAATGGATCACCAACCGTATCACCTACAACCGCTGCCTCATGCAATGGAGTACCTCTTTCACCAAGATCAACTTCGACAACTTTCTTGGCATTATCCCAGCTACCACCTGCATTAGCCATATAAATAGCCTGGAACAAGCCAAACACAGCAAGTGAAATCAGATATGCAACAAAGAAGTTAGGATCCATAAAAGCAAAAGCAAGAGTAAATGAAATCAAAGCAATAAATATGTTTAACATACCTTTCTGGGCAAACTGAGTACATATCTTTACAACAGCCTTTGAATCTTCGATATCGGCTTCTTTTTTGTTGAAATCAAAAGTTTCCTTGATGAACTTTACAGCTCTGTAGGCTCCTGAAGTAACAGAAAGTATAGAAGCACCGCTAAACCAGTAAACAACAGCACCACCGCAAATCAAACCTAAAATTACAGGAGCATCTGTAAGAGATAGATTCAGCATGCCGACTTTTTCAAGAAGCAGAATAATCGAGAAAATCATGGTAGTTGCACCACAAACAGCAGTTCCGATAAGCACCGGTTTCGCCGTAGCTTTAAAAGTATTACCTGCTGCATCATTAGCTTCAAGATAATGTTTACCATTTTCAAAATCAGGAGTGAAACCAAAATCCTTTTCAATTTCTTCGCTGATATTAGGAATTTCCTCAATACGGGAAAGTTCATAAACAGACTGAGCATTGTCAGTTACAGGTCCGTAACTGTCAACAGCAATTGTAACAGGACCCATACACAACAAACCAAATGCAACAAGACCAAAAGCAAAAATTGAAGCATGAGGCCCGAGAGTCATATCAAGACCTGATGAAGCCGTAAAGTAAGCTGCAGTCATCACGGCAGCAAGCAAAAGACCTGTCCAGAATGCACTAAGATTACCGGTAACAATACCGGAAAGAATATTCAGAGAAGAACCTCCTTCGCGTGAAGCCACGACAATTTCACGTACATGTTTCGACTTTGAACTTGTAAATATCTTGGTAAACTCAGGAATAAGTACAGCAGCAAGAATACCACAACTGATAATTAAAGCAAGTTTCCACCATGCCTGAGGATCAGCAAGATCTTTTAACAACAAATGACTCATGAAGAATGCAGAGCCGATACACAAAGTAGCAGCAATCCAAATCAATCTCATCAAAGGTTCTTCAAAATCAAAATCTTTTTTCTTACTATATAATTTCTTTGATATTCCCTGATTTATGAAGAATGAACAACCTGACAGGAAGTCCATAAAGAAACGCATACCAAAAATCCATACAATTAGTTTAGCCTGAATTTCAGGATCTTTTACTGCAAGAGTAATAAAAGTGATAAGAGCAACACCTGTTACACCATAAGTTTCAAATCCATCAGCTGTAGGACCAACACTATCACCTGCATTATCACCGGTACAGTCAGCAATAACACCAGGATTACGTGGGTCATCTTCCTTAACCTTAAACACAACTTTCATAAGGTCAGAACCGATATCTGCAATCTTTGTAAAGATACCTCCCGCAATACGCAAAGCACTTGCACCAAGAGATTCACCAATGGCGAAACCAAGGAAACAAATACCTACAATCTCGCGCGGAACAAAAAGCAAAATTGCAACCATCATTACAAGCTCAAGAGAAATGAGGAAAAGTCCCACACTCATACCAGCTTTCAAAGGAATATTGACAACATCAAGAGGTTTACCTCTTAAAGCAGCAAATGCAGTTCTCGCATTAGCAAAAGTATTTACACGAATACCATACCATGCCACGCTGTAAGAACCCACCATACCAATAACGGAGAAAAGTAATACAAGAAGTACTACAGGTACTGTCTGACCGACAAGACCAAAGAAATAAACACAGAAAATCACGCAGACAATCGCGAACAACATTAGCAGAAACTTACCCTGTTGCAACAGATAAGTACGGCAAGTCTGATAAATAGTTGAAGCAACCTTCAACATCGAATCATGCGCTGTTAATTTCTTAATCTGAGAATAGAGAAACAAACTGAAAAATAAAGTACCGGCAATAATCAAAGCACCATAGAAAAGGAAATCCCATGATGAAACCTCTCCACCGAAAATCTTATAAGATCCCTGATGGAGGTCTGGTATTGCCAAATCAGCCTCACTGGCAAATGCTCCAACGCCCGAAACCAGAAAGATACTTAACAATGAAAGAATACGAAAAAACTTAGACATAAAGTATTAAATTTAGAGTGTTATTAAAATGGACGCTATAATTAAATATTGTCGCGCGAATTTACTATTTAAATATCATTTTAATACTTTTTCCAGCAAATATGAGACCTTTTGTAATATTATTTAATAAAATTGATTACAATTTGTGTTTCCCGGTATCAACTAAAAAAATTGCCCAAATTTATCACTTAATATTTTATATTTCTGCATAATTATAGACACAAAACGTATAAAAATGTGCAATAATTGCCAATTTTATACTATTTATTGTTTTTCAGCTAAATTCTTTTAAACAAAACACACATATTTGCGTCTAACTCTGGTAAAAAACATAATCATTAAATAATGAAGAACACTTCTATCAGGAAAAGCCTTATTGCAGTTGCTTTAATTCTTGTTACTCTCCCTATATTGGGAGCAAAATCATCAGACTTAAAAGGACCGGTAACCGGAATTCCCATTTATCAAAACACAGCTTATTCATTTGAAGAAAGAGCAGCGGATCTTGTTTCAAGACTTACCCTTGAAGAAAAGGAAAGCTTACTTGGTAACAGCATGGCCCCTGTCCCGAGGCTGGGTATCAAATCATACAATGTATGGAGTGAAGCACTTCATGGAATATTGAGCGGAGCCAATCAAAATGCAGGTATTCAAGGACCGACTTCATTTCCAAACAGCGTTGCCTTAGGCGCTTCATGGGACCCTTCTCTGATGCAGAGAGAAGCCTCAGCAATTGCAGATGAAGCAAGAGCTATATTCCAGACAGGCACTAAGGGGCTCACATACTGGTCTCCGGTTGTCGAACCAATAAGAGATCCGCGTTGGGGAAGAACAGGGGAATCATATGGTGAAGATCCTTTTTTGGTTTCACAAATTGCAGGAGGTTTCGTCAGGGGAATGGTTGGAAATGACCCTTTATATTTAAAAGCCATCCCTTGTGCAAAGCATTATTTTGCCAACAATAGTGAGTTTGACCGTCATGTCGGGAGTTCAAATATGGACAGCCGTGACATGAGAGAATTTTATCTCTCTCCTTACAGGAAACTGATAGAAAAAGACAATCTGCCTTCTATAATGTCATCATATAATGCAGTAAACGGAGTACCTACATCTGCAAGTAAACTATACCTTGATACTATTGCCAGAAGGACATATGGCATGAAAGGTTATATAACAGGTGACTGTGCCGCAATCGAAGACATTTATACCGGACATTATTTTGTAAAGACGGCAGAAGAAGCCACTGCAATCGGTCTTATATCAGGAGTAGATTCCGACTGTGGTAGTGTTTATCAAAGAAACACAATCAAAGCTTTTAATAAAGGATTGATTACAATGGCTGACATAGACAAAGCTCTCCTCAATATATTTACTATAAGAATGAGGACAGGTGAATTTGATCCTGCATCCAAAGTTCCCTTTGCCCTGTATCAGACAAATATGGTTAACTCACCTGCAAACAGGGCTCTTGCCAGGGAAATTGCAACAAAAACCCCTGTACTTTTAAAAAACGATACAAATACAGACACAAATTGTAAAGTTCTTCCACTTAATCCGGCAAAATTTAAAAAAATTGCCTTAATCGGGCCACAGGCAGATAAGACAGAATTAGGACCATATTCAGGAAGACCCGAACAGGACAATATGGTTTCACCTTTTGCAGGAATTAAAAAGTATATTGCTGACAAAGGTCTTTCCACAGAAGTTATACTAAGTACAGGGGGTAATACATCCAGCAAAAGTAACTTGCTGTATGTAGCGGGTTTTCAGCTGCAAAAAACAAACGGTACTGTAACCAAATATGACGCTACAAAATACAGCTCTGCATCTAAAGGCATTACAGTAGGTTCAGGTATGGGTAGTGAAGAACAAGTCAGGACTATAAACGACGGCTCATGGACTGCTTATAATAATATTGATCTTACTAATGTAGATACAATCGGGATTAATCTGAATATTCCCACAGAAGGTGGTATAGTTGAAGTGAGAACAGGGTCTCCTGAAGGAAACCTGCTTACAACATTGAATGCAACAGTAGCATCCGGAGCAAAATCAGGAGGTGTTTATGGTGCCGGTAAATTAATGAAAGTAAAAGTAAATAAGCTTGGTTTCAATGAGCCTCAGACTTTATATCTTGTTTACAAGGCTCCTGAGGAATCAAAAATTGATGATGCAACCATAGAGACAGCAAAATCTGCAGATATTGCAATAGTATTTGTAGGAACAGATGAAAAGACTGCAACTGAAGAAGCAGACAGGCTGACTCTTTTGTTACCAGGTAATCAGGTTGAACTTATTAAGGCGGTGGCTGCAGTGAACAAGAATACAGTTGTAGTCATGCAAACTCTGGGCTGTGTTGAAGTTGAAGAATTTAAAAATATTAAAAATATACCCGGAATCATCTGGGTTGGATATAACGGACAGGCACAGGGAGATGCTATCAGCAGTATCCTTTTCGGAGATATTAATCCGGGTGGAAAGTTGAATGGAACATGGTACAAATCAGTAAATGACCTTCCTGAAATAACTGATTATACTCTTCGTGGTGGTAAAGGCAAAAATGGACGAACTTTCTGGTATTTTGATAAAGAAGTCTCTTATGAATTTGGTTTCGGACTTTCATACACCACATTTGAATATTCTGATTTCAGAATAAGCAAAAGCAGCATCAATCCAAATGACAAGATTACTATAAGTGTTGACGTTAAAAACACCGGAAAACGTGAAGGCGACGAAGTTGTGCAGATTTACATGAAAACACCTGAAAGCCCTGCTTCCCTGGAACGTCCGATTAAGAGGCTCAAAGGTTTCCAACGTGTTACAATTCCGGCAGGTCAGACAAAGACAGTCAATATTAGTATTGATTGCGAAGACTTATGGTTCTGGGATATGAAAACAAATAAGTTGACATATGATCAGGGAAAATACATTTTTGAAATAGGTGCATCTTCAAAAGATATCAGAGGGACTGTAATCGCTGTAATGAGCGGACAATTGAAACCTTCACTCAAAACAGTAGTTGCAGATTGTGGTACCGTAGTAATGACCAATGGATCCAAAGCTATGACAAGTCTGACTGCAGCCATGACTGATGACAGTTTTTATGACATAAAAAAAGCCAAAGTTGTTTACTCGAGCAACAACTCATCAGTAGCAGTTGTTGATGCAAATGGATTAGTAACAGCCAGAGGTACCGGAGTGGCTCTCATTACAACAAGTGTAACTATTGATGGAAAAACTGTTTCAGGAAGTTTCCCAATAAAAGTCACACCAGATCTTACGGTTTCTTCAATTACCATAAACAACAAGCCGGTATCAGGTTTCAAACAAGCCTCTTCACAATATAGCTATTTAATGAAGGGTCAATCATCTGAAGCACCGATTGTTGAAGCCAAATCTTCAGATCCGTCGATAAATATTGAAACCGTACAGGCAAAAGGCGTACCGGGCACTGCATCAATTTCGTTGATAGACTACAACACTTTTGACAAAAAAGAATACTCAGTAAACTTCGGAATCAAATCTGTAAGTGACGAATTCACAGGTAATGCTTTAGGCAAACAATGGAACTGGATCAGAGAAAACAATAAAAACTGGAGTCTTGCAAATAAAGCCGGATCACTCTCAATTACAAGTGGAAAAGGAGACATTGCTGAAACCGGCAACAATGCAGAAAATATACTTCTGCAAAGTGCCAATACGGACTGGAGTATAGAAACCAGAATTGTATGTTCAAGAAAACCTTCCGGTTTCTCACAAAATGCAGGATTACTGGCTTATCAGGATGATGATAACTATGTTAAACTGATATACAAGTCTGTTTTTGGAAGAAGAGGTTTTGGCAGACCGGGCGCACAAGCCGAACAACCGGTTGCTGTTGAATTGCAGGCAGAAGGTAACGGTGACCAAAAATCATCTGTTACAGTTAATTTGGAAGGAAAGATTAATAACAACAACACTCTTTATCTGAAACTTGTAAAAAAAGGTGACCTGTTTACTGCCTATTATTCAACAGATGGAAAAACTTTTGAAAAAGTGGGTACTGCAAGTTATGTATTAAAAGATATCAGGGCTGGTCTGATAGTATGTGATGGTGCCATGCCGGCAAGATTTTCAGGATTTGGAAGGACGGCACCTCAGAACAATCAAAATGAGGAACCCTTTAATGTTGCATTCGATTACTTCAGGATTTCCAATAGCGGACTTAAATGAAACTAAAACTGATTTTTGCATGTAGTCTGTTATTGATGACTACATGCAAAATTAGATCTTCAGAAGGATACAAATCCCTGACCTGCTGTGGAAAAGATTTTCTTGCAGCAGGATCAGATGGATTTGTGTACCGGATTTCCACAGAAGGAGAAGTACTCAAATCTGAAAAGGTTTCAGATAGTTCACTAAACTGCATACTGCATTTTGATAATAAAACAATTGTTGCAGGCACAAACGGGATTATTAAGATAGCTGTGGATAGTGGTGATTTTAAAAATATCAATACAGGAACTGACAAGACAATTTATTGTTTATCAAACTTCAAAGGTAAAATCTTAGCAGGCTCAGAACAGGGTAAACTTTTTATTGTTGATGAAAAAAATATGTTAAGCTCCGTACAACTTCCTTTAGAAGGAAACATTGTATCAATTTCAGCTAATTCATCAGACTGTTACGGAGTTACAGAAGCCGGAGAGATTATTCATTCCAAAGATGGTGCCGACTGGTCAGTATTCGATTTCAATGAGTTTTATTCCGGATATTACAAAAAATGCAGTTTTACGAAAATACTAATTACAGATAACAGAATTGCAGTTACCGGAAAATACACAGACGGACTTCCTGTTCTTATGTTTTCTGTTCAGGGAAACGTGTGGGTCGAAAGAAATCTTGATTACACTGATGAAAATGGAATGCCAAATTCATTAAAAGCTATCCCGTCAGACATCATTTATGATTATTCACGAGACGAGTTCTTACTTGGTTGCAGTGAAGGTAAACTTATTACAATACCATCCTGTTCACATTGTAACAAACTCTTTGTCTACACAAACCTTGACATAACGTGCTTATCAGGCAATGAAAACACGTTAATAATGGCCGGAGAAAACTATTTTATCAAAGCTATCCCTGTCTCATTTTAGAAACTTCAGATATGAAAAAACTTCCTCAGACTTGTAACCCTTCTGAGTCTGAAATGAATATATGCAAGTATTGATGCTACAGGCACAACAGTGATAATAACTATTATACTCCATCTGAATCTTAGATAATCAATAGTATAAAATGATATTGCTCCTTCTATGAAAAAACAAAGTATCGCTGCCGCCACTAAAGAATAAGCAATTACATTTATGCCCTTCTGACCGGATTTCCTGATTACAAGAATCAGGAAAAACATAACAAGACAAATAGAAAACGCTATGGGCACACCAAGTTTAAGCCCCCAGGTATAGCTATGATTAAATAAGTCCATAAGCAGAAGCATTAAAGACGTATTAACAAAGCAACCTGTAACCAATAAAAACGGTTTCCTGCTTACAAATGTAATAAGAGATGTGTTTATGAGTAAAAAAAGGCCTGTAGTAATCGTGTATCTGGACCAGGTCATATTTTTACTGACTATAAGATCAATCAGAAACGTAGCCACAATACCTGAAACCAGAATTATGGCGATAATTTCCCAGGCAATTTTGCGCTTTTGAGTATCAGTTAATTCTTCAAAATCATAAGCCTCAGGCTTGACCTTTATATTATTCTTCCTGAAAATTTCTTTACGTACCGGTTCCACCGGGGAGTTGCTCTTATGCCCGCACAATGGGCAATAGTTCATATCAACATCCAGTTCAACTCCACATTTATTACAAGTCTTCATATGTTATTCTTATTCAACAATTATTCGTAATTCTGACATTTATTCCTTCTTTAACAAGAAACCGCATAAATCTTCGCTCCAGCTCCCTTGATTTAGTAATATTACCAAAAGTCAGGACCATCCTGTCATTAAAACTGATCACACCACACCCAACCTTAATAAGTTTATTAGGAGGAGGAGGTGTCAAAGAAAGATGTTCAATATGCTGAGTAATACTTTCCGGAAAACTCTTATTCCCCAGATTTGTCAGCAATCCACTGTATTGAGTGCTTCCGAAGGAATAATAATACAACCGGAGCACAAAACTCTTCAGAAAAAGAGGAATACTTCTAACCAGTAGCTTTCTCTCACTCCCGACATTCATCGCAAGAATCTTATTTATAAGCTTCTTGTCAGTCTCGAGCTGCATCTGATGATTAATCGTGTTAATGATTTCATCAAAAGTATAATATCCAAGCCTCAGGTCAAGTTCAGGAATGACGAACAAAGAAAAATTACGCATAGTCGCAGACTGATACATATTCCTGAGATTCACAGGCACTTCAACGGCAATCTTCTTATGCCTTTTGTATCTGCTTCTTTTTGGCAGACTGTTAAATATATCCTGAAGGACAGCCAGATATACAGCAACCAGATAAATAGTAACGTTTACTCCTTTTTCCTTAGCTTTTTCTTTTACCTGTGATGATGAAACCACCGCATGGATGACATCCAGACGAGGTTTACTTCTCAAAGGAAAAGGCAGATGAAAAGCTTTAGGTCTACTGGCATTGGCAGGAATATTTTCCTGAAAAAAACGGTTATAAGAATCCTCAAACTCTTCAGGATCAACAGGCTCATCAACCTTATGATATTTAAAATCAGAAGGAGCCTCAATACCAATTAACTCAAAGTATTTCAAAAGCAAAGTCGTGAGATATTCATAAGCACCGCCACCATCAGCAAGCAAATGAGAAAACTCCACACTTAACTTATTTTCCTTAACAAGAATTCTGAATAAATGGCCCCCATCGCGAAACCTACGGCAAGGCATTCTGTCATCAACCCTGACATGAGTCCTGAAATCAACAGATTCAAGATAATACCAAAAAAATCCTTTTTTAAGTACGACTTTATAATACGGGAAGCGAGGCTCAATAATCCTCACAGCCTTAAAAAGATTTTTAATATTTATCCTCTCCTTTAAAACAACAGTTATTCTGTAAACAGAAGTCACCTCGTCAGTAGTAACCGCGGGATAAATCTTTGCAGCATTGTCAAGAGGGTACCAAAACTCTTTATCATTATTCTCAAGATCAATACCAGGCTTAGTCATGATAAGTCTTTAGTTTTATTTGATTTGGTCTTCTTACTTCTACCGGATTTGTATAAGACTACATCAACTTTTTCCATAGTCACCATACATCCGTTTGGAACCTTCTCAATATAAGGTTTAATGGTATCGAAGAAACCGTCAATTTTATCAGCTTCATCAATGATTTCAACAACCAGCGGTAATTTTTGAGTCACTTCCCAAAACTTTACAGAAGAAATCACGCTGCTTGAACCAAAACCCATAATTCCTTTTAATACAGTAGCTCCTGTCAGACCATATCTTTTAGCAGCAAAAACAATAACCTCATACAAGGGCATGTGTCTGAATTTATCGGTATTGCTGAGATAAACCCTTAAAAGTTTAGCTTCTCCCATAATCAAAACAATTTAAAAAGATTTTACAGTCAGGTTGCCTAAATACGTTGCAAGTAAGCCTAAAAATACTGATAAGCCTGTATAAAGAGCAAAAATAAAATAGTTGCCATCTCTAAGCAAAGAAACATTTTCATATGCAAAAGTGGAAAATGTGGTGAAACCACCGCAAAAGCCCACAGTAAGAAACAATCGCCACTCAGAGCTCATAATGTTGCCTCTCTCTGAAAGACCAAAAATAATGCCTATCAGGAAACATCCTATAATATTTACAACCATAGTCCCCAGAGGAAACGATGTAATAAAGGTGTTTTGAACTAGTTTAGAAACCAGATAACGGGCAACACCACCAAAAAAACTCCCTGAACCAATTATGAAAAGTATTTTTATCATACAAAGACCTTTTGCATTAAGGATCGACCATAAAGAAAAAGCAGACCGGCAATTAATCATAAGTCATTTTTGCCGAAGCCCGATAAAAATTGACTTAATTTATAAACCTCAATACCAGGAAATCCAGGGCCTATCCGGATTACCCAATAGTAACTGTCAAAGATAAATCTTTTTTCAGTCCTTAGACTGCAGCGCCATAAAATAAAAACACCCGCCGTATAAAATACTGCAGGTGTCATATTTTGTAGCGAGACCCGGGATTGAACCGGGGACCTCATGATTATGAATCATGCGCTCTAACCAGCTGAGCTATCTCGCCATCGTTTTTGAAAAGCGCGACAAAGATACAGTTTTTCGCATTATTACCAAATATGGCATTTCATTTTTTTCATTCAGAAAAAAATAGTACTTTCAGCAAAAATATAAAAGCCTAATGATCAGAGAGCTGTATCAAATAGAATTTGTCTTTAAAAATGCTTCCGCTTCGCTTATATGGAAGCTTGTAGGTACAGCTTCAGGGCTGTCTGAATGGTTTGCCGACGATGTTGACGAAGGTTCTGACGGAATATTAACCTTCCACTGGGGTAAATCAACGCAGGAAGCCGCCAGATTAAGCACGATTCCGGAGAAAATTGCAAAATACAGGTGGCTTGATGACGACGATAAATGTTATTTTGAATTCAAAATCAGCAAATCGGAATTAACCAAAGATATTGTGCTCATTATTACCGATTTTGCTGAACCTTCAGAAAAAAGCAGCAGTATCGGATTATGGAACTCACAGATCGAAAACCTGATGAGACGTTCCGGAATGTAAAAAAATCTTATAATCATCAGATTCTGTTTTTTTTCAATTAATTTTGGCGATTCAAAATCATCACAGATGTTTCGCGTCAAAAGACTACATACATACGTAATTCAAAATTTCATACCGGTATTTATCATGACCTTCATGATAAGTAACTTCATCCTTGTCATGCAGATGATATGGAAGAATATCGAATACATTGTCGGAAAAGGCATTGACATCTCTGTATTCGGAGAATTCCTCTGGTATGCAGCCCTTTCGCTGGTACCAATGTCACTGCCATTGGCTATCCTGATGGCTTCACTTATGACCTTCGGAAATTTCGGAGAAAAGCTTGAGTTACTTTCAATGAAATCAGCCGGGGTTTCACTATATAATATAATGAAACCACTAATTATACTTGTGGCATTCATTTGCGTAGGAGCTTTTTATTTCCAGGACAAGGCCATGCCCAAAGTTTCGGTCAAACTAATCTCTTTACTGACATCATTCAAACAAAAATCTCCCGAGCTTTCAATACCTGTAGGAGCATTCTATTCAGGCATTGATGGCATGACAATATATGTCAAGGATAAAGATCCGGACAGAAAAGTACTGAAAGACATAATGATATATGACTTTTCAGAAGGATATGACAATGCAGGAGTAACTCTGGCAAAAGAGGGAACTCTCACATTTACCGAAGACAAAAAATATCTGATATTCACTCTTCATGACGGAGAAGGTTTCGGCAATTTCAACAGCAATCAGCAGATTACAGCCGGAATACCTTACAGAAGAGAATATTTCGGAGAAAAAAGATTTGTGGTAGAATTTGATGCCAACTTCAACAGAGTTGACGAATCAAACTTTTCATCGTTGCACTTCAGTAAAAACACCAGACAACTTAGTGCAATCATAGACTCTATTAAGATCATACTCGACAGTCTGGATGTTAAAAATGAAGAAAATTACGTACAAACCAAATATTTAAACCGTAATATCGAGCCCGGATACAAGATTGCAACCCCCGAAGCTATTGCAAAGGCCTCAAGGGTGAAACCATTTATTCCTGATGTTGACAGTCTTATAATGTCTCAGAATAAAAACGAGTTGCTCCTGACAGCTGAAAGAGCTAAAAGAAGAGCTCAGGACATACAATCCGATCTGGAATTCAAACAGATAACGATTGCCAACGAAGTTTACCAGTTCAGAAGAAGCAGCATCGAATATCACAGGAAGTTTACTCTGTCATTTGCCTGTCTGATATTCTTCTTTATCGGAGCCCCTCTTGGTGCTATTATCCGCAAAGGAGGTATTGGATTGCCTGCAGTGGTTTCAGTAATATTGTTTATAATATATTATATGATAGACATTACAGGATATAAATTCGCGAGAGACGGAGTATGGAATCCTGTATTGGGGGGTTGGATAAGTTCAGCAGTACTGTTACCTTTGGGTTTGTTCTTAAGCTGGAAAGCCATTAATGATTCTACCATCTTCAATGGTGAAGCCTACGTGATGTTTTATAATAATTATCTGAGTCCTAAAACCAATTGGAAAAGACTGAAAAATCTGTTCCAAAAAACAAAGACTGAATAAAGTGGAAATAAAACTTAATACAATAGAAGAAGCGATTGAAGAAATCGCCAAAGGCGGTATTATAATAGCCGTCGATGATGAAGACAGAGAAAATGAGGGAGACTTCATTACTTCTGCCGAACTCATCACCCCTGAAAAGGTCAATTTTATGATTACTCAGGGTAGAGGTGTGCTTTGTGCTCCGATTACTGAAGAAAGATGTGAAGAGCTCGAACTTGAAAAACAGGTCAGCAACAATACTTCACTTCTCGGCACACCGTTTACTGTTACTGTTGATTTGCTAGAAGGTTGCACGACGGGGGTTTCAGCAAAAGACAGAGCTGCCACCATAAGAGCATTGGCTGACCCAAAAACCAGACCTGAAGATCTTGGAAGACCGGGCCACATAAGTCCGCTGTATGCTAAAAGCAAAGGTGTACTCAGAAGAGCCGGCCATACTGAAGCTTCAATAGATCTCTGCAGACTTGCAGGACTTCATCCTGCTTCAGCCCTGATAGAAATAATGAACGAGGACGGCTCAATGGCAAGACTTCCTGAACTCTATGGAATAGCTCAAAAATTTAATCTCAAAATCATTGCAATCAAAGATTTGATTTCATACAGATTGAAACTTGAATCGCTTGTTGAAATGGGTCCCGAGGTCAACATGCCTACCAAATATGGTTTCTTCAAACTTATACCGTTCAAACAATTATCCAACGGTCTCGAGCATATTGCTCTTGTCAAAGGGGAATGGAAATCTGACGAACCTATACTTGTAAGAGTTCATTCATCTTGCATGACAGGAGACATACTTGGCTCTATGAGGTGCGAGTGCGGGGAGCAATTGCATAAAGCCATGCTGGCCATCGAGGCTGAAGGCAGAGGTGTGCTTGTTTACATGAATCAGGAAGGCAGAGGTATAGGACTGATGAATAAAATCAGGGCATACAAACTGCAGGAAGAAGGTCTTGATACCGTCGATGCTAACCTGCATCTTGGTTTCAACGCTGATGAAAGAGATTACGGAGTCGGTGCTCAGATACTTCAAAAACTGGGAGTCGGTAAAATGCGCCTGATGACTAACAATCCTGTTAAAAGGATTGGTCTTGAAGCATACGGTCTTACAATTACTGAAAATGTACCGCTGGAAGTACCTTACAACAAGTATAACGAAAAATACATGCGTACTAAAAAAGAGCGCATGGGACATAACATAAAAAGTATCCTTTAAACGTATCCAAATTTAAACTGCACGATAAAAATTTAGCGTATGAACAAACTGAAGAGCCTCATTGCATTATTTCTTGTTACTTGCTTGACTATCGGGGCAGCGCCGGTACAAAAGGAAAAAGATCTTCTTTCGAAGGTTTTCAAAGATGCACCTGCATATTTGTTTTGCTATTTTACCGGAAACGGCGAAGACGGGCTTCATCTTATGTACACTCACGACGGACTTGTATGGAGAACTCTCAATGACGGCAAGTCTTTTTTGAAACCAAATGTAGGTAAAGCCAAACTCATGCGTGATCCAAGCATAGTAAGAGACTCAAAAGGAGTGTTTCATATGGTCTGGACCAGCGGTTGGGAAGAAAACAATATCGGATATGCTTATTCAAAAGACCTTATTAACTGGTCAGAGCAAAAAGAACTTCCAGTCATGGCTCACGAACCTACTGTAAGAAACACCTGGGCTCCTGAACTTTTCTACAACAAGAGTAATCATACGTTTTATATTATCTGGTCTTCAACGATACCCGGCAAATTTCCCGAAAACGGCAAGTCTGAAAGTGATTACAACCACAGATTATATTATACCACAACTAAGGATTTCAATACTTTCTCTGAAACCAAACTATTTTATGATCCCGGTTTCTGCGTGATAGATGCTAACATCATTAAGGATAAAGGCACATATTACATGTTTCTGAAAAACGAAACACTGGAACCGGTAGAGAAAAACATTCGCGTGGTTGCATCAAAAAAAATTACAGAATTCCCTAAAGAAGTTTCAGAACCAATCAGCGGTAAAGAATGGTCTGAAGGTCCTACGGAAGTGAAGATCGGCAAATACACTTATGTTTACTGGGATAAATACAGGAACAAAAGCTATGGTGCAGTCAGGACAAAAAGTCTGAAGAAACCACAATGGGAAGATATTTCTACAATGATTAAATTTCCTGCCGGAGTCAGACATGGTACCGCATTCAAAGTTGACAATAGTATCTTGTCAGGATTGCAGGGACTTGGCATAAATTAAATCTTTATCTGCCGGGAACCGGGAATCATTTGCAAAAATGAAGCTTCCGGCAGTATTAACACTTTTAAATGCAGAACGTTGATTTTCGCGTTCAAATAATAGAAAATTGATAGTAACAGATATGATTTTGTTACTTTTTACTACCTTTGTACCAAATAACAAATAAATCTGACCAATTATGAATCCTGTTTCCGAGCGCCTGGCCAGTCTTTCTCCTTCTGAAACTCTGGCAATGTCCCAGAAAAGTAATGAACTTAAAGCAAAAGGTATTGATGTAATCAACATGAGTGTAGGTGAACCTGACTTTTTTACACCAAACCACATCAAAGAAGCTGCAAAAAAAGCAGTAGAAGATAATTTCTCGTTTTATTCACCCGTACCGGGTTATCCTGCATTAAGAAATGCAATTGTTGCAAAACTTAAGAATGAAAACGGTCTGGATTACAAAGCAGATCAGATAGTTTGCTCTAACGGAGCAAAGCAGTCTGTTTGCAACGTACTACTGTGCCTTGTTGGTCCCGGCGACGAAGTAATCGTACCTGCTCCTTATTGGGTAAGTTATGTAGAAATGGTCAAACTGGCTGAAGGCACAAATGTAGTCGTCAGTGCAGGCATTGAACAGGACTTTAAGATCACACCTGCTCAGCTCGAAGCTGCCATCACTCCAAAAACAAAAGCACTTATACTTTGCTCACCTTCAAATCCTACTGGTAGCGTTTACAGCAAGGAAGAGCTCAAAGGACTTGCAGAAGTTCTTGCTAAATATCCGAATGTATATGTTATCTCTGATGAAATCTACGAACATATCAACTATGTAGGCAAACATGCAAGCATTGCTGAATTTGAAGAAATCCGCGACAGAGTAATCATTGTCAACGGAGTTTCAAAAGCTTATGCGATGACAGGCTGGCGTATTGGTTGGATTGCTGCTCCTCAATGGATTGCTTCTGCATGCAATAAGCTGCAGGGACAATACACTTCAGGACCTTGTTCTGTATCACAAAAAGCTGCTGAAGCTGCTTATGTCGGTACACAGCAACCTGTTGAAGAAATGCGCATAGCATTCCAGCGCAGAAGAGACCTGATAGTCAAACTTGCGAAAAAGATACCCGGTTTAAATACTGCAACTCCTCAGGGAGCATTTTATATTTTCCCTGAATGCGACTCTTATTTCGGTAAATCATTTGAAGGCAGAGTTATCAGCGATGCAGGCGAACTTGCAATGTATTTGCTTGAAGAAGGTCATGTTGCTGCTGTAGGCGGCACAGCTTTCGGAGCACCAAAATGTCTGCGTTTCTCTTATGCCACTTCAGACGAAAATATCGTTGAAGCCATGAGCAGAGTCAAAGAAACACTCGCCAAATTGAAATAAAGTCAATCCTGAATACAATATACTGGGCGTCATTAAGTGAAAACTTTTTGACGCTCTTTTTTATTTACTAAAGGGCATTTATAAAATCACCGATTCTCAAGATCTTTTCACTGTTTGCTTTATTAAAAAGCAGATGTTCGAAATCCTTTTGTTTCTTTCTTAAATCAATGGTTTCAAGTAAATTGTTAACAGCAATCTTTAATTCGTCAAGGTTGCTTATACCACACCGTTTTTGCAAAAATTCATAATCTGGCAACGTCTGAGATAACAAAAAAATCACATCATAAAAATCACGCCCTTTTGCGCGTGATAGCATTGCAGCGATTTTCATACTGCACAAAACACCATCAGATGGCATCCTGAAAGGGAAGAATAATCCGCATCCTTTAATATCAACTATTATTGGATTATATTCTACTCCCTGATCCTGACTTTCAATCTTAATTAAAAATCGTTCTTCTCTATATCCGCTTAAACCAATTTCAAATAGTAACTCAGGGAAATATATATTACGTCTGTAAGCTGAAAGTTTTAAATTTTCTTTATCCCTGGTTTCAACGTTATATCCGGAACGCAGCAGAAATTTGATAATACCATCCGTCATTTCAATAAATTCTTCTTTTGAAAGTTCTTTACAGTCAAAATCCAAATCTTCAGAAAAACGATCTATACCCTTAACTAAACGCAAATTAGTGCCACCGATAAATGCAATTTTTTGAATATAAGGAGTACCGGAGAGATAATCAAGTATCGATAATTGAAGAAACTCTTTTAGTATATACTTATCAAAAATTGCATTCCCGCGTATCTGAACAGGAAAAAAATTCTTTATTTGCTCTATTTGAATCATATATCATATATTTTAAAAAGAACTTTCACCCGATTATCCAGCGCTTTACTTTGAAATCTCGCTGAATACTCGTTAAGCAACACTTTATTCAAATCTTCATGCAAGTAATTTTCATCCAAACGCAAATTTTCAAGTTCACTTTCATTATCATAAAAAGGATATAGATACAATAAGTCCAGTAACGCTTTTTCAGGTGATGCAAATTGTATTGTTCTGTTATCGGCCATTTGCTTAAAATCATAACCAAACATCAGACTATCCTTTACACTATTGTATGAATATTCCCCAAAATCGTTCTTAAAGGAGATAGTTTTTAATGATGAAACACTTGTTACCTGGACAATTGCCTCAGGTATCATTCCATAAAACGACAATGCAGTATGTAAACTAATATAGGAAGGTTTATAAATCCTGTTTGCGAAGTAAAATGTAAATTCAGGTTTCTTTTTATATTCTGGAAAAGCATAATACCCTTGCCTTAAACGCACAATATATCCTTTATTAGCCCACCGGGTAATATTGTTACGATCAAAATCCTGCTTCCATGCCAATACCTGATTGATATTAAAGCATGCCATATCAAACATTCTGTCTTTAAACTCGAGGAAACTCATCGATTTTATTTCTATAATTCAGCAAATATAATGATTTTTAGAAATAAAACTATTTAATACAACGAATCTAAAAATATTAAATAAATTATCAGGACCGCACTAGGTTGGTATTGAAAAGTAAAATATCGAGCCTTTGCCGGGCTCTGAGGAAAGATTGATTTGCCCGTTAAGACGCTCTACAAAACCCTTGGCAATAGCAAGTCCCAAGCCGGTTCCTTCAATAAACTTTTTGTTATCCGTAGCATTCTGATTGAAATGCTTAAAAATTTCCTGATGCATATCAGGCAGAATACCTACACCTGTATCCTCAATATAAAATTCTGCCTTATCACTACCAATATGACATCCGAATGAAACAGAACCAAATTCTGTAAACTTCAATGCATTTCCGATTAACTTCGCAAGAATCTCGGTCAGCATCATTTTGTCCGAGATGAGATCTTTATGTTCATCATTAATGATCACCGGCTTATTTAATTTAATATTTTTTTTGTCTGCCAGAGGTATAAACTGTAAGTATAACTCATCAAACATCTTAACAGGATCGATTGTACTTTTGTGTACTTCCATTTTGCCCGCTTCAATGGTCGAAATATTAATGATATCATTCAGGAAATCAAGCAGGCGATGAGTATTTTGCACGATAATCCCCGTAAACTGGAACCGCATTTCAGGAGTAAGATCAGGCTGATTAAGGGTTTCAGAGAAACCGATAATTGAATTCATCGGAGTCCTTATCTCATGAGAAATATTGCGCAGGAACTCAGTCTTAAGCCTGTCACTCTCTTCAGCTTTTTCCTTTGCCCAAATAAGCTCATCCATAATTTGCTTCTCCTCAGTAAGATCCCTGATTATCACCGTCGCCTTTTTATTGTTATCCTTGTCTTCAAACATAGCGGAACAAATCATTCCAGGAAATACTGTACCATCTTTATGAACCAGATTAATCTCACCCTTTACGAAACCGTTCAGATTTCTCTCTTTCATCAAAGGCGCAAAACGAGAATCAGAGCAATCAAAGATTTTATTGGTTTCAGCATTACAGATTTCTTCTTCAGTCATCCCAAGCATACGACATGCAAAATTATTAGCTGCAAAGACTTTCCCTTCAATAGAAGTCAACAGAATACCGATATTGGAATATTTGTATATAGAATAATACTTTTCTTCACTCTCGCGAAGTGACTGAGCCTGCTTTGCAATACGGTTTTTTAGTATGCGCTGCCTGAAAGCACTCCATGCAGCAATAGTCAATGCCAGAAACAGACCAATTGCAATAGTCAATAATATTTGTTCGGGAGTGTAACCCACAGGCTCGATGAAACCAAACCATTTCTGATATAGCGCATCAAAACGACCCGTTCTCACTAAAGTAGCCAGACCCTCATTAACCTGCTCCAACAATAAATGATCTTCCTTTTGAACTGCAATACAGTATTCGACTCTATATCCTTCTACAGCAACATCAAGAGGTTTCAGATTTTTTAAACCTGATTTGTGGATCAGAGATAAACCTGTAAGATGAGACGCTAAAGTTGCATCACCCTCTCCTTTTTCGAGCATTTCAAGAGCTTTTTCCACTGACTCAACATATCTTATAGAAGCCTCAAGACCGGCTTTCCTCAATAATTCTTCGCCTACACTACCTCTGTGTACAAGCACCTTAAGACCTTTTAAATCTGAAAACTGCTTTATCTCAGGACCATCTTTCCTTACAAATATTTGCCCTGTCATTGTAAGATAAGGCACAGAAAAAGCGGTTTCATAATCCCTTTGAGCTGATCTTGAAAAACTCTGCAACAAATCCAATTTACCTTCTTTAAAAGCAGTATTGATTACTTCAGTTGTACCTTCTATCCGTTCAGAATTTATGCTCATGGTTTGAGTCAGTTCCTTCACTAATTCATAGGCGAAACCCTGAATCTCCCCATCGGACTCCATAAATGAGAACGGATAATTATCCGTCAGAACACCAATCCTGGCAATCTTAACTGCATTTGAATCCTGCGCCTCAAGCAACTGAAGCCCGTAAGCAAACAGCAAAAGCAGCACCAAAGATTTCATTATCAGTATTTTTCTCATGAGAATCATCTTTAAAGTCAACATTCTAATATAAATAAAATATTCCTTAATGACAATAATCATAACACTAATCAACCTTCACAAACTCAGCTTCTTTGAGTACTTTCTTCAATTCACTGTCTGCAGTAAAGCATATTCTCTTTGCAAAGACCTTTTTGTTTGTACATTCTTCCGGATTATCAAATCCGGGGCTGCTGACCGATTGACTGAAGATACCAATATCCATAAGTTTAACCTTGTATCCATCACTTAAAAAGTCTTTCATTACAGCAGACAAAGCACTCAACACTGCAAGGACGTCAGACTCAGTGGCCGTACAACGATCAGAAATTACTGAAGATAATTGCTTAGTACCAACTAAACCTGAAGATACAGGTACAGCATAATACTTTGATTTTTCCTTATCAATTACGTTTGTCTTTTTCCTTACACAATACTTTTGAGCCATGATATTTAAGTTTAAGATTTTAGTCTGACAATTTTGTCCGTGTCGGCGTCTCATGATGTCTGAGTCGGCGTCTCAGCACTCTTGAGACGCCGACTCAGAAACAAATCAAGTACAACCTTTTAACAAAAGTATAATATTTTGTACTTTTTTCTAACTGCATTATAAATTTTGGAGTTTTTAACGACAGTTTACCTGACGGATGCGGACGTTTGCTTCTTAACCGGGTTCTTGAAAAGCAAGGTATCGATGAGTTTTCACTAAATCCTGTGCAGAGACTTAGTATAGTCGGATCAACTTTATCTTTAGGCGTTTATAATGCATACAACAGGAAGAATTCTTATTTGTATTTTATTCAAAATGCCAAGTCCTCTGAAGGGGAGAAACCTGAACTAAAGATGCTATCATTATTTCCAGTTATTCCTTCAATCTCACTTTCCGTAAAATTCTGAAACCATAAATTGAAAACTAAATCACTCAAACTATTATTACAATAATTTCGTAAAATATTTTTGAATTTACATATTTTTATTTTACGTTTGCAATTGTGTAATGCATTTACAACATTTATATTAAATCAATCCACCCCCCAATATTTGAATTAGTATAGATGTAATCAATAATAGACTTTCGTTAAGACAGTCATTATTGATTAATTATCTTGTTTGAGATCCCGTAATTAATCGGGATATGCTCTTAATGGATTAAATCCAAATACAACAGGAAGATGATTTCCGGATTCTGCGCTAATTAGGGACTGCCAAACTATTGTTCAATAAAAGTATTAAATCACACACCCCAACTAAATAACTATTGTTCCATGAAAAAGATTATTTATTTTGCTACATTGATGTGTATACTTTGTGGATGTTCGGCATTTTACCAAGAAAAAATGCCAGATATTTTTTGTGTTGAGCCTGGTCTATTCATGCCTGATGTACTTTCGATAACATATAATCCCGACGCCAATAGTAATGGTTTGATGGAAATTTTTCCCGGTAGCTGGGGGAATGAGGCATACGAATTAGAGCGGAGAGTGTATGAGTATGGAGATTTACACAATTCAGGTACTCATGATTATCAGAAATGGTTGAATTCTCACGCTGCCCAATTCAACAAATTGAGGGAAAACGAACTTCGTAGATATCTCAAATATTACTATTTAGGGGTAAAATCTATCAAAATATCAGCGAACATCAAGATTAATGATTATGATTCGGGAACTGACATCTCCAAATTGTTTAGCATTTATAGTTTTGGGGTTGACCACAAAAGGATTTTCACATATCCGAACTGCGACCTTGCATTTGAAGATTCGAATTATCTTCCAAAGACAATTGAAGAATTTTGTTCTGTTTCACCATTGTATATGAATACTTTAGTCCTGACACCGGGTTTTAAACTTGGAGAGAGTGAAAACAAAAAGGTGGAATATACTGTTACAATCATTGTTGATGATGAATTTATGGGAGAGAGGCAATTGCAAGGTGTGAGTCAAATTGGGCCATTGTCATCAGTAGTGAATCCTCTAAATTGACATCCCCCGAAAAAGATTAGGTTACCTTTTGAAAATCCAAATTAAAGCCTTCAGATCTTCGTTCAGAGGAGTAAGAATACTAAATCACATAAACAATAAACTCAAATGAAAGCCCTAAAACTTAGCTCAATACTACTTTTTTCATTAATCTTCATCGGTTTCACAGGATGCAAGGATGACGAACAGAAATGTAATACAAATGCTGTTACAGGTTCACAAGACGATATCGTCGGAGAATGGAAACAAGTAAAAGGAAAAACCGTTTTTTACAACCCTCGAATCATTGAATACACTTGTAATAATATTATCTATAAATTTAAATCTGATGGTTCATTAAATATATTAAGTGACGTTGAAAATCCCATTGGATATAATTCGGGTGACCACTTATATGAATTTAGCCAGAATAATTTATACGGAAACCCTGACGAAAATTTCACTTTGAAAATTGATAATACAAACTGGGCTTGCAGCATTTCCGGTAGTAATATGGTTCTGGACGACTCTCCTGTAGACGGGCCAATTTTATATTTTATAAGGATAAAGTAAACAACTATGAAAACACGAATAAATTAAAACTATTAATGATTTGAAGGGTTGAGCAATTTCTCAACCCTTTCTTCATTCAGGATGCTTTTGGTTTCATCGTAGCCGATGGCAAACATTTGGTCTTTGTCACGGATGCTGGCACCATTGTAAAGGAGGATTTCCTGCGGTTCGATAAGGATATCACACAGCTGCTTCTCACGGTTGCTGTTGGAACGGTATATAAATTTGTAGGAGCGTTTGGCAATGTCCATCATTGATTTCTGATAGGCACCTTTATCCATAGGGCCCACATTGACACCAATAATGAGCTTGCAATCATTTCTTATCGCTGAAGCCGGCAGGTTTCTGAATACTCCACCGTCTACGTAGTTTATACCATTAATCACGTATGGCGAAAAAAGTATGGGAACAGTGCAGCTCGCGAGCACAGCATCAGCAAGGTTTCCGCTATCGAAGACAACACTTTGGCCATTGTCAAGGTCAGTTGCAACTATACTGAGTGGTATTTTCAGCTCCTCAAAAGTCTTAGCCCGTAGTATTGTGTCCAATATTCTGATTTTCTACTAAATATCGATAATAATTGGTAATTATCATTTTTTAACATATAATATACTTGTTTTATTAATATATTCCATTCATTTGTAAATAAATAAAGATTTGAATATATATTTACTAATTCGTTTCACCCCTAAATATAAAATAGTATAATATATTTCAAGAGTTAAACTTTAGATTTGGGAGATCTTTATTTTGGTATGTTTTATTTGTTCCCCTGATTTCTTTAGGGGTTGTTCATTATGGATTTAATTCCATCTTTAAATCTCCACTACTAAGATTACACGTAAAGTAATTTGTGACCTTTTAGCATATTAACCGTTTTACTGATGTACAATAAAATATTTATTTATTCATGAGAACAAATGAACTATTTGTACTAAAGATTTACTTACCATCTTGTATTACATATATTACTTGTGAGATTTTTGAAATTCCATGAGAACATAGAGCTATTATACTCATAAGTGTATGATTGGACTTGCAAACTTTTACCGGACATAAAGTTAAGCTACTTTCGTAATTAATTTCTCACTCTTATTATATTGATACCAGAACTCTTCAATAGTCAGATTACCGAGTGCCGAATGTCTTCTATTCCGGTTATACCAGGATTCGATATACTCAAAAATTTCCAGACTCATTTCTTCCCTGGTTTTAAGCTTAGCACCATAAATCAACTCTGCTTTGAAGGACTTAAAAAAGCTTTCAGCCACGGCATTATCCCAACAGTTCCCCTTACGGCTCATACTCTGAGTTACACCGTAAAACTTAAGGACATTGACAGTTTGATTGCACGCATATTGAATACCCCTGTCCGAATGAAAAATCATGCCCTTGGTAAACTTCCTGTTTTTACCCGCCATCATAATAGCAGGAATGACAGTTTCGGAAGCACTCATGCCATTGCTAATGGACCAACCTACAGGTTTACGATCAAAAAGGTCGAGAACCACCGTCAGGTAAATGAACCCATCAACAACCGGGATATATGTCAAGTCGGAAACGCAGGCTACAGCAGGCTCATCTCTATGAAAGTTACGATTCAACAGATTCGGAGCCACCTTGTAGTTGTGCGAGGAGTCTGTGGTCACTTTAAAGCGTTTGGAAAGTTTGCTGCGCAAACCCATCTTCTTCATGTGCCTGGCCACCGTGTACTGCGAAACCATCGTAGGCGTTTTGGCCATCTGCAGATCTTTTGCCAGCCTGGGGCTTCCATAGCGGCCTTTGGCAGCAAAATATGCATCACTAATCTTTTTGTCAAGTTCCTTCCATTTCCGGGCTCGTTGGCCTTCAGGATCATGGAGCCAGTAATAATAAGAACTGCGGGAAACTTTCAAAACCCTGCACATCACCTCGATCGTCCATCTTTCAGACTTGTAATCCTTAATGAACTGGTATATCAACGATCGCTCCTGGAGATGATGCCCAAAGCTTTTTTTAATATATCACGCTCTATTTCGGTCTCCAGAAGCCTCTTCTTTAGGTCTGCCAACTCTTTGGCATCCTCACTTAGGGCTTGCACCCCGTGGCCCGGAAAACTTAGAGGACCTTTTTCCTGGAACTCCTTCCGCCATCGGTACAACAATAGGGGTTCAACACCCAATTCATGCGCAAGTTCCGTTACATTCTTGCGCTCCAAGCTCAATTTGACTGCATTCTCTTTGAATGACTTGTCATAATGTGTTCTTTGTCTTTTCATAATACACAAAATTAAGTTTTTATGCTTAACTCTGTGTCCGGGCTAAATTAGTAATTCCAGATTTATATTATTTTTTATTTGAATTTTTACATTGTAATCATTATTAAAAATGCA
>CAZCWK010000036.1:0-29082 GCA_964502355.1 uncultured Bacteroidales bacterium
GGTCGGAAAATAAAATAGGAGGAAAACTATTTTATTTTCCTCCTACTCGATTATCTTACTTGTGAGCCATTTGTCATTTCAGAAGATGGCTGTACAAATACAAGCTTGCCATCGGCATCTTCAGCCATAAGAATCATTCCCTGAGATTCAATTCCTTTAAGTTTACGTGGTTCAAGATTGACAAGAATACAGACCTGTCGTCCGATTACCTCTTCAGGTTTATAATATTCGGCAATTCCTGAAACAACAGTCCTCTTATCTATTCCTGTATCAACCACAAGTTTCATCAGCTTACCTGTCTTTGGTACAAGCTCTGCTTCAATTATTTTACCAATTCTGATATCATTCCTGGTAAAATCATCAAAACTTATGTTGCTTTTGGCAGGAGCAGCTTTGTGTTCTTTTGCCTCATTCAGCTTTTTGGTTTCAAGAAGTTTCTGTACCTGAGCCTCAATTACATTGTCTTCGATCTTCTCAAAAAGAAGTTGTGGCTCAGCTGTCTGATGACCTGCTTCAAGTAAATCAGTTTTACCGAGATCTTCCCAGTTAAAATCTTTCATACCCAGCATAGTTCTTAGCTTTTCAGAAGTAAAAGGAAGAAATGGCTCGAAAGCAATAGCGAGATTGGCTGCTATCTGTAAGCTTAAATTCAGAATGGTTCCAACCCTCTCCATGTCAGTCTTGGCAACCTTCCATGGCTCAGTATCAGCCAGATATTTGTTGCCTATTCTGGCAAGGTTCATGGCTTCTTTCTGGGCATCGCGGAAACGGAAGATATTAAGTAAGGATTCAACATCATTTTTTACTGATACAAACTCAGAAATAGTTGCTTTATCGTAATCAAGCAAATCACTACAAGGAGGGACCTTACCTTCAAAATACTTATGTGTAAGAACCAAAGCTCTGTTTATGAAATTGCCGAATATTGCAACTAACTCATTGTTGTTTCTGGCCTGAAAGTCTTTCCAGGTGAAATCGTTGTCTTTGGTTTCAGGAGCATTGGCTGTAAGGACATATCTCAAAACATCCTGCTTGCCGGGGAAATCTTCGAGGTATTCATGAAGCCAGACAGCCCAGTTTCTGGAAGTGGATATTTTGTCACCTTCCAGATTAAGAAATTCATTTGCAGGCACATTATCAGGCAGGATAAATGATCCTTCAGCTTTGAGCATCGTAGGAAAAACAATGCAATGAAACACAATATTATCTTTGCCAATAAAATGCAATAATCTGGTTTCTTCGTCCTTCCACCATTTTTCCCAGGTGTCAGGTAATAATTCGGCAGTGTTTGAGATATACCCGATCGGAGCATCAAACCATACATAAAGAACTTTACCTTCTGCGCCTTCTATAGGTACAGGAATACCCCAGTCAAGATCGCGGCTTACAGCCCTGGGTTGTAGTCCCATATCCAGCCAGCTTTTACACTGTCCGTAAACATTTGACTTCCATTCTTTATGGTTTACAAGAATCCATTCTTTTAAAAAAGGCTCATATTTGTCTAATGGAAGATACCAGTGTTTGGTCTCTCTCATTACCGGAGTACTACCGCTTATAGTTGAGCGAGGATTAATAAGATCAGTAGCACTGAGTGATGTCCCACAAGCTTCACATTGATCACCGTAGGCTCTTTCATTTCTGCAATGAGGGCATGTTCCTGTTATATACCTGTCTGCAAGAAACTGACCGGCTTCTTCATCATAGTATTGCTCTGAAGTCTTTTCTATAAACTCTCCTTTGTCATAAAGTTTTCTGAAAAAAGCAGAAGCAATTTTTTTGTGTGTAGTTGAAGTAGTTCTGGAATAAATGTCGAAAGATATGCCAAAATCCTGAAAAGACTTTTTGATTATGGCATGGTATCTGTCCACGATATCTTGTGGCGAAACCCCTTCATTTCTGGCTTTTAAAGTAATGGGAACACCATGTTCATCGGAACCCCCTATGAATAGTACTTCTTTACCAAGAAGTCTCAAATATCTTACATAAATATCGGCAGGTACGTAAACACCTGCAAGATGTCCTATATGAACCGGACCATTGGCATAAGGTAATGCTGTAGTAACCGTTGTTCTTTTAAATTTGCTGGTCATTTTCTAAAAGTTTGACCGCAAAATTACAAAAAATATCAGTCGAAACGAACACCTTTAACTTTTAGCTGATCAATATAAGTTGCAATATGTCTGTCTCTTTTTTCTTCAAAAATCTCTCCGACATTTATCATAATACCTGTTTCCTCAACATTCCCGAACTCATCATTGACACAAGTGCCAAAAACTCTCATAGTTGGAGAAAGATTCATGTATGCATTGACTAAAGGAGGAATATTCCGACTAAGTTGCCTTACATTAGTGTTCAAAATTTTATAATTCTCTTTAAAATTTGACCCGGTAAATATTTTACTGAGAAAATGCAGGTTCATGTTGGTTTTAAGCGGTTTTATTGGGTAAATCAGGTGCTCAGGATCCGGAAACTGGCGGTTAAGAAAATAAAGTATCATGTTTCTGCCCTCTTCTCCAAAGTCAGGATACATTGTTACTTTTCCAAAAAAATATTTCAAATCAGGATAAAGTACAATAAGTGCCCCCAATCCGTCCCATAGATTGTCCATTATAAACAAAGCCTTGGATCCGGCGATCGATGACTGGTAACCGACCGTAACAAATGATCTTCCAAGTTCTATTGTATTGGGAAGAAAGTCTTTTATGAATAAATCAGAATATGCAAATAAGTGAGATGATGATAACATAGGAATTCCATCAGCATTAAAACCGACATCTTTGCCATGAATATATCTGTAACCACCCATTATTTCGGCCTTGTCAGGATTCCATACAATCAACTGTTTATAACCATTTTCCATGGTATCATAGATGTCCATATCCAGTCTTTGTCCTGTACCGCCACCTGAAAATCTGTATGCTTCCTCTCTCAGTCTGGCAATCTCTATCATAGTATTTGGTGAATCCTTATGAGTAACAATGTATAATTCATTGTTAGCCTTATTTGTCTTACGAAGCAACTTTTCAGGTGTTAACTCCGCTTTTAAAATGTCTTTGGATACAGGTTCAATAATGTTTTGCATTGTCATTTGTTAAGTTATTCGAAAGCTTTAAAGACTCAGATCTCAACCAATCAGCCCATTCCTGAGTTGTCCTGCTTTTATCAAAAAAATTGTAAGATACCGGATCTCCAAAAACCACATTAAATGTTTTACCACGTTGTTTGAACATTTCATCCACGAGATATAACATTTCAATATTTGTTTTAATTCCAAAAAAAGATCTGATATTTGCAAGATTATAAAAGAAGTTTGAGTTTTGCCCTTCAAAGTATAATGGTACAATATCTCTTTGAGTATCAATTGATTTTTGGATAAATGATTTGCTCCAGTTTTGTTCAGTAATCACACCTTTGTGTCTTCTTGCGCATTTTCCGGCGGGGAAAATAACCATTTGTCTGTCTGATTTATATACTTCATCTATCCTTTGAGGTAAGGTACGATCCTGTTTCATTTTTCCGACTTTATTGACAGGGACAAATAATGGATGAAGGTTTACAATTGTTGACAGAATGTCGTTTGAAAGAAACATGATATTCCTTTCAGGAAATTTTTTATATACTTCGAAACCGGAACTCATACCATCAATACCACCCATGGGGTGATTGCCGGCAAAAGTGTAACGTCCTTCAGGAATTTTATCAAGACCATAAACGTTAAGCTCAATTCCAATAAATTTAATGGATTCTTCAAGAAATTCAATACCATGAAGGTGGCCTTTCCTGCTTAGAAATTCATTAATTTCATCCTGATGAGCAATCTTTTCAAGATACCTGATTAAAAACTCAGGGACCTTACTTTTTGGAGCTTTCGTTGCCAGAACCTTCCTGACATTGATAGCAAACTCTTCTTCTTGCATTTAAAAATCTCTTTTATACAAATCGGAACGTGCAAAAATATATCTTTTTTATCTCATGACAAATACAACGATTTTAAAATGAAGCTAAAAATCGTTTTACTTATTTTTTAAAGATTTTTTATTTAAGAACAGGATAGTTATCAATATGCTGTTGATAACTACTTTAAAAGACTGATAAACAATTATATAACATGTTGATAGATTGTTTAATAATTGATGATATCTTTTGTTTGTAAAATAGTGGGGCAAAGTGTTGCAAAGTGGGTTATGAATTTATATTTTTGTAAGTAAATCAACTTTTTATAATATAAACTATGAGGTTTACCAGCGAATATGAAGCCAGACTTGACGTTAAGTCACGTGTATTCGTGCCTTCAAGTTACAGGAAAATTTTACTTGCCGGTGAACAGCAAACTCTTTACCTTCGCAAAGATATTTTCGAAGATTGTATCGTTGCATATCCTGAACCTGTCTGGGATAAAGAGGTTAAATTTCTTGAATCCAGGCTTGATCAAGGTCAACAACTTGACAGAATGGTTTTCAGACGGTTTATAAGTGAAACCAAAAAAGTTGATATAGACCAAAGTGGCAGGATTCTGTTACCAAAATCACTGATAGATTTGACAGGTATTGAATTTGATGTATTATTCAAGGGAGTTTATAACTTTTTTGAAATCTGGCCAAATGAAAAAGTAGGGGATTGCATTGTTGAGGATGATATTTATCAAAAGAAAATCAGTGAGTTGTATAGCAGGAAAGCTTGAGTTAGAATTATTTGATTTTATAACATTTCTTTTCAGATGGAAACCTATCATATTCCGGTTTTGTTGCATGAGTGTATTGAAGGATTAAAAATAAGACCTGATGGTACTTATGTTGATGTAACCTTCGGAGGTGGAGGTCATTCACGTGAAATACTAAAAAACTTAAGTACAGGTAAACTCTATGGCTTTGATCAGGATGAAGATGCTGAAAATAATATTCCCGATGATCCGAATTTTGTTTTTGTAAGAAGCAACTTCAGGTATTTGAGTAATTTTCTGCGTTATCATGATGTTGAGACAGTTGATGGCATTCTTGCTGATTTAGGAGTTTCATCTCATCATTTTGATACAGCAGAACGTGGTTTCTCCTTTAGATTTGAAGATGAAATCCTTGATATGAGGATGAATAAAAACGCTTCTTTATCTGCTGCTGATATACTGAATACTTATACTGAGCAAAAACTTGCTGACGTGTTTTATAAATACGGGGAATTGAGAGAGTCCAGGGCAATATCCAGAGCAATCGTAAAAAAAAGAACAGAAATTAAATACGATAAGATTTCTTCTTTACTCGATGTCATAAAATCTTTTTTTATCCGCGATAAAGAAAAAAAAGAGCTGGCAAAAGTCTTTCAGGCATTGAGAATCGAGGTTAATCAGGAGATGGTTGCTCTGGAGGAGTTGTTAAAACAGTCCTTACAAGTGTTGAAACCGGGAGGAAGAATAGTAGTAATGACATATCATTCTCTTGAAGACCGTTTGGTGAAAAATTTCCTGAAATCAGGTAATACAGAAGGCAGAGTAGAACAGGACTTCTACGGTAATTTCCTTACTCCGTTTAAATTGATAAACAATAAGGTGATAGTACCTGATACGACTGAACTTACAAATAATCCGAGATCCAGAAGTGCAAAACTCAGGATTGCTGAAAAGAAATGAGTAATGGAAGAATCGGCTAAAATTGAAAAGGATAAAGAAAAAAAAGGGAAGTCTTACACGACTTTTATGAAAGATGTTTTTGACGGAACCATTCTGACAAAAGGTTTCATCGCCAAAAACTTTAAGATGATTATTATTATTGTTGCCGGAGTATTGTTTTACATAGGCAATCATTATAAAGTAATAATGTGTTTGAATGAGATAGATGAGCTTAATGTAGAGTTGACTGACGTTAAATATGAAGCTCTTACGCAATCATCTTTATTGATGCGTGAAAGCAGGCAATCCAATGTCAGAAAACTTGTACAGGAAAAAGGGCTTGAACTTGAAGAATCGACACAGCCACCATTCGTAGTTGAAATTAAAGAATAGTAGTTTACACCATGGCAGAAAACAATAATTCAAATTTGAGTGAATTTGTCAGAAAGCAGATCCGAAAGAGATATGCTATTCTGTTGTTGTTTTTTATCATACCGGTTTTGGCGATTTTTATCAAAATATTCAAAGTCCAGTTTGTAGAGGGAAAAGAGTGGAGAGAGTTTGAAAAGAAACAGGTTAAAGAAAATGTAGAAGTTCCACCAAACAGAGGGAATATTTTTTCAACTGACGGGCAGTTAATGGCCAGTACGGTTCCGGTATATTCACTTTATATGGACTTTCAGGCTGTTAAACCGGATACTTTTCTTGCATATGTAAACCAGCTTAGTAATAAATTATCCGAAAAAATTGGTGACAAATCTCCTTCTGAATACAGAAGGCACCTTATGAAAGGGTATCAAAAAAAATCAAGGGAATATTTAATCAGCAAAAAACGGGTAACTCATACTGAACTTCGTGAAATTCAAAAGTTTCCTTTCTTTAAGAAGGGCAGATATCAGAGTGGTTTGTATGAAAAGAAATATTTCAGAAGAGAAAAACCTTTTGGCACGCTTGCTTCAAGAACCATAGGCGATATTTACGGAGAGTTTTCAAAGGGTGGGAAAAATGGCCTTGAATTGTATTATGATTCTCTGATGAGAGGTACACCGGGTCTGTGTATAAGGCGTAAGGTTGCAGGGAGGTATATAAGTGTCGTAACACAGGAACCTGTTGACGGCATTGATCTGGTCACTACCATTGATGTAAGATATCAGGACGTTGTAGAAACGGCATTATCAAATGAGTTGGCAAAGATTAATGCAAAATCCGGATCAGCTGTACTTATGGAGGTAAGTACCGGACAGATTAAGGCGATCAGCAATCTGGCTGTAAGAGATTCGGGTAATTACGTTGAATCCGAGAATTATGCTTTTTCAGATCAGAGTGAACCGGGTTCAACCTTCAAGACTTTTTCAATGATGGTTACGCTTGAAGATAAACTTGTCAATCCTGATGACTCAATCGACACCGGCAATGGCGTAAGAATGATGTATGGTAAAGTGATGAAAGATCACAATGCACATAAAGGGGGATATCATAAGATAAGCGCGGCCCAAACTATATGGTTTTCATCAAATGTGGGTATTTCAGGTATTGTTGATAGAGCTTACCGTTCAAATCCATCAAAATTTGTCGATGGTTTATACAGGATTGGGATAAACAAACCGATGCAACTGGAAATACCCGGAGCAGGTAAACCAACAATACCACATCCTAAGAGCAAAAGCCGATATTGGGCAAAGACCGATTTGCCCTGGATGTCTATAGGTTATGTCACAAAAATGCCACCTATATATACTTTGACATATTATAACGGAATAGCAAACAATGGACAGGTTGTTAAACCATATCTGGTAAAAGCCCTGACCAGAAACGGAGAAATAGTTAAAGAATTTGCTCCTACGGTCATAAATCCTAAAATGTGTTCTGATGAAACACTTGCCAAAATACATAATATGCTTGACAGTGTAGTAAGGTCAGTCAGGGGAACAGGTAAACCCGTTAACAGTAAATTTGTGCCTGTAGCCGGTAAAACAGGTACTGCTCAAATTTCAAAAGGCTCAAAAGGCTATAAAGAAGGCGGTACGTCATATCAGGTTTCTTTCTGCGGATTTTTCCCTTCAGACAATCCAAAATACAGTTGCATTGTAGTGATTCGTCAACCGGGAGTCGGAATAGCTTCAGGTGGGCAGATGGCAGGAAAGGTTTTCAGAGAAATAGCAGAAAGCGTCTGTTCACGTGAAAACAGACTAAATCCTGCAGCTATTACTGACAGTACAGTTATTGAAAAACAAAAAATACCTTTGTTCAAATCGGGGAATGCAAAATTTACGGATAAACTTCTGAAGGAATATAAGATAGCATCTGATTTCCCATCAATCGGACAATCAGAATGGATTAAACCTGCTATTAAAGATAGTTTTATTAGTTTTAAACAAAATGAAGTAAGAAAAAAATTAGTTCCTGATGTGATTGATATGGGTGCAAGGGATGCTGTTTACCTTTTAGAAGAAGTCGGTTTAAAAGTATTGTTGACCGGCAGAGGTAAAGTAGTAAGTCAATCTTTGAAACCCGGAACTATTTACAATAAAGGACAGTCTGTAACTTTGATATTAGAATAAAAAAATAGAGTCATGAATCTATCAGAGCTGATAAAAAATATTGATACAAAAAAGTCAATCATACCAAATGCAGATATCGAAATATCTTCAGTATGTTTCGACTCGAGAAAAGCAAATAAAGGTGCTATGTTTGTTGCCCAGAAGGGCACTAAATCAGATGGGCATGCATATATAAGCAGTGTGATAGAAAATGGTTCTGTTGCAGTAATTTGTGAAGATTTGCCTGAAATTATCGTTGATAACATTGCTTACTTTCAGGTTAAAAGCAGCGATGAGGCTTTGGGTATAATAGCCTGTAACTGGTATGGAAATCCATCCGAAAAGCTAAAACTTGTTGGTGTTACCGGAACAAACGGTAAAACAACGATAGCGACTTTGCTTTACAAGACTTTTATGAAACTCGGACATAAATCCGGCCTGTTATCTACAGTATGCAACTATATCGTAGATGAAGAAATTCATGCCACACACACCACTCCTGATGCGCTTGCAATAAATGAGTTGTTGTCAAAAATGGTAGATCAGGACTGTGAATATGCCTTCATGGAAGTTAGCTCTCACTCAGTAGAACAGAGAAGGATAGCCGGATTAAAATTTGCGGGAGGTATTTTTACAAATCTTACAAGGGATCATCTGGATTATCATTTGACATTTGAAAATTATTTAAAAGCCAAAAAAAGATTCTTTGATGAATTGCCTGAAGATGCATTTGCTTTGACGAATGCAGATGATAAGAATGGTAAAATAATGCTGCAAAACTGCAAAGCCTCAAAATATGACTATTCTTACGAAAGAATGGCTGATTTCAAGGCAAAGGTTATCGAAAATCATTTTGAAGGGATGATGCTTGATATTAATGGCAAAGAAGTTACAGTCCAGTTTATTGGCAGTTTTAACGTTTCAAATTTACTGGCAGTGTATGGTGCGTCTGTCCTTTTAGGTCAGGATCCTGAAACCATTCTTGTCGTATTAAGTACCCTGAAACCGGTTTCCGGCAGACTGGAATTTCTACGTTCACCTAAAGGTTTCATCTCGATAGTTGATTACGCACATACACCGGATGCATTGAAAAATGTACTTTCGACCATAAATGAACTGGTGGACGGCAACGGCGACGTAATCACCGTAGTAGGTGCAGGCGGAAACCGTGACAAAGGGAAAAGACCAATCATGGCAAAAGAAGCTGTCAGCTCAAGCAACAAAGTTATACTGACCTCTGATAATCCAAGATTTGAAGAGCCTCAGGATATACTAAATGATATGCTTGAAGGTATTGAAGCTAATCAAAGATCTAAAGTCCTCGTTATAGCAGACCGTAAAGAAGCTATAAGAACTGCCTGTATGCTTGCCAAAGCAAATGATGTAATACTGGTTGCCGGTAAGGGGCATGAAGACTATCAGGAAATAAAGGGAGTTAAATATCCTTTTGATGACAAAAAAGTAATTGCTGAAATATATTCTACAATCTGCTAAAAATAAAAATCTATGTTGGTAACACTATTTGAATATCTGGATAAAATTGATTTTCCGGGAGCCGGAATGTTTCAATACATATCATTCAGATCTGCAATCGCGTTTATTCTTGCACTTTTCATCGCAACTAGTGTAGGCAAACGTATTATCAAATCCTTGCAACTAAGACAGGTTGGAGAAATTATACGTGATCTTGACCTTGAAGGTCAGATGAGTAAAAAAGGAACTCCTACAATGGGAGGTATAATAATATTTCTGGCTATCGTTGTTCCCGTATTGTTAATGACAAAACTTAGCAGTACTTACATTCAGATCTTACTAATTTCTACGGTACTGTTGATGCTTATAGGATTTGCGGATGATTATATAAAAGTTTTCAAAAAAGACAAAAAAGGTCTGAAAGGCAAATTTAAGATTTTCGGTCAGGTGGGTGTCGGATTATTGGTCGGTGTTGTTTTGTATATAAGTCCTGATGTTGTAATTCGCGAAAACGTAGAAGTACTTAAAAACGATCAGGTCGAATCTGTAAATTTCAGGAAAGCTGAAGTTAAATCAACAAAAACCACTATTCCTTTTTTCAAAAACAACAATCTTGACTATGCGGCATTATTCAAAGGTATGAAGAAAAATGCACAGGCAGCAGGCTGGATACTTTTTATAGCTGTAACAATATTTATTGTTACTCTGGTTTCAAACGGTGTAAATCTGACTGATGGTCAGGATGGACTTGCAACAGGGCTCTCTGCGATATGCGGAGTGGTTTTGGCCGTATTTGCATATATGTCCAGTAACTTCAACTGGGCATCATATCTGAATATAATGTTTATACCCGGTTCTGGAGAAATAGCAATTTATATGTCTGCTTTCATTGGAGCAACAATTGGTTTCCTCTGGTATAATTCATATCCGGCGCAGGTGTTCATGGGTGATACCGGAAGCCTTATGCTTGGTGGTATTATAGCAGTGGTCGCAATGATATTAAGAAAAGAGCTGCTTATACCAATCTTTTGCGGACTGTTTTTCATTGAAGCCTTATCTGTGGTCATGCAAACTACGTTCTTTAAAATTACAAAGAGAAGGACAGGGGTTGGAAAACGTGTTTTCAAGATGGCTCCGTTGCATCATCATTTCCAGAAAATGGGGAATGCAGGCATTGATGCATTGATACAAAAACCTCTGCAGGCTATCCCTGAATCAAAAATAGTAGTAAGGTTCTGGTTAATAGGAATCATTCTTGCAGTAATAGCAATTGCAACTTTAAAAATGCGTTAAAGATGGGAAGAATAGTCATACTGGGTGCAGGAGAGAGTGGCACCGGATCGGCGATACTAGCAAAAAAGGAAGAATTTGATGTCTTCGTCTCGGATTTTTCTGAAATAAAGGATAATTATAAGAAAGCTCTTGATGAGAGAGGTATTAAGTGGGAAGAAAAACAGCATACTGAAGAGCTGATACTTAATGCTGATGAAATTATAAAAAGTCCGGGCATTTCAGAGAAAGTGCCAATTATGCAAGCCATTAAAGCAAAGAACATTCCTGTAATATCAGAGATTGAATTTGCCGGAAGATATACCAATGCAAAAACAATTTGTATAACCGGTAGTAACGGCAAGACTACTACAACCCTGTTAACTTATCATATTCTCAAGAACGGTGGCTTAAACGTCGGTTTAGCGGGAAATGTCGGCAGAAGTTTTGCATGGCAGGTTGCTGAAGAACAATTTGATTTTTATGTTCTGGAACTAAGCAGTTTCCAGCTGGATGACACACATACATTCAGAGCTGATGTTGCCGTAATGCTTAATATTACTCCTGATCACCTTGACAGGTATCATTATAATATGCAGGAATATGTAGATTCCAAATTCAGGATTATTCAGAATCAGACTGAAAAAGATTCGTTTATCTATTGGAATGATGACCCTTTGATCAGGGCCGAAATTGAGAAAAGAACAATTCTTTCGAGAAAGTTTCCCTTCTCATTAAAAAGAGGTACGGGAATAAAAGCCTTCCTCGAAAACCAGATTCTTGTAATAGATACGCCCGAGCAACAATTTGAGATTGAGAAAAATGAATTGAGTCTGGTCGGTACACATAATATTTACAATTCGCTTGCTGCCGCTATATCGGCCAATATAGCTCATATCAAAAAAGAAAGCATTAGAAAGGCATTGAGTGATTTTGAGGGTGTTGAGCACAGGCTTGAAAAAGTTGCTACAGTAAAAGGTGTACTTTATGTAAATGATTCAAAAGCTACAAACGTCAATTCATGCTGGTATGCCCTTGAATCCATGAAAACTCCGGTAGTATTGATACTTGGAGGCACAGACAAAGGGAACGATTATACCGAAATCGAGAACCTTGTAAAAGAAAAAGTGCATACGTTGATTTTTATGGGAGTTGATAATACCAAGCTGCATAAATTCTTTGACGGGAAAAAGGATAATATATTTGATGCGGGTTCAATGAAAGAGGCGATTGACATAGCTTATGAAAATTCCCGAAAAGGAGATACAGTACTGCTATCACCATGTTGTGCAAGCTTTGATCTTTTTCAAAACTATGAGGACAGAGGAAGACAGTTTAAGGATTGTGTGAGAAAGCTTTAATTATATAATTTTTAAGAAAAAAAACCAGTCAGATGAGTTTGATAAACAAGCTGTTCAAAGGTGACATTGTAGTCTGGATTGTTTTCCTGTTCTTATGCATTATTTCACTTATTGAAGTATATAGTGCAACAAGTACTTTGGCATATTCAGATCATAACACCTATGGACCAATACTTAGGCATGCTACTTTCCTTATTATTGGTGCTATCGGAATAGTTGTAATGCACAATATCCATTATAAATGGATTACAATTATTGGATTCATCCTGTTTTTTGTAGCTTTCTTTATGTTGATAGCGACACCATTTATAGGTGTCAGGCTGAATAATGCTGCAAGATGGATAAGCCTTTTTGGCATACAGTTCCAACCTTCTGAATTTGCAAAGCTGGCATTGGTCATATTCTCATCGTTTATTTTAGGTAAATCCCAGAGATCGTCAGAAGACCTGAATAAAGCTTTTTGGATAATTCTGGTAGTTACCGGTGTTTTTGCCGGACTGATTTTGTTTGAAAATCTTTCTACAGCTTTGATGTTGTGTTTCGTCATATTCATCATGATGTATTTGGGTCGCATTGAAACAAAAAAAATGCTGATTCTTGCAGCTATAGTTATTGGAGCCGGAATTATATTTTTGCTGGCTCTGAAGTTTATTGATAATATGCCGTTCTTTGGCAGATGGGATACCTGGCAAAACAGAATATTTGGTACTGAACTTGAAATAGGAGACCCCGGTTTCACCATTACTGATAAAAATTACCAGTCTTCTCATGCGAGTATCGCCATAGCAAACGGTACTTTTTTTGGGACATTACCCGGCAACAGTACGCAAAGAGACTTTTTACCACAGGCATATTCTGACTTTATTTACGCAATCATCATTGAAGAGATGGGTTGGTTTGGCATGATAATCATACCTTTTCTGTATTTTGTGTTGCTTTACAGAGCTCTGAAAATTGCCAAGAAGTGCGTTAAAGTTTACCCTATGCTGCTTGTTATGGGGTCATCTTTTATGATTTGTTTCCAGGCGTTCATAAATATGATGGTTGCAGTAGGTGCGGGTCCGGTTACCGGGCAACCAATGCCGCTTGTCAGCAGGGGTGGAACCTCGACACTTATAACATGTTTGTATTTTGGGATAATCCTGAGCGTAAGTCGTTTTGGGAACCCGGAGGCCGAAAAAGAAGAAGAATTGAAATCTGAGGAAGAAACCAAACTGACAAGTCAGGCAATGGATACTTCAGTAGAATATGGGATTTAATATGAAGAATATGAAGGTAATAATATCAGGTGGAGGTACAGGAGGTCATATATTTCCTGCCATATCAATAGCAAATGCCCTCAGAGCGAAGAGCAAAGACGTAGAAATACTTTTTGTTGGTGCAACCGGAAGGATGGAGATGGAGCGTGTGCCTGCAGCCGGTTATAAAATTATCGGTTTGCCTGTTAAGGGTTTTGACCGTAAAAATGTCCTTAAAAACATAAAGATACTAATGCTTCTGTGGTCAAGTATGATCAAAGCAAGAAAGATTGTAGGAGATTTCAAACCCGATGTTGCTGTAGGAGTTGGCGGATATGCGAGCGGTCCTTTACTAAAAGCTGCCGCTGCAAAAAAAGTACCTACCGTCATTCAGGAACAAAACTCTTATGCAGGAGTAACCAATAAAATCCTGGCTGCAAAAGCTTCAAAAATTTGTGTTGCATATAAAGGAATGGAGAGATTTTTTCCTGCGGATAAGATATTACTCACAGGAAACCCTGTTCGTCAGGATTTGCTGGCAGAAACAGACAGAAGTCAGGCACTGGAGGAATTCGGACTTGCAGACGGAAAGAAAACAATACTTATAGTAGGTGGCAGTCTTGGTGCCAGAACTATAAATGAAAGTGTAATCAATTATATTGATAATATTGAAAACAGAGATGATATACAAGTCATCTGGCAAACCGGCAAATATTATTATAAGAATATTATTGAGAAACTTGCTGGAAGGACGCTGAAAAATATCAAGGTTTTGGAGTTTGTCCAACACATGAACCTGGCTTATTCAGTGGCTGATTTGGTAGTATCCCGTGCAGGTGCAGGATCAATATCTGAATTTTGCCTGCTGAGAAAGCCTGTAATATTGGTGCCTTCTCCAAATGTAGCTGAAGACCATCAGACAAAAAATGCCATGGCATTGGTTGATGAAAACGCTGCTATAATGATCAAAGATGTTGATGCAGGTGAAAAACTGATACCAAAAGCACTGGAATTGATAGATGATAAAAATAAACTTGAAACCCTTAGCTTAAACATTTACAAACTGGCGCAGATTAATTCTGCAGAACGTATAGCTGAGGAGATATTTAAACTGGTAAAAAAATAACTTATGTCTCATAAGTATCAAAACATATATTTCATTGGAATTGGCGGCATCGGCATGAGCAACCTTGCGAGGTATTTTAAATCCCGTGGAAGGTTGGTTGCAGGATACGACAGAACCATGAGCACTCTTACAAGTGAACTTGAGAGTGAAGATATCGATGTACATTACTCAGATGATCTTAATGCTGTACCTGCAGTTTTTCTTGATAAGGAAAATACTTTGATTGTAAGAACTCCGGCTGTCCCTGATGAGCATTCTGAGCTTACTTATTTCAAAACTAACGGTTTCAGGATAATGAAAAGGGCAGAAATCCTTGGTGAAGTATCCAAAGACGACAGATGCCTGTGTATTTCAGGTACTCATGGTAAGACTACCACAAGTATGATTACTGCTCATTTGCTAAAGCAGTCACATGTTGATTGCAATGCTTTTCTCGGCGGTATATCAAATAATTATGATACAAATCTGTTGCTCAGCCAAAAAAGTGATCTGACTGTGATCGAGGCAGATGAATATGACAGATCATTCCATCATCTTCATCCCTGGATGGCAGTTGTTACATCTGTAGATGCGGATCATCTTGATATTTACAAGACTCATGAAGCATATCTTGAGAGTTTTTCTCATTTTACAAGTCTTATAAGTTCTGGAGGTTGCCTGGTTATGAAAAAGGGAATTCCTTTGAGTTACAGATTAAATGATGATGTCAAAGTATATACTTACAGCATTACTGAAGATGCAGATTTTCAGGCATTAAATATCAGGGTAAGTAAAGGAAGACTATTCTTTGATTTCAAAATGCCGGGGAAGATATTAAATGATCTTGAGATTGGGGTACCTGTAAGGATTAATGTTGAGAACGCACTTGCGGCGATGGCTCTTGCTCATTTGAACGGAGTTAACGATGATGAGTTGCGTGCGGGAATCGCGAGTTTCAAAGGAACAAGACGACGTTTTGATTTTCAGGTGAGAAGAGATGATTTCGTATATATTGATGATTATGCTCACCATCCTGAAGAATTAAAAGCAAGTATTGACTCTATCAGAGAGCTTTTCCCGGATAAAAAGATTACCGGCATATTTCAGCCACACCTGTACAGCAGGACGCGGGATTTTGCAGATGAATTTGCAGAAGTGCTGTCATCACTTGATGATCTTATTTTGCTCGATATTTATCCTGCAAGAGAACTGCCAATACCGGGAGTTACATCTGAAATGATACTCGAAAAAGTCGGAATAAAATCTAAATCAGTGACTTCTTTAAATAATATTTTTGAAGTACTTGACAAGAAACAACCGGAAGTTCTTGTAACTTTGGGGGCTGGTAGCATAGATACACTTGTACCTTTATTAAATAAAAGATATACCTGATGCTGAGGAAGATTATTTCCATATTGTTAATTATGATAGTTCTTGGCTATATTTCATATGCCATGGCTATGTTTTCAGATGATGCATCGGCAAAATCCTGTAACGACATCAGGATAAGCGTGGTTGATGAAGATGGTAAAGTATTTATCAAACAGGCAGAAATTAAAAGGTTGCTGGAGCGAAATGGGATTAATCTAAAAGGAAGAAAAATAAACGAAGTTGATTACGGTAATATTGAAAAGATCGTTGAAAAGAGTTCGCTGGTAAAAAATGCAGAATGTTATAGCAGCCCATCCGGTGCGATATGCATAAAAGTCTGGCAACAAACTCCGGTACTCAGGGTGTTTTCGGGTGGCAAAAATTATTATATAGATATTAATGGTAATAAAACCGGTCTTAGCAACAGTTCAGCTGCTGATGTTGTTGTAGCAACCGGCAATATAAAAGATAAAGCAACCGTCAGCTATTTGCACAGAATGGCAATATTGTTAAGGCAAAATGAATTGTGGGATGCTCAGGTTGAGCAGATTTATGTTGAGGACAATGGTGAGTGGATACTCATCCCGCGTACAGGAGATTTCGAAATAATATTTGGTTCCCCTGTAAATATTGAGAAAAAATTGACCAGGTTAAATGTATTTATGAGAGATTATCTCCCGGAGATCGGATGGGACAAATACTCAAAGATTAACCTTAAATTTGACAAGCAGATAATTTGTACAAAAAAAGATATAGGAAATGAATCCGGTAACTGAATTAATAATTGGAATTGACCTCGGAAGCAATGGCCTTAAAGGTGTATTGGGTAAGAGAAATTCAAGAGGAGTTGAAGTAATTGCCTTACAGCAGATTCCTGTTTTTTCAGGAGTCAGAAAAGGTGTTATCCATAATATTGAGGTGGTTTCAAATGGCATAAAAGAACTTATCAATATATTAATAAGCAGTGTCCCTTACAGAGGCATTGTAAAGAAAGTTTATATTGGTTTGAACGGATATTCTATAAGAACACTGGATATAAACAGTGTAACATCTCTTTCAGGAGAAGAGATTCTCAACGATATTCATCTGGATAATCTAGCCGACCAGATACCTGAGAAAGTTCCTGATATGCTTGAAATAATAGATGTATTTCCACAGGAATTCATTGTTGACGGCAAGATTGATGTCAACCCTGTAGGCTCAATGCCGACTAAAGTTGAGGCTCATTACAAGGTCGTTGTAAGCAAGCCTGTCATTTTTAAAAATCTGAATACTTGTTTTGAAAAGCTTGATGTACAATACGATCAGTTGCTCGGACCAATAGCCAGTGCTGAGGCAGTTCTGAAATCAGAAGAAAAATCAAAAGGTGTAGTTGTCGTGGATTTTGGTGCCGAAACCACATCTGTTTGCATTTATAAGAGTAATGTATTATTAAGCGTTTCTGTGTTGCCTTTTGGCGGTTTCAATATTACAAAAGATCTCACATATCTGAATATTGATAACGATGAAGCCGAAAGCTTAAAGATAGAAAAAGGATCAGCCGTCCATTATTCAGAAAATATGATCGAAGATCCGGACGATGAAACCCAACTGCCGGGTGAGGATGAAAAGGAAATCAGCGAAGTGATTGTGGCAAGGACAGAGGAAATTATTGAAAATATTTATGCCCAGATACGCTATTCCGGAGCAGAATTGCAGAAACTTAAGTCTGGAATAGTGATTACCGGAGGAGCATCGCAATTAAAAGGCTTAGATGTAGTTTTAACTAAAAAGACAGGTTTGTCAGTAAGGTTCGGAAATCCTTGTCAGAATATCTCTGTTTTGAGAGAAGGACTAATAGTTGAACCCGGAGATTCTCAAACAATTGGTCTGTTGCTTCTGGGCAAACCTGATTGCTGTATTGAAGAGCCTGTGGTTGAAAAAGTCGTTGAACCCGTTGTTCAGAAAACTGCTCCCGGTGAATTATTTGGTGATGATGAAATTGAAGTAAAATCACGCAGATCTATCTTTGGAATAAGAAAGAGTAGTGTGAAGCCCACCACTCCAAAAGTGGTTGAGACTCCAAAAAAACAAGAAGAAGTAGCAGAAAATAAAAAGCCTGAGGATGCAAAACAAACAGGTAAAAGCGATAAACAAGGTGGACTTTTCTCCGGTTTTATTGATTCTATTTTTAAAGAAGACATTTGAAAAATAAAATATTATGGACGATATATTGCAATTTGAATATCCAAAAGCTGTTTCCACGATTATTAAAGTAATCGGTGTAGGAGGCGGAGGTGGAAATGCTGTAGCGCATATGTACAAGGAGGGCATCCGTGATGTTTCATTTATGCTTTGCAATACAGACAATCAGTCCATGCTCAACTCTCCTGTGCCAATTAAGTTACAACTTGGTAAAAACAAGACCGGAGGACTTGGCGCCGGCAACAGACCGGCTGTAGCTAAAGAAGCCGCCCTGGAAAGCATTGAGGATATTAAAAGAGCTTTAAGTGATGAAACCAAAATGGTTTTTATCACAGCCGGTATGGGAGGAGGCACAGGTACAGGTGCAGCTCCGGTCATTGCAAAAGTAGCCAAGGAAATGGATATACTTACAGTTGGTATCGTTACAATTCCTTTTAAGTTTGAAGGTGACCCTAAAATCAACCAGGCTCTCGACGGTGTTGAAGAGATGAGCAATAATGTAGATGCACTGATAGTTATAAACAACGAACAACTGAGCTATATTTATCCTGACCTTACATTTAAGAACGGATTTAACAAAGCTGATGATACACTGACGGTTGCTGCAAAAAGTATTGCCGAAATAATCACAGTGCCCGGATACATAAATCTGGACTTTGCAGATGTAAGAACCGTAATGAAAGACGGCGGTGTAGCTATAATGAGTACCGGATATGGTGAAGGAGATAAACGATTGCTTGATGCCCTTAACGCAGCACTTCAATCGCCTTTGCTAAACAACAACGATGTTTTCAGTGCCAAGAAAGTTTTGTTTAATATTTCATGCAGCAATACAAAAGAATTGATGATGTATGAAATGGAACAAATCAATGCATTTATGAATAAGTTTAATCCTGAGATGGAAGTAATCTGGGGTGTAACCTTCGATGAAGAACTTGATGATCAGCTTAAGGTTACTTTGCTGGCTACCGGATTTGATTTACAAAACGTTCCTCAGATTCAGGTTCGCATGAGTCAGCTCACAGAAGAAGAAATGATTAATGCCGAAGAAATAAGACGCAAACGTGAAATAAGAAAACAAATCTATTATAAGGAGAAAAAAGGCTCAATGGTGAGATACAAATCATATTCACCTACAGTGCTGTCTTCAGATCAACTGGATAATGACGCACTGATAAATAAAATGGATTCTGTTCCTGCTTTCAAAAGGGATATACATTATTTTGACAAGGAGAATTTTTAAATAAGACAGATATGAAACTTACAGAACAAGTAGATGCCGATATAAAGGCAGCAATGATAGCAAGAGATGAAGTCAGGAAACTTGCATTGAGAGGTATTAAAAAGGAAATTATTGAAGCCAGGACTGCTCCGGGTTCAACAGGTGAAGTTTCTGACGAAGATGTAGTTAGGATTTGTGCAAAAATGCTCAAACAACGTAAAGACTCTGCAACTATTTATATCCAGCAAGGCAGACCTGAATTAGCAGAAAACGAACTGGCTGAAGCCGCAGTAATCGAAAACTACATGCCAAAACAACTGAGTGCAGAAGAACTCGAAGCTGAATTGAGTAAAATTATTACTCAAACAGGTGCGCAAGGACCAAAAGATATGGGCAAAGTCATGGGTGTTGCTTCGAAACAACTGGCAGGAAAAGTAGAAGGAAGAGTTCTTTCTGAAACCGTTAAAAAACTACTCAACTAAATTCATCAAAAGCTGATAAAAATCGAACTACTGCGAGCAAATTCCATACTACTTGCGGTAGTGAGGTTCAAAAAGCTTAGTAAAAAACAATATCAACCAATTATCTTAGTGCCGGAGCTTTCAGACAAGTTGCCGGCACTTTTTATAATAACTTCTTTTACACCGGCGTCAATAGACTCAAAAGCATTATCCAGTTTGGGAATCATACCACCGGTGACAATACCGTCAGCAAGAAGTTTCCTGAAACTATCCCTTGTAATTACCGGAATTACGCTGTCGTCATCATTTTCATCAGACAAAACTCCCTTTTTCTCAAAACAAAATATCAGAGAAACTTCAAATCGTGAAGCAAGAGCCTTAGCGGCTTCACCGGCAATAGTATCAGCATTTGTATTAAGCAGGTTGCCTTCCTTGTCATGAGTAAGCGGAGCAAGGATAGGGACAACATCTTTTGAGATCAAATCAGCAAGGATGCCGGCATCGACTTCTTTGACATCCCCGACGAAACCATAGTCAACCTTACCTACCGGCCTTTTAGCAGAACGCATATAATTCAGGTCAGCACCCGTAAGACCAATTGCATTAATACCTATAGCCTGCAATTTTGCTACAATGGTTTTGTTAACCAAACCCGCATAGACCATAGTAACAACCTTGAGAGTCTCAATATCTGTAACACGACGGCCTTCGACCATCACACTCTCGATACCAAGACGTGACGCAATCTGTGTGGCTGTCCTGCCTCCACCATGTACAAGTACTTTGTGTCCCTCAATTTTTGCAAAATCTTTCAGAAGTGCAGCCAGAGATGCTTCTTCCTCAACAATTTTACCGCCAACTTTTACTAAGGTCAGTTTCTCCATTATAGTTTTTTACTTATAAAAATAAGGGCGTCTCATTACTGAGACACCCTGTGATATGCTTTATCAATTATTGTCCAGCACTTTTTTCTTTTCCTTTTCAAACTCCTCTTTGGTTAATACACCTTTATCAAGAAGTTCTTTAAGCTCAAGCAGTTGGTCTGTTTTACTTTTAACCGTCGCAGCACCTTCAGGAGCTACAGATTGATTTTCAGGTGCAAAGTTACCAAAAGGAGTGAGTTCATAAGTATGAACAGGCCTGTATTTCATTACCCATAACCAGGGTACAGCAGGAATAATGAAACCACCTATCAAAGCACCTACATTCAGCTCCTCATCTTTGTAAATCCTTGTACCGAAATCTTCATAACCATCCATTACCAGCTTTATGTCAGTAGCACTGCCGATAATTTTTGTATCAACGATTTCATAAGGAGTTACACCTACCGGCTCGCCGTCAACATACAACTTTGCACCATCAGGTACAGACCTGATAAGTGTTGTGCTGCTGCAACTTGCAAAAATCACACAAACAATTGCTAAAACTGAAGCAATTCTAAAAAACCTTCCACTACCTTTTCTCATAATTATAATTAGTTTAATTGATGATGTCGTGAGCTAATTCAGAACCAAAGATAACTAAAAGTAAAAAGCAGGATAATTTTTTAATATTTTTTATTAATATCGTTGTTCCTGATCTCAACTCTCCTGATTTTACCGCTTATAGTTTTTGGCAATTCCTCAACAAATTCTATTATTCTAGGGTATTTGTAAGGAGCAGTAACCGTTTTAACATGTTCCTGAAGCTCTTTAACCAAAGCATCACCAGCCCTGTCCTTATAGTCTTTAGCAAGGATAATTGTAGCCTTTACAACCTGACCCCTGATTTCATCAGGTACGGCTGTTATAGCACATTCGACAACAGCAGGATGAGTCATAAGAGCACTTTCCACTTCAAACGGACCAATCCTGTAACCTGAGCTTTTTATAACATCGTCAGCACGGCCAACAAACCAGAAATAACCATCCTCGTCTCTCCATGCAAGGTCACCAGTGTAGTAAATACCGTCGTGATGAGCGTCATTAGTCAGCTCTTCATTACGATAATAACCTTTGAAGAGTCCAACAGGCCATTTACCGGAAGTCCTTACAACGATCTGACCCTGCTCGCCTGCTTCAGCGGAACGTCCGTCAGGAGTAAGCAGGTCGACATCATATTGAGGACTTGGTAATCCCATTGAGCCTGGTTTAGGCTCAACCCACGGAGTAGTAAGTACAGTAAGAGTGGTTTCACTCTGGCCATAACCTTCTCTGAGCTTAATGCCGGTAAGTTTATAGAATTGTTCGTAAACAGCAGGATTCAAAGCTTCACCGGCAATCGTACACCATTCAAGCGAAGACAAATTGTATTTCGTCAGGTCTTCCCTTATTAGAAACCGGAAGATGGTAGGAGGTGCACAAAGCGAAGTCACCTTATGAGTCTCAATCATTTTAAGAATATCGGCAGGATTAAACTTCTCATGATCATAAACGAATACACTTGCTCCGGCAATCCACTGACCGTAAAGTTTACCCCATACTGCTTTTAGCCATCCTGTGTCTGCAATAGTCAGGTGAAGACTGTTCTCATGCAGATTGTGCCAGTAACTTGCAGTCTGAATATGTCCCAGAGGGTAAACAGAATCAAGCATAACCATTTTAGGATTACCTGTTGTACCCGATGTAAAGCTTACAATAAGCGGATCATCATTCTTAGTCTGGAAATCAGGCCTTTCAAAAGGAGCAGCAGCGTCGATGCCTTTGTGAAAATCTTCCCAACCTTCAGGTATTACAGGTCCGACCGAAATCAATTTCTCAATAGAAGGAGATTCGGGTAAAGCGTCAGAAATATGAGTTGTTATGGTTTCGTCGCCGACAGCAACGATAGCTTTAATATCGGCAGCATTATTTCTGTAAATAATATCTTTTTTAGTAAGCAGGTGAGTGGCCGGGATTATGACAGCTCCGATTTTGTGCAAAGCAATAATAGTAATCCAAAACTCATAACGGCGTTTTAGTATTGCCATTACCATATCACCTTTTTTAATACCCAGTGACTGGAAATATGATGCAGCTTTGTCTGAAAGCTTCTTGATGTCTGCAAAGCTGAAAACCTTGCAATCACCCTCATCGTTCGTCCACAGGAGAGCCCTTTTATCAGGCTGAATCTTTGCCCATTCATCAACTATGTCATACGCAAAATTGAAATCTTCAGGTACTACCAGTTCAAAATTCTTTTTATAATCTTCAAAATCTGAAAATTTCGTCTGTTTCAAATATTTTTCAATCATGTTATTATAATCTCTGCAGTTAATGAATCAGGTTAAAATATGATGGCGAGAAATTTGACAGCCTTGTCATTTAATGCCTTCATACCGTGTTTTTTTGATGAATCGAAATAGATGCTGTCACCTTCGTTAAGTATCAGCTCTTTACCATTGATGCTCAACAAAAGACTTCCTTCAAGTACAAAGTTAAATTCCTGACCTTCATGAGAGTTAAGATGCACTGGAGTTTCTTCAGACTTAGGCTCGACAGTAACAATAAAAGGTTCGGCTTTTCTGTGTGCGAATCCTGCAGCAAGCGACTGATATTTGTATGCATGTGACCTTTCCATGGCTGTCCCCAAACCTGATCTGGTAAGAAAATACTCGGAAACTGTAGGCTCTTCACCAAACAGAATACCGGTAAGTTCAACTTTCAGATGTTTTGCTACTGCCTGCAACACTCCAATAGGAATATCAGTTGTGCCACTTTCGTACTTAAGGTATTCTTCCTCAGAAATATTGCAAAATGATGCAACTTCAGACGCACTTACATTCAGAGCATCCCGCAATCCGTAAAGACGGTCTGCAATCTCCTTAATCTGTTCGTTCATATTAAAGTGTTTTTATGTTTCTCAAAATAGCACGGTCTTGTAAAACGTAGTTTTTTTTGGCCGAATGTTTGCAAAAATAAGCATAATCATCGAAAATATTTAATTTTGTCACGTTCTATAGATAATTTGATAATTCATTCAGAAAAAATATGAAGATACTTATGGTTTATGCTCTCGAAGAAGAGAGAGGGGATATAAAAATAAACGGGCATGACATATATTGGTGCAGGACAGGTTTCGGCAAAATAGACTCAGCGTTGAATACCTGTAAATCAATTACAGAGGTGAAACCGGACCTTGTCATAAACTTCGGATCTTCAGGAGCTCTTGATCATAAAATAGGTGAAATCCTTTTCTGCACCAGGTTTATTGACCGTGAGATGAAGAGAGTTTTAATACCTGGTATCAAGTCTGAAATCAGTTTCAGTGATGAAATCAAACAGCTGGGGATATTAAAAGAATATAATATTGACAACACCGTAAGTACCGGCGATTCATTTGTTACCAGACCTGAGGATGCAGGTCCTGCTGCAAATGTTATTGATATGGAGGCTTATGCCATTGCTTACACCTGCAAGGAAGCCGGTATTCCGTTTTTCTCGGTCAAATATGTCACAGATATTGTGGGTCAAAACTCCGTAAAAGGCTGGACAGACAAACTGGAAGAAACCAAAACAGAGCTTGAAGCCTTCTTCAATAAGCTGGAGCTATAATTGGATTTTAGATGCACACATTTCCCGCTGTTCAACAGCTTGGAATTTTAATAATTAATTGCTAACGATTCTAATTTAAAAATATTTTTTTCATTATGTGTCGGCCATTATTGTCTACAATTGTCAATAAATATATTCCATCATTATAACCTGACATATCGATAGTTTTTGAGTTTGATTTTTGTAAAAAAACACCCGAAATGTCATATATGTAGCAATAATCCATTTGTTCAAGACATAATGTTAAATAACGAGTTGTTGGATTGAGATAAATGATTATATCATCTGCTTGAAATGTCTGGATTTTTATTCCTGACATCGTTTTTGATGTTAATTCATAAACACCATTATTAGTACATAACCAAGTATTACCATCTTTTCCAATGGAAATATCATTAATATGAGGATTGAATATACCCCATTTATGCCATATATTACCGTCGAAGTAACTTAAGTTTGCATTGTAAATCCCTTTTGCCCAAATGCTATTATTTTCTCCACATCCGATTATTTCAGGCCAGTCCATTATATTAGAAACTGTATCTATTACATACCAGTTTATTCCATTGTATTTAATTACTGAGGGACTTCCTATACTAAAAGAAGAAGATAATGAATAGTCTATTTTTACATAAAGATGATTTTCTTTATCTGTAGTTAGCGTTTTGTTTGTAAAATAATACATCGGGATTCCAGTATTACTTTCATTAAATACATGCCAGTCTTTTCCCTGTATTTTAACAATACTTCCTGAATTAACCTTATCGCAGGTTGCAACCCAAAGCGTGTTATCGGCGTCTAGCGCAATAGACCGAATTGAAGAGGATGGAAGCTTAGAGTTTTCTGGAGAATAGGAATAAATATTTTTTTTGTCGTATTTTATAAGTCCTCTGTTTTTCTCATTTTTTGAAAAATACCAGATGTTATCATTTTTATCAATCATCAAATTATTGCAATTAACATTCATGCTATCAATTGTTTTAAAATGAAAATGATCAAAACTGATAAGACCTTTTTCTGTTATCAACCATAAGGTATCACCAGAATCAATTGCTATGTCATTAATAATATCAAAAGTGAATTCCGGATTTTTTTTTGAAAACCTGTAAATTGTATTATTATAAAACCTGCACAGACCATCAGAAATAAACCAAACTGTATCTTTACTGTCATAAATTGCTTTCTTAACGTCCATACCATAAAAAAGGGTATCAGTAATTTCATAGTTCACCTCATTATTTTCAGAAATAATCGTCTCAATAGGAAGAATGAATAAAAATATGCAAATCAAATGTGGTTTCATTTTGAGAATTATTTTTTTGATTTATATCTTCGATTATATTTTTCAACGAATAAATTTTATTTATTGAAGTAATAAGGAAGAACCTATATAAATATCAAAAGCACTTGTAATGTCAATCTTGTCTTCTGAGTCGATTATTATATTACTATTATTTGATATTGAAACATCTTGTAGTATTATATGACATCCGGTAATAGTTTGGCTATTATTAAAATTAATATTTAAATATGTAACAGGGAGGCATCTTTTAAAAAAATGTAAGTCTGAAATGTCGTAAGGACAATCATTTAATGTATGCTTAAAGACATGGGCATAACCCCATTTTGATTGATAATAGCGAGGTGTGGATGATTTTACAGCTGAATGATCTGCCAGACCAAAAGAAAGTAACATTGCATTTATATCAGAAGAATCAGCCGGAATATAACTTCCATCATCCCAATACTTATTATTTTCTGGGGTTAAGATATAAAAATCATCACCTCCATCACCACAAGCGTGCCAAGCAAAACCATGACAGTTGTAAGCCATTGTTGCTTCTCTAAGGATAAATATACTATCTGCATCTACATCATTATTATAGAAATTAAGATAGTAATTCTTAAGCTCGGATTTAAGACCGTCATTTAAATCAGCAGAATCTAGCACCCATGCAGTAACCGCAGTGCCATTTGGCGTATATAAAATAGTATCATGATAATGCTCGCTTATATTTTCTGAATATAATTTATTAGACAAACATAAAATAAATAAAATAAAAAATAAATTTATTTTTTTCATAATATACTATATTAAAATTTTATCACTTAAGCATATTATACTACTTAATGTTTTAAAAGACATGAAAACTCCTGTTTTTAAGAATATATCAATTTCAGAATTATTTTTTTTCTCATTTTCAAATTCTTCATAATTACACTTATCTAGAATCTTAGCCATTATAAATAAAGTCGGGTAAAGATCAAAAAATGAAATTCCAATAATGGAATCAATCTTGTAATTGATTATTTTCCTTGCTAATCTAAGCAGATGGATACGTTCAGATTCATCCATTTTATTTATATTTTCATCTTGTGCAATTAAATATTCGAAATAATACAGTCTTAAATATTTATACTCCCTATCTATATTATAATCATTTATAACCATAGTGACAGTATCTATTCTTTCATACGTTGAAACCAAAAAGACAGGAGCATCTCCTCTAATATATAATTCTTGCAAACCGTTGAATTTATTTATTAATCTTCTAATTCCGTTTTGCAAACTATTATATGCAGTGAACTCTCCAAATAATGGAAAATTTATGCATGTCTTTATTAAATTATCTGTACTCATCGACGTTAACAGTTTATTTGGTATTTGTACAGACTCAAATCTATCATTTTCTGTTTTCAGGTTCCCCCATTCTCTTGTTCCAGGTTTTATGGGAAATGTATAGATTGAATCCTCTGCATTTAAAACAAATGAAATGCATAAGAAAATTATAATCTGTATTTTTTTATTCATAATAAACTATATTTTATTAATTAACAACTTTCTCTTCATATCAACAAGATTTCTGTCAGGTGTCAGGGTGTATAAATACATTTTTTATATCTGAATTTTATAGATTAATATGCAGAGAAAGTAGAACCCAATTCAATATTAAAATTATTGTTTATTAATAATCCATGATTGAAATTTATGACAAAATCAGAGCCATTAGTGACAGATACATTTTCTAAGTAAACATTATCACCAGTTGAGTACGTATAACTTGTAACAATTTGGTCCAGTATACTTGTAGTGGGATGTTGGTACTCGATGAGAAGTGATTCATAGGCATTTAATAAACCATAGCCCATTTCGTCACACCATATACCATTTGGTCTTCCTTCCTTATTGTAGTATGAATATCCACCCGCTTTCTGTGCTCCTGATTCTATTAATCGGTTAACATATTTCCCTTTTAAATTCGGATTAATTGACAAGATTAATGCTGCTACTCCTGATACATGTGGTGTAGCTGCAGAAGTTCCATTAAACCATACAGTGTAATTTTGATTAGAAAAATCACTTGTGATAATATTACCTCCATTATATGTATGGATAGGATAATCTGGATTATATCCCAGAATTCCTTGTCTGTCAGTAGATGGTATCAGTACTCCGGGAGCCATTATATCGAGTTGTTCTCCATAACTACTTCCCCAATCTTCACCATCACATGAATCTGAATTTTTTCTCTCTCCACATAGGCTGCAAGAACCGACAACAATAATATCATCATTTGAACAAGCAGGATAGTCAATAGATTGAACATCGTTGTTTCCGGCTGCACAAACTACTACACAACCGAGTCCATTTCTTCCTTGAGTAAGAGCAGCCTCAATTGCATCATCAAGAAATTGATGTTCCATTGCATACCATGAACAATTAATAACTGATGCGCCATTTTCCCTGGCAAAGTTTATACCATCAGCCAATTTTTTAGTTATAGCAGTATCAACACTCATTGTACTACTAATAGACATGATTGGACAATCTGGTGCAACGCCACATACTCCAAGTGAATTATCCTTTAATGCGCCTATGATTCCTGCAACAGATGTTCCATGATCACCGTTAATAATGCTAATTGTATCTCCTGATTCTGTATCATAACATAACGGATATATATTTAAGTCAGGGTGATTAGGCTCAACTCCATTATCTACTACCGCAACAATTATATTTGAGCTACCTGTTGTTATACCATGTGCGCGGCATATATCTATATTAACCCAGTCAGTATTTCCAAATTGACTTGTTTGCGCCAAGTTCCATTGATAATTAAAGTAAGTATCATTTGCACATGATGTCATGTTTTGTATCATAAATTCCGGTTCAGAAGCTTCAAAAAGATTTGACTCGTAAAATAGGTTTGCCATTTCCAGGGCATTGCCACTTGATTCTTTCGAACATGATAATGTGAACCACAAAGGCATATATTTATCTCTTTCAATAATTTTTACTTTGTTTTCTTTGGCATAGTTATCAAGAACGTTTTCGTCTTGCTCCTTTTTTAACTTGACATAGAAAACATGACTCAACCCTGCTTCAATATTACTTTGGTTTTTGTAAAAAGGACCCTCGTAACATATATCCAATTTTTTTTGCTTAAGACTTTGATAAGTTGTTTTATCAACAACAGCCCATTTACTGTTTTTTATAACCATATTTTCTTTTGAGCACATATTACTTACCTTGATATTGTTATCTGAAAATGTTTTCAAAATATCATCAGAAGTATCACTTCCCAGATCAAATATTATAAACTTTTTTGTATCAAGGCTTTCCAAAGCAACTTTCTTGCTTTTATACCAATAGTATGAATTGTTTTGTGACATTATGAGAGTGGTACATATAATTAATGAGCCCACTCCAAAAAGTGGTTTTTGTTAATAATTCGACTAATTCTTGA
>CAZCWK010000037.1:0-12824 GCA_964502355.1 uncultured Bacteroidales bacterium
ATACCAGGCTTAAAGATTGCCTATTGAAAGGCAGGGAAAGTTTTGGCTGGGATGTACATGAAGCTAATGGTAATGATATGGCATCTTTGTTAGCTGTTTTTGACGGTATTAAATCTAATGGTAAACCTCATCTTATTATTTCGCATACAACAAAAGGTAAAGGTGTTTCCTATATGGAGGGAGTGGCTAAGTGGCATCACGGTGTGCCTTCAGAGGAACAGTACTCATTGGCTATTAGTGAGATTGATAGCATGATTGAACTATTAAAGAATGGCAGAAAATGAAAAATACTATACCATGCCGCAAGGCTTTTACTGATAAATTATTGTCTCTGGCTAAACTGGACAGGGATATTATTGCCGTAACTACTGATGCCCGTGGTTCTGTAACTCTGACTGATTTTGCCGATCAATTGCCTGAACAATTTGTTGAATGTGGTATTGCAGAACAGGATGCCGTTGGCATTTCTGCAGGACTGGCTTCGACAGGAAAAAAAGTCTTTGTTTGTGGACCGGCATGTTTTTATGTAGCTAGAAGTCTTGAACAGGTTAAGGTGGATCTGGCTTACTCTGGATATAATGTATGTGTACTTGGCGTAAGTGGCGGAGTAAGCTATGGTGCGCTTGGTGCGACCCATCACAGCCTGCACGATATTGCTGTATTGAGGGCAATACCCGGGATTGACATCGTTTTACCATGCGATATTTACCAGACCGAAAAGCTTGTTAAATTTATTTTGACTCATAACAAGCCTGTTTATGTCAGGGTAGGAAGGAATGCAGTTCCAAATGTATATGAGGATAATGACTGTCCCTTTGAATTCGGGAAAGCTAATATGCTTATGGACGGAACAGATCTTACAATAATCGGTACCGGTGAAACCGTTCATCATTGTTTTGATGCAGGAAAGGCATTGGCTTCAACGGGTATAAAAGCAAGAGTGCTTGATATACACACAATTAAGCCTTTTGATTGTGAAGCAGTATTAAAAGCTGCCAAAGAAACCGGCAGAATACTTACTGTTGAGGAGCACAGCATATTTGGTGGCTTGGGGGCATCTGTGGCTGAACTGGTTGTGCAAAACAATCCTGTTCCGGTAAAAATACTTGGTATTCCTGACGAGAATGCCGTAACGGGAACCTCTAATGAAATATTTCATCATTATGGACTTGATAGTGAGGGTATTGTGAGATTTGTGAATGAGTGGATTAAAAAGTAAATATAAGAAAACATATCATCGTTTGATGAAAAGTGAAGTTTTGAAACGATATGTAATTATTTGAAGTATGAAGTATACACTTGCGATTGATCAAAGCACATCTGCCACAAAGGTGATGCTTTTTGATGAGAATGAAGAATTGAAGTACAGCGTTGCAGCTGAGCATAAACAATATTATCCTCAACCCGGATGGGTTGAACATGACCCTGAAGAAATACTGAGGAATCTTATTGCTGCGATTCGTGAATTGCTTTTTGCAGCTAATAAAGAGCCCGGAGATATTTCGTCGGTTGCAATAACAAATCAAAGAGAAACGGTAGTTGTTTGGGATGCTGAAACCGGCAAACCTGTTTATAATGCGGTTGTCTGGCAATGTCAGAGAGGAAAAGATATTTGTGATAAACTAAAGTCAGAAGGATATTCTGAATTATTCAGGGAAAAGACTGGTTTGATAATTGATCCATACTTTTCTGCAAGCGGTGTAAAATGGATTCTTGACAATGTCGATGATGCGAGAGCTATGGTTGAAGCCGGAAAACTGAGGATGGGCACTATAGATACGTGGTTGATCTGGAATTTAACAAAAGCGAAGTGTACTGTTCATGCTACAGATTATACCAATGCATCCAGGACTCTCTTGCTTAATATTAATACTCTTGAATGGGATGAGGAGCTTTTAAAACTGTTTACCATTCCTGCTTCAATGATGCCTGAATTGAGACCTTGTGATTCTGTTTTCGGTGAAACCGATCTTCTGGGTTTGCTTCCTGAGTATGTGCCGATAGCCGGAGTAATGGGTGATTCCCATGCAGCGCTTTTCGGTCAGTTGTGTTTCAGCCCGGGTCTTGGTAAGGCTACTTACGGTACAGGTTCTTCTGTAATGTTTAATATCGGACTTGAACCTGTATTGCCACCTGATGGACTTGTGACTTCTGTTGGTTTCGCCGCATGTGGAGACGTGCATTATGCCCTTGAGGGTAATATCCATTGTACAGGAGATACTATCAAATGGATGGTTGATAACCTTGAACTTATAGAAAATTCAAAAATTAGTGAAGCATTTGCGAATAATGTTTCTGATAATGGTGGAGTCTATTTTGTTCCTGCATTTGCCGGACTTGGTGCTCCCTGGTGGAATAATGAGGCAAGAGCTATTATTTGTGGTATGAGTCGGGGTTCAACAAAAAGCCATATTGTCAGGGCTGCACTTGAGGCTATAGCCTATCAGGTTAAGGATCTTGTCGATACTATGACCGGTAATGCCGGTGTCCTGCTGAAGGAACTTAGAGTTGATGGCGGGCCTGTAAGTAATGAGTTTCTGATGAAGTTTCAGGCTGATATACTTAATGCTCCTGTAAACAGAAGTGCTGTAAAAGAATCTTCTGCTTTTGGAGTGGTTCTGATGAATGCATTGGCTTTGGGTCGTAAAAAGAATCTGGAATCAATACAGACATCGTACAGAAAAAAAGATATTATTTACCCTGATATGACTGAAGGGAAAAGAGTTTCCCTTTATGAAGGGTGGAAAAAAGCTGTTCAGAGATCAACAATTTAAAAAACACAAAAAAAATATACCATGGCTTACAAACAAAAACTGACTTTCGGTATCATCGTTGGTACCCGTAACTATTTCAATTCTGCACTTGCTGTAGATGTAAGAGCTTCTCTGATCAAAGAAATCAATGCTCAGGGTCACGAATGCATTATCCTCGATGAGGCTGAAACCGAAACCGGTAGCATTGAAACCCGTGAGGATGGAAAGAAATGTGCAGCATTGTTCCGTTCTAACCGTGACAGAATTGACGGAATAATCATTTCGTTACCGAATTTTGGTTTCGAAATAGGAATTATAAATGCTGTAAGCTTATCTGAGCTGAATGTTCCGATTTTGGTTCAGGCTTGTGATGACGAAAACGACAAGGTTACCCTTGATAAACGTCGTGATGCTTTTTGCGGGAAATTATCTGTATGCAATAACCTTTATCAATACAATATTCCCTTTACAGATACAACTTTTCATACATACTCAATAGAAAGCTCGACTTTTAAAAAGGATCTTTCCTTTTTTGCCGGCGTTTGCAGAGTTGTAAACGGTGTTAAAAAGGCAAGAATTGGCGCTATCGGTACCCGTCCAGCTGGTTTCCAGACTTGTCGTGCAAGTGAAAAAATACTTCAGGCTACTGGTATCACTGTGATTCCGGTGGACTTGTCTGAAATACTTGGCTCAGCACTGAAGATTGATAATCAGGCTGCAATACTTAAAACACGTTTGAATGAAATCAAGGCTTATGCAAAAGTCCCAAAGGAATATGAAGAAAAGCTGATTACTCAGGCGAAATTTGGCCTTGCGATTGATGAATGGGTAGCTGAAAATGAGGTTGATGCTACTGCTGTACAATGCTGGGATTCTCTTGAGAAAAACTATGGATGTGCAGCTTGTGTAAGCATGAGTATGATGGGTGAGAAGTTAATGCCAAGTGCCTGTGAAGTTGATATTGCAGGTGCAGTCTCAATGTACACTTTGATGCTGGCTTCCGGTACACCTTCAGCATTGCTTGACTGGAACAATAACTTCGCTGAAGACAGAAATAAATGTGTTTGTACTCATTGCGGTAATTTCCCTAAGAGTTTCACCAAAAATGATATTGAACTGGGTACTCTGGGTGTTCTGGGCAATGTGCTTGGTAAAGTAAATACTTTTGGAGCTGTTAAGGGTAAAGTGACCGAAGGCGATTTTACTTACTTCCGCATTTCTACTGATGATAATTATGGTATTATAAAATCATATCTGGGTGAAGGTATGATTACAAATGATCCTTACGGCATGGATGGAGGTATAGCTGTCACTCAGGTTGAAAATCTGCAGGGCTTACTCAAATATATGTGTAAGAATGGTTTCGAACACCATGTGGCAATGACAAGAGGTCAGGTTGCTTCCATCATTGATGAGGCTATTAATTCCTATCTTGGATGGGATCTTTATCATCATAAATAATCTTTTGCAGGGGTTTAACCTTCCCCTGCTGCTGTTTTTAAATTATAAACAGAAAATAAATTTAATACCATAAAAAATGCAAAACTTATTGAGAGATATTTTGTTTTTTGCTGCCGCCATGCTTTTAGTTACTGCTTGTCAACAGGGTAAAACTAAAGAAAAGCCTAAAGTTGCAGTTGTAATCTCTACTCTTAACAATCCATGGTTTGTTGTTTTGGGTGAAACCGCTGTCGAGCACCTTAAGGGATTGGGTTATGATGCTGTATTGTTTGATTCTCAGAATAATCCTTCCAAGGAAACCGAACATTTTGACAATATTCTGGCTTCAGGTTATAAAGCAATTCTTTTTAATCCGACAGATGCCAATGGCTCTATCGTCAATGTTAAGGCTGCAAAAGCTGCAGGGATTCCAGTCTTTTGCATGGACAGAGAAATCAATGATATAAATAGTGCGACTTCACAGATATTGTCGGATAGTTATTCCGGATGTGTTGCTCTTGGTCAGGAATTTGTAAAAAACCTGAATGGTAAGGGTGCATATTTTGAACTGCTTGGACTTGTCGGAGATAATAATACATGGAACAGGTCAAAAGGGTTTCACAGTGTAGTTGATCAATATTCTGGTATTAAGATGATTTCTCAGCAGAGTGCTGACTTTGATCGTAATAAGGCTATGGAAGTAACTGAATCCATGCTTCAGGCTAATCCTGATGTAAATGCAATATTCTGTGGAAACGATGCGATGGCTATGGGTGCCTATCAGGCTGTGCTTGCTGCAGGTAAATCCGGCGTGATTCAGATTTATGGTTTTGATGGTGCTGATGATGTAATCGATGCAATCAGTGAAGGTAAGATTAAGGCTACCGGAATGCAGTTCCCTAAAACTATGGCAAAGACAGCTGCTGATTTTGCAAATGAATATATAAAGAAGGGTAAAAGGGATTTTACTCAAAAAGTGCCTGTTGCTGTTGAATTAGTAAATGCTGATAATGTTGGCGATTACGGCTCCTATGAAAAAGCCGCAAAATGACTCGGAAAATAATTAAATGGGTAATATTTGTGATAGCTGTCATAGCAGTTATCAGGTTTTCATTTTATATCGAGCCTTTACAGGAACATAAGGAAAAAGAGCTGATGAAGAAATTCAGCCCTGATCAACTTGTGGAATATCACTGGAATAATGACCTTGAGGCACTTTTATCCAATGCTTTGGATGTTAAGGCTTTTAATGATGGCATGACCAGTGATGCGAAAGGCTTTTCTTTAAAATATGCAAAGTCTCCGGGTATTGGTGCCGGAAGCTATTTTTTAATAAAAGGCAAAGTCAGGGTCACAGGTAAGTCTGAGGATGCAATATCTTTTGACTTTTCCGGTGAAACCAAAGCGAGGTTGTTGACAAAATTTATTTTTGCAAATACTGCCCGCGATGCAAGTGGCTGGTTTGATGCTGACGCATTTCAGAATACGATGGACTTTAATTCTGTTTCGACATGTCTGAATAAGATTATTGTTGAGAAAGTGGCTAAACCTGTAATGGATAGTATCTGTATCGGTTCTGATATTGAATTTTGGGGTGCTCTTGAGCTTAATCCCGATAAATATCCTGTGAAAAATATTGATATCGTTCCTTTAAAAATCAAATTGTCCGGAAATGAATGAGTGTCCTGATTATGCTCTTGAAGCCGGAGGGATTACAAAAAAGTTTCCCGGTGTAGTGGCTTTGGATAATGTGGATTTCCATATTTATAAGGGGAAGGTCAATGCCATTGTTGGTGAAAACGGAGCAGGAAAATCTACTTTGATGAATATCCTTTCTGGAGTTTATACTGATTATGAAGGATCAATAAAAGTTAATGGTGAAGTTGAAAAATTCTGTTCAGTCAATGATGCAAGAAAAGCCGGTATATCAATGATTCATCAGGAGTTAAATCTTGTACCGCATATGACTGTGGCTGAGAATATCTTTCTTGGACGGGAGCCGGTGAATGCTGCGGGTTTGGTAGACTTCAGAAAAATGAAGACTGATACTTTGTCTCTTTTGAGTAATCTTGGTTTTGATTCATCTGCCGATGCTGTGGTAATGGATTTGAGAGTAGGGCAGCGGCAGATGATAGAAATTGCCAAAGCATTGTCTTTTGACAGTAAGATCCTAATCATGGATGAGCCTACTTCTTCTTTGTCTGAGAAGGAAACCTCCGTGCTTTTTAGTTTGATAAAATCTTTGACCTTAAAGGGAGTTGCCATTGTTTATATCACTCATAAGATGGACGAAATCAGGCTGCTTGCCGATTATGTCACTGTGCTTAGAGATGGCAGGTTTATCAAGGAGGCTGCCATTGCGGATATTACGATGGATGATATCATAAAGAGTATGGTCGGAAGAGACAGGAATGATTTTTTTGTCAAAACTGATCACGAAAAAGGTGAGGTTGTTCTGAAAGTCAGTAATCTTAATCTTGAAGATGAAACTCATCGTGGCAGATATATACTGCAGAATGTTTCTTTTGATGTTTCTAAAAACGAGGTTCTTGGTATCTATGGCCTTATGGGCTCAGGCAGAACTGAATTATTTGAATCGTTATTTGGTTTATATCCCGAAAGGACGAAAGCAGAAGTTTTTGTTAACGGACAAAAAGTTATTATAAAACATCCTGCTGACGCGGTTTCAAAAGGGCTGGCTTTAATTCCTGAAGACAGGAAACGTGACGGATTAGTGCTTTGTATGTCAATAAAGCATAATACAAGTCTTGCTTCATTATTGTCTTGCCTGAAGTTTGGACTGCTTAATCAAGGTGTTGAAAATAAATGTGCTGATGATTACAGAGATAAACTTGCTATCAAGTCTTATTCTTCTGATCAGCTCGCTTGTCAGCTTAGTGGTGGCAATCAACAGAAAGTAGTGCTTTCGAAATGGCTTCTTACTCATCCAAAGGTGTTGTTACTTGATGAACCCACCAGGGGAATTGATATAAATGCTAAAAATGAAATTTATAAATTGATGGATTCTCTTTCAGCTGAAGGTATGGCTATTGTTGTGGTTTCAAGCGAATTGCCTGAAATTATGGCTGTGTCAGACCGTATCCTGACTATTTGTAACGGTGTCCTTACCGGTGAGTTTAAAAGGCAGGAATTTAGTGAAGAGAAAATACTTAAAGCGTCATTACCGGGTGGAATGGGCAATTAATACAGATAAATGTGAAACCGGTAGATCCCAGAAATTAAAAGTATCGCAGGTTTAAACATTTGACCATAATGCTATAAATAGAATATAAATGAACACGACAATAAAGGCAATTTTTGCGAAACCTATAGTGAAACCTCTTGTTGCACTGTTGATTATGGTTTTAGCTATGACGTTCCTGTCTGAAAACTTCGCAACATCCGACAATTTTTTTAATGTGCTTAGGCAGGTATCTGTTAATCTGTGTATTTCAGTTGGTATGACTTTGGTTATACTTACGGGTGGTATAGATCTTTCTGTCGGCTCTGTTCTTGCTTTAAGCGGTGCTGTGGCCGCCGGAATGATGAAGAACGGTCTTGAATTGCAGGGTGCAAATGTTTTTGTTGGTTTCAGTTTTTTAGGTTGTATCGTTGTTGCTTTGCTTATCGGTGCCATTTTAGGTGCTTTTAATGGTTTGATGATTACCCGGTTTAAACTTCCTCCGTTTGTCGCTACTCTTGGTATGCTTACCATTGCAAGAGGTCTGACAATGCTTTATACTAACGGTTTCCCTATCACAGGTATTGGTGAAAGTTTTTCATTTTTAGGAACAGGTTGGTTGATTGGTGTGCCTATGCCTGTATGGGTTGCTCTGGCTGTAGTCATTTTCTTTGCATTTTACATGAAGAAAACCAGGACCGGAAGATATATTTTTGCTATCGGCGGTAATGAAAAGGCAAGTTTGTTATCGGGTATAAAGGTTGATAAAGTTTTGTTACTTGTATATACTCTTGCCGGTGTGCTTTCTGCTGTTGCGGGTTTGCTGGTAACGGCAAGGCTTGATTCTGCTCAGCCAAATGCCGGTGGCGGTTACGAGCTGGATGCTATAGCTGCTGTAGTAATCGGGGGTACTTCAATGAGCGGAGGAAAAGGCTCGATTGCGGGTACTGTGGTTGGTGCTTTGATAATAGGAGTACTCAACAACGGTCTTGTTCTTCTGGATGTTTCTCCTTTCTGGCAGCAGGTTATCAAAGGTTTCGTCATAATCGGTGCTGTTGTTCTTGATAAATACAGTGCTAAATCAAAACAGGCTTAATTTGATATTGTGTAATTTCCGATGCTTTTTTTGCAGGATTCTGTATGTTTGTCGGGATTAAATATTTATTTACTGACGTAAGTAGCTTTAAACTATTTAAGTAGACGGGTTACAAGTATGTGTGTTAAAATAATATTAAAATAAAATATGCAATAATATAATATAATAATTACATTTGTAGAATATAAACAAATTGTAAAATATTAAATTATTGCCCAATGAAAAACACTTTACTTATCGCGGGGTTATGTTTGTTATTACAGGCCTTTCCCCATTTTTCAAGCGTTATAAACGCTCAATCGGCACAATCCGACACTCTCTCATGGAGCTGGGAAGTTTCTTCTACAGCCAGTACTCATACCAAAAGTCTGACATTAGCTTTCAAAGGCAGTTTGCTGATTAACTGGGGTGATGGTATCTCAGAACTCGTACCAGATACTATGAGTAGCAAAGTAATCACTCATGTTTATCAGGCTCAGTCAAATTATTTTTGTTCTGCTGTAGGTTCAGAACTTACTTATTTTAAAGCTGACTCAAAGAGAGTGCTAAGTATTGAAACCTCAAAGTCACCAAATCTTAATTATCTGAGTTTTTCAAGTTCTCAGGTTAAGTCTGTTGACCTGACCGGAAATCCGGCACTGGTTTCTTTATATTGTAGTGGTAACGATATTGAAAGTCTTGATTTAAGTAAAAATCTGTTATTGCAGACTTTAACCTGCTCTGATAACAAGATTAAAAAGCTGGATTTATCTATGCTTTCTTTATTGAAGAAAGCAACAATTCATACGAACCCTCTGATGGAAATAAATGTGAATTCAGCAGGTGCTTTAAATTATCTGTCATGTATTAATTGTAATTTGTCTGCCGGTGCACTTGATTCAATATTTAATCAGTTGCCTGTACTTCAGGAAGTTTCAACTTCTAAAAACCTTTATATTCTTAATAATCCCGGTTCTTCAGCTTGTCATACAGAAATCGCAGTGAATAAAAAGTGGACAATAGACAGGGTGATTACTCAAAGTTCATTTTATATTCCGACTGTGTCTTGCCGATTAGGTGATTCATTAAGAGTTTCAGTCAATTTGAAAAATGTTTCACCGGCAATTGCTTTTGAAATGGATATACTCATTCCTGCTGGTTTCTCTCTGGATACAATCAGGACTTCTCTGGTTTCGGTAAGAAAAGGAAGTCATATTTTGTCAATAACAAAGAATTCCTCAAATCCGGCATTGTTCAAGATTCTGGCTTATTCATTAAAAAGTAAGGATACTTTTAAGGGTACGGACGGTAGCATTCTTGATTTGTATGTGAAAGCTTCTTCATCAATTAACAGCTATGCTCTGGATATTCAAAATGCAATACTGGTGGATACTTTGACAAATTCTCTGGAATTATCGGTTTCGGATGGTATTATAAATGTGAATGCGGCTGCTTTAATGGGTGATGCCGACGGAGATTCGGACGTAAATGTGACTGATGTTGTTTATCTGGTGGCGTGGATTAACGGCAGAAATCCGCAGGGATTTCAGACAGATGCTGCTGATCTGGACTTTAACGGTAAATTCAACATCATTGATATCACAAAAATGATTGAGATAATAAACTCTGTCAATACTACCGGTGGTTCCTATCAGGTTTCAATGAGAAAGAAAACAGATGCGAGGGCATTGAATTTATTTAATGAGCAAGGCAGCAGTACCGGTAATCATATGTATATGAAGCAGTCAGATACAAATCCGATGATTATCGACTTGTATATGAAAAATGTTGACATTATTCAGGCTTTTCAGGTCGATGTACTTTTACCTGACAACTGTGGTTTCAAACAGATAGATATGGTGAGCAAATCATACAGAAGCAAAAATCACTCATTGTCAGTTAAAAAGATTTCTGAAATTGAAAATAAATGGAGAATAATTGCATATTCCCTTAAATCCGGTGATATCTTTACTGAGAGTGAGGGCATAGTTGCAAGTCTGGATATAATACCGGAAGATTGTGCTGAAAATGGTGTTTATCCGTTGTTTATGGATAATCCTGTGGTTACAAACATTGATATGAACAGTCTTGTTCCGAGTATTTATGATACGGAACTTTCAATTACAAAAAATATAGAGGAGGATTTTAATACAAAAGTTATTTCTGGTAAAGGTCAGATTATGATAACAGGAGAAGACTTAATTGATGCTGCCGTTTTTAATTTGTCAGGAAATAAGATAACAAGTTTAAGTTGCTATGATTCAAATAATCGTACCATATTTCTTAAACCCGGTTTTTACATTGTTGAGCTTGTAATGAGTGACGGTAAAAAGAGGCAGGAGAAAGTAATTGTATTTTAAGATTGCCTTTTTGTCAGTTAAAAGGATATTTTTATCAGTGTTTGGTGTAAATTTTGTCAGATTGTCCCGTTATAATAGATGGAAATATTTTTGGCACGAATTTGGCTGTATAGTCTGTACATTTGAGAAAAGAATATGGGAGTATACTCCTGAAAAAAATATGTTTAATTTTTAAAATTGAATGATTATGTCAATAAAACCTCTTTCTGATCGAGTGCTGGTTAAACCGGCTGCTGCAGAACAAAAAACCGCTAGCGGTATTATTATTCCTGACTCTGCAAAAGAAAAACCTTTAAAAGGTGAAGTTATTGCTGTTGGTCCTGGTACAAAAGATGAAACAATGCAGGTTAGCGTTGGTGATACTGTTTTGTATGGTAAATATTCAGGAACAGAAATCGAAGTTGATGGAGAAAAGTTGTTGATTATGCGTCAGTCTGACATTTTAGCCAAATTCTAAAAAATTATATAACTATGGCAAAAGAAATCAAATTTAATACTGAGGCCCGTGATCTTCTCAAAAGTGGAGTAGATCAGCTGGCAGATGCAGTTAAAGTTACACTTGGACCAAAAGGTCGCAATGTGATTGTTGAAAAGAAGTTTGGAGCACCTCATATTACAAAAGATGGGGTAACAGTTGCTAAAGAAATCGAGCTTGACAATGCATGGGAAAATCTTGGTGCTCAGTTAGTAAAAGAAGTGGCTTCAAAAACCGGTGATGACGCCGGAGATGGTACAACTACTGCTACTGTTCTTGCTCAAAGCATTATTCGTGAAGGTTTGAAGAATGTAACTGCAGGAGCAAATCCTATGGATTTGAAACGTGGTATTGATAAAGCTGTTGCAGCTGTTGTTGCAAATTTGAAAGCTCAGGCTAAAGAAGTTGGTGATGACTTCGCTAAAATCGAGCAGGTGGCCAGGATTTCTGCAAACAATGATGCTGAAATAGGAAAACTTATTGCTGAAGCAATGAAGAAAGTTTCCAAAGAAGGCGTCATTACTATTGAAGAAGCTAAAGGTACTGATACACATATCGATGTAGTAGAAGGTATGCAGTTTGACCGTGGTTATCTATCAGCTTACTTTGTAACTAATGCTGAAAAGATGGAGGCTGAAATGGAAAATCCATACATCCTGATCCATGACAAGAAAATTTCTTCATTAAAAGAAATGCTTCCAATCCTTGAAGCTGCTGTACAAACAGGTCGTCCTTTACTTATCATTGCTGAAGATATTGACGGTGAAGCTTTAACAACTTTGGTTGTTAACCGTTTGCGCGCATCTTTGAAGATTTGTGCTGTTAAAGCTCCGGGCTTTGGTGATCGTCGTAAAGAAATGCTTCAGGATATCGCTATCCTGACAGGTGGTACAGTGATTTCTGAAGAACAGGGTTTGCAGCTTGATACAGCAACACTTGAAATGCTTGGTACAGCTGAGAAAATTACTGTAAGCAAGGATAATACAACAATTGTAAACGGTAAAGGCACAAAAGATAGTATTTCTGACCGTGTTGCTCAGATTAAGGCTCAGATTGCAAAAACCACTTCAGATTACGATCGTGAAAAACTTCAGGAACGTCTTGCTAAATTAGCTGGTGGTGTTGCTGTCCTTTATGTAGGTGCACCTTCTGAAGTTGAGATGAAAGAAAAGAAAGACCGTGTTGATGATGCTTTAAGCGCAACCCGTGCTGCTATTGAAGAAGGTACTGTTCCAGGTGGTGGAGTTGCTTATATTCGTGCTCTTGCTTCACTTGAAGATTTAAAGGGAGAAAACGAAGAAGAAAATCTAGGTATCAAGATAGTACGTCGTGCTATTGAAGAACCTCTCCGTCAGATTGTTTCTAATGCCGGTAAAGAAGGTGCTGTTGTTGTACAGAAAGTTCTTGAAGGTAAAGAAGACTATGGATACAATGCTCAAACAGACACTTATGAGCACTTCTATAAAACCGGAGTTATTGATCCTGCTAAGGTTACACGTGTTGCTTTGGAAAATGCAGCATCAATAGCAGGTATGTTCCT
>CAZCWK010000037.1:12834-27619 GCA_964502355.1 uncultured Bacteroidales bacterium
CCTGACTACTGAATGTGTAATCACTGAAAAGAAAGAAGAAAATCCTGCTCCGGCTATGCCTGGTGGTATGGGAGGTATGGGTGGAATGATGTAAAATCAAACCTTACTTATAACATAAAAAGTCAGGGATTGTCTCATTTGAGGCAATCCCTTTTCTAATTTTGGAAAATTTTATTTTTTATAATTGAAACAGATTTGAGAAAACATGAAATTCCTTATGTATAGCTTCAGATGGTAGTCTGATATATGAAAGAAGATTAATTAAGGCTGCTAAAAGGTAGAATTATTGCTTTTTACATGGAATTTATGACGTTTTTTGTGTTAAAATTGACGTATTTATTGTTTGAAAAATTTGCAAATAGGTTTTTTTTTATTTTTGTCAAAAAATAGATTAACTGATTATGATAAAACGTCTTTTACCACTATTGTTGTGCATGGTTTGCGTTTATTCAGTATCTGCGAATGATATGGATAAAGCCTGGAAAGAAAAGAACCGTATAATAAAGAATATTCAACTTACTAAGTTCCCAAACGTTGATTTTAATATCTCTGATTATGGAGCTAAGGCTGGTGACAGTACCAGGTTGAATCATGAATTTATTAATTCAGCGATCGTGGATTGTAGTACGAATGGCGGAGGAAGAGTTGTTATACCTGCAGGAGTTTATTATACAGGTCCCATCACTTTAAAAAGCAATGTTAATCTTTATCTTGAAGAAGGAGCCAAATTGGTTTTTTCTCCAAAGAAGGAACTTTATTTACCTCAGGTACTGACAAGATGGGAAGGTCTTGATTGCTATAATTATCATCCGATGATTTATGCCTATGGTGAAACCAATATTGCTATAACCGGTAAAGGTGTAATTGACGGTAATGCAAGTAATGAAAGATGGTGGAGCATGTGTGGCGCACCCAGATTTGGATGGAAAAACGGTATGCCTGGTCAAAACATGGGAGGTAGAGCCCGCTTGCTTAAAATGGCTGAAAATGGCGAACCAATTGAGAATCGCATCATGACCGGAGAGGACGCTTTAAGACCACAACTCATAAATATTGTAAAATCAAACAGGATTCTGATTAAAGATGTTACTCTGTTGAATTCTGCTTTTTGGGTAATCCATCCGTTGCTTAGTGAGAATATTGTCGTTAAAGGGGTACAGATTAATAATGATGGCCCTAATGGAGATGGCTGTGATCCTGAATCATGCAAGAATGTACTGATTGAAGACTGTTTCTTTAATACGGGTGATGATTGTATTGCCATAAAATCAGGCAGAAACAGAGATGGAAGGAAATGGAACGTGCCTAGTGAAAATATAATTGTCCGCAATTGTCAAATGAAAAACGGTCACGGGGGAGTTGTTATTGGTAGCGAAATTTCAGGAGGCTACAAGAATCTTTTTGTTGAAGATTGTGACATGGACAGTCCTAATCTTGACAGGGTTATACGCATTAAGTCCAATACCTGCAGGGGAGGCTTAATTGAAAATATATTTGTCAGGAATATCAGAGTTGGTCAATGTAAAGAATCTGTTTTAAGGATTGAACTTACATATGAAAATAAGGAAGATTGCGTGAGAGATTTTCCTCCAACTGTAAGAAATCTTTGGATGCAGAATATAACTTGTCAGAAAAGCCGTTACGGAGTATATATCACCGGTCTTGAAGATGATTCAAGGGTTGATGGAATTCATCTGGAAAATTGTGAATTCAATAATGTGGCTGATGATAACAAAATAACGGGTGCCAGAAACGTGAATTTTACTAATTCGAATATTAACGGCAAGCCTGTTTTAAAGCATTGACATTATTTTCTTTTCGATGCTTTCAGGATCCATACCACAGATCTTATGCAATTCGGTAACGGAACCATGTTCTATGAATTTGTCCGGGATGCCCATTCTTTGCACTTTAATCTGATAATCATTTTCACTGAAAAATTCGATAACAGCTGATCCGAAACCACCCTTTACAGAACCGTTTTCGATTGTAATGACCTTAGTGAAATTTTTTCCGATTTCATGCAGTAAGGTTTCATCGAGAGGTTTTACGAAAAGCATATTATAAACAGCAATTGAAATATTTTTTTCATTCAGCTTTTCTGCTACTTCCAGTATTGTTTTGCCAATAGGACCAATAGCAAGAAACGCCAGATCTGTTCCGGTTTTAAGACAAATGCCTTTACCTATAGGTATTTCAGTCATTTCATTTTTCCAGTCACAGCAGAAACCAAGCCCTCTTGGATATCTTATTATAAAAGGACCTGCAGGCTTTAATTGAGCGGTGTACATAAGGTTTCTTAGCTCATGTTCGTCAATTGGTGAGCTGATAATCAGGTTGGGAATACATCTGAGGCTTGCAAGATCAAACACACCGTGATGAGTCTGACCATCTTCCCCGACAAGTCCTGCTCTGTCAAGACAAATGACAACAGGGAGTTTTTGAATTGCAACGTCATGTATTATGTTGTCATAACTTCTCTGAGCGAAAGAAGAATAAATATTACAAAATGGAATGAAACCCTGACTTGCCAGACCCGCAGAAAAAGTGACAGCATGTCCTTCGGCGATTCCTACATCAAAAGTACGGTCAGGATGCTTTTCCATCATGATATTCATACTACATCCGGTTGGCATAGCAGGTGTAACACCTACAATCTTTTCGTTTTTCTCAGCCAGCTCAACGAGGGTATAGCCGAAAACATCCTGAAATTTAAGAGGTTCGTTATTGCCGGTTTTTGTCTGAAAGCGCTCTCCGGTAGTTTTATTGAATTTGCCGGGCGCATGCCACTGGGTGGCATCATTTTCTGCCGGAGTATAGCCCTTACCTTTAACTGTACATACATGTAGTAATTTAGGGCCTGACATATCTTTGATATCCCTGAGGGTGTTGACGAGATTTTCCACATTATGACCGTCAACAGGTCCGAAGTATCTGATATTTAGTCCTTCAAAGAGATTGTGCTGGTTTGTCAGCAGGGCCTTTATGCTATTACTGAATCTTACCAGTTTTCCTTTGCGCTCGTCGTTGATTATTCCGATTTTCTTAAATAAAAGGTATGTTTTCCACCTGAAGTGGTTATATCTTTTTGAAGTATTGATTCTTACAAGATAATCGCTTAATCCTCCCACATTTCTGTCTATAGACATGTGATTATCATTGAGGATAATAAGTAAATCGTTAGGGTTAACGGAGGTATTGTTTAATCCTTCAAAAGCCAGCCCTCCAGACATTGAACCGTCACCTATAACAGCCACAACCAGCTTTTTCTCATTATTCAGCTTAGTTGCAATTGACATGCCTAAAGCGGCAGATATTGAATTTGATGCATGACCAACTACAAAAGTGTCATAAGGACTTTCTTTGGGACTCGGGAATCCACTTAAGCCATTAAGTTTTCTGATAGAAGGAAAACTATCTCTTCTTCCGGTAAGTATTTTGTGTGCATATGCCTGATGGCCTACATCCCAGATCAACAGATCATTTGGAGTATCTAATACATAATGCAGGGCGACAGCAAGCTCTACTGCACCCAGGCTTGAACCCAGATGTCCCGGATTGCTCGCCAGAACATCAATAATCAATTGTCTGATTTCAGAACAAATCTGAGGCAATTGCTCTTTGTCAAGTTTCTTCAGATCATCCGGAGACTGAATATTTGAAAGTATTTTATTCGTAACTTTATTCATAATGGTTGGAACGCAAAAATAATCTTTTTTAAATTCAAAAAAGCATATTATTTATAATTTTGTACTCTATGGATTTCAGGACTAAAATACCGTTGACAAAACCCGGCATATCACTGTCATTTAAAGACAGGATTTTTGTCATGGGTTCATGTTTTGCCGAAAATATAGGTTCCAGACTTGATGACAGTGGTTTCAGAGTGATGGTAAATCCTTATGGAGTACTATACAACCCAGCGTCAGTGAGTTATTCAATAAGACGTTTATTGAGTAAAGAACCGTTTAAGAAAAGTGAGCTAATCGAACTTGACGGACTATTTCATAGTTTCAGTCATCATGGTTCTTTTTCCGGTACAGATGCCGGGAAAGTACTGTCTGATATAAATGCCTCATTTGAAGAAGCATCTGAATTTTTATCAGAGGCCACTTGTTTAATGCTTACTTTTGGGACTTCATGGATATATGCTCTTCCTGAAAATGGTAAAGTAGTTGCGAATTGTCATAAATTTCCGGCTGACAGGTTTAACAGATACAGGCTGACTATCGAAAAAATTATTGAAGACTATTATAATCTGATAGAAGCCTTGCTTATATTAAATCCGAATCTTAAGATTATTCTGACCGTAAGCCCAATAAGACATTTAAGGGATGGTTTCCACGAAAATACATCAAGCAAGGCGATACTTCATCTTGCTGTTGATGAGATTTGTTCAACATTCAAAAATGTATTTTATTTCCCCTCTTATGAACTTATGATTGATGATTTGAGGGATTACAGGTTTTACGACGAAGACATGCTTCATATTTCATCCCCTGCTAAGGATTATATTTGGGAGTATTTTTCTGAAATATTTATCGATAAACCTTCAAGAGAGATTATCAAGCAAGTTCAACAGATACATAAAGCGATGGCACATAAGCCATTACATGATAATGATGAGGCTTATTCAAGATTTGCACAAAAGAATATTGCGACAATTGAAGTTCTGAAGTCAAGAGCTCCTTATCTTGATTTGACAGAAGAAGCCGTTTTTTTTGAAAAAATTCTGGAAAGATTCAGATAATAAAAATAAAAAATGCAACCATTTTGGCTGTGAGTATAAAAATGTTCTGACAGTTATAATTAGTGTTGCAATTGATCCTGATGATAAACAAAATACGAAAATGAAGTATTTAATTGCTGAAATTGCTGAAATATTAAAGGCCGATCAAGTTATCTCAAACAATCAGCAAATCAGTGTATTGTTGACCGATAGCCGATCGCTTTTCTTTCCTGAAGAAAGTTTGTTTTTTGCATTGAAGACTGAAAGAAATGACGGCCACAGATATATAAATGATCTTTATAAAAGAGGATTGCGAAACTTTGTGGTTTCTGATAAAACTATAGGATTTAATGAATATCCTGAATCTGATTTTATTATTGTTAAGGACACATTAGTGGCTTTACAGTCTTTGGCTGAATATCACAGACAAAGATTTGACTGTCCTGTAATAGCCATAACCGGGAGTAATGGTAAGACTATTGTCAAAGAGTGGTTATGGCAGTTGCTCAGAGAAGAATTGATTGTAGAACGTTCTCCCAGAAGTTACAACTCTCAGACAGGTGTGCCTTTATCTTTGTGGCAAATCGATGAGAAAACTCAGTTAGGTATTTTTGAAGCAGGTATTTCGCAACCTGATGAAATGTGCAAACTGGCTTTGATGATTAAACCAGATCTGGGAATAATGACCAATATTGGAGAATCTCATCAGGAGAACTTCAAATCTTATGAGCAGAAGGCCGAAGAAAAAGCAAAACTTTTTGAATCCTGCCGGAAGATAGTATATTGTAAGGATCAGAAAATTACTGACAAGGTTTTGACCTCAATGTATCCGGCTGAAAGGCTGTTTACATGGTCTGTAAAAGATAAAGATGCAGATATTTATATTTGCAGGACTACCGAAAAAAAGATGCTGCTTGAGGTTGAATATGTGTGGAAAAATAAATCATATGATTTGACTTTACCCTTTTCTGATTTTGCATCTTTTGAAAATGCTATGCAATGTCTGTCAGTTTTGTTGCTTAAGGGTGTTTCTGAAGAGGTTATAGCAAAAAGGATGCTGGAACTGGAGCCTGTAGCGATGAGGCTTGAGGTTAAGGAGGGTAAAAATGGTTGTGTAGTAATCAATGATAGTTATAATTCGGATGTTAATGCTCTGGAACTTGCATTGGATTTTCAGGCCAGAAGATCTGCTGGTACGTCACTGAAAAGAACTTTGATACTTTCTGACATTTTGCAGAGTGGTAAAAGTCCTGTTGAATTATATACTATTGTTTCAGATTTACTGAAAAGAAAAAAAATTGATATGCTGATTGGTATTGGGAATGAACTATCGGCACATGCTCATCTTTTTGAAATGCCGTCAAATTTCTTTCTTAAGACCGAAAGACTTCTGGCTTCAGGGTTACTGGATACAATGCGAAACCAGTCTGTGCTGATTAAAGGCAGCAGATCTTTTGGTTTCGAAGAGATTAGCGAAAGATTGTCTTTAAAAGTACATGAGACTGTACTTGAGGTAAATCTGGATTCTTTAGTGCATAATCTGAATTATTTCAGGAGTTGTCTGAAACCTGAAACCAAAATCATTGCAATGGTAAAAGCTGCTGGTTACGGAAGTGGTTCTCTGGAAATTTCAAGGACTTTACAGACAAATTCCTGCGATATGGTGGCTGTGGCTGTAGCTGACGAAGGGGTTGAGTTAAGGCATGGGGGTATTACTATGCCGATAATTGTAATGAATCCTGAATTCGGAAGTTTCGCCACAATTTTTGAGCACAAACTTGAACCTGAAATATATAGTTTTAAGTTACTTCAGGCTTTCATCAATGAAGCTGAGCGTGAGGGTATTGATAATTATCCGATACATATAAAACTGGATACAGGTATGCACAGGCTTGGTTTCGAAGAAGATGATCTGCCTGATCTTATTGAATTGCTTAAAGGTCAGGAATCTCTCAGAGTAAAATCTGTGTTTTCACATCTTGCCGGCAGCGATGAAGATACTCTGGATTATTATACAGAAATGCAGCTGGAATTGTTTGAAAGAATGTCAGATAAAATACAGTCTCAATTTGACCACAGAATACTCAAACATGTTCTGAATTCTGCTGGTATTGAAAGATATTCTGAATATCAACATGATATGGTGAGACTTGGCATTGGTCTTTACGGTATTTCTGCTGTTAATATGGAATTGGTCAGGAATGTAAGTACTTTGAAGACTACAATACTTCAGATAAAAAATATCAAATCAGGTCAAAGTGTCGGCTATGGAAGAAAGGGAATGTTAAAAAGAGATTCAATAATTGCAACATTACCTATCGGATATGCAGATGGTCTTGACCGTCATCTTGGAAACGGCAATGGTGAAGTTTTTTTAAATGGTAAAAGAGCTCCTCTTGTTGGTAATGTATGTATGGATGCCTGCATGGTTGATATTACGGATATAGCAGCTGAAGAAGGAGATGAAGTTGTAATATTCGGAGACAATCTTCCCTTGTCTGAAGTTGCTCATAAGCTTGGGACAATACCTTATGAAATTTTAACTTCGGTTTCAGGAAGAGTAAAACGTATTTATTTTAAAGAATAAGAGAATGAAGAAAAGTATTTTTATTGCCTTTTTTATCTCATTGGTATTACCGGTATTTATCTCATGTGATCCTGATGAAATTAAGGATCCTGTTCAAAGAGCTCATGATTCGATTATTGACAACAATAAGTATGTCAATAAGTGGATTTACGATAATATGGAGTTTTATTATTACTGGACTGACAAGATGACCAAAGAAGTTGATGATACTCTATCACCTGAAGTTTTCTTTGAAGATTTATTATACAAATACGATAAATTAAATGCTCCTGATGGTGACAGGTTCTCATGGATTGAAAAAGATTACCTTGAGCTTTCGGGTTCACTTAGCGGGGTAACAACAAATGAAATTGGTTTTGAATTCAGATTATACAAACGTTCAAACGAAAATGATAAAGTTGTTGGTCAGGTGGCTTATGTCAAAAAAAATACTCCTGCTGAAGCTGCAGGTGTCAGGCGTGGTATGTGGTTCAATAAAGTGAATAATGTTGAGATGACGATGAGTAATTATAGTAGCCTGATTTCGTTTACGGGTGCGGGTTATAATTTCGGTTTTCTCGATGAAACCTATAATCAGGATGGAACCTTTAATGGTTTTTCTACCGGTAAGTCCTTAAACATTGCAACATTATCTTCTTATTCTGAGAATCCTGTCTATCTTGATACAATTTATACGACTGAGCATAATAAAACAGGATATCTGGTGTACAATTTTTTTGCTCCTGACAATGGCTCGGATGACCTGAAATATGACCTTGAACTGAACGAGATTTTTTCCGGTTTCAAAACTGCAGGAATAAATGAACTGATACTTGATTTGAGATACAATAGTGGAGGATACTCTTCATCGGCTGTTAATCTTGCAAGTATGATAGTCAGGAATTTAAGCAACTCAAAGATTTATACTTATTACAAGTTTAATGATAATCTCCAGGAATACTATACTAATAAATATGGCAAGGATTATTTTAATTCATATTTTACTGATTACATCACAGATGATGAAAAAAAACTTGCCAAAATAAATAATGTGGGGTCAAACATAACAAGAGTTATAATTCTTACGGGTAATTATACTGCTTCAGCAAGTGAACAACTTATTAATAGCCTGAAACCAAGTATGGATGTTTTTCTGATCGGTGGTGTTACTTACGGGAAGAATGTAGCATCATATACCATCTATGAAGAAAAAGATAGTAAAAACAAATGGGGAATGCAGCCAATTGTGGCCAGATTTTTCAATAGTCTCGGGCAGTCTGATTTTACTGCGGGTTTCAGTCCTGATATTGAACTGGATGATACCGGTGTTGTTGGCTTAAAACAATTGGGAGATATTAACGAGACATTACTGAATGCGGCCTTTGTCAAAACAGGAGAAGTAAATTTAAAAAGCTTCGACTTGCCTAAGCCTGTTGTTGTTGAGAAGAACAGAAGTATCAGGAATCCGAATGTGTTGCATAGGGGATTGGTAATCAGAGAGATTAAAGTTGATTAAAGATTAAGGACTGCAAACTATCAGAGTTGTATAATAAATCGACTGGTTTCTATATCTTTGTGCGCATAAAATTGTAATGAATAATGCTTATTAAACTGTATGAAGATAATCCGAATTTCAAGGTAATTCAAAAGATTGCGAATGCCTTAAAAGAAGGGGGATTGATTATATATCCTACAGATACAGTATATGCAATAGGTTGTGATATTTTTCATGCCAGAGCTGTTGAAAAAATCTGCAAGCTTAAAAAAGAAGATCCGCGTAAAGCGAATCTCTCGTTTATTTGTTCTGATTTGAGTCAGGTCAGTGAGTTTGCTAAACTTGATACTCCGACTTTTAAAATCCTCAAAAAAAACCTCCCCGGTCCATATACTTTTATTCTCAATGGAAGTAACAGTCTTCCGAAACTTTTCAAGCAAAAAAATACTGTTGGGGTGCGTATTCCTGATAACGGGATAACAATGGCAATTGTCAAAGAGTTAGGAAATCCCTTGATGAGTATGACTTTACATGATCCCGATGACCAAACCGAATATACCACAAATCCGGAACTGATTGATGAACGATACGGGCATTCCGTCGATCTTGTAATCGACGGAGGTATTGGGGGTGAACTGGAATCCACTGTCGTTGACTGCACTCAGGAAGAGATGGTCATAATCAGACAAGGTAAAGGATTACTTGAACTTTAATCTGATCTTCTTATTTTTTATCTGTCGATTTTGTCTTAACGTTAGACGAGAATTCCTTTTTTGCAGGTTTCTTTTCATTATCCTGTTGTATGGTTTCAACGTCATAATAGACAGGCTTCTTTTTTAGAGCGAGGACTATCAATATGACCCCGGCAATAACAAAAGGAATACTAAGTAACTGCCCCATGTTTAATCTCATTGAAGCCTCAAATGCTTCCTGATCGAGTTTTATGAATTCTATAAGTATTCGGGCTGTAAAAATCCATACAAGGAAAATTCCAAATATTAAACCTTCTCTGTTTTTAGCAGTTTTTCCTTTGTTATAAAGCCACCAAAGGAAAATAAAGCATGCGAGATATAATAAACCTTCATATAATTGGGTAGGATGGCATGGATCGGTGAATATCGGATCTGCTCCATGTTGCCACTGACGCAGATTTGTGATAAACCTGAATCCCCAGGGTAAGGTTGTCGGATATCCATATATCTCATGATTGCAAAGATTTCCGGTCCTGATAAGCAGGCCGGCAAAAGCTACAGGTATCACCAGTCTGTCCATAGTCCAAAGCATACTTCTTTTAGTGACATACTTCGAATAAATCCAGATCGCTATTAAAATACCTATTGCTCCTCCATGACTGGCAAGACCACCTTCCCATATTTTGAGAATTTCCCATGGATGTTGGGAGTAATAATCCCAGGCATAGAAAAATACATGTCCAAGTCTTGCGCCCACAATGACAGCTGCTATAACATAAAGAAACAGGATATCTACCCAGCTATCCTTCACTTTTTCTTTTTTAAACATTTTGGTGACCAATACAAGACCAAAATAAAAAGCAAAGGCATACAGGACGCCGTACCATCTGACTTCCCAGTTCCCAAGCATAAAAAGCTGAGGTTTAAAAGTCCATGTAATATAACTGAGCATTTTGTTTGTTTTAGAAATTAAATAATGCTTTTGAATGCAAAAATAGTTTTTTTATTTATATATAGGCTTCAAGTGTATAACATGTTTAACCGTCTTAAGATTTTGTAACATTAAAATGCTAAAGTTCAGGTTTTTCAGACATAAGATATTTTTTAAAAATCGATTTTTCCATTAAATTTGCAAATGTTATAATTTGTGAAAATATTTAAAATTTGAGATATTTATTACTGGTTTTTTCTTTGTTGCTTTCCATGTTTTCAATGGCTGCCAGCAGGTCATTGAATGATAATTTTTGTCTTTGGCAATTACCCGGTAACAATATGGGGGGTAATACAGGGATGATGATGTCCTATGTTATTCAAACTGATAACGATAAAAAGATAATTGTTATTGATGGTGGTTACAACGATGATACCCAGTATTTTCGCGAATTTTTAAAAAGCATAGGGAAGGATACTATCGATGCATGGTTCATTACTCATCCTGACTTTGATCATATGAATGTTTGTACGGAAGTACTTAAAGACCCTAAAGGCCTTTTTATTAAAAATCTGTATTTTTCTTTTCCGGCGGTTTCAGAATTGACTCCTGAATGCAGCAAATATTTTATCAATGATTGTATCGAGTGCTGGCTTATGATGTATGGTGCGGATTTTCTGGATATATCTTACCTGCCTTTCAAATACGCCCTGCAAAACACTCCTTTACTTAAAAAAGGTATGAAAGTTATTAAACCTGAAAGAAACTCTACAATTATTATTGATAATACAAGATTTGATATACTAGGTGTGGCGAATCCTGAAATTAAAGTAGATCCAAGGAATAATTCTTCGATGATAATTAAGGTCATGTCTCAGCAAAAATCTGTTCTTTTTCTGGCTGATCTTGGTGTTTTAGGAGCAAAGAAATTGCTTGATTCAGGTGCTGATATTAAAGCTGATTATGTACAAATGGCTCATCATGGATACTGGACCTTCACAAAAAATGACATACCTCTTTATGATTATATTGAACCAACCTATTGTTTGTGGCCTACTCCCTGGTATGTGTGGGATGATTTAAATGCCGGGGGATCAATTGTCCCCTGCTCTTATTATAAAAAATGGATGCTGGATCTTGGTGTTGTTAAAAATTATGTTGCTGCTCTTGATGGATTGGTCAAAATATCCAGTTTTTTTGTTAGTGTTGGCAAGGATAAAACGATGGTATGCGGTGATGAGATCAGGCTTGGTGAGACTAAAAATAACTATACAAAACCCGGTGGCAATATAGTTTATCAATGGACACCCTCAAAAGGTTTGGACGATCCGACAAGTCCTGAACCTCTGTGCCATGCAACGGAGACAACAACATACACTTTGACGGCAATGACTAACGAGGAGTGGATTTCTAAAGACACGATTAAAGTAACAGTTATACCGATGTATGTTAATGCCGGCAGAGATAAAACTATTGTTTGCAGCGGTCCCGTACGGTTAGATAGTGTTAAGAGCAACTATACAGGTAAAAGAGATCTGACATACAAATGGTCTCCATCTGAAGGTCTTGATGATGTGACTTCTCCAAATCCGCTTTGTTTACCGAAAACTACAACAACTTATGTAGTTACAGTTACTCCATATTTTGGACCTCCTGTAAAAGATTCTGTTACTGTATTTGTAGAACCTTTTGTAGCACGGGCTTGTGATGATATCAATTTACAGTTTGGAGATTCAACAATCTTGAGTACAAAAACAAATTATACCGGTACTCAAAAACTCAGGTATAAATGGACTCCATCTGATTTTCTATCATGTGATACTATTGCAGAACCTGTATGTTCAGCAAAGAAAGATATCACATATAATGTTGAGGTTAGTACTCCTTATGGATGTTCATATAGTGATGACGTAAGAGTAAAAGTTGTTTCTATGATTGTTGACGCCGGTAGTGATAAAACAATTGTTTGCAGTGGTCCTGTTAAAATTGATTCTGTTAAAACAAATTATCAGGGTAAGGGCAGATTAAGATATAAGTGGACCCCGGAGGCTGGTCTGGATAACGATACAATACCTGATCCTGTGTTCGGACCGTCTGTTACTACTACATATATAATTACAGTTACACCGCCTGTAGGGCCACCGGCTTATGATTCAATAACCATAAAAGTCAATGAACTGGTTGCAGAAGCGGGTGAGGATTTCAATGTCTATTATGGTGATTCTGTAATGCTTGGAGTCGGATGCAATTATACAGGAAACAGGAAATTGACATATTTCTGGTCACCTCCTGATGGATTGAGTGATTGTACTATAGCCAATCCTGTTTGTAAACCTGTTAAGGATATTACTTATTCTGTTATGGTAATTACATCTGAGGGTTGTTCATCTTCAGATGCTGTTACGGTCAGAACAATAAAACTCAAAGCTGACGCAGGAAGTGATAAAACAATAGATTGCAGTGGTTCAGTTCAACTGGATTCTGTGAAGACGAACTACAAATATCCAAATAAGTTAAAGTATATCTGGTCACCTTCGGAAGGCTTAAGTAATGACACAGTGCCGAATCCGGTTTGTTTTGCTACTCAATCTACGATGTACAGGATTACCGTAGTGCCTCCCCAAGGTTCTATTATGGAGGATTCGGTATTTGTAAATGTAAATCCGCTTAAGATTGATGCATGCGAAGATATGATTGTTGTAGTCGGAAGTGAAGTTCAGCTGGGCGTTTCGTCGGATTTTATGAACAAAGAAAATCTTAAATATAAATGGTTTCCTTCTGATGGCTTAGACAATGACACAATAAAAAATCCGGTTTTAACAGCGACTGTTTCCCGTAAATATACTGTTACAGCATCAGTAAGTGGATTTGGTGGTTGTACAGATGAAGACTCTGTTTTGGTTACAGTACTTCCGCTTACAGCAACATCCGGAAGGGATAAGGAAATTGTTTGTGGTGGCAGCGTTAAGCTTGATAGTGTAGAGACAAACTTCAATGGAAAAGGAAGGTTGAAATATAAGTGGACGCCTTCTACAGGCTTGTCAAATGATACTATAGCTAATCCTGTTTGCAATATCAGAAAAACTACGACTTATTTATTGGAAATAATACCGCCCTATGGTCAGTATTTATTAGATACTGTTAATGTTAAAGTTTTACCATTTGTAGCTAAGGCTTGTGATGATTTATCTGTTGAATGTGGCGATTATGCTCAACTGGATGTTGAAAATAATTATACGGGTTCTCAACAACTCAGATATAAATGGGTACCATCAGAAGGTCTTGATAATGATACCATAAGAAATCCTAAAGCTTCTCCTGTCGCTGACAAAAAGTATTTAGTGACCGTTTATACAAATGATAGTATAAGCTCAACCGACAGTGTGAATGTAAATAAAATCAGGTTAAAGAATCCGGGAATAGTAAGGGTAAGTGTTCAAAAGGCCGGAAATATAATCTATTGGAAACATGCTGATTCAAAGTCAATCGAATCGTTTAATGTATACAGGGATAATAAAAATACAGGTAAATACGATAGGATTGGTACAGTAAAAGCCAATGAAAAAGATGTTTATGTTGATTCGGTTTCAAATCCTCAGGATAGATCATACAGCTATCGTGTTACGATTCTGGATAAATGTGGTGTTGAAACCCCGATGAGCAATCATCATAAGACTATACATTTAACTGCAGCGGGATCAGGCAGTAATGTTAATCTTAAATGGGATGATTATGTTGGTTTTGAAGTAAAAAAATATGATGTTTATCGGGGATTTACCTCAGATACGTTGGTATTGATTGATTCACTCGATATAGGAAATAATAATTATGATGACATTAATTCTATAAACGGGACAGCTTATTATACAGTTGAGGCGATTGGATATGATAATGATGGTACTGATGATTTAGTGGTTTCACCACCATTTAAGAGTAAAGATGAGAGAAGATCTAAATCCAATATGGTTTCCATTCATGTAACCGGTAATAACAATCCTGCCATAAATCCAACTTTATTCAAATTTGTTCCAAATCCGGCTTCAAACTATATTGAAGTGACTTCATTAATTAATGGCAATTATGTATCGGATTTGAAAATTTATGATTTAATGGGTGTTCTTGTCAAAGATGTAAAATTTGAAGGGCAAAGGCAAATTATCAAAACACAGGATCTTGAAGATGGTATTTATATGATAAGTTTGAAATGCGGTCAGAATATTCAGATGGAAAAACTGATAATCAGAAGATAGTTTGTTGTAGCTGTAAATTAAAAATCCTTGCAAGTGCTTTACTTGCAAGGATTTTTAATTTGTTATTTGTTGTTCCGCTAGGACTCGAACCCAGACAAACAGAACCAGAATCTGTGGTGCTA
>CAZCWK010000038.1:0-4690 GCA_964502355.1 uncultured Bacteroidales bacterium
AGTGATGACCTGTACGAACAGCAATACCTAAATGGTCAAGCAGAGTCCCGGTATCAAAAGGATGAATATCGCCCTGAAGGAATGAAATCACCGAAGCTTTGTTCTCTGCAGTTCCAATAAATCTTATACCATCAATCTTTGACATTTTATCAACAGCATACTCTAGCAAACTATGCTCATATTTTTCAATCCTTTCAAGCCCGGTTTCACCGATGAAATCGATAGCTTCAGCGAAGGCTGTTGAACCAATAAAGCCAGGAGTACCAGCCTCAAACTTATAAGGCAGAACATTCCATGTGGTTTTTTCAAAAAGCACCTGATCAATCATTTCTCCACCGCCCTGATAAGGAGGCATTTGCTCAAGCAACGAAGATTTGCCGTAAAGCACTCCGATACCGGTCGGGCCATACATTTTATGCGATGAAAAGGCATAAAAATCAGCGTCCAGATCTTTAACATCAATCTTAAGATGAGGCGAAGACTGCGCACCGTCTATCAATACAGGTATATTATTATCATGAGCAAGCTTTATAACATCCCTGACCGGATTTATTGTTCCAAGCACATTGGAGACATGAGTGAGAGCTATAATTTTTACCTTTGGATTTAAATGGCTTTTTAAAGATTCCATCGATAATTCACCGGCATCATTAATGCCAATAACTTTCAACTTCATCTTCTTCCTTTCACAAAGCAATTGCCAGGGAACAATATTTGAATGGTGTTCCATCGCTGAAACCACCACTTCGTCACCTTCACTACAGAAAGCCTCACCAAAAGAAAATGCCACGAGATTAATTGCTTCAGTTGTTCCTCTTGTGAAAATTATCTCAGAAGCCTTTTCTGCGTTTATAAAACCTCTTACTTTTTCCCTTGCTCCTTCATGAGCCTCAGTTGCTCTCTGGCTCAGGTAATGAACACCTCTGTGAATATTGGCATTATTATCATAATATCCGCTTACAATCTTTTCCACCACCCTAACAGGTTTCTGGGTAGTTGCAGCGTTATCAAAATAAATCAGTTGCTTCCCGTACACCTGCTTTTTGAGTATCGGAAACTCTTCTCTAATATGCTGAAAATAATTATCCATAATCACTGACAATTTGTAGAAGAACATCCTGCACACCTTGCCAACTCACCTCTGAATCTTTTTTCAACAAGCAGCCTCATCCTGTCATGCAGAGGAGCCAGACTTATTTTGTCAAGCACATCTGAAGTGAAAGCAAATTTCAGCAACATTCTTGATTCCTGCTCAGAAATCCCTCTTGAAAGCATATAGAAAAGCGCATTCTCATCTATCTGTCCTGTAGCAGAACCATGACTACACTTGACATCATCAGCATAAATCTCAAGCTGAGGCCTTGTAAACATTCTCGCCTGACGATCTGCGCAAAGATTTTTGTTGGATTGATAAGCTGAGGTCTTCTGAGCATCTTTCCTGACCATGATTTTACCGGCAAAAATACCCTTTGCATTGTTATCCAAAACATATTTGTAGAGCTGGTTACTTGCACATTCAGGCACCTTGTGATCCACGAATAAATGATTGTCAACAAACTGATCTTTATCAACAAGAGCTATGCCGGAAAGATTTGCTTCAGCATGTTTACCGTCAAGAGCAACATTAATATTATTCCTGGTGAAACCATTACTCAGACAAATGCCATTATGCAACAAGTTGGCTCCTTCACTAAGCGAAGAAAAATTATTACTAACCCTTACAGCATTCAGGCCATTCATTTCAAGCTCGTAATACTCAAGATTCGCATTTTCGCCAAGGAATATTTCAGAAACCTGATTTGAGAAAAGATCTTTTTGCGATAAAGTATGATCGCAAATCAACAATCTTGCACTTGCACCATCTTCAATAATAACCAGTATCCTTCTTTGCGTCAGCAAATCTTCATTTCCATATAAAACCTGTATCAATTGAACCGGTTTTTCAACAACAACATTTGCAGGAACATACAGTACAAAACCATCCTGTACGAAAGTTGTGTTAAAATGGGTCATCCCTTCAGCAGAATCTTTAGCCAACGAATTATAGTATTTCCCGACTATATCTCCATGAGATTTTGCAAACTCATTGAGACTGCCAAAAAATGCACCGTCATTTAAACCAGTATTCTTCCCTGTATCCTGATACCTGTCATTAAGTATGAAACCAAGCCTGGTTGAAAGGTTCGGTACATCACAACTGAAAACTTCCTGAGGATTAATGGGAAAATGAATACGATTAAGATTCATACCATAATCTTTGGAAAGCAATTCAGTTAAATCACAGTTTTTGTAATCCTCACCGGCTACTTTAGGAAATCCCAGTTTGACAAATGCATCAAATGCATTATCTCTGGCTTCATTCAGTATTCCTGCACAAGATTTCCCCAAAGCTTCTGAATAACTTTTGTATAAATCTATATATTGATCTTCAATTTGCATTGTCTGATAATTAGTATTTTAATTAATACCTGACCTGAAAGTAAAAGCAAAAAAGCTTAATACTATTTATAATAATTATAAATTTTTGATCCAGTCATAACCCTTTTCTTCAAGCTCAAGAGCAAGCTCTTTACCGCCTGTTTTAACAATCATGCCATCGTAGAGGATATGAACAAAATCAGGCACTATATAATCCAGAAGTCTTTGATAATGAGTTATAACTATCGTGGAATTCTCAGGAGTACGCAGTTTGGTAACACCTGTTGCTACAATACGAAGCGCATCAATATCCAGCCCGCTATCTGTTTCGTCAAGAATAGAAAGAGAAGGTTCGAGCATTGCCATCTGGAAAATCTCGTTCCTTTTTTTCTCACCACCGGAGAAACCTTCATTGACCGACCTGTTTGCTAGTTTGCTGTCAAGCTCAACAACCGACCTTTTCTCACGCATCAGCTTCAAAAAATCCGCAGCTGAAAGCGGATCAAGCTCGTTATGTTTGCGGTGTTCATTTACGGCAGTACGCATGAAGTTAACCATACTTACACCGGGTATTTCAACCGGATACTGGAAACTAAGGAACATTCCCTCTCTGGACCTTACTTCAGGTGCCATTTCAAGAAGATTCTTTCCCTTGAACCAAACCTCACCCTGAGTCACATCAAATGTTGGATTACCCGTAAGAACAGCTGAAAGCGTACTTTTACCTGAGCCATTAGGACCCATGATAGCATGAATTTCGCCTTTCCCAATAGTAAGGTTTATACCTTTTAATATCTCTTTACCGCCTATAGAAGCATGTAAGTCTTTTATTTCCAATAAAATGTTATCACTTGCCATATATTATCGTTTTACTTTTTTCCTGGGTTTAACCGATTTACTAATTTTTTTCTTAGTCTTTTTTTTCTTTTTTGAAGGCTTGTAAAACCTTATAACAATTATTGACAAAACAACTATCAATAACAATAAGAATGAACCACTTAAAAGGACTCTGGTAGTATCCATCACTACAGCGGAATCCTCTATGTTGTCAAAATACCATATGCCAAGCAGAATAGCCAGGCCTATCAGTATCAACAATATAAACAGCAAAAGAGCAAATACTTTCCAGCTCTTTTTTACCGGTTCTTCAATCTCTTCGCTCATCTTCTCAATTCAACTTTATAACCTTTATAAATTTTTCCCCAATCAATAAGTGCACGAAATGCAATTATCGTAAACAGTCCGTACAGCAAAGATGTAAAAAACATACCCATAACAGCATACAGAATGCACGAAATTATATCTACAACTATCCAGAGTGGCCAGTTGTCAAAATATTTGTTGGACAAAAGCCACTGCCCGGCAACGCTTGCCATTGTCAGAACTGCATCCAGCAAAGGATAAGCAGGAGGATCAAAATATTCGGGAAACCTCGATTGAAAATTAATCACCGCATATCCCCAGATTAATCCGGCAATGATAATAGCTACAGCGTATATTATACGACTCTTCCACTGAAGAAGCCTGATTTGTTGCTCATTTTTTTCATCAGCCTGATTGCCTTTCGGGTGTTTCCACCGGTAAAATCCGTATGCACTGAATATGAAATATACTACCTGAAGCAGCATCATTGAATACAGATGAAAACGAAAGAACAGCGTGAAATAAAGCACATTATTTATCATTCCAAAAATAAAATTGACTGATTTAGCCTTTGAGGCCAGATAAACTGCAGCCAATCCCGTAAGAACAGCCAGGAACTCCATAACGCTTAAAGGATAGCCCCAGACTGAAAATAATGTGTGTTCAAAAACATTCATCAACCAACACTTCCTTCAAGAGTTATCTGTAAAAGTTTTTGGGCTTCGACCGCGAACTCCATCGGTAATTTGTTAATTACTTCTTTAGCATAACCATTTACAATCATTGCCACGGCATCCTCAGTGGATATGCCTCTCTGGTTACAATAAAAAAGCTGATCTTCATTTATTTTGGAAGTGGTAGCCTCATGCTCAACCACAGCAGTTTCATTATTAATATCTATATAAGGGAATGTATGCGCTCCGCATTTGTCACCAAGCAAAAGACTATCACATTGAGAAAAGTTTCTTGCATTATCTGCTTTTGGTGAAACCTTGACAAGTCCGCGGTAACTATTCTGACTTCTACCTGCAGAAATACCTTTTGAAACTATTCTGCTTCTGGTATTCTTACCCAGATGAATCATCTTGGTGCCGGTATCGGCCTGCTGGCAGTTGTTGGTCACGGCGAC
>CAZCWK010000038.1:4700-22277 GCA_964502355.1 uncultured Bacteroidales bacterium
TATGCAACTTGGATATTTCCAGGTTATCGCAGATCCGGTTTCGACCTGAGTCCAGGAAATCTTTGATCCTTTACCCTTGCACAAGCCTCTTTTAGTTACAAAGTTAAAAATACCTCCTTTACCATTCTTATCCCCGGGATACCAGTTCTGAACAGTTGAATACTTAACTTCAGCCTTTTCATTTGCAATAATTTCAACGATTGCTGCATGTAACTGGTTTTCATCACGCATAGGAGCAGTACATCCTTCAAGATAACTGACATAGCTTTCGTCATCAGCCACAAGTAAAGTTCGTTCAAACTGGCCTGTATTGGCAGCGTTTATCCTGAAATAAGTGGAGAGCTCCATCGGACATCTGACTCCTTTAGGTATATATGCAAAGGATCCGTCACTGAAAACAGCACTGTTGAGTGCTGCAAAAAAATTATCTCTGTAACCGACAACAGATCCAAGATACTGCCTGACCAAATCAGGATATTGCTGAACAGCTTCACTGAAAGAACAAAAGATTATTCCGAGCTCTGCAAGATTTTCTTTGAAAGTGGTTTTCACCGAAACACTATCCATCACGGCGTCAACAGCCATTCCTGTCAGATGTTTCTGCTCTTCAAGGGGTATTCCCAGCCTGTCAAAAGTTTTTAATAGTTCCGGGTCAACCTCCGAAAGACTATTAGGAGCCGTTTTTGATTTCGGCGCAGAAAAATAAACAATACTTTGGTAATCTATTTCGGGAATATTCAAATGAGCCCAGGAAGGCATTTCAAGAGTCAGCCAATGGCGGTAAGCCTTCAATCTGAACTCCAGCAACCATTCCGGTTCATTTTTTTTTTGAGAAATATATCTAATTACATCTTCATTCAAACCCGGACCAATGGTATCAGCCTCAATATCTGAAACAAATCCGTATTTATATTCGCCATTGGTTACTTTATCCAATATATTTTCTTCCATCATACTACAATTTTTTGATTACCTGATTTCTCATCAGCATCATGTTTTTTGATAATCAAAGACTTTTTCAATGCCGGGAAAATACCAGGTGCAAACTTTTCTATCGGTTTATATAGTAAAGATGATTCTATCTTGTCCTGTCCGATAAAACTTCTATCCCTGTCTACCATTTCATACAGGTTTATTACAATACTTAAAATCAGTAAACCCTTGAAAAAACAGAAAACTCCACCGGCTGTTCTGTTAACCCAACCCATTGAAATCGCCTTGAAAAAATGGCTCAAAACTTTGGCCATTATTACAAAGAAAAGAAAAACTAAGATGAAAGGCAAGAAAAAACTCATTACCTTCAATGAAATAATAGAAATAGAAGAGAAATTAAGAAGGAACTGCGCGGTTTCTTCCCTCAAAGAAATGCCGGCACAAATACCGGCAATTAAACCGGCAAAAGTGCCAATTTCTTCAAAGAAACCATTTTTTATACCAGTAACAATATTTAGAATCAACAAGATTCCGAACACTAAATCAATCCATCCCATTTATTAATCTTTTTTATCCCTTATTTGCAGGAACAAACTAATAACAGGAAAAGCAAAAAGTATTAAAGGCTCTTGCGTACTTCTACTTCTTCAAAGGATTCTACAACGTCTCCGATTTTAAGATCCTGATATGAAGAAAAACTTAATCCACATTCATAGCCCTGATTAACTTCTTTGACCTCTTCCTTAAAACGTTTAAGTGAACTCAATTCACCGGTATAAATCACGATGCCGTCACGAATAAGTCTCAACTTATTGCCTCTCTTGACTTTACCTTCCTTGACCATACAACCGGCAACAGTACCGACTTTAGTAATTTTAAAGACTTCTCTGATTTCTATAGTCGCAGTAATCTCTTCTTTGATTTCAGGAGACAACATACCTTCCATAGCAGCCCTGACTTCTTCAATCGCATCATATATAATCGAATACAATCTCATGTCCACACCTTCTTTATCAGCAAGTCTTCTAGCTGCCTGAGAAGGTCTTACCTGGAAGCCGATAATAATGGCATCAGATGCAGAAGCCAAAGTAATATCTGATTCAGAGATAGCACCTACAGCTTTATGTATGACATTAACCTGTATTTCTTCAGTTGAAAGATTAATCAATGAGTCTGAAAGAGCTTCGATAGATCCGTCAACATCACCCTTGACAATAACATTCAATTCCTTGAAGTTACCCACAGCAATACGTCTGCCGATTTCAGCAAGGGTAAGTATCTTATTGGTCCTTAAACCTTGTTCTCTTTGTAACTGCTCACGTTTATTTGTAATTTCACGCGCTTCCTGTTCACTTTCCAGAACATTAAAGTTATCACCGGCCTGAGGAGCTCCATTCAAACCAAGTATAAGTACAGGTTCTGAAGGTCCGGCTTCGGTAACTCTTATTCCACGTTCATTAAACATTGCTTTTATCCTGCCATAATTGGTTCCGGCAACAACAATATCACCGATTTTTAAAGTACCATTCTGTACAAGGATTGTAGCAATATAACCTCTTCCCTTGTCCAGAGATGATTCAATGACATTACCAATAGCTTTACGGTTTGGATTAGCTTTCAAATCTAAAAGTTCTGCTTCCAGCAATACTTTTTCAAGTAATTCTTCTACCTTGATACCCTTTTTTGCTGAGATATCCTGAGATTGGTACTTACCGCCCCAGTCCTCAACAAGATAATTCATTTGGGCAAGCGTCTGTTTGATCTTTTCAGGATCAGCTCCCGGTTTATCAATCTTGTTTATGGCAAATACCATAGGAACATTTGCTGCTGAAGCATGATTTATAGCTTCAATAGTCTGTGGCATCACATTATCATCAGCGGCAACAATAATTATGGCTAAGTCGGTAACCTTGGCACCACGGGCACGCATAGCTGTAAAAGCTTCATGACCCGGAGTATCCAGGAAAGTAATCTTTCTTCCGTCAGGTAACTTAACATTGTATGCACCGATATGCTGTGTAATACCTCCGGCTTCACCGGCAATTACGTTTGTATTACGGATATAGTCAAGTAAAGATGTCTTACCATGGTCAACGTGACCCATTACAGTAACAATCGGTGGACGAGGAATAAGATCTTCTTCAGAATCTTCTTCTGTCTGGATAGCTTCCATAACTTCAGCACTCACGTAACTTGTCTTATAACCAAATTCGTCTGCAACGAAATTGATGGTTTCAGCATCAAGACGCTGATTGATAGACACCATTTGTCCTATACTCATACAGATAGAAATAACCTGAACAACAGGCACATCCATCATGTTTGCCAAATCGTTAACAGTAACAAATTCGGTAATTTTAATAATTCTGCTATCCTGCTCTTCTCTTTCGGCTTGTTCCATCCTCTTCAAAGAACCGGCTTCACGTTTTTCTTTACGATATTTTGTACCTTTCTTTGGTTTGGTAGTAAGCCTTGCCAAAGTTTCTTTTATTTGTTTTGAAACATCTTCACTGCTGACTTCAGTTTTCAAAACAGGTTTTTTAAGTTTTGACTTAAATTCCTGTGTAGCCTGACCCGGACGATGTTGGCCCTGATGTTGGCCCTGATTCTGACCGGGAGTATCATTAACTCTTACTTTGCCATCCTTAATTCTGCTACGTTTTTTCTTCTTTTGATCGGCAAGTGAAGTATTTGACTGAGGCTGACCCGGTGTCTGAGTTGAATTCTGATTAGGATTAATATTTGGCTTGCTAATCTTTTTCTGATCATCAGGAGCACCTGATGGTTTTTTAACTTCACCAGGTTTATTCTGCTGACGTGCAGTCTTATCACTTTGGAATTTTTCTTCACGTTCCTTTCGCTTTTCAGCCTGAGTCTTTTTCTTAGGTCTGGTTGACTGGTTCAATGAAGCCAAATCAATAGTCTTAATGACTTTAATATTTGATTCTATCTTGTTATCACCCAATCTGAATAGTTCCGGTTCGCCGCTTTCTGTAGTTCCAGGCTGAACTTCCGGTTCAACTGCCTTAACTACTTTCTTTTCGGCTATATTCGGTTTTGGTTTCACAAAAGAAATCTCTTTTTTCTCCGGTTCAGATACAACCTTCGGCTTTTCTGCCTTTATTTCCTTTTCAACTTTAACTTCTTCAATTTTTTCTATCTTCTCAGGTTCAGGTTTCTTCTCTTCTGCAACCTTAGGAGCAACAGGCTCAGGTTGAACAACAACGACTTTTTCAACAGGTTTTTCTTCAGATTTAACCGCAGGTTTTTCAAATGGTTTCACCTCTGCTATCACTTCAGGTTTGGTTTCAACCACTTTTTGCTCAGTTGCTTCATGCTCAGCTACTTTTTGTTCAACCACTTTTTGTTCAACTACTTTTTGAACCTCTTCTTGTTTTGGAGCAGCAGGTTTTGGCCTTTTATTCAAGGCATCAAGATCAATGCTTCCTACAAGCTTAATATGAGGTTTGTTTTCTGTAGTTTCTGCAGTAACAGTTTCCGCTTCAACTTTTGTAGGTCCATCCGGTTTTGCAGCGGTTTCAACCTTTGGCTCTTCATTTTTAACAGGAGTTTCAACAACTTTCTGCTTATCACGGCTGATGCGTTCCTGAACAAGACGTTCAGCTTCTTGTTTGAGATTCATATCCTGGCTGAATTCCCTGACAAGCATCTCATATTCTTCCTCAGTGATTCTTGCATTAGGATTATTCTCAACCGTATGACCTTTCTTCTGGAGAAAACCAACTAATGTGGTGATTCCTACGTTTAAATCCCTGGTTACCTTATTTAATCTGATAGACATAAATTGGTTTTAAATTTTTTTTTAATTTTCAGACGTGGTCAAACCGACTATACCCGCCTTAATCCTCAAATTCGTATTTCAATATTGAAAGTACTTCATCAACAGTGCTTTCCTCTAAGTCCGCCTTTTCAATCAGGACTTCACGAGGCAGAGCAAGTACATTACGGGCAGTATCACATCCGATTTTCTTAAGCGCATCAATAACCCATTCATCAATTTCATCCTTAAATTCATCCAGATAGATATCATCATCTTCGAGTTCATCAGTTTCACGGAACACATCAATAGTATATCCGGTCAGCATTGACGCCAGTTTAATATTCATACCACCTTTACCGATTGCAAGTGAAACCTCCTCCGGTTTAAGGAAAACTTCAGCTTTTTTATTGGTTTCATCAAGTCTTATCGAAGAAATTTTAGCCGGGCTAAGTGATCTTTGAATAAACAGATTGATGTTAGCAGTATAATTGATTACATCAATATTTTCGTTTCTTAACTCCCTTACTATGCCATGAATACGGGCACCTTTTACTCCGACACAAGCTCCCACAGGATCAATCCTTTCATCATATGACTCAACAGCAACTTTAGCTCTCTCACCCGGGATTCTTGCAACTTTACGTATAAGTATCAGACCTTCATGTATTTCAGGAACTTCCAGTTCAAATAGTCTTTCAAGGAAAACCGGAGATGTTCTTGACAATATAATTTTAGGATTGTTACTCTTATTTTCAACTCTCTCAACAACAGCCCTGATACTTTCACCTTTACGGAAGAAATCAGAAGGTATCTGTTCCTGTTTTGGTAAAAGCATTTCATTACCTTCATCATCAAGCAACAGAATTTCCTTTTTCCAGATTTGGTAAACTTCAGCGCTTACTATTTGTCCGATCTTTTCAATAAATTTATTGTAAAGACTATCTTTTTGAAGTTCAAGTATCTTGGAAGCCAGAGTCTGTCTCAGGTTAAGCACAGCTCTTCTGCCAAAATCCAGTAAATGAACCTCATCAGTAACTTCTTCACCCAATTCAAAGTCAGCATCTATCTTATGTGCCTCAGTAAGAGTAATCTCTCTGTTTACATCTTCAATCAAATCATCTTCAACGATTACACGATTACGCCATATTTCAAAATCTCCCTTATCAGGATTAATGATAACATCAAAATTTTCATCAGATCCAAACAACTTGGCCAGAACATTCTTGAAAGACTCTTCGAGAACACTCACCATAGTTGCACGGTCAATATTTTTCAATTCCTTGAATTCTGAGAAAGTATCAATCAAATTGATTGTTTCAACTTTTTTTGCCATTTGTTGATTAATATGAATTGGTATATTTTTAATTCAGTTAGTTCAGTCAAAATGAATCACAGTTTTTACTGATTTTACATCCGGATATTTAAACATTTTCAGGACCATAGTTTTAACAGGTCTCTTGCTTCCTTCCGGTTTTTCTTTAGTTTCTATCTGCACTCCGAAACCTTCGGCATCTGCATTCAGAAGTATTCCTTTTGCTTTTCTACCATCTCTGGTAATTACCTCAACTTCATTGCCGACATTAATCTCAAATTGTTTTTGAACTTTAAAGGGTTGTCCGATGCCTGCAGAGCCTACTTCAAGAGAATAATCTTCAACTTCCCTGTCAAATCTTGATTCGATGTGCTTTGAAAGGGTTACACAATCTTCAATATCAATATCTGAATCCTCCGATTCAAACTCAATATTAATGTCGTTTTCTTTACTAATGGACAGGTCAACTAAAAAAAATGAAGTTCCTTCCATCCATTCTTCGACAACTTTTTTTACAGCTTCAATTTGCATATGCCGTGCTAAAATAAAAAAATGGGGGAACCATCGCCCCCCCTCACTCAGTCATAACGGCCGCAAAGATAATAAGAAACATTTCCAATACAAAAAAATATTAAATAAAAAATAGCCCCGGCAGTAAACCGGAGCTAAAATATTTTAAATACTATTTGAAAATTTATCAAAGTTCGCCTGCCTGCGCTTTTTTCAACATATCTTCATTAGCAGTAATAGCAATTTCAACACGTCTGTTTTGCTGACGACCTGCTTCTGTATCATTAGTAGCAACTGGAGATGATGAACCCATACCCTGTGTTGTAATCCTCGGAGAACCTACACCTGCATTAACAAGAAAAACCTTAACAGCGTTAGCACGTCTTTCTGATAACGGTAGATTGATCGCATCTGTACCTGTATTATCGGTATGACCATAAATCATGATATTAGTATCAGGATAATCCGACAGAGTTTTTGCAAACTTTGTCAAAGCATCCTTTGAAGAAGTGTTAAGATCAGCCTTGTTAGTCTGAAAAAGGATACCTGATTCAAAAGTTACTTTAATACCCTCTCCTATACGTTCAACATCAGCATTCTGTCCCAATTGTGCTTCAAGTTCCGCAGCCTGTTTGTCCATTTTTTTACCGATAAGAGCACCGGTAGTACCTCCTACAGCAGCTCCGGCAATAGCACCAACAGCTACATTTCCCAATAATTTTCCGACTCCTGCACCAACTGCAGCACCGGCAACAGAGCCTATCGCAGCACCTTTGGTGGTATTAGTCATAGACTTACATCCTGAAAAAACCAAAGCTGAGCTTAATATGACTACTGTAAATAATCTAGAAACTTTCATAAAAATAACTTTTTAGTTAATAATATCCATTGATTAAAACCTTTAGCAAATATAACTGATTTTTTAATAAAAAAAGAAATGCTGGTTGTTTTACAAAAAGATAGTCATCACAATATTCATGAAATCGCAGAAAATCACTAATTTTGCAACGGAAAATACTTTGTATTTTTTGGTAAAAAAGATTGTTTTGCACTAGTTAATAAGAATTATATGAATAAAAAAGTAATGCTTGTCATCCTTGACGGATGGGGCCTCGGCAAACATAATAAGGCTGATGTCATTTTTAATACCCCTACACCATACTGGGATTCACTGTTGAAAAAATATCCTAATTCACAACTGCAGGCTTCAGGCGAAAACGTAGGACTACCTGATGGTCAGATGGGTAATTCAGAAGTAGGTCACCTGAATATAGGTGCCGGAAGAGTTGTTTATCAGGATCTTGTAAAGATAAATACAGCCTGCCGCAATAACAGCATCCTTGAAAATCCGGAAATAATCAAGGCATATTCTTATGCCAAAGAAACCGGAAAAAAAATTCATTTCCTTGGATTGGTTTCAGACGGAGGAGTACACAGCTCACTTGACCACCTGTTTAAACTGATTGAAATTTCTAAAGAATACGGTATCGAAAAATCTTTCATTCATTGTTTTATGGATGGTCGTGATACTGACCCAAGAAGTGGTAAAGGTTTCATTGAGAGCCTTGAAGCTCATCTTACAAAAAACACCGGAGCTATAGCTTCAATTATCGGACGCTACTATGCAATGGACCGCGATAAAAGATGGGAAAGAGTTTCACAGGCTTATAACCTGCTGGTTAATGGTACCGGTGAAGCTGAAACCGATATGGTTGAAGCTATGCAGAAATCTTACAATGCAGGTGTGACAGATGAATTTATCAAACCAATCATACATGTGGACAGTGACGGTAAACCTGTTGCAACCATAGAAGAAGGTGATGTAGTAATCTTCTTCAACTATCGTAATGACCGCGCTAAAGAGCTGACAATCGTACTGACTCAAAAAGATATGCCTGAAGCCGGAATGAAAACAATTCCACTTCAGTACTTTACGATGACCCCATATGACGATACTTTTAAGGGTCTTCACATAATTTTTGACAAAGACAATGTACAAAATACCCTGGGTGAAATTGTTTCAAAAGAAGGGCTTCACCAGCTTCGTATTGCAGAAACAGAAAAATATGCTCATGTCACATTTTTCTTTTCAGGTGGTCGCGAAAGCAATTTCGAAAACGAAGACCGTATCCTGATACCTTCACCAAAGGTAGCCACATACGATTTGAAACCGGAAATGAGCGCATTTGAAGTTGCTGATGCTCTTACTGAAGCCATCAAAACTGAAAAATACGAATATATCACTGTCAACTTTGCAAACGGAGACATGGTAGGACATACAGGTGTTTACGAAGCAATCGAAAAAGCTGTCAAAACAGTTGATACCTGTCTTGAAAAAGTGATTGAAACCGGTAAAGCTCACGGTTATGAAATGATAATCATTGCTGACCACGGCAATGCTGACAACGCTCTCAATGAAGACGGCTCAGTAAATACAGCTCATTCACTTAACCCTGTTCCCTTTGTTTTCGTAAGTGAAAGCAATACAGCAGCTAAGCTATCTGACGGCAGACTCGCTGACGTTGCTCCATCTATATGCAAACTCTTAGGCATCAGCCAACCTGCAGATATGACAGGTAGTTGCCTGATTAACTAATAAACACTTTTCAAAAAGAGGAATCGCCACGCGGCTTTTCCTCTTTTTTTATTTTTAAACCGGAGTAAGTTTGTTTTTTTATCAATATATCTGATCCGGTAATCCGGACAACAGTTGTTTCAAAATCGATAAAACAAACCGATAAAACTGACGGCAAATAATTAAAATCTCTTTCACTACATAATAACACCGTTTAATGCGGTCTTTACTTCGCTTTACTAAAATTTCCCCAAGATGCTTCAAATAAAAGATACGATAATCAGCCTTGACCTTTTTGATCAGAAGTTCAGTTGTAACCTTCACCATTGCCACGGTATATGCTGTGTTGAGGGAGACTCGGGAGCCCCTCTTGAGATGGATGAGATAACCGAACTTGAAAACGTATTGCCGGTAATCTGGGACGACCTTTCAGATAAAGCCAAAGAAGTTATCGAAAAACAAGGTGTAGCATATCCTGACATCGAAGGAGAAATGGTCACATCTATTGTAAACGGCAAGGACTGCGTTTTTACATGCTATGGCGAAGACGGCATTTGCTATTGTGCAGTTGAAAAAGCCTGGCGTGAAGGCAAAGTCACTTTTATGAAACCAATCTCATGCCACTTATACCCTATCAGAACTAAGAAATACCCTGAGTACACCGCTGTAAACTACCAGCAATGGTCTATCTGCTCAGGAGCAAGAGCACTCGGGCAAATCACCGGAACTCCCCTTTACAAATACCTCAAAGAACCCCTCATCCGCAAATTCGGCCAGGAATGGTACGACGAGCTCACCATCGCCGCCCAAATGCTCGAGGAAGGCATGAAACTCACCGAATAAATCAGAAAAATTCGGCAAATATTAATTTAAATCTTCCTTTTTGTTTTGCAAATATGATTTTGTTCAATATTTTTACGTGTTCATTGACAATGAACGCCATGTATTTATGAACAGAATCAGTATACCATGAATAATAAAAACTGTTTTAAATAGCTGCGTTCATAAAAAAATTAATGCAGCAAAATATGGCAACTAATAAACACGCAACTATTCGCTATCAAACATTGGATGTTTCAACTTGTCAGGATGGTTCTCATGCATGTAATGAAGGTGACGATGGGGAAATACCACCGCAAATAGACAAACTTGTTAGGGATGGCAAGGCTCCTTATTTATTGCCTTCACTTGTTTTTGAAGTATTGAATATACTAGTATGGCTTAAGGATTTTATGATTAACTATAGTGATAAAGACAAAAATCTTGTGACATTCAACCTCAAAGTAGAACCTACCAATGAGATAAATACAAATTGGATAAAAGGAGAGCTTGCTGAAATAAACGATAAAGGCTGGGGAAGGTTTATTAGTTCAGATGGAACTTGGTCAATACCCCATTACATGATGAAGCAAAATAGTTATAGAATAGGTGATGAATTAGAGATTACAATAAAAGCAGAAAATAAAACACATATAGACGAAATAAGAAAATTATGATCACAGGAGAATTAAAATCGCAGATAGATAAAGTGTGGGAAGCGTTTTGGACAGGAGGTCTGTCAAATCCGCTTACTGTAATTGAGCAGATGACCTATTTGCTGTTTTTACGCCGACTAGATGAATTACAAACCCAGAAAGAGCAAAAAGCCAATTTGCTGAAACGTGCCATTGAGGATCCGATATATACCGAAGCCGAATATGAATTACGATGGAGCCGTTTTAAAAACATGGACCCTGAGGTTATGCATAAGATGTTTACCAAACAGGATGGGGTATTCGATTTCTTACGAAATGTGGGCAGCCGCAGTGCAGCTTTCAGCAAGTTCATGAAAGGTGCTACTTTTATGATTCCTACACCGCGCTTGTTGGCACAGGTAGTGGAAATGCTTTCGAATATTGACATGAACGACCGTGACACGAAAGGCGATGTGTATGAATACCTTTTGAGTAAAATAGCTACAGCAGGACAAAACGGACAGTTTCGTACACCGCGTCACATTATTCGCATGATGGTTGATATGATACAACCGTCACTGGAAGATGTTATTTGCGACCCTAGTTGCGGTACAGCAGGATTTCTTACCGCTGCAGGTGAATATATCCGAGAACATTTCGAAACAGAACTGTACAAGGAGGATATTAAAACCCACTTCCAAAACAAGATGTTTATGGGCATGGAGTTCGACCCTACAATGATACGCATTGGCGGAATGAACCTGATACTGCACGGTATTGAAAATCCGTTGTTGCTGGATGTGGATTCGCTAAGCGAAGCCAATACTGGTTTTACCGAGAAAGCCAGCATTGTACTGGCCAACCCACCCTTTAAAGGAAGCCTTGATCGCGAAGCAGTAGACGGTAAAATTCTAAGAGTGGTAGACAGCAAGAAAACCGAACTGCTATTTCTGGCTTTGATACTGAAAGGCTTGAAACTTGGTGGACGCTCTGCTGTGATTGTTCCCGACGGTGTACTCTTTGGAAGTAGTAAAGCGCACATGCAGATACGCAAAGAAATTATCGACCACCAAAAATTAGAGGCCGTTATTTCTATGCCCAGCGGCGTATTTAAACCTTATGCCGGAGTTAGTACCGCTGTTCTTATTTTTACCAAAACCAACGATGGTGGCACCGAAAAAGTTTGGTTCTACGATATGACAGCCGATGGCTTTAGCCTTGACGACAAACGCAACCCTATCGAAGCAAACGATATACCGGATATTGTAAGTCGTTACAAAAACCTGAATGCAGAAACCGCACGAAGCCGAACCGATAAAAGCTTTTTGGTGCCTGTGCAGGAAATCCACAATAACAAGTATGACCTTAGTATTAACCGCTACAAAGAAGTTGTTTACGAAGAAAAGACCTATGCAGCGCCCGCTACCATTATTGCCGAAATTGAAGCATTGGACAAACAACGCACTGAGTTGTTGAAACAATTAAAAACAATGTTAGGATGAATTTTGAATTATTGGTCAGTGCTATTGAGCAGACACACCAACATTTTCAGCAGCAAGCGTCAAAAGCAATCAATGTATCTTTAACCTTACGCAATTGGTTAACGGGTTATTATATAGTGGAATTTGAACAAAAGGGCGAAGACAGAGCAAAATACGGTGATAAACTTTTAGCAAGGCTTGCCGAAAAATGCGCCACCATTAAAGGCTTAGACGAACGCACATTTCGAAATTTCAGATTGTTTTATTTATTGTATCCCCAAATTAGGCCATTATTGGCGAATCAAATGCACTCAAATCCAATTCGGAGGTCGTTGACTGCCGAATTGAAAAACGACACAATATATGATACACTTTCAATTTGGGGGTCACTGACCTCCGAATTTCAACTAACTGAATTCCAACTTAAAGGTGAACTATTAGTACAATCATTATCATACACCCATTTCGAACAGCTTATACGCATAAATGACTCTTTGAAACGGGCGTATTATGAAATGGAATGCATAAAGGGCAATTGGAGTGTGCGGGAATTGAAACGCCAAATAAACAGCCATGTATTGGTGGAGTTGAAAGTAGAAAACTTCAACCATTATAACATAGGGCAACTGAATACCTACGTGAATTACTACAAAGCTGAAGTGATGCGCCCCGACGATAACCCCACTGTGGGCATTCTGATGGTAACAAACAAAAACAATGCATTGGTGGAATTTGCTACAGCAGGCATGGATAACCACCTGTTTGTATCCAAGTACCTGCTCGAACTCCCTAAAAAGGAACAACTCGAAGCCTTTATTACCAACGAAATAACCAAATGGAACAGATGAAAAGTGAAACAATGAAAGGAGATGCTGGGATGAGTTGGGAAATGGTAAAGCTAAAAAACATAATTGTGAAGCCATTTTCAGGGGAGTGGGGCGATGGAGTCGGCAATGTTAATGTTATTAGGACTACAAACTTTAATAATGATGGTTCGTTAAATTTGAAAGATGTAGTTCGTCGAAATATTAAAATAGAGAAAGTTCTACAGAAAAGATTAGTATTTGGAGATACAATCATTGAAAAATCTGGAGGGAGTCCAACACAGCCTGTTGGCAGAGTCGTCTATTTCAACATTGAGAACGATATTTTTTTGTGTAATAACTTTACAAGCGTTATAAGAAGTAAATCAGAAATAGATAAGCGTTACTTATTTTGGTTTTTATTTAGTAACCATTTAAACCAAAATACACTAAAATACCAGAATAAGACAACCGGTATTATAAATCTTCAACTCGAAAAATACATAACTGACCTCGAAATCCCTCTTCCCCCACTCCCCATCCAAAAGCGCATAGCCGGAATACTTGATGCAGCAGATGCCTTGCGTCGGAAAGATCAGGAGCTACTCCTCAAATACGACAAACTGGCACAGGCTATATTTATCGACATGTTTGGTGATCCGGTGAAGAATGAGAAAGGGTGGGAGGTGAAAACGATTGGAGATGTCTGTTATTCTGTCAAAGACGGCCCACACGTATCTCCTAAGTACACCAAAACTGGGATACCATTTATTTCAGTCAATAATATTATTAATGGAGTTATTGATATTTCAAATTGCAAATATATATCTCAAGAGGATTTTGAAATTTATTCCAAAAAAGGAAAACCTGAAAAGCAAGATATTTTATATACAAAAGGAGGAACTACAGGTTTTGCTAAAAGAGTAGATGTAGACTTTGAATTTAGTCAATGGGTACACGTTGCATTACTCAAGTTTAATCACCATATTATTAATTCAGCATTCTTTGAATATATGTTGAATAACTCTTTCTGCTATAATCAAAGCCAATTAAGAACTAAAGGAATTGCCAATAGAGACCTCGTTTTAGGTGAAATTAAAAAGATTCAGATTTTATTACCCCCTATTCAGAAGCAAAGAGAATTTGAATCCAAAATATTATTACTTGAAAAAGCAAGAAAAGGAAATTTAGAATCAATTGATAGAAGTAGCTCTCTTTTTAATTCCCTTCTCCAACAAGCCTTTAAAGGTAACCTGGTAAAATAAAGACAGATAAAGTATAAAATGTACACACCAAACGAAATATTGCAATATCAGCAAGACTGCTGGAAAACCTACAAAGAAAAATTAGGTGTTTTTTCTTGTCCACATCCGGGTATATTAATGCGTGAAGATGAAAACGGGAAGTGGAAGGGATATTTGAAAAAGATAATTGAAGAAATTAAAAGAGTGTTTGAAACCTGAAAGGTATTATTTATCGGTAAATTTACCTATAAATTACAATTATTAGTATATTTACCGATATATTCATAATTAGCATAAAAAACAGCTATGAACTCAACTACGATTTCGGCCGATATAATATCTTTTACGTCATTGTCTTCAAAAGACAAAGAGCTATTGAATTCAAAAATTCAGGTTTTATTATCTGATTTGACTGAAAAATACAAAGCCGAGCAGTTTTTTGGTCGTATCGCACAGGGCGATTATGTAGAATGTGCAATGCTTTCGCCTAAATATGCCTTAAGGGTAGCATTATTACTTAAAACTCTTGTAAAATCGGTTGAAGTATCTGACAGCAATGATAACCGCATTCGGTATTTCAGAAATTACGGTTTAAGAATAGCTATAGCAGTAGCTCCTCTCATAGAATTAAACTCCGAAAAGGGGATTATTGATGGGGAGGCAATTTACCTTTCAGGACGCACAATTAAAAATATGAGTACTTCCGATAAAAGAAAGGTAGTAATGAAGGAGACAATGTTTTTCAGATCGTTGGATGCGAAACAACAAGACAATTACGATGCAATGATTGGTTTGCTTGATTCCATTATATCAAAATGTTCGCAAAAGCAATGCGAAGTCTTGTATTACAAATTATCCGGTTTAAGCGAAAAAGATATATGTGAGAAGACCGGCAAGAATCAATCTACTATAAGTCAGCACTCCTCGGCCGCAAGCTGGAATGCTATAGAAAAATCAGTAGTTAACTTTGAAAATTATATAGTATGACAGTTTATCAACTTATACTAATGCAATTGATGGCACATTTAGTAGCAGACTTTCTGTTACAATCTGAAAAATGGTGCGAAAAAAAAGAAAAGCACATACTTTCCAAGCAACATTTTTTTCATGCTGTGGTAGTCACTCTTTCTGCTTTAGTCTTCTCTCTCGATATATATTTTATTATCTCTGCACTTATTATTGGACTTTCCCATCTTGTGATAGACTCATTAAAAAGTTATTACATCAAAAAAAGAATTGATAGAAAACCACTAATATTTTTTGTTGACCAACTGTTGCATGTTTTTATATTAAGTCTGGTTTCGTGGATTTACCTGAAAAACTACACTCCCAAATATTTTTTTGATCTCTATATAAATACAAAATTCATTGCTGCTATTGCTGCTTTTCTGTTTTGTACAAAACCTGCTAATATTTTTATCCAAAAAACCTTTGAATTGTTTGGATTGACTATTACAAAACATCCCGCTGCTGGAACAACCGATAATACTTCCGAAAAAGAGTTGAAGAATGCCGGTAAAGTCATTGGAATAGTTGAACGCTTTTTAGCATTAGGTCTTATTCTGGCAGGTCAATATGGAGCTGTAGGTTTAATTATTGCCGCAAAGTCTATTCTAAGGTTTAATAGCCCACAGAAAAACGAATATATTCTTGTTGGTACATTACTTAGTTTTGGATGCGCAATACTGATTGGTTTGTTAATTAATCAGTTTATTATATAGGCAAAATAAACGATACTTAGAACAAATCGGTATTATAACTGATAAAATACTGTTTTGCATCTACAACAATATAAATGAAATGAGCAACTTCGACTTTATCCCTGCCCAATGGGCACTGTTGGCAGAAGCCCCAAGAGAAGCCGAGAAACATGTATATGGTGCTCCACTTTATTGTGCCATGCTTTGCCGTAAGAGTCTGGAAGAATGGGTACGTTGGTTGTACGAGCACGACCCGGATTTGGTGTTGCCATATGACACTTCACTCAGCTCGCTTATTCACGATCAAGGATTTCAGAAAATAGTTGCTCCTGCTCAGTTTAATCAGATAAACCTGATACGTAAACAGGGAAATGCCGCGGTGCATACTACTGCTGCAATAAAACCAATAGAAGCTTTACACAGTCTAAAACTGTTATACGGCTTTGTTGTTTGGATGGTACAGGTTTACGGTGAAGAAAAATTGGATATCCCCGCTTTTGATATAAACCTGATAGAAAAAGACTCCGGTAAAGACAAGAGCAAAGAAGAACTAAAGAAACTCGAAAATGAGTTTCATGCTCAACAGGATAAACTCCGGAAACTGGAAGAAGAGCTGGCAACCATCAAAGCTATCAAGGAACAAAACATTGCATTTATTCCGACGCCAATCGACCCCAATGAAGGTCTTACACGCAAAATCTACATCGATACCTTATTAAGAGAAGTTGGCTGGGACCCGAATGGAATAAATGTGCCTGAGTTTCCACTTAAAAATTGCATGCCTAAAGCCGATGGAACACTGACCGATGGTTATGTGGATTATGTACTTTGGGGTGATGATGGAAAACCACTGGCAGTAGTTGAAGCCAAACGTACCCGTCGCGATCCGCGAGTAGGTCAACATCAGGCAAAACTTTATGCCGATGGTCTGCAAAAAGAATATGGACAACGTCCGGTTATATTTTATTCCAACGGATTCAATACCTGGATGTGGGATGATTGGAATTACCCCCCTCGTGCCGTGTTTGGGTTTTACGGTAAAGACGAATTACAATTGCTGGTTCAGCGTCGTACTTTCAAAAAAGATCTCAGCAAACAAACCATAAATGATAGCATTACTGACCGGTATTATCAACACGAAGGGATTCGTAAAGTAACTGAAGCACTGGAAGGGTTTCGCCGAAATGCTTTGCTTGTAATGGCTACCGGAACTGGTAAAACACGTGTATCGGCTTCTATCATTGATTTGCTGAGTAAAGCAAACTGGGCAAAACGGATATTATTTTTAGCAGACCGCAATGCACTAATTCATCAAGCTAAAGTAAACCTGAACGATTATTTGCCAAATCTGCCTGCTGTTGACCTTACCAAAGAAAAAGAAGATGAGAGTAGCCGGATTGTATTTTCTACTTATCAGACTATAATCAACATGATAGATGGCGAAGTAGATGGCAATAACAGATTTTATGGAGTAGGGCATTTCGATCTGATAATATTCGACGAAATACACCGAAGTGTATATAATCGCTACCGACATATTTTCAGGTACTTCGATGGAGTACGTATTGGCCTCACTGCTACACCCCGTGCCGAAGCCGACCGCGACACCTATGCTTTGTTTGATATGGAGCCACACAATCCGACTTATGCCTATGAGTTGGAGCAGGCTGTAAACGATAAATTCTTAGTGCCACCTAAAGCCGTTTCAGTACCGTTGAAATTCCAGCGACATGGAATAAAATATGCAGAGTTTTATGGAGCAGCGGCACCAGGAGTAATGCCAA
>CAZCWK010000038.1:22287-26958 GCA_964502355.1 uncultured Bacteroidales bacterium
TGAATAAAATATGCAGAGTTAAGTGACGAAGAGAAACTGGCTTACGAGGAACAGTTTACCGACCCTGTAACAGGTGAATACCCTGACGAAATAGACGCGGCAGCTCTAAATAGCTGGCTTTTTAATACCGACACTGTGGATAAGGTAATTGGTCATTTGATGCGATACGGCATCAAAGTTGAGGGAGGCGATAAACTCGCCAAAACAATGGTATTTGCCCGCTCACATCAACATGCTAAATTTATTGAAGAACGTTTCAATCTGCAATATCCACAATACAAAGGAGATTTTCTGAAAGTAATCGACTATCAGGAGGAATACAAATACGATCTGTTGAATAAGTTCAAAGACAAAATCAAAATGCCCCAAATCGCAGTATCGGTAGATATGCTCGACACAGGCATTGATGTACCGGAAGTTTGCAATCTGGTATTTTTTAAACCGATACGCAGCAGCACAAAGTTTTGGCAGATGATAGGGCGTGGAACGCGTCTGTGTGTGGATTTGTTTGGTCCGGGTGAGGACAAGGAAGAGTTTCTTATTTTCGATTTCTGCGAAAACTTTGAGTTTTTCAACGTAAACCCTAAAGGGATTGAGTTGGGTAATTCCAAATCAATCAGTCAACGATTGTTTGAATTGCGCTTACGTCTGGCATTTGTCTTGTTGGCCGAGAAGGAAACCGAATTGAAAGACTATGGTTATTCGCTTATAAACGGATTCATCCTACAAACACAGGAATTAAATGGCGAAAGTTTTATTGTCCGACAACATTGGGAAGTTGTTGAAAAATACCGCGATGCTAACAGTTGGAATGCATTAACTGATTTGGATATAAAGGAACTTTTCGACCATATAGCTCCTATTGTGATTGAAACTGAGTCTGACGAAATGGCGAAAAGGTTTGATGCCCTGATGCTTGACTTACAACTAAGTGTACTAAAAGGAGAGAAAAAGCAGCTTGGATTGATTCAGAAAGTAATCTCTACTGCTCAAAAGCTTAGTAAAAAAGCTTCTATTCCAGCAGTAGCAAAACGAATGGACACGATAAATGAAGTCCAGAATATGCTATTCTGGGAGACGGGGAATATTTTAGCTATCGACCGAGTGCGTGTAGAACTTCGTGATTTACTTAAATTCCTTGATGTCGAGAATAAAGCCATTTATTATACTTCTTTTGAAGATGAGATTGATGAGAATTTTCATGAGTTCCCATTGGTTTACGGTGTTAATGAACTGGCAGCTTACAAACAGAAAGTTGAACAATACCTGAAAGAACACAGTACTCATATTACTATTTATAAACTTCGAAACAATTTGCAAATTTCTCACAGTGAACTGGAAGAATTAGAAAAGATGCTTTTCGAACAGGGCAATATGGGCACAAAAGCCGAGTTTGTAAAAGCTTTTGGTGAACAACCATTAGGGAAGTTTATTCGTAGCATCGTGGGTCTTGATTCAAATGCGGCCAAACTTGCTTTTGGTGAAGTGTTGATAAACAAAACTCTCAACTCACAACAAATTCGTTTTATAGATACTATCATAAACTTCTTCACTGTGAATGGATGTATTGATCCGGCATTACTCTTCGAGCCTCCATTTACAGATATAAATTCCAATGGCATTGCCGGTCTCTTTGATGACGAAACTCAAGTAAAAATCATTCAACTTATTGAGAAAGTTAATGAAAATGCGGTAGCATAAAACTTTAGTTTATATATAATAGCACACAATCCGCACTTAATAATGGCAAGCATCTGTTTTAAGAAGTTTGCCAGGCGCCTAAACTTAATCAGGTTTACATTTTTTTAGCACTTCAGTTCGCCCCGGATTATGTATTTTCGTTTTTTTTAACAACTGATGTTACGATTGACGGGGAAGTCCGTCATTTATTTGATGATGCCTGAAAATGAAGACTGATTTATTCAAGAATGAAATAATGCCAATTCGTGATAAGCTGTTTATGACAGCTTACCGTATGCTTGAAGACAGGGATGACGCAGAAGATGCTGTTCAGGAAACCCTGATCAGGCTGTGGAATTTGCGGGACAATCTTGAGAAATATAACAGTCTAACAGCTTTGGCGATAACAGTAATCAAAAACCACTGTATCGACAAAATAAGATTAAGGGACAGGAACGAACCTATTGAGGACGAACTATACAGGCGGGCAGGTCCGGACAATCCTTATCTCCAGCTTGAGCGAAAGAACTCGGAGGAAGTTTTGAAGGCAATCATCGAGGGTCTGCCCGCTTTACAAAAAGCGATAATAAAGATGAAAGATATTGAAGAATATGAATTGAGTGAGATAGCGGAAATAACAGGAACCAATGTCGAAGCAGTCAGAGTAAATCTTTCAAGAGCAAGAAAAAAAGTAAGAGAAGAATATATAAGAATAACAACATAAAAAATGAGCAGGATAATAAGCATACAGGAAGCCGAAGTATTACTCGGAAAGTATTACGACGGACTTACAAGCAAAGAAGAGGAAAGGCTTCTTCACGACTTCCTTGCTCGTGAAGATATACCGGCAAGGTTTCAGGCAGAAAAAGCCATGTTTGGTTACTTTGATATACAGAAAAAAAGCATCGATGAAGCTGTTGACAATCTTCAGATACTTTTACCGGAATTTGATGAAGACAATCTAAGAATTCAGACTATATCTAATGAATATGACGCAATCGAAAGTGCTTTGATAAAAACAGGTGATATCGATGAAACCAAATCACTGAAGTCAAAGCCAAGAGGTAAATTAATAAGGATGATCAGCTGGATGAGCGTGGCTGCAGTGGTGATGGCATTTATATTTACCACAAGGTCATACAGCCAGAGCAAAAACGATTTTGCATATATAAATGGTAAGAAATGCACTAATCTTAACATCATTAAAGAAGAAGCCATTACATCTATGAATGTTTTGTCGGAAGAAGATGATGAAGTTAGCAAAAGCGCAGGTCTGCTGGAAAGAGATAATGAAGTGATAGAGCAACAACTCAGCATTTTTGCAGGGTTGAATTAATATATTTAACCGGAACAAAAGCGTCAATCCCGGTGATTATTCCGGTACACAACGTTCTGATTAACAAAAGAAAAGAACAAACTATAATATATATAAAAAGCGACAATATGAGCAATTTAAAGAAATCATATATCCTGATTGCCATTTTTGCACTGTCCGGATTTGCGATGCAGGTCAATGCACAAAAAAATCTCAACATAAATGAAGTATTTGAGACTTACGGTAAAAAGAAGAATGCAGTCATGGTTAGCCTGACAAACGAAGTTCTTGGAGAATATGAATTCTCGATGTTTAAAAGCATCAACATCAAGAATGATCCTTCAGCAGCTGACTTTGTAAGAGAAAAAATCTCTTTGGATGAAAAAGGAGCTAAAAAAATAAAACAGGTGGTTTCAAACGGTATAGTTACTTCGATCTACCTGCATCTCCCGCAAAGAAATGAATTAAACAGGCTTATCCTGTTTAATGAGCAGTTCAAACCCGAAAGGCAGTTGATACTGATATATATTGAATCCAAAAACAATACTGACGATATAATGAAGATTTTACTCAAAAAGAAATAATAACAGAAAAAACATATAATCATGAAGAAAAGTATTTTGATATTACAGCTTGTTTGTCTCTCAACAACTGTTGCAATGGCTTCAGAGACTTATACGAACGATACCACTTATCAGTTTAATGACAAGACGATAGATGTCAGTGACGTTGACGGACAAATTGATGTAAAAATCTATAAGGTTGATCAGAATGGTAATGAAACCCAATACAAATCTGTGTATGAGGGAGTGTTCAGTGACGACAAAAGCTATGAAAAATATACTGTGCTTGAAGATCTCGGATTTCAGATACCTGCTTTAGGGAAAAACAAAAAACACAAAAGATATTACGACAAGATGCAGGCACACTGGGCAGGCTTATTGGTTGGTTACAGCAACATGGTTCAGGAAGTTGGTCTTGATGAATATAATCTTGCTAAACTTGAAGGTGTAAGCATACGCCCGGAAAATTCTCTTGAATGGTCACTCAACACCAATGAATTTATTGTACCATTATATAAAGACGTTTTCGGTTTGACCACAGGCTTTGGTTTCACATGGAGAAACTATTGCCTTGACGGAAATTACCACATGGAAGAAATCGACAATTTTGTAAAAATTGTTCCTGCTGCAGAAGGTATAACCTACAGAACAGGTCGCTTAAGGACTCTGCATCTTTGTTTCCCGTTGATGCTCGAATGGCAACCAAGATTTGGAGATGACCACAGTTTTTTTGTTACAGCAGGTGTAGTCGGTGGTATAAAGGCTTTTGCCAATTACAGAGTAACTTACAAAGACAGAGGTGACAACACTATAAAAATCAAGACAGGTGACGGACTTAATGTTCCACCTTTGACACTTGATTATCTGGTTCAGGCCGGTTATAAGGATTTTGGTTTCTTCGCAAAATATTCTCCTTTGAGTTTCTTCATGAAAGAAGAAGGTCCTGAAGCACAAGCTGTATCAATTGGTGTGACTTTCCAGTTTAACGATTAAATAAATCGATGCCGATTCAGCACGAATGTAGAGTGAGCGGTCTGTCGTTGAGTGAGAATAATTGGAAATAAAAGAAAAAGGCTATCTCAAAAAAAAATGAAACAGCCTTTTTCTTTTATG
>CAZCWK010000039.1:0-3756 GCA_964502355.1 uncultured Bacteroidales bacterium
TAATCGTTTGTTTTACACCTTAAACAGCTGTCTTAAATTAGGCGGGCATTATAATTATCATTCTTTCAGCCAGATCAGACTGAGAAAGATGAAAAGATTCAATGGTATCTTTCAGGCATATTGATGTTTTAATATGCAAACTTCTGATTATGGTATTCAAGATTGAAACTTACTTTAACATCCAGGGCTTTAAAGACTTTCATTATGGTTGCAAATCTGGCGTCTGTGGTACTGTTTTCAATTTTTGAAATTTGCGCCTTTTTTACTCCAACCAATTCACCTAACTGTTCTTGCGTCAGATGACGTTCGATTCTTGCCTGTTTTATTGCTTCACCCAATAAATCAAGTCGTAGCTCATTATCAAAGTCTTCGCGATCTTTTGTGCCTTTTTCACCAATATACTTATCGGTCAAATCTTCCAGTTTATATGTTTTCATTTTCTTTTGGTTTCTCATTAAAGTATTTTACTCTCAATAATTCAGCGTGTTCTATTTCACTTTTTGGAGTCTTATCGGTCTTCTTAATCATGCCATGTGTTGAAATCACAATAGTATCTGTATTTTCTGATTTATCCCAGAATGCAAATAACCTGTAATTGGTTTGATTATATAATGTCCGAAACTCCCATATTTCATTATGTAATTTTTTGAAAAGCTCTCTATCATTAGTGCTTCTTGCTTTCCAAATATTATACATTATTTTCTTTCTGGTCTTTACGTCTAAATTATCCAAAAAGCTTTTTGCTTCTTCTAAAAGTTCAACACGATATTTGTAATACTCCATTTATTAAATGATTTAGTAAAGATAAGCGTTTCCTATTTAGGAAACTAGTAATTGCACATTTTTTTTAGAACATTCGATTAACTCTTCAATAAACTATAATCAGTTTAAAATATAAACGCTAATATATTAATATTATATTAATATATAAAATAACTTATAAGATTTTTCTAAGGAGATCACTGCAAGTCAATTAATAAAATGGGCTAGCGTACCGCAGTGAAACGTATTACCCGAAGACGACTTGACGGACCGGTGATGGCAGAGCGAAGTGGTTGCCGGCGTCGGGTGCTGACGAGTCGGGACTAACGAAGTATGAGGGTATCACGTTGAACGCGGGGGAGCTTACATGGTATTTGGTTTCAGCGCTAAATATATGTTATTCAGCATATATTTAGTAAATATCAATATATCTGTCGATATTATGATGATTTAAAATAATATATTTGGTAATACAATCTGATAAGTGAAAAACGATATATGGATGAAACAGTAAAGATACTGGTAGTAAACGGAAGCCCGAAAGGAGAATACAGCCTTACACTACAACACAGCCTTTACATGCTGGTGCACGAAAAAGACGTCGAGTACAAAGTGCTCCATGCAGGAAAAGACTTGACAAATATGGAGATTGAGCCGGCATGGCTCGCTTCAGCGATAGCCGACATAGAATGGTGCGATGCAATAATCTGGAGTACACCTGTGTTTACAATGCTGGTGCCATGGCAGCTTATAAGGTTTTTTGAGCTGATAAAAGAAGCCGGGTGCAACTCCGTATTTGAAGGGAAATATGCCACAAGTATGATGACATGCTTCCATTATTATGATAACCTCGCGGAAGACTGGTTGCGCGGGATGAGCGAAGACCGCGGGATGGCATTTGTCGAAGGACGTACAGCCGAAAATACAGATATGCTCAAACCTGAAAACCGTGCCAGCATGCGTTTCTTCATGAATAATTTCGTGAATTCATGTCGTAACAGGTATCCTGTTGAACGCAAGTTTATGCCTGTAATTAATACATCGCCAAAATTCAAACCGGACACATTACATTCAGATCAAAAACCAAAGCAAAAAGGTTTGAGGACAGTGCTGCTGGCAGATGAAATCCATATGGACGGCAATCTCTCAGGGATGATTGATGTGTTTCTCGATGCATATCCGCATGAAGTAGAGGTAATAGACATTAATAAATATCCGTATGAAGCAGCCTGCAAAGGATGTCTGAAATGTGAGCTGGTAGGAGAATGTGACCGCAGGGACGGGTTTCAGGATTTTTATCTTAATCTTGTCAACAAGTGTGATGTACTCATATTTGGCATGAACACAGGCGAGAGGTACCTTAAACCAATCTGGAAACTATTTATTGACCGTACATTTTCAAACGGACATCGTACCAGCATGATGGGTAAACATACAGCTTATCTGGTAGCAGGTCCGCTGAGATCTCTACCGGGTGTAAGACAGTTTCTGGAAGGAAAAGATAATGTCGGACGTGAAAATGCAATATGCATCATTGGTGATGAATATGAAGATAGTGCATATCTTGAAAGCCTGCTGAGACATTCAGCAATACGTCTTGCGCAAGCGGCTCAGGCTAAATATCAGAAAAGCATCAATTTTCTTGGCTGGGGAGGTATGAAGATATTCCGTGACTTGATTTACAGTATGAGAGGAGTGGTTGGAGACGATCACAGGTTTTATAAAAAGCACGGATTATACGATTTTCCTCAAAAGGATATTGGCAAACAGCTTTTCAACCTTGGCATGGGGCTGGCGTTCAAGTCAAAGACTGTCAGGATGCAGGCTTACGAACGTATGCCTGAGATGTATATAAAGCTGCACAAAGAGATAGTGGACAATAAAAAAGAGTAGATAAATACTGATAAGTGGAGAGTGATTACTATGGATTATGATGTTATTGTAATAGGTGGCGGGCTTTCGGGGTTGACAGCTGCAAGTTTGCTGGCAAAACGGGATTTAAAAGTTGCTGTGATAGACAAAGGCTATCAGCCCGGCGGTTCCTGCGGTATTTTCAAAAGAAAACATGTGACATTTGACCAGGGTTCGGCAATGCTTTACGGATTTGGTGAACAGGGTTTTAATGCACACCGCTTCGTATTTAATTGCCTCGAAGAGCCGATAGACATGATACGCCATGACCTGCTGTATTGCGTCAACTTCAAAGGCAGAAGGATTAAGTTTTACGAAGACATTGACAGGTTTGTACTCGAATTATCTGATGTTTTCCCGGGCGAAAAGGATAATATCAGGAGGTTTTATCATGATATGCTGACAATGTACAAGCATGTTATGGTAGAAGTGCCGACATATAATTCTGCTGATGAAACCGATCCAAAGATTGCATTGAAAAGCATGATGAAGCATCCGCTTTCATATATAAGGTTTCTCAGTTATCTGAATAAAAGCGCAAGAAGTTTACTTGCCGGATATTTTAAAGACCCTGAGATCTTTAAGTTTTTTGACAAGCTGACATCAACATATTGCTACACTACAGTGGAAGAATCTCCGGCAGTGCTTGCAGCTGTGATGTTTGTAAATAACCACGTGGGCGGAAGCTATTACCCCGCAGGTTCGACGGTATTCCTGCCCGGTAAACTTGAGAAGGTGATTGAAGAGCATGGAGGAGATATGTATCCCACGAGAGAAGTGGTTTCGATATTATTTAAAGACGGCAAACCCTCGGGAGTCAGACTTGATGATGGTAACGAGTTATTTGCGCCTGATATAATTTATTCTGGCACAGTCTGGAACCTTTATGGCAAACTGATTGATCCTGCTTACAGCACCCCTAAAAAAAGAAGCTGGGCTCAGAGTCAGGAGCCGACATATCCAAGTGTGGTTTTGTACGCTGTTGTTGACAGTAAATCAATACCTGATGAAACCGCTCCGATTGAAATGCTTGTGGGCAATCCCGACAAACTCGACGAAAGCGAAGTCACAGCATACATTTTA
>CAZCWK010000039.1:3766-4297 GCA_964502355.1 uncultured Bacteroidales bacterium
AACTCTGTGTGCCGAAGATGAACAAACTGTAGTTGCCATCGGACCCACGTTTGAAAGCTGGGAAAATCTTGATAAAGAGACATATATTAAAAAGAAACAGCTGGAGCAGGAGAGGTTGATAGCTGTCATGGAAAAACGATTCCCGGGTTTCAGCGGGTCTGTCAGATATGCAGAAGTGGCCACTCCGGTTACTATCGAAAGATATTGTCTGAAAAATGGCGGCGCTGTAGCAGGACCAAAGCAAATGCTTGGTCAACACATGTTTAAAAGGCTGCACACCAGAACAGAATGGGATAATTTGTTTTGTTGTGGTGAATCCACTGTCATGGGCACAGGTACACCTACGGTAACAACTTCAGGTATTACTGCTGCGAACGTTTTGCTTAAGAAGCTTAATAAAAAGCCTTTTGTCTATCAGGCTGACATTAAAAACTATGTCAGGATGGTGCCAAGGCCATTTACTGCAGATATGTTATATGCTGATTATGACGAAAATAAGCGCGTCATAATGCGTGAAGCCATGCGCTGCCG
>CAZCWK010000039.1:4307-26884 GCA_964502355.1 uncultured Bacteroidales bacterium
TCCGAGTTGCACCAATAGTGATCCGACTGATATCCGGGGCATAATGCGACGTGTTTCAGTAGGTAATTTCACGGGAGCAAAAAAACTCTGGGGTCAAAAAACCACGGGTATCCATGATATTGATTATTACCAGTCTCATTGTGTTTGTGCCCTCGAAGGAGGTGAGGCTGTTAAAATCAAAGAAATTATTACTTTTATAGAGCAAACGTTTTGAGTAGCGAGCGCAAAGGATAAAGATATGGAAATTGCAAAATACGACACAATTATCGTTGGAGGCGGCATAGCAGGATTAACATCGGCTGCATATATTGCCAGGGCCGGACAAAAGGTTTTGCTCATTGAGAAAAATGATGAATTCGGAGGTTTGGTTAACTCTTTTAATAGCGACGGTTTCCACTTTGAAGCAGGAGTGAGGGCGCTGGAAAATGCCGGAATCATACTACCAATGCTTAAAGACCTTGGTATTGAGCTGGAATATGTCAGAAGCAAGGTTTCGGTCGGAGTTGAAGATAAAATATTAAACATCGAGGATGAAAGCTCCGTAAATGATTACAGAGATTTTCTTGCAAATCTGTACCCTGAAAGTACAGAGGAAGTGGATAAATTTATCCATACCATGCGAAAGATGATGAAGCTGCTTGATGTTTTATATGGCATAGACAACCCCTTGTTTAAAGACCTGAAAAGAGACAAAGAATATATTTTTAAAACGCTTTTGCCATGGCTGCCCCGGTTTATTTTTACGGTCGGCAAAATCAACCGTCTTAAACTTCCCTTTGAATTATATCTCAGTAAGTTGCTCAAAAATACTTCCCTGATTGATGTCATCGGGCAGCATTTTTTTAAGGGTACCCCGACATTTTTCGCGTTAAGCTATTTCTCATTATATCTCGATTATTTTTACCCAAAAGGCGGAGTCGGTAAGATTACAAATGCTCTTGAAAACAAGGTTAAAGAGTATGGAGGTGAGTTGTTGCCGGGGACAATAATACAAAAGGTCGAAGCTGGTCCTCAGATACTTACAGATGATAAGGGTATTAAGTATCAATATGATAATCTGATTTGGGCAGCCGATCTCAAGTATTTTTACAACAATACTCTGACAGACGGGCTGGATGCAAAAACCAGGAATAATTTTGAAACAAGGAAGTTGCAAATACAGCATGGCAGGGGCAGTGAATCCATATTTTCACTTTATCTGCAGGTTGATTTGCCACTTACATATTTCAGTAATATTGCTCAGGGGCATTTCTTTTATACCCCATCCAAAAAAGGTCTTGGTGAGTTGCACCGCTCCGGTCTCAGGTCATTGCTTGATAACTGGGATAAAACAGGTAAAGATGAGGTTTACAAATGGTTGTCCACCTTCCTGAAACAAAATACATTTGAAATATCTATTCCCGGATTAAAAGATCCGGATCTTGTTCCTGAGGGTAAGACAGGCGTGATAGTAAGCTTTTTGGTTGAGCATGAGCTTTTCAGTAAACTGCAGGAGCGTGGGTGGTATGAAGATTTCCGTAAAGAAATTGAGACGACAATTGTCAATCTTTTGAATGAAACGGTTTACCCGGGGTTGAAGGAAAAAGTCGAAAAGATGTTTTCGTTTACACCTGTAAGTATCAAAAACAGGATAGCGAGTACTGACGGAGCGGTAGTCGGGTGGTCTTTTGAGACTAATGTGCCTGCTGTTCACAAGATTGAGAAGTCTGCTGAATCTGTAATTACACCCATCGCCAACATTTTTCAGGCCGGACAATGGGTGTATAATCCTGCCGGTGTACCTATGTCAATTTTGACAGGCAGACTGGCAGCTGATAAAATCATTAAATTGAGCCGAAGATAAAATTATCAGGCACGATTTTCATTAATGGTTTTTAAAGTTCCATTTGGAGTTGTCGCTGTTCATGTCAAAGACGCCAAGTGTCGGGGTGCTGTCTCCTGAAGAGAGCAGAGCTAACTTCTCAGTTGAATTGGGCACGACTTTAGGCATAATCCTGTATGTACCGTCAGTAAGCTGGTCGATTTGCCAAAGTTGCTCAGGTGCGCCGGTAAACTCAGGAACAGTTATAACTTCAGCTTCAGCAGTAGCTGCCAAAGCCCTGTTTGTTCCCGCGATAACAATCTTATAATAAGGACCGCCAAGATAACCACCGGCTTCAGGCACGGCTGTAATAGTCCATTTCTGATGCGGACGAAACATATAATCACCGATTCTTACATTAATATTACCTGTGGGCCATGTGTTTATTACATCTGAAAGTTCCTGAGATGGAACAGGTTTTACAGGCTCATCATTATTACGGTTGAAACCTCTCATGCCTCCGGCCATGCGGACAAAGTCAACAGTCAGTTCCAATGCATAGCCTCTGCGTTCAGATTCGATTTCATAAGTACCTTCTTTGAAATTGTCTCCTGCCACAGGCCATCCGTTTTTCCATAATAAAGGGCGGATACCAAGTACGCTGCGACCGCTCTGGTCAAGATCGGCTTCATAATGGCAGGACATTTTTTCTATGCCGTCACCGATAATGAAACGTCCGAAGTGACCGGGACCTGTGACTCTTCCGCCGGCAGCAACTACCATCTTACCTCCGCCTTCAAGCATTTCTCTGCCCATATTATCAATATATGGACCAGTTACTTTCCTGGAGCGTCCCACAACGATATTATAAGTAGAGTTTGCACCGTCACAGCATGTGCCGTGAGTGCCAAGCAAATAATACCAGCCATCACGATACATCAAATCCGTGGCTTCACAATCAATTGCTATGTTGATGGCTTCATTGCCTTTCATTCGCTTGCCGGTTTTAGGGTCAAGCTCTACCAGACGAATATATCCGAAGTAAGTACCGTAAGACAACCATAATCTGCCGTCAGTAGGGTCTAATAAAAGTCCGGGGTCTATCGCATCGCAATCTTCCTTGCCATTGGATGAAGCCACGACTATGGCTTCAGTGTATTTGAAATCAGGAGAATTTGGGTCAAGAGTCTTATTCCACATGGTAAGGATTCTTCCGTTATGTCCTCCTCCAAGACCACCACCTGTTGCACCGTAAACCACGAGATAACGGTCTCCTATCTTAACTGCATCGGGAGCAGCACCTCCACCGGGCCTTACAGCTCCACTGTGCCATGACCAGCCGTCCTCTGAAATCAATCCACCTGCACCGGTGCCAAAGGTGTAATACTTGCCGTCACATTCCATTATTGTCGATGGGTCATGGATAAATGGTTTGCCTGTTTGTGCATTCACAGCTCCTGAGATACACATTGATAAAAGGGCTGTTGCCCCCAGTATATTATTTTTGATTTTCATATGATACACATTTTTATTCACAACTGATAGTAATATTTTTTATTGGCTGTCCTTTTTCATCCAGGAAACGAACGCAAAAATCGCTCATGCCGGGGCCATTGATCACAGCACCCCTTAAGATGTTTTTACCCTTGTTAAGAGTCAGTCTCGGTGAAACGCAATCATCTACAACCATACGTCTGTCTCCCGAAAGTAAAACAGCTTCTTTCCCGTTAAGCCACCACATTGATGCAGAGTTGGAACCAGCAGCCAGTCTGACATTTTTCATTTCCTCAGGACAGTTAATGACTGTCACTGCCCAAAACAATACTCCGTAGATATCTTTATTTAAACCATATGCAAATCTGAACAGTTTTACATTATAGTTTTTACTATCCAAAGCATGCCAGGTAAGTTCCTGCTCTCCGGCTTTAACGGTTTCACCATCTTTGGGAAGTATTGTAAACTGATTTGCAAAATACTCATTTGAAAATGCTGTTCTCAGGTAGCTGTCAGTAAATACGGTATTACCGCGATTGGGTTTTTTGATTGGCTCCAAAAGTAACCAGCGCTGGATGAAACCTTTAGCATCAGGCGTCTTTTTAGATAATGTGGCGGGTGTGAAATATTGCTTAAGACTACGGGTAGTGTCGCTTATAGCAGTATTATCAATTTTATTACCCGACAGGACAGAGCATCCTTGCAACCCTGTTCCCGCAATAATCAATGTGCTCATTGACAGCAACAACATTCTGTGTTTTATCTTCATGGCAGATTTTTACAGTGATTAATTATGTTTTTGTGATTTTCTACAAAACTACAAAAATGATTTTTTGCTTGTATAGTCTTAAAGGCAGTAACATGATGTATATATGTCGGATTAATGGTTTTCTAAAGCATTTGTTTTAAAAATGATATTTAAAAAAAAGAAGCTGCGGGTAAGGCAGCTTCTTTCAACATATTTACTAATACAAAAAATCAATGTTCACCGTTAGCAGGTTTTACATTCAGATCAACCGGATTACTTATTTTTTCTTTAAGTAACGCAATATCAAGTACCTCATGCATGTCAGTGACATAATGGAAAGTCAAACCTTTAAGATATGATTCTTTTATTTCACTTATGTCTTTCTGGTTATCTTTGCATAGTATCAGCTCTTTAATGCCCGAACGCTTTGCAGCAAGTATTTTTTCTTTAATGCCTCCAACCGGAAGCACTTTACCACGCAATGTTATTTCTCCTGTCATGGCAAGGTTTTTCTTAACCTTCCTTTGAGTGAAAGCAGATGCCAGTGAAGTCACCATTGTTATACCTGCAGATGGTCCGTCCTTGGGAATAGCACCTTCAGGTACATGAATATGTACATTCCAGTTATCAAATACATCTTCGTTAATGTCGAGATAAGAGGCATGAGATTTTAAATATTCAAGAGCAATTACTGCAGATTCCTTCATGACATCTCCAAGATTTCCTGTGAGAGTAAGTTTATTTGCTTTGCCTTTACTAAGACTGGATTCAATATATAAAATCTTACCGCCGGCGGCAGTCCATGCAAGACCTGTTACGAAACCGGCATAATCGTTGCCTTCATAAGTGTCTGTACTGTAAATCGGCATGCCAAGATAATCCTTGATATTCTCATCATTTACAGTCTCGGTATGAGTTTCATCAGATGCAATTTTTACTGCCATCTTTCTCATTACCCTGGCTATCTTCTTTTCCAGCTCTCTTACTCCGGATTCTCTGGTGTACTCTTCGACAATCTTCCTGATTGCGGTCTTGTTAATTTGTACACTTTTAGCAGGGATACCGTGATTAGCTGCTTCTTTAGGTACAAGATGCTTATGAGCTATTTCAATCTTTTCTTCAGTAAGATATCCTGAGATGTCAATCAGCTCCATACGGTCAAGAAGTGGCGCAGATATTGTGCCAAGATTGTTTGCTGTGGCTATAAACAGGACTTTTGAAAGGTCAAAATCTATGTCAACGAAATTGTCATGGAAGCTTCCGTTTTGTTCAGGGTCCAGTACTTCAAGTAGGGCAGAAGATGGGTCTCCTCTGAAGTCATTGCCAATCTTGTCGATTTCATCAAGTATGAAAACCGGATTGGCAGTACCTGCCTTGACAAGATTTTGAATGATTCTTCCCGGCATCGCACCAATATATGTACGTCTGTGACCTCTGATTTCTGCTTCGTCATGAAGACCTCCAAGAGAAATCCTTATATATTTCCTGTCAAGGGCTTCTGCGATAGATTTGCCCAGTGATGTCTTACCGACACCCGGAGGGCCGTACAGGCAGACAATCGGAGATTTCATATCACCTTTAAGCTTCAGGACAGCAAGATGTTCAAGTATGCGTTCCTTGATGTTTTCGAGTCCGTAATGGTCACGGTCAAGTATTTTTTTAGCTCTTTTCAGGTTAAAGTTATCTTTGGAGTATTCATTCCACGGGAGGTCAAGCAGTACAGTCAGATAATTCAACTGGGTGGAATACTCAGGTGAATGCATGCTGGTTCTTTCGAGTTTTTGCAGTTCTTTTTCAAAAACAGCTGCAGTCTTCTCGTCCCATTTCTTTTTTGAAGCTTTCTCACGCATCTCCATCACATCCTGCTCCTGGATATTACCGCCAAGCTCATCCTGAATAGTTTTAATCTGCTGTTGAAGGAAGTACTCCTTTTGTTGCTGATTTATATCTTCACGCGCTTTTGATTGTATCGAAACCTTAAGCTCAAGGAGTTGTGACTCGCTGGTCATAATATCAAGCAGCTGATAACAACGGTCTTTGATGTCATCAATCTGCAGCAGCATCAGTTTATCGTTTAGCTTGAATGCAAAATTGGCAGATATAAAGTTAACCAGTGAGTAAGGTTGCTCGAGGTTTCTGACTGCGAAAGTAGCTTCCTGAGGTATGTTGCCTGAGTTTTTGATAATCTTGACAGATAAATCCTTGATGGCCTGGATTAATGCTTCAAACTCCTTGTCGTCAGGATTTACCAGTATTTCTTCCCTTATCGAAACCGGGCCTTTAAGATACGGCGTATCTGTGCTTATACCTTCAAGTTTGCACCTTTTCATGCCCTGCAAAATGACTGTAGTCGAGTTGTCAGGCATCTCGAGAATCCTCAGAATGCGGGCAACCAGACCAATCGGATGCAGGTCATTGAATTCAGGATTATCAACATTGGCATCTTTCTGCGTGAAAACAGCCAGCATTGTTTCTTTCTGGTAAACATCTCGAACAAGTCTCAATGATTTTACCCTGCCTACTGAAACCGACATGACGACACCCGGAAACAAAACCATGTTCCTTAGCGGTAAAATGGGCATTGCATCGGGCAAGTCTTTCTGATGGAGGTTCATAAACTCTTCACTCTCAGAAATGACAGGTATAAAGTCTCCCTCATATTCTTCGGGATCTTCTGATAATCTTTTCTTTATTTGTAATTCCATATGGGCAAACTTCTCTGTTGAAAGTCTGTAGTTGTTTATATTTGCTTTGTAACAATCAACAGTCATGCCATTATTAACAAGCATGACATTATGACGCAAACAATAATAATTATACTATAAAGGTAAGAAAAAAAGGCAGAAATAACTTACTGCCTTTTTCGGATTTGACTATTATTAAGTATTCTTCATATCAGGTTTTATATACTTATTTTATAAACTTTACCTGATGCAGAGATCCTTACAATATAAAAACCTTTGTTCATCACCATCGATGAGTTGTTTTCTCCGGCTCTGATTGTGTCAATAAGATTTCCGGACAAAGTAAATATTTCGGCATTGCTATTATCAGGCATATCACTAATGTTTATTACTCCATTTGAAATGGCAATAATCGGATCCTTTGTTTTAGCAACCGGTGTTGAAACGACAGCTCCTTCTTCAATTATTTGTTTGAAATTATACCATCCATACGCATTTGAATATCTGGAAAATGAGCCTTTTGGAACAATAAGTAAACAGGAATCCATATTTACTCTATAAAAAGCATTATAAAAATCATAATTATATGGCTGAACTACAGCAGGTATTGGATTTTTGCAGTAAATTTTTCTCAAAGAAATACAATTATGAAATGCACTTAAATTTATCGAATCAAGCTTTTTACATAACGTAACGGACTTAAGACTTGTACAACTAGCAAAAGCACCGCCATTAATACAGCTTACATTTTCCGGTATTTCAATACTGTCTAAAGATATGCAACTGCCAAATGCAGATTCTTTTATCTCTTCAAGATAAGGCATTGTAATGGATTTAATACTTTTACATTGAGAAAAAGCTTCAACTTCCAAACTTGTTACGCATGGTAAATCTAATGAAGTCAGATTGTTACAATAATGGAATGCCCGCCTGCCTATGGTTTCAACATAGTCTGTGAATTGTATGTTTGATATATCACTTTGATAAAAAGCATAATTACCAATATGATTTACAGAATTGGGTATAACGTATGAGAGACTTTTTTTATTTGGATAACATATTATCACTGAAGCATCTTTATTAAATAATACACCCTCACGGGAGCAGTATTTTGGGTTGAGATTATCAACTGTGAAGCTACATAAGTTTTTGCAGCTCATGAAAGCTCTTTCATCAATGGATAAAACATCTTTGGGAATAAAAAGATTATTTAGATTGTTACATCCCCTAAATGCTTCTGGTCCGATATCCTTTAAACTTTGAGGTAAAACAATTGTATCCAAACCAGAACAATTTGCAAAAGCCCCTTCTTCAATTCTTGTAATACCTTCCGGAATAACTAATTCCGTAAGTTTAGAACATCCGGAAAAAGTGGCTCCTCTTATCGTATTAATACTACCAGGTATGACAAGTAATGTAATGCCGCAAGATACAAATGCTGACACTCCCAATTCTTCCAGATCCGAAGGTAAAATGGCTGTTTCAAGACTATCGCAGGAAAAGAATGCACATCTACCAATTGTCTTTAAACTTCCCGGAAATGCAACGCTGATTAGATTTTTACAAAAAATGAAAGCTCTTTCTCCGATAGATGTAACCTGCTGCTGCATGATTACAGAGCTAAGTTTAGTACATTCTGAAAAAGCTTCTTTTTCAATAGTAATCAGGCTATAAGGCAGATCAACAGATACAAGACTTGAACATTTTGAAAAGGCTTTTTCAGGTATAGATGTCAGATTTTTAGAAAACGACACATTTTGTAGATTTACGCAACGGTAGAATGAAGATGTTCCCAAATTTGTGACATTATCAGGCATAATTACTGATTTTAAAGCACCGCAATTATAAAATGCTTCAGATTTAACAGTCTTAACTGATGAGGGTATTGTATATGAAGAATCCTGTTTTTGGCACGGATACATTATAAGACTTGTGAATCCTTTGTCAAATAAAACACCATCTTCAGAAGCTAAATTCTCGTTCCTGCTATCCACAATTATTGATTTGAATGATGGACATTTGTAGAAAGCCTGACTCCCGATACTGACAAATCCATTTGAGATGTAAACTGATTCCAGACTGTTACATTCGGAAAAGGCATAAACACCCATAAATTCAATATTTTCCGGTAGAAATACAGATTTTAATTTAGGGCATTTATAAAACATATAATTTCCGATTTTGTTTTCTATCATCGAATAATACAGATAATAAAACGAACCACCTGCCACAAATGTAGCCTTCGAAATATCAAGTACAGCAAGATTACCTTTTGTGGCTTTTCCATTTTTATCGCTTCCTGCCATCTCCCTTATAAACAGTATATCACTGCCATTAAGCTCGCCGCTGAGTGTAAGGCTTACAACCGAATCCTTTATTTCAGCAGCAATCAGTTTATTCAGTGTTCCTGCTGTATCAACGTTTAGCGTCAGATTATATGTCTGTGCCGCAAGTATCGGGCAGAACATCAGGAAAATCATTTGCAGGACTTTTCTTTTAGAGTTATGTTTATCGAAATGTTTCATTAGCAGACATTTATCTGAAAATCCGAATAGTAACGTATCTTACTATTGGCAAATATATGAATATTTTTAAGTGTCGTTTATTTAATTTTAGATAATTATTTGGTGTTAATGTGTCAATAATAAAAAAAGTGGACACAAAAAAACGTCCCAAGATATCTTGAGACGTTTTTTTAAATTATTCAGAACAGATTTAATCTGTTGTATTAATCTTCTTTAGGAACGTAGTTTTTGTTGAGCAATTTGATGACTTCTTCGGTGATGTCAAGTTTAGGATTGGCAATCATGACGTTGTCATTCATTGTGTTGCTTAATATAACCTGATATTTTTTGTCGAGGTTGTAACTCTTCAGGAAGCTGTAGATGGTATCTCTGAGTTGCTTGTTCATTACCTGCTGGTCTTCCATCAATTGCTGAGTAAGAGTTTGCTCAAGCTTTTGTAAATCCTGTTGTTTTTTCAAAAGACTTTGTTGCTGATTTTTGAAGCTTTGTTCGGAAAGGAAAGCGTTATTTTCTTGTTTTCTCTGGAATTCACCCATTTCAGAATCAAGCTGACGAGCTTTTTGAGTAAGTGTAGCCTGAGCATTTTCACGTTTCTTGATAAGAACGTCGTTTAAATCCTTAGAATAGTTGTAATTGAGAAGAAGTGAGTCGACATTTACGTAAGCAATAGGTAACCCTTTAACAGTGCCGGTTGAGTCAGTAACAGCAAATTCAACCTGGTCCGAAGAACCACCTTTACTTGTGAAATGCAAAACGAATAAAACTACAAGGCAAACTCCAAAAACTACATTGATTATAAGTTGCTTCTTTTCCATAATTAAAATTTTACCGGAAACAGGTTTTTAATAATTTATACTATTAGTTAAGGTCTCAGGATTTACCGGATGCACAGTGAATACCTTTCTTTTTAAGGGCATCGTTGCCTTCTATATGGGAGTTTGGAAATTTGCCCCCTTTGACGAATAAGACCCTTACGCCCAGTAATAAAAAGCATAAAAGGACTATACCCAAAACAATAAAAAACGTAATCAGCATCAGTTAAATTCCTGAAATTTGAATTGCAAATATACACCTTTATCCCAATCTGTTGTCATTATTTTCTTATTTTTGTCTTAAAATTGAAAATACGGCAAAAATTTTCACAAGACTTAAGATTCCTGCATAATATCGATGCAGGTTTTCAGTTTATATAAATAAATAATTTATAATAAGATGGAACAAACTATAGATAATCTCAGCCCGAAGGCTGTATGGTATTTTTTTAAAGAAGTTTTAGCTATCCCCAGACCTTCAGGTAAAACAGAAGCAATCCAAAGCTGGCTTATAGGTTTCGCCAAAGAAAGAAATCTGGAATTCAGTCATGATGAAGCCGGTAATGTACTAATAAAGAAACCGGCCACTGCAGGTAAAGAAAACTGCAGTACGATTATCCTACAATCGCATATGGATATGGTATGCGAAAAGAACTCCGATGTAGTCCATGATTTTGAAAAGGATCCAATCGAAGCATATATTGACGGTGAATGGCTGAAAGCTAAAGGTACTACTCTGGGAGCTGACAACGGTATAGGTGTGGCAACCCAGCTTGCCTTACTTAATGCTAAAGATTTGATACATGGTCCTCTTGAATGTCTTTTTACAAATGACGAAGAAACCGGTCTTTACGGAGCATTCGGATTGAAGGAGGGTTTCATGACGGGCAGCAAGCTTATAAATCTGGATTCTGAGGATGAAGGTGAGATATTTATAGGATGTGCCGGAGGCATGAACAGCAAGTTTGCATTTAATTTTAAAACTGAGCCTGCACCTACTGATTACTTCTATTTTAAAGTGACTGTCAAAGGTTTACAGGGCGGTCACTCAGGCGATGATATTGAAAAGGGCAGGGGCAATGCCAATCATTTGATGGCGAGATTCATGTGGGACCTTAACAACTCCATGGATCTGAGACTTTGCGATTATAAAGGAGGAAACCTCTCCAATGCCATCCCAAGGGAAGCTACTTTTGTGGCTGGTGTACCATTTACTCTCAAGGAAGAAGTCAGGGTAAAACTAAATATTTATCAGGCTGAAATTGAAGACGAACTTGGTTCGTTTGATCCAAATGTCAGCTTCACTCTGGAATCTGAATCCACCCCGGCTACAGTACTGGCTAAAGCTGATTCAGTAAGATTCATTTCAACACTGTATGCTTGCCCGACAGGCGTGATAGCTATGTCATATTCGCTTCCCGGACTTGTTGAAACCTCACTCAATCTGGCTTCAGTTAAGCCTGATGGTGAAAACAGATGGGTTGTCACAACTTCACAGAGAAGTTCGATTGAATCTGCCAAATATGCTTTAAGCAACAGACTGGAGGCATTATTCAGCATGGCAGGTTTTGAAGTTTCACATACTGAAGGATACCCGGGCTGGAAACCAAATCCTGATTCAGCGTTGGTGCAGCTCGTGGCTTCGACATATAAAGAGCTATTCAGTAAAGATGCTAAAATTAAAGCAATTCATGCCGGTCTTGAATGTGGACTGTTTCTCGACAAGTATCCCGCTCTGGATATGGTTTCAGTGGGACCGACAATGAGAGGCGTACATTCTCCTGACGAAAGATTGCATATACCTGCTGTATCTTCATTCTGGGAATTGCTGGTAAAAACTCTCGAAAAACTGGATTGATATTGATGAAGTCTGCTTACCGTAAAAGATCGATACTGATAACTTTTTGCAGCCTGATGGTTTTTGCAGGAATTCTGCTCGGCAGTTGTGCTCAGGAAGATTTGCCGTATGAGGAAGGTAAATTATCTTTCTCCATGGATACACTTTCTTTTGATACTCTGTTTTCGGGTATTGGAAGTACTACTGCATGGCTGAGGGTTGTAAATAACAGTCCGTCAGATATTGAGGTAAGCAGGGTTTCACTCAGGACAGGAGGGCAGAGCGGTTTCATGATGAATCTTGATGGTGAAAATGCAAAGGAGTTTAAAAACGTTACAGTACCTGCTCATGACAGTCTTTTTCTTTTTGTTCAGCTGACTTCAAAGCTACAGGATAATGATAAACCTGTAAAAATAGAGGACGCTGTTATTTTTGAAACTGCTAAAGGCACACAGCAGATTGTTCTGAATGCATGGAGCTGGGATGCTGTGGTCTGGAGAGGTAAGACTATAACCAAAGATACGGTACTCGCTGATAATCATCCTTTTGTGATATACGACAGTCTTGTTGTAGCTGAGAATGTAACTCTGACACTGAAGGAGGGTGTTACTTTGCATATGCATGAATCAAGCAGGATTGTCGTAAGGGGCACAATTAAAGCTCAGGGTGCAATTGGTGCACCTGTGACAGTGAGAGGTGACAGACTTGACTACATACTTAAAGATTTACCTTACGATTTTACCCCGGGTCAATGGCATTTTATTCAACTTACTTCTACGAGTAAAAATAATGAAATGGATCACATTGTAATCAAAGGCGGGTATTACGGTATTATTTTGGATTCCACTGCTACTGATGATATTGTTTTAAAACTAACGAACTCTGTTGTACATAACTTTTATTACAGTTGTTTGTGGAATGTGGGCAGCAATATTGAGGTTGCAAACTCACAGATTACAAACAGTGGAAGTTATACTGTTTGTCTGATAGGAGGTCAATCGTTGTTTACTCACTGTACTATTGCCAATCATCAGAATCAGATTTACAGGGAGGGTCCCGCGCTTGTTATGGTGAATGCCACTCTTGATAGCCTCAAGAATGAAACCCCGTGGCCATTGAAGGCTAATTTCAGGAATTGTATAGTTCATGGCTCACAGTCTGAAGAAATTGGTCTGGGAATATCAAATAATAAAAACATTCTGTCTGATTATAAGTTTGAAAGTTGTGCACTTCGCACAAAGACGGATTTAGGCGGACTGGCTGTAAATTGCATAAAGTCTGACTCAGTGCGATTTGTAAAGTTGTCAAGGGAAAATGAGAAGTATATTTTTGATTTCAGGGTTGATTCGGCTTCTGTTGTTATAGGCAAGGCTAATCCTGCTTATTCAACTTTGTACCCTACTGATATGAACGGTATAAGCCGGTTTGATACTGATGATCCCGATATTGGGGCTTATGAATTTAAAAAGAACGCGAAATGATTCATACCTATATGGAATCGAAGATTTCTCGCTGCTTGAGGCCAGGATATTCAATTTAAAAAAAGTAAAATGATATCTGTAATTGTTTGTACAAGGAATAACAGTATTCCAAAAGAGCTTGCCGGGAATATTCTGAATACTATCTCGGTTGGTTTCGAGCTTATTCCTGTAATAAACTCAGATAATAGATATTCAATCTTTGAAGCATATAACGAGGGTATAAAAAAAAGTACTAAACCTTATCTGGTATTTGTTCATGATGATGTGAAGTTTAAATCTGTAGGCTGGGGTCAGAAATTAATCAGTCATCTTGAAACCCCTGGCGCAGGCATCTGCGGGCTTGCAGGCAGAGATTATCTGACTATGGTTCCGGCTTTTCCAACAAATAAGCTCTCTGCTTCAAATATTATACAGTCAGACAAGACAGGCAGGAAACCTGAAAAGCACAGGTTGATCCCCGCTGATAATAAGGAAGTAAGGCGTCAGGTGGTTTTTCTTGACGGAGTTATGCTTTGCATGAAAAAGGAGCTTGCTGAAAAGATCAGTTTCGATGAATCTATCGGTGGGTTTCACGGATATGATTATGATATCTGTATGCAGGCATTTGCTACAGGTTATGACAATTATGTGATGTATGACATAATGCTGGAGCATTTTTCGAGAGGCAATCTTGACAAGGTTTATCTTGAAAATCTGATTAAGGTTTTCAGGAAGTGGCATGATCAATTGCCGATGATTGCCGGGGATGTCAACGAAAAGTATTCTAAGAAAATGAAACGTTTGACTTTTACTTCGCTTAGAAAACTGCCCGGAAGGATGTTCAGAAGAGGATTTACTTTTGATGAAGTTTATCATGAATCTGTCTGGTTTATTTTAAATACAGGTCATAACTTCACCTTCGCAATATTTTTTGCCTTAAAAATCATGTATTTTTTCAGAAAGCTTTTTCATGCATAAAATCAATATAATTACTCCTGTTAAAGATTCTCTTGATACAACTCTGGTAACAATCGACAGTGTATTACAATCTTCTGCCGAAGTAAATACCGGCTACACTGTTTATAACGATTTCAGCAGTGATGAAACCACGAACAGACTTCAGGAAGAGTCTGAAAAGAGAGGTTTCAACATTGTAAATCTTAAGGATATTACTGATCATCCCTCACCAAATTATCTGCTGATTTTGCAGAAAGCGCAGGCTCATGCAATAGAGAACGGCTCACATCTCATAATTGTAGAATCTGATGTGGTGGTAGGGGAAAATACTTTCGCCGATATGCTTGATTGCTGCAGACTTCATGAAGATGCAGGTATGATTGCTGCAGTAACTGTAGATACTGAGGGTAAAATAAACTTCCCGTATCTCTATGCGGAGAAATTTAAGTCCGGTACCATTAATACCAAAAAGAGACTCAGTTTTTGTTGTACATTGCTTACCAATAAGTATCTGAACAGTTTTGATTTCAGGCAGCTTGATCCTGATAAAGCCTGGTTTGATGTTACGATTTCTCACAAATCTACTGAGCAGGGTTTCAGTAATTATCTGCTGACTTCAAGTCCTGTGCTTCACACGCCTCACAGCAGCCGCCCCTGGAAGCAACTCAAATACACCAATCCGCTGAAGTATTACTTCTTCAAATACACGAAGAAGCGGGATAAAATCTGATTACCCCGCCTCCATTAAATTATTTAAAAAGTACTTTTTCGGTTTTAATTGTGCCGTCCGACATATGCTTACGGAGTATGTAAAATCCTTTGAGATTGTTACCTCTGTTATTGACTTTAATACCTGAGATCGTGTAATACTCTGTTGATATAACTTCAGCTTCATTTATAGAAACATTTTCAACCGGTGCCGGTATCGAAGTAGAACCTGTGAAAGTTATATTATCCATATAGAAGTCGTAACCACCGGCAGCCAAACCCCATACTATCTGCGTTGATCCTGCTGTGAAAGGATTGGATGAATCACTGGTTGTAGTGGCATTTTTCCATGTCACGCTGTCTGTAGAATAATCAAATTTCAATGTAACAGGTGCAGTACCTGATGTTGTTGCACGTAACCAGACTGGTACGCCTATAGCAGGAGATATTGAGACTGTACCTGTAGCAAGTCTGTCTAACGAGCTGTTGGAATTCATTGGTTTATATATCCTGAATTCAGTGCTTGTTTTGTTCGTGTTGTGATAAAGCAGGAATAAATAGCCCTGCATTAATCCTGAAACATATCCTGTTGAAGCTGTTGCTGCAGGTTTTGTGCCTCTTAGCAGGATTCCGGCTTTATATTCGGTATTTGCTGACCCGATAGTATATTTCCAGGTTACAGAATATTCAACAGCACCTTCAGGGAACAGGTTTAATGTTGCAGCTCCTGTACCATTCCTTTCGCCACCGCTAAATGCTCTGAATGCATTGTTATTTGATGAAGGTGCAGTTGCAACTCCGGCAGATGCACCATTACCCGTGCCAATCGTAATATTTTTGGCCGGCGGCGTCTTGGCTGAAGCAGATGCTACATCATCATCAAATGTATAAGAAAGGCTTCCACTTATGCTTCCGCCTAATGCCACACTTAATGTATCACTACATTCACTGGAAATTTTCATTTCACCATAACAAACTCCGATAGTCATACCTGCAATCAGTCTTGCATAGACTTGCTGATTGCTGAAATTGCCCTTAACGGGTTCAATCGTAACAGATGAACCAAATTCTCCATCAGGTTTCAGAGAGACTTCATAACCTGTTGATGCTTCGATTTTTACATTGCCGGTAAGGTCTTTTCCCGTGAGTATGACTGACTGAGCAGGGGATGGCCCTTTACCTGCAATATAGTTGAAACCTTCAAGTCTGAATTTTGATAAAGAGAGTGCACTTGTTTTGATTGAAATGTTATCAATCAACCAGTTAAGATTGTCTGACCCCAGACCCCAGACCAACTGGGTTGATCCCTGAGTGTACTTATTGTCACTGAAGGTTGCTGTGTTTCCTCCTGACCAGTTTGCGCTATCAGCTGAACATTCAAATTTCATTTGGTTTCCGCGTACTGTGGCACGATACCAGCAAGGTTGGCCCGGTTGCAGTTTGAATGTTGATGTATATGCGCTTTTTGCAGTAAGTGCGGCGGTTTCAACGATATATGGTTTCAGAGTAACAGTGTTGTCTTCATTGTTTTCTGTAACAAACAAATATCCCTGTTTAAGTCCTTCAGCATAAGTGCTGAAACCATTCTCAGGTGATCCTCTCATCAGAATACCCTTTTTGCTGCCTGCAGTCTGGTAGTATTCTTTCCATATTATTGAGTAGTCTGAAGATTTGGGCGGGAACATGTTAAGATCGGCAACACCTGTTTTGTTAGTGCCGCCTGTAGAGTACGCTTTCAAACAATTGCTTACATTGTTCGCGGCATCAGTATATGAAACCACACCTGCGCTACCACTGCTTACACTTATCTGCTCGGCAGCAGGAGTGCCTGCACTGTCTGAAGCGACATCGTTCTGGAATGTATATAAATCGCTTTCATTACTTTCGATTACGACATTGTCAAACATAATCTCATATGAGCCTGATCTTGACGCCTTGAACATCAATATATTCAAACCTGCTTTAAAATCAGCTTTCACTGTACATACTGACCAAACATCTGCAGTGCTTGTTTTAGTAAATACAGGTGTCAGTTTAAATTTATTGTTTATAAACATCTGTATGTGATTGACATTACCACTTGTAGTAGAGTATTTTATTTTGATATGGTATGTGCCTGCTTTTGGTACTGTTATAGTGTCTCTGATACAAGCTGAAGCGTTTGTGCCAAATTTCATGAAACCTTGTCCTGTGTAGTTGATAACGCCACTGTTTACACCGCTGGTAAAGTTCCTGTTGATATACTTATAATCAAAATTTTCTGCTTCATACTGACGCGGTCCCGTATAGACTCCGGGTGCATCCGGCGTAATCAGATTAGCTGTTTTAAAAGTTGTAAGACGGTCTTTAGCTTCTCCTGCACAGTTTACAGTAAAATCCAAAGGCCCGTTATGAGTAACTATTAAAGTAAAGATACTGTCAGCCCAGGTACTTTTTACTGTACTTTTCTGGTGACTTGCCCTGTCTTTGTATGTGAAAGTGGGTTCAGTCTTGCTTCCTGCGATTTTGATTGTATCAGTTTTGAGGCTGGTATATAAGTTGTCGTAGTTGGTTAGATATATATTTAACTTGTCGGAAAATTCTTTTATAACTCCTGAACTGTATTGTGATAATGCGAGAGATATATTTTCACATGTATTAAACTTAAAAGGAATGGTTCCTTTTGCCAGTTTCCCGGTTTTATATGGATTGTAAACTACCCAGCCGTTTTCGTGACGGCCTGCATAAATATCCCCGGTATATTCCTGTGGAAACAATTTGTTGAATTCGTTTACTTTAGCAGTAGTTGAAGACCAGCGATTTGTTATCGCCGACTTGTTGACCTTTACCTGAAAAGTATTTGCAAGAGAGTCACCAAGCTGGTAAACTGTTGGTATGGTTGGATATCTTCCTGACTTTTTGAAATAGCTCTTGTTATTCAGGTAAGTTCCGTCATCATCCATTTTGTATAATCCGTCAAAAAGGTTTTCGGGAGTACTGTATTTTGCCTGATCATTTCCTGAGTTAACATCATTTACAATCACAACTTTAGTACGGTCTATCACTTCTTTTCTGCTCATGATACGGATGGTTCCGTCAAGGATTTTGCGGAAAATATCAATGTTGATGTTGTCAAACTGGGGAAACCTTTCCCATCTTCTGCGTGTAAATCCGTCTGAAGTACTGGCAGTACTTAATTCTCTGAAACATTGTTGCCAGATAAGTTCGGGACCGTCGATAACGGTTTCACCGGTAAGCATCAGATGTTCAATCGTGGGCAATGCACCTGCAGCAACAGGAAATTTTTCATCCGTTGTGTTTCCCACCCAGCCGCACTGGTCGAATCTGATACCGTATTGACCTGAAAAGCCTGATAAATATGCTCCTTCGCAAGTACTTTCAATATCAAAGAAACCATAGGCTGAAGTATATTTCTCGCAAAGTATGAAGTGCTCGGGATCCTGTTTGCATGTATTGGCAAAATTTGCGTCGCGTTTCATCATTGCAATAGGGTTGAGGCTTGCTCCATAAAATGAGCCGCAGAAACTTACGACCAGATAGCCTCCGTATTTCTGATTGACCTTCATTAACTCGGCCCAATGAGCCAGGCGTTGGGGATATGTAACTGACCATTTATCGTCAAATCCCCAAAACTGTTCGCAATAATTTATACCAAGGAAATTGGGATATTCCCTGAAAAATTCCTCGTAAACACTCAGATCAAAATCTGAGAAGTGGCTGAAACCACCGCTTGAAGGTTGTACCATCACCCACATCCTGTTTTCGGCACAAGTCCTTACCCATGATTTTGCGGTTTCATAACCGTATTCGCAGGTTTTCCATAAGCCTGTGGTTTCATCATGATTGATCGAAAGGGATACATTCATTACAACATACGGTCTGATGTCTTCAGGTATGAGGTCTATTATTTTTTGAGGGTCGGCATAGTTCCATGTATCAATGTGAATCAGCCACATCGGTTGTTGCGGTGATATTGGTCTTCTCATCGGAGCCTGTGTGCCGGCTTCCATATTAATGAAAGGACTCAGTGCAATAATAAAAGCAAATAAACTTAGTAAAATCTTTCTCATGAGATAAAATGGTTTTATCCTGCAAAATTAAACCAACACTTCCAAGGTAGTTATGATAAATGATTCAAAAACTATCAATTCTGAAGTTTAATATCAAATACTAAAGCAGAGTACTCGACACAATAAATACTGTTAATAATTTTATTTGCATTTGAATTGTTAATTAAAAAGTATATTTTTAACAGAAATATATTTCCGAATTTTTTCTGTCATAAATCCAATACATAAATATAAAATGTAATGAAACGGTATTTATCGACTTTTTGCTTTATTCTCTTGTCATCTGTGGTTTTCTCAAATGAATATCATCAGATGATAACCAGCAGCAATAAATGGAATTACGTGAGTGAATTGTGGCCCACATGTATTGGTTGTGGTGGTGAAACAAAAACACACTCTTATTTTGTTACCGGTGATACCATTATCAGCCATCATTCTTACAAAAAAATAATGTGTGCTGAAATCAGGTATAATGGTACTGATACGATGTTTTTTTGTGCGGCACGAGAAGATACTGTTAATCAGATAGTTTATATTAAATGCGGCGATCAGGATGAAAGAATGTTGTATTCATTCCGGTTGGATTCAGGAACCATTATTTCTTCGGATACTTCTTATGTCGGGGAGAAAATATCATCGATTACTGAGAGAATCGTAAAATCCGTTGATGGTTATGACTTTTTCGGTTTTTTTGGTAAGAGGGTTTCTGTAGCAACAATCCATAAACATTCGAATATGAACTTCGTGCCTTATGAAGTAAATACTGAAGTGTGGTACGAGGGTATTGGAGACTTAACTAATTTCTTTGGACTAGGAAATGACAATGATATTCTTTGTTATTGGAATGATGGTAATCAAATATATTCAAATCCTGAAAGAAATGCTTGTGTTATAACGGAATACCGACCTCATACCGGATTGGATAAACCAACACAAATAGATAGTTGGCATTGGCAGGAAGTAGAGTACCATTTTGATTCTGAATTTCCAAATGGTGAAGCTAAAGTTCTTATAAATTATTGGATTAGGGGAGATACTGTATTTAAAGGGATTAGTTATAAGAAGCTTTATCGGGAGATTGTGTATAGTGATAAACATATATACGCTGATGGCATTTTCTTTTGCAAAGGAATACGTGAGGATGAACAGGAACGAATATATGTATGCGACAATGAATCAAAACCTGAATTAGTATTATATGATTTTTCAAATTGGAATATTGGTGATTCGTTATTTATTGATAGAGGAAATGGCAATATTTCATCAGCAATAGTGACAGCAAACAATCTTGATTCTGTTCAGCTACAAGATGGTAGTTTTGCCAGGACTTTTATCGGTTTTTCTTCATTTAAGTTAATCAGAGGCATTGGATTTGCAAATGGTTTTCTATTCCCAATAACAGTTTTTCCCGGAAGTCTTATGAGTAGCATGATTGTCTCATTTTACAAAGGGGATAAACTTATTTGGAAAAATCCGGACTATGTTGGTCTTAAGAATCCAACTTCAGTAAATGCTCTCAAAGCATATACCAGCGAAGGGCGGCTTATTGTCGAAACCCCGGCTAATGCCAGTCGTCTTGAAGTGTACTCACTAGATGGATCTATCCGGCATACTTGTTTTGCACAAGCCGGTCAGCTCGTTAAAACGTCCCCATTGCCTCCTGGTATGTATATCTATAAAGTCATAGATAAGGGCGGCTCAGTGATTTCGAATAACAAGATCGTAGTTAATTGAAATCATCATGCAGCGAATTTGCTAATATCTTTTGTTGTAATAGTATTTGTTGATGTTTGATGGTGACGAAGAAAAACGATAGTTGTTTTGAGTTTTATTAAAATTAAGTGTACATTTGACTGTTATCTTAATCTTTATCACCATGAACAAGCTAAAAATGTTGTCAGCGTTGATGCTGATTGTTGCTACCGTAACATTTGCCCAGGAAAAGAGAATTTCTGTACACGATCCTGTAATGATTAAACAGGATGATACTTATTATTTGTTTTGTACAGGAAGGGGCATAAGCATGATTTCTTCAACGGATCTTAAGACCTGGAAAAATGAGAAACCGGTTTTCCAGAAGATTCCTGAATGGACTTTTAAAGCTGTTGAAGGTTTCAGAGGACATATGTGGGCTCCTGACATCAGCTTTTATAAAGGAAAATATTATCTATTTTATTCAGTTTCAGCTTTTGGTAAAAATACTTCATGTATAGGAGTGGCTTCGACGAAAACTCTTCATACTGACAGTCCTGATTATGGATGGGAAGACCATGGTCTTGTTATTCAATCTTTTCCTGACAGCACAAACTGGAATGCTATTGACCCTAATCTGATAATTGATGAAAAGGGTAAACCCTGGCTTTCATATGGCTCATTCTGGGATGGTTTGCAACTGGTGAAGTTAAAGGATGATTTAACAGGGCCTGCAAAAGGTCAGAAACCTGTGACTTTCTGCTCCAGAAAACCTGATCCGAAATTGCCGAACCCTCCGTCAATTGACAATAATCCCGCAGATGCAGGAGGTAATGCTGTCGAAGCTCCTTTCATTTATAAAAAAGGTAAATACTACTATTTGTTTGCTTCTTTTGACTATTGTTGCAAGGGACTCAGGAGCAATTACAAGATTGCTGTTGGTCGTTCCAAAAAAGTTAAGGGTCCCTATCTTGATAAAGAAGGCAAGCCTATGAGAAATGGAGGCGGCACTATTTTTATGCAGGGTGATGCTGACTGGAGCGGTCTGGGGCATAATGCTGTAGTTAATATGGACAATGGTGATTACATTGTTTTTCATGCTTATGATGTTCATGAAAATGGTCAGTCTAAACTCCGCATCTTCAAACTTGGCTGGGACAAAGACGGCTGGCCATTTGCTGAAAAGGCTGTGTATTAAATCCTAATTGGAATTATATATAAAGCTATCCACACCGGGTTGTCTTATACTGAAAAAAGTTTACACATTATAAACCAATAAATGTAAACTTAGAAAGTATGATCAAAGAAATGCATTATCCTTATAAAGGATACTCCAATCGAAAAGAAGAGGCAAAATTGGCCATTCTTCGCGATTACTATGAAAACGGCTTAAGTGACGACGAAGTGGTATTAAAATACCGAATAAGCAGCAAACAGTTGTTCTTTCAATGGATCGGTCAATACATGGGAAAGTCATTATCTTTGTCCGAACCTAAAGAAACGGACCTGGATATGAAAAAACAGAAAGACAACCTTGATGCCCTATCCGACCAAGAGAAAGACTTGAAGATCAAGAGTCTGGAGAAAGCCCTGGAAATGGAAAAATTGCGTTCCAAAGGCTTCGAGACGATGATTGATGTGGCTGAAAAAGAGCTTAACATCCCAATAAGAAAAAAAGCTGGCACCAAACAGTAAGCGTACTCCGCAAAGATTTTCCTAATATTAGTATGGAAACACTTTGCGGACTGTTTGGATATAGTAGGCAAGCTTACTACCAGTACGTTAGCGA
>CAZCWK010000040.1:0-4076 GCA_964502355.1 uncultured Bacteroidales bacterium
TTATAATTGGAATTCAATAAACCTTAATACTTATAACAATTAACTACTAATGAAGAAAATCCTGTTATTTGCGGCGCTGGTTTCAATATTTGGGGCCTGTAGTATGAACGAAAAAAACAAGAACATGAGTTCAATTGATGAAAAGACTATTATTCAGGCTATCGACTCTATCTCTGCAAAATATCCGGATCAGGATATGAAGATTGCTGAAAAGGGTGTGCGTAATGCTGCCGGTTTCTGGACTGAAAAAGACGGAAAAGCTGCTGAGTTTGTTGATTTCTGTAAAAACGGTTTCATGGGTACACCAGAAGATAAGTTGAAATTGTTTAAAACTATTCAGAAGAGTCTTGAGATAATTAATGGTAATTATAACAGGATAAGTCTTACTCTTAAGGAACCTGTACAGTTGGTTGGAGATGATTATACTGCAACCGATGAAATTATGGCTGCCTTTGATCCGTATTCTCACTTTGCTGACGATATGTTTGCTAATAAAGTTGCTTTTAAGATACTGCTCAATTTCCCGTTCTACAATTTGCAGGAGAAAAACACACTTGGAGCAAACTGGAACCGTCAGGAATGGGCATATGCACGTATGGGCGATTTATTTACGGCAAGGATTCCTGCTGAGCTTGCTCAAAAGGTTTCAAATGAACTGGCTGCTACTGAAAATTATATTTCTAACTATAACATTCATATGCATGCTTTGAGGACGGATAAAGGTGAACAGCTTTTTATGGATAGCATGGCTCTGATAACTCACTGGGGATTGCGTGATGAGTTAAAAGCTGATTATGCCGATAAGGTTAAAGGCCCTGAGAAGCAGGAAATGATATATGAGGTGATGAAACGTATTATCGATCAATCTATACCTGAAGTTGTTATAGATAATGGTAATGTTCTGTGGCAACCTTATTCAAATAAAGTTTTTGAAGGTAATAAAGAAATTACTGCAACTCCTGAGCCTAATACCAGATATAAGAGGTTGTTTGCTGCTTATGAAGCCATGAAAGCAGTTGATCCATATTGTAAAGGCTATCCTGATGCGCTAAGGCGTGGTTTCGACAGGGATATGGAAGTTTCTGCGGATGATATTGAAAAGTTATTTACAAACCTTGTAAGCTCTGCTGAAGTCGGTCAGGTTGCTGCTATTATTAAGAAAAGACTTGGCAGAGATCTCAGACCTTATGATATATGGTATGATGGTTTCAAATCAAGAAGCAGTATTCATGAGAATGAGATGACTGCAAAAACCAAAAAATTATATCCTACTACTGAAGCTTTTAAAGCCGGTATGCCCTCAATTCTGACTAAGCTTGGTTTTGAAACCAAAGATGCTGAATGGATTCCATCAAAAGTGGTCGTTGATAATTCACGCGGTTCAGGCCATGCATGGGGTGCTCAGATGAAGTCTGATGTTGCACATCTGCGTACTCGTCTGCAACCGGGAGGAATGGATTACAAAGGTTACAATATTGCTCTGCATGAGTTTGGGCACAATGTTGAGCAGACTATTTCGCTGAACCTTGTTGACAATTATATTATGAATGGCATCCCGAGCACTGCTTTTACTGAGGCTCTGGCTTTTGTTTTCCAAAAACGTGATCTCGACGTGCTTGGTTATAAGAATAATGATCCTTCAAAGATGGCAATGCAGACTCTGGATATTTTCTGGGGTTGTTATGAGATTATGGGGGTTTCGCTTGTTGATCTCAAAACATGGAAATGGCTTTATGAAAATCCTGACGCCACTGCCGACAAACTTAAGGCTACCATTATCCGTATAGCTAAGGAAGTCTGGAATCAGTATTATGCTGAGTGGCTTGGTGAAAAGGATTCCCCTATTCTGGCTGTTTACTCGCATATGATTGAAATTCCTCTCTATCTTTCGAACTATCCTTATGGTCATATTGTGGAATTCCAGCTTGAAAAGCATTTAGGCAGTCAGCTTCCTGGTAAAGAAATAATGAGAATTTATCCTACAGGTCGTCTTACTCCTGATTACTGGATGAAGAATGCTGTCGGAGAAAAGGTTTCGATTACTCCTATGCTTGAAGCTGTAAAACTGGCTGTTAAAGATATTAACTAAAAAAGGAGCTTTCCCCGGCACGTAGCGGGGAATATCTGCGACGGAATTCATTTTCAATATTAATGAGGCTTATTATTTGGCCGGATAAAACTAAACCCTGAAAGTCTTAAAAACTTTCAGGGTTTAGTTATTGTGTACTGCATTGCCTTATATGACAGGTGGGAAATATTATATTTCCTCCTACCCGATTAAATAAAGCTATGTTATTTCTTCTTGTAATATGTCTGAGCTTCAGGCAGTAGTGTCTGCATATTGGCAATACGTTTTGCGTCTGAAGGGTGAGTACTCATAAAATCAGGTGCGGCTGTATTGGAATTGGCGGACATTCTTTCCCAGAAAGTTACTGCTTGCGCCGGATCGTACCCTGCCATAGCCATGAAAATCAGGCCCAGATGATCGGCTTCATACTCCTGTTTACGGGAATATGGCAGCATGACTCCGTATTGTGCTCCCAAACCAAACGCAACGCTTGCGATATTCTGCACTGTTGCTGTCTTGTTTGCAAGCAGTACGCTTAAAGCTGTTGCTCCATAGCTTGCTGCCATTTGCTGGCTTATCCTCTCGTTTGAGTGCTTGGCAATGGCGTGAGCTATTTCATGTCCTATTACTACCGCAAGTCCGGCTTCGGTTGCAGTAACAGGTAATATACCTTCATATACTACAATTTTACCACCTGGCATACAAAAAGCATTTACGGCTGTGTCAACTACAAGTTTAAAATCCCACTTGTAACCATCGATAAGATTAGTTTTCTGTTGCTGTGCAAGATAGGCTTCGACTGCGGTAGTGATGTTTTTACCGACTCTGGAGACCAGTGCGCTTTGTTTTACATTTTTTGAGACTGTTGCTCCGGCCATGTAAGCCTGATATGTACTGTCACTTAAAGTCAGAACTTCAGCATCAGAAACAAGCATCAGTTGTTTTCTGTTAGTCATGACGACGCTTGAGCATCCTGATAAAATCAATGCTGAAACCAATAACAATCCTAAAAATCTAACAGTTTTCATCTTTATTATTATTTTGTTTTACAATAAGTTAAATAATAATGCCGGCTATCTGGCAATATCAGAAAGGTTAACTTAAACTGATATATTCCGTCAGACGAGCTGTGTATCGTCATTCTTGTTTATGTCTGAGTGAAAAAGATCCGCCCTGACTATCAAATCATTTAACTTGCTCATTTCTTTGATATTCCGACCTTTATCAACACCAAAAGCAAGCCTTAATAAACGGACGCACTCCATCCTTTTTTCATATGACATATTTCTTATCAGCTCGTAAGTGTCTTCCTCAGGAATCTCGATATATTTTTCAATTTCTTTTTGAGCGACATTTAAGTCTTTGAGAGTTTGTTGAAAAAAGTCTGATTCCCTGCGGGTTATTTCGCTGTTAGAAAATATTAATATCCAGATAAGGCGTAATACGGCCAGTGACTCTTCAAAATCAAATTTAACTATTTCCATTAAAATACAGTCTTGCTACAAATTTAATAATACATTTTATTTACTTTTTCACCTCTGTGAAAACATCAAGTATATGTCTGAATAAAATTTCCCTGCACTCTTCCATAGATTGTGTCTCTCCGGTTTCGTTCTGTAAGGATGTAACACCTTTGTCAGTAAATCCGCAGGGATTTATGTAATTGAAATAATTCAGATCTGTGTTAATATTCAATGCCAGTCCATGCATGGTGATGAAACGGCTGCTTTTAACTCCAATCGCGCAAATCTTGCGGGTTCTTCCCGGTATTGTAGTATCCAGCCAAACTCCGGTTGCTCCGTCAAGTCTTTCACCTTTAATACCAAATTGAGCAATTGTACGAATAACGGCTTCCTCCAGATTATGAATGTATTGTTTTAAACCTATTCCAAAATGTTCAAGGTCAAAAATCGGATATACCACAATCTGCCCGGGACCGTGGTAAGTAATATCTCCTCCTCTGTCTGTTTTAAAAAAGGAGACTCCTTTTTCTTTTAGATTGTTGTTG
>CAZCWK010000040.1:4086-15366 GCA_964502355.1 uncultured Bacteroidales bacterium
TATTACACCACTTTTGCCTAATGTGTATACGTGAGGATGTTCACAGAATACAGCTTTGTCTGAAAATGATTCGGATAATACCGTACCCGGCGCTTTTGCTGCCACTCTTACATCAAACAGCTCTTTTTGCTTGTCCCAGGCCTCTGCGTAATCAACAGTACCCCAATCGATATAATCTATCATAATGAAATATCAATAATTCCGGGTACAAAAGTACTTAAAAATTAATCATGGATAATGGTATGGCCCGGTTTTAGCTAAATTATGCTTTTTTATTTTTTTGTTTGATTTCATGTCCGCGGTTTTTGATGATGTTTAGTTCAAATGAAGTATATTTGCAATATTCTGCCGCTTCTCCACGGTGGTATCAGGTTAGTTATATTAAGGTTTAACTTGTATATTATTTCATATCATGAGAAAAATATCTTCAGTATTATTAGTTACAATTTTAGTTTTTACCGGTTTCTCCTGTAAAGATAAAAAAGTAGTCAGAGACGATACATTGACTCTTAAAAAGGCATCGCTTAAAACCAGGATATTTGTTGACGACGATACATCAAAACAATATCTTGATATAGATGCAAGTCTGGAGTACCCGGTTAAATATGAGAACAATCAGATACTTGCAAAAGTTCAAAAGGTTGTACTTTTTGATTATTATCCTGAGTGCGACTCTCTTATAACCGATCCGGATGAGGTTTTGAAATCTTATGTAAATAACTACAGGAAATTTTTTGTTGATTCTGAAACCGCTTTTGCGGAGGAAAGTTCTGATAGCGAAGACTACTCTGATATGCCCTGGACTAATACCCAAAGTATGAAAATCAGATTTAATGAAAAAGGTTTGTTTTCATATACAGTCTGTTCTGACAGATTCACCGGAGGAGCACATGGCGGTAAAAACTTCATAAACAGTCTGGTTGATATGAAAACCGGTGAAAAAATTACAGTTGAAGATCTTTTTACCGAGTCTTCTCAACAGTTGGTTGTAAGCATGATAGTTGAAAAAATTAAAGAGCTGCACAAGGTTGCTAATGTCAGTGATCTGGAGGATATAGGCTTTTTTGATTTATCCGAAATTGAGCTGAATAATTTCTTTGTGGATTCAAAAGGGATTACATATACATTTAATGAATACGAGATTGCAGCTTATGCTGTCGGCATTACGGAAATAAGATTGAGTTTTGAAGATATTTCCGACTTGCTGAAACCGGGTAATCCTCTTGAAAAAATTGCCGACTGAATATGTATGATATAATTTTAAAATATTTCCCAGGTCTTTCGGATAAACAATATAAGCAGTTTAGCGAGCTAAAAGATTTGTATTCTGAATGGAATCAGATGATTAATGTCATTTCCCGTAAGGATATCGATAATCTTTTTGAAAGGCATGTACTTCATTCATTGGGTATTTGCAAAATGATCAATTTCAAAGCAGGCAGTAAAGTTATGGATATTGGCACCGGCGGTGGTTTCCCCGGAATTCCTCTTGCCATAATGTATCCTGAAACTCATTTTCATCTTGTTGACAGTATCGGCAAAAAGCTCAAGGTTGCAAGTGGTGTAGCTGAATCAATTGGTTTATCTAATGTTTCTGTCAGACATTGCCGTGCTGAAGAGGAAAAGGATTTATTTGACTTTGTGGTAAGCAGAGCTGTAATGCCTTTACCGGATCTGGTTAAAATATGCAGAAAGAATATTTCCAAATCATCTCAGATCAATTCGCTACCAAATGGTTTGATTTGTCTTAAAGGCGGAGAACTGCAGGCTGAGTTGAAACCATTCCATAAAATTGCGACTGAGATAAAATTAAGTGATTATTTCAGTGAAGAGTTTTTTGAAACCAAAAAAGTAATTTTTATACCGCTATAATATTTTTTTGCTATTCCCGGGGTTGTCAAGCCCGTATTTCCATCACAATTAAGTTTTATCAGATGCATATCAAACAGTTCGTCTTTAATCCTTTTCAGGAAAACACATATATCGTTTATAATGATTCGCTTGAGGCCATGGTCATTGATCCGGGCTGTTATAATTCAGCGGAAGAAGGCAGAATAGCTTCGTTTATAAAAGAAAACAACCTTAACTTAAAGTATGTAGTTAATACGCATCTTCACATAGACCATGTACTTGGAAATTATTATTTTGAAATCAATTACGGTATCAAAGCGCTGGCACATCAGGGTGATGAATTCTGGCTGAATGGTCTTAGTGCCCAGGCAAGAATGTTTGGAATGGAACTAAAAACAGGTAATCCGGCTTTGGGTGGTTTCCTGAAAGAAGGTGATAAGATCAGTCTTGGCGAAGATACTTTTGATGTATTTGAAACGCCCGGGCATTCACCGGGTAGTATTGTGTTTTATAATGCAACATCCAATGTTTTATTTGCAGGAGATCTTATCTTTCAGGGAAGTATAGGCAGAACTGATCTGACCGGAGGTAATTTTCAGGATATAATTAAAAGCATTCAGCAAAAAATCCTGGTTCTCCCTGACGAAACCATAGTTTACAGTGGTCACGGACCTTCCACAACTATAGGTCACGAAAAGCAATATAATCCTTACTTTTAATGCTTTTTGCCATATTGGCATGCTTTTTATTTTACACAGTGTCATTATGTCAGTATAGCTAATTTAATTATCTCTCTGTTTTTCTTGCACTTAACGTTTCGTGTTACTTCTTTTTGTGACATTGGCATTCATATTGCACTTATGAAAGTGTACCGGGCAATCATAACCGGCAAGTAAATAAAAATGTTTAACAAAATTATAGGAGGACAAAACTATGTTAGCAACAATTAAAAGACAGAATCCATTTTTCCCTGTATTTAATGACTTCTTTGGGGAAAACTTTTTGAATGACAGTGACTGGAATACAAGTCCTGCAGTGAATATCGCAGAAAACAAGGATGGTTTCCGCATTGAAGTAGCTGCTCCGGGACTTAAAAAGGAAGATTTTAAAATCAATATCGATAAGAGACTGCTTGAAATTTCTTCCTCAAAAGAAACGACTGTTGAAACCGGCAATAAGGATGCAAAGGAAGGTGAAGACAAATATTACCGCAAGGAGTTTTCATACTCAAGCTTCAAGAGGACGTTCACTCTCCCATCCTATGCAGATACTGATGCTATTAAGGCGAATTACGTTGATGGTGTTCTTTTTGTTACCGTTCCTAAAAAGGAAGAAGCTAAAGAAAAACCTTCAAGAGTTATTTCAATTGAATGATAAGTTGATTACTAAATGGTTTGTTTGATATTTTGGGTTTTCAATAGGTTTTGGATATAGATTGTAATCAGGCAAACATTTTAAAGCAAGAGTGTCTCAATCGTGATGATTGAGACACTCTTTTTGTTGCTCCATGAAGCTAAATAATCATATGTGGAGATTCATTATTTCAGTGTTATTGCATGCCTTCATCCAAAGCTTTTATTAATCCTGCATCCTCGAGATCTTTTCTCAAAGCGGCCACATTGACTGAAACCACTACTCCGATTTTATATTCACCTCCTATTTTCAGTCTGTCTTCTGCGGCTACAGCACCGTCATTGGTCAGAGTTACAAACTTCATATATTTGCCGCCATCTTCAAAAAAACCATCAAAGAAAGCTTTCTGCTCTACTTCAAGATTCGGATCCTGTGCTAACGGTTTCTGCCCGGATACTCTTCCTTTTGATGGGAAACCTTTGAAAATTATGCCATGAACAGCATTCTTCTTTGCCTGTTCTATTGCAAGTAGTGGTTTCACCGAATAAGTCCAGACTTTTACGAGGTATGTGCCTTGTGTACCGATACTTACAGCTTCAACTTCGTATCTGAAGTTATTCATGTCTTTGTCAGCTTTACTTTTTGCTCCGGCAGTTTGTAATCCAAACATGCAAAGGCAAACAATCATCAATGTTTTAAAAAAAGATCTCATATATTAAATAATACAATTATGTTTTCTAATCAAAAAAAGGAATTTTGCACCGGAATTCGGGTCATGGAACTGCTCCTGTCAGAATCTCAATCTGAAATTGAGGAGTACTGAAGTAACACTCGAACCACTTCCAAGATTATCAAAGCCCCAGCCATCATCATAACCTCCGTATTGTTCAAGCCTGTCTCCATTACCTGTGGTAGGTCTTGTTTTTAATCTGTAAACAGGTCTTAGCTCCACTGTCATAGATGGTTTGATATAATAGCCTATGCCAACACTAATGGGAACAATAAATGAGGTCCATGAATAATCGGGATTCTGTTTTTCTTTATCACCACTGTAAACCTTAAAATCATAGAAATCGTTATCGGATTTAGTAAACGTATATCCGAGTATTCCAAGGCCGAATGATGGATTCAGATATAAATTACCTTTTCTCCCTATATACATTTCTTTATTGATTTTTACGGCAAACGTATATGTACTTCCTGAGAACCAGTCTCCTGAATCCATAATTTTAGCTCCTTCATCAGTGTATACACTTCCTGCATAAACTTTGCTCATGAAAGGATTATAGGAAAAGTCTATTCCGGCATAAACACCGCTCATTTTCAGATATTTTGAAATCCTGTAGTCCAGACCGAGATTGATACCATTAAAGGATCTGTCACTGCCGCCAACGTAGAAACCTGCATTGAAAATACCTCCGACATCTTCCTTACTTTCTATAAACATACCTTCGTATAGTGTCTTTCCCCCTTGTTGTCTGAATGTTGATGGTTTGCTTTCTCCGCTTGCCACTCCCATATTATCTTCAATTTTTTTAGCTCTGGCTACACCTTTAAGTACTTTTGTCTGGTTTCCATCCTGATCGGCTTCAATCTCAAAAATAAAGAAACGCTGGTCGAGATAGAGACTTTCTTTTGTTCCAAGCTTGGATGTAAGTGGTTTGGTCCCGTAAACTGTAGCTTTGAGGTTGAAATCCTCAATCCCCTGACCAAGGCTGAACATGGCTTCTTCCTGAATTTTTGCAGGTATTACCTGAAGTAATTCATCCATGCTTTTTTTCATTTTGGCAGGAAGCTTTTTAAGCTGACTTGATTCTATGGAACTGCTTGTCTTGTAAGCAAATTCTACAGGAAAAGTAGCAGAAGCCCATTTAGCAACTTTGCCTGGATCATGATTGTTGACATCTGTCCAGTATTTAGTATAAAAGTCATTTGAGACAGAGTCATTGTAAACCAGCTTGTAGGCATATACATTATAATTTGCTACCCAACCTTCATTATTTCTGCTTACAGGTTTGGTTATACCTATCTTTTTATTGAAAGCATCCTGTTGATCATATTTTTGTTCCATTGTAATTACACTCGGAAACTCATATACAAGAAGATAGGTTTTACCGATCAGATCCTCTCCCATCATTTCACGACGATCAATATTTGATCCTTTTGCCATTATTGCATCAGCATCAGTTGCAGTATATAAACCGCTTTTGGCTACAAAGTCATAATTAAAATTGCCATTTGCGTCACGGTTCCACCATTTTGCCATAACTGCTGTGGCTGCCTTCTGAAGATATGTATTAATGGCCGGTTTCTTTAAATCATCAGTGGTTTCAGAACAACTTAAATAATCATAACTTACTCTGTGGTCATTAAATCTGGTTGAAATCGCCAGATTACTGAACTGCTCTATAAGTATTTTTTCCTGAGCGTTCTTTGGTTGAAAAAAGAAATTTGACACAGATGGTCTCAAATACTTAGTCTCAACTTTCTTAACAGGTTCTGCACCAAACATCGCTGAAACCACACACATACACAGCAATAGCATAATCTTATTCTTCATCGTCGGGAATTTTTCAGGTTATTTTATCGGTTACTAAAACTATAACAATGTGATGATGTTTTTGTTTTACATTTCTGCCAAACTTTACAAAGTAAATATTTTTTACGATATCAATTAATATAAAAACCTTACTAATTTTAACATCAGCTTTGTCGGGGAAAAATCATCACTGTTAATTTTTTTGTTCAAACATAAATTGCGTTCTTTGCATAGTATTTATAACAATACGACTGTATATTTATCACACTCATATTCAGCCTTTTATGGACACAGAGCAATCTCTGAAAATTCAAAAGATACGTCAACGCCTGATTGAAACAGGAGCAGATGCCTGTTTGTTATCGACTAACGTGAACATACTTTATTCTTTTGGTTCAATTGTAAGTGGTTTTTATTTTATTCCGGTTTCCGGAGAACCTGAGATGTTTATCAGAAGACCCGCCGGTCTCTCAGATAATAACATTACATATATAAGAAAGCCGGAAGATATACCGGGTTTACTTAGAGATAAGGGTATTTCAATGCCCGGAAAGTTGATGGTTGAAGCCGGAGAAATGAGTCATACAGACTGGGTAAGACTTAAAGCCTGTTTCCCGGATACAACATTTATTGATGGAACAGCTCATCTCAGATACGTCAGAAGTGTCAAGACTACTTACGAACTTAGTCTGATACGGCAGTCTGCTGAAGCTCACGCCAGATCTTACGCAAAAATCCCTTCACTGTTCAGACCAGGAATGACTGACACTGAGCTTTCGATTGAAATTGAGAGAGTTATGAGACTTGAAGGCAACAAGGGTTTATTCAGGACTTTTGGTGATATTGAAGCTTTTATGGGAAGTATTCTTACAGGCGACAATGCATCAGCGGCTTCTCCTTATGATTTTGCTTTAGGTGGAGAAGGTCATATTACTAATCCGATTGGAGCTAACGGTTCTGTTCTGGAAAAAGGCAAAAGTGTGATGATAGACATGGCTGGAAACTTCACCGGGTATCTTGACGATATGACCAGGACCTTTTCAGTCGGAAAACTTAGTGAAAAAGCATATAAGGCACATCAGGTGGCAATTGAAATAATGGATAAAATCCAGGAAGCCATGAAAGAAGGAGCAGTTTGTGAAGATGTTTACAATATTTCTCTTGCGGTTTCAGCCCGGGAAGGTCTTTCAGATTGTTTCATGGGTACCAGCCAGCAAGCTAAGTTTGTTGGTCACGGGGTTGGTCTTGTTATTAACGAACTCCCGGTTTTAGCTGTGAAATCCAGAGATGTATTGCTTGAAAATATGGTCATGGCCGTTGAACCAAAGTTTGTCATTGAAGGTATCGGGGCTGTCGGCCTTGAAGATACTTTTATTGTGGGTAAAAATGGTAGTGAAAAGATAACTTTACTTGAATCGGATATTGTTGATTTGACTTAATGATAATCACTTTTCAGTAAGCTTTGTACGACATCACAATCAGCGTTATCCACTTTTAAATACAGACCTCAGAAGACATTAATTAATTTTTGAAAATATTACAATTATGAACGAATTTGCAGGCAGACATATTGGCATAAGACCGGAAGACCGTGATAAAATGCTTGAAAAAATCAATGCTGAAAGTATTGAAAAACTGATTTCTCAAACTTTGCCTTCGGATATTCTGCTTAATGAAAGTTTTGATTTGCCTGAAGCAATGACTGAAGGACAATTTACTGAACATATCAACGGGTTGGCTTCAAAAAACAAATTGTTTACTTCTTATATAGGAAATGGATGGTATGACACCTTCACTCCTGCCGTTATTATGAGAAATGTTTTTGAAAATCCTGTCTGGTACACATCTTATACCCCTTATCAGGCTGAAATTTCTCAGGGCAGACTTGAGGCTTTGCTTAATTTCCAGACTATGGTATCGGAGCTTACAGGATTACCTCTCGCTAATGCTTCTCTGCTTGATGATGCTACCGCTGCTGCTGAAGCTGCTCATATGATGTTTGCTCTCAGAAGCCGCGATCAGGAAAATGCCGGAGCAAATAAATTATTTGTTGATAATAAGGTATTTGACCATGTGAAAGCTGTTCTTAAAACAAGATGCATTCCTCAGGGAATTAAACTTGTTTTTGGTGACATTGCCGGTTTTAGCACTGATGACAGTTTCTTTGGTGCAATACTACAATATCCTGATGCTGACGGTAATATCGAAGATCATTCAGGCAAGATTGCAATGTTACAGTCTAAAGGTATGAAGGTTGCTGTAGGTGCTGATTTGTTAAGTCTTTGCCTGCTCAAATCTCCTGCTGATATGGGTGCTGACATAGCGTATGGCTCTTCGCAGAGATTTGGTATTCCTATGGGATTTGGTGGTCCTTCTGCTGCATATTTTGCAACTAAAGAAGAAAACAAAAGAAACTTCCCGGGCAGAATAATCGGCGTTTCTAAAGACAAAAACGGAAAGACTGCTCTGCGTATGGCATTGCAGATGAGAGAGCAACATATCAAACGTGAAAAAGCTACTTCAAATATTTGCACTGCTACTGCTCTTATGGCGACTATGTCCGGTTTCTACGCTGCTTATCATGGTTATGAAGGTTTGAAAAATATATCCTCAAGGATTCATGGTATTGCTTCTTATCTTACTGACGCCTTATCTGTTTATGGTTATAAGCAGCTTAATGCTTCTTTTTTTGACACTTTGAAGATTTCGATTCCTGTTGATGTATCTATGGATAAAATCAAAGAGTTAGCTCTGGATTATGAAGTAAATTTCAGATATTTTGAGTCAGGAGAAATTGGTCTGAGCATCGATGAAACCACTGACAATGACGACATTGATGTTTTACTCGATATTTTTGCATCTGCTGTCGGTAATAACGCCAGCTTCACTTCAGGTGAAGATTTCACTTCGATTGTCTCTCTTGACGATAGCCTTTTAAGATCTGACAAGTTCCTTCAACAGGAAGTTTTTAATAAATATCATTCCGAAACCGAAATGATGAGATACATCAAGTCTCTGGAACGCAAGGATATTTCGCTTACACATTCGATGATTTCTCTGGGATCATGTACGATGAAACTGAATGCTGCATCGGAAATGATGGCTGCAGGTTTAACCGGTTTTGCAGGTTTACATCCTTATGCTCCTGCAGATCAGACTGAAGGAACAATGGAAATGATAAATGAGCTGGAATCACTTTTATGCAAGGTTACAGGTTTTGATGCCTGCAGTTTGCAACCAAATTCAGGTGCGGCAGGCGAATATGCGGGTCTTAGAGTTATAAGAGAATGTTTTGCTGCTCTTGGTAAGAGTGAAAGAAATATATTACTGATCCCGGCTTCTGCTCACGGAACTAATCCTGCAAGTGCTGCTCAGGCCGGTTTCAACATTGTTACTGTTGCCTGTGATGCTTCTGGTAATGTTGATATTGAGGACTGGATTGCTAAAGCTTCTGAGAATGCTTCAAATCTGGCCGGCTGTATGATTACATACCCTTCGACTCACGGCATCTTTGAAAAGCAGATCAGAAAAATGTGCGCTGTAATTCATGAAAATGGTGGTCAGGTTTATATGGATGGTGCAAATATGAATGCTCAGGTTGGTATTACATCTCCTGCAGCCATTGGTGCCGATATTTGCCATCTTAATCTTCACAAGACTTTTGCAATGCCTCATGGTGGTGGTGGCCCCGGTGTTGGTCCGATTTGCTGTGCAACTCATCTGGCTGCTTATCTGCCGGGACATCCTGCTAAAGGCAATGATCTGAATACTGTGGCTTCAGCTCCTTATGGTAATGCAATGTTATTACCTATCAGTTACGGATATTTATTAATGCTTGGTCGCGATGGTCTGCGTGCTGCAACTGAAATTGCTATACTTAATGCCAATTACCTTGCTGACAGTCTTGATGCTTACTTCCCTGTTTTATACAGGGGTGAAGATGGTCGTGTTGGTCATGAAGCTATATTTGATTGTCGTGGTTTCAAAAATACAGGTATTACTGAAACCGATATTTCAAAAAGATTGATGGATTTTGGGTTTCATGCTCCTACCCTTTCTTTTCCTGTTCATGGGACTCTGATGGTTGAGCCTACTGAAAGTGAAAGTCTGGCTGAGCTTGATCGCTTCATTGATACATTGATCTGTATTTATAATGAAATTAAGGAGGTTGAGAACGGCTCTTTTGACAAGGCTGACAACGTGCTTGTCAATGCTCCTCATCCTGAATATGAGCTTACCGGTGATGTATGGGAACATTCTTATCCGAGAAGTAAAGCAGGTTTTCCTCTTGAATGGATTTCGTCCAATAAGTTTCAGATACCTGTAGGCAGAGTTGATAATGCTTTTGGCGACAGGAATTTGATATGTAAATGTTAATGTCAAAACATGACATTTTTTAAGTAACATCCTGCCAATTAGTCGTTAATTTGGTTTCGGCAGGGTTTTTGTAGTTTGTGTTTTGCCGTTATTATAGCGTGTACTGCTTTATTTTAGGTAATACACACAAAAAATTTGATTTTATATGAAGCATAATAAAGAAGAACAAAAGAAAGTTGTTGAAAAACCTGATGAGGTTGAAAATGTGGTTGGAGCCGAAGCTGCTGCTTCCGGCGAAAATAATTCAGAAAAGGAAACTGAAGTCCCTGTAGAGCTTAGTGAGATTGATGCTGCAAAGAAACAGATAGATGAATTGCAGTTAAAAGTCCAACAAATGAATGACACTTACCTCAGAACTCTTGCTGAGTATGACAATTACAGAAAGAGGACTTTGAAGGAAAAGGCTGATTTGATTAAAACAGGCGGCGAAAGCGTTTTAATTAATATTCTTGGTGTTGTTGATGATGTGGAGCGTGGTCTGGACTCTTCAAGAAAGGCTCAGGATATTGATGCTCTTCGTGAAGGTATAGAATTGATCTACAATAAATTTGCCGGTTTCCTCAAACAAAATGGTATTTCTTCAATCGAGACTGTTGGTCAGCCTTTTAATACTGATCATCATGAAGCTATTGCAACTATACCTGCTCCTGAAGAAGCCATGAAGGGTAAAGTGATAGATTGTGTTCAAAAGGGATATTATCTTCATGATAAGGTGATTCGCTTTGCAAAAGTTGTAGTCGGAGAATAAATAATATAACTGATCGTTGATGGTCAGTACTTGGGTCATTATTAGAATATGTCAGAAAAAAGAGATTATTACGAAGTACTTGGCGTAGGCAAATCTGCCTCTGATGAGGAAATAAAGAAAGCATACAGGAAAAAAGCAATTCAGTTTCATCCGGATAAGAATCCCGGTGACAAGGCCGCTGAAGAAAAATTCAAGGAAGCTGCTGAAGCTTATGAAGTATTAAGCAATGCTGAAAAGCGCCAGCGTTATGATCAGTTTGGTCATGCCGGTGTAGGAGGTGCTGCCAGCGGGGGTTTCGGTGGCGGAGGTTTCTCAATGGATGATATTTTCTCCCAATTCGGAGATATTTTCGGTGGTCACTTTGGTGGTGGCGGATTTAGTGGTTTCGGCGGCTTCGGAGGAGGTTCAAGAG
>CAZCWK010000040.1:15376-26518 GCA_964502355.1 uncultured Bacteroidales bacterium
CTGAGAGTAAGGGTTAAAATGAATCTTTCGGAAATTGCCAAAGGTGCTGAAAAGAAAATAAAAGTCAGAAAAGCCGTTGCGTGTAATCATTGTAATGGTACCGGTGCTGAGGGAGGTAATGCTTATTCTACTTGTTCAACCTGTCGTGGTACAGGCACTGTGACGCGCATCACAAACACTCTTCTTGGAAGGATGCAAACTCAGTCCGTTTGTCCTGATTGCCAGGGTGAAGGCAAGATTATCACTAAAAAATGTCAGCATTGTAACGGTGAAGGTGTAACTCAACAGGAAGAAATCATCACAATAAACATACCTGCAGGTGTTGCTGATGGTATGCAACTCTCGATGAGTGGCAAAGGTAATGCTGCCCGTCGTGGTGGCAGAAACGGTGATTTGCTGATCGTTATTGAAGAGGAATCACATCCTGAGCTTATAAGAGACGAGAACGATCTTGTTTATAATCTGCTTCTTAGTTTTCCTACTGCTGCGCTTGGTGGCACTGTGGAAATACCTACTATCGATGGCAAAGTCAAGGTTAAAGTTGACCCGGGCACTCAACCCGGCAAGGTGCTTAGGCTCAGAGGCAAAGGTTTACCCTCAGTAAATCAGTATGGTACAGGAGATCTTTTGGTCAACATAAGTGTTTATGTACCTGAGAGTCTTACGAAGGATGAGAAAAAACTGATTGAAAAGTTTGAGGAATCTGAAAGTTTTAAAACGAGTCCTTCCATTAGCAGAAGAGTTTTTGAAAAGTTCAGAAATCTTTTTGATTGACAAATCTGATTGGTTCATTCACACCATTCGCAGTTTTCTGAATTGTTTTCAATTTCGATAGTCGAATGCTGAATGTCCAGAGATTTTAAAATATCGTGAGCAGCGGAGCGTAAAGCCTGCTGCTCTTCTTTTTGTATATTGTCTTCAACTACAAGATGAACAGTCAGTACCATATACTCTGAGTCCATTGACCAGATATGTAGATCATGCAGGCATTTAACATTAGGTAATTCGAGCAAAGCATTTTTTATGGATTCTTCATCTATTTCCGATGGTTTACCCTGTAACAAAACTCTGAGAGCTTTTCTGAGATTGTTGTAAACATTGTAGATAATGTAAACTGAAATTGCTATTGAAAGTATGGAATCCAGCACGGGGACTTCTACAAATATCATTATTATGCTCCCTATAAGTACTGCTACCCAGCCCAGGACATCTTCCATCATGTGTAATGAGACGACTCTTTCGTTTAATGATTTACTTTTACTGAGTCTCAGGAAAGCTACGCCATTTACTATAACACCTATGATAGCCAGTATCAACATCCCTTTCGCATCGGGTTGAGATGGATTCATCATCCTTTTAATGCTTTCGGTTATGATGATTATTGAGCCTGTAAGAAGGACTACAGAATTGATTAAAGCACTCAGAATCGTGAATCTCTTATACCCGTATGTGTATTTACTGTCCGGCTTTCTTTTTGATATTTTCTGAAGGTACAATGCAAGCCCGATTGAAAGGCTGTCTCCGAAATCATGAAGTGCATCTGAAAGTATTGCAACACTGTTGGTCAGCAAACCACCCACCAACTCGATGATGCAAAATGAAAGATTTAAAATAAATGCTGTAAGGAGATTCTCGTTTCCGTGGGAGTGATCGTGACTATGATTGTGATTATGTGATTTTTTTTGCACGTTGTTCTGATCGTTAGCTACGGGTTTCATCGTTATTTGTAATTAAGTACTTTGCAAAGATATAATCTTCAGTAATCAATTTCCTTTTTTTGGTTAATTTGTTGAGCTCTGTGTGCAATGCTTTCTGCATTTTTATGTAATTTCGTTATTCAAATAAAATATACATGATAATAATTGGTATAGCCGGTGGCACCGGTTCAGGTAAAACTACTGTAGTAAAAAAAATAATCGAGAACCTTTCTTCATCTGAAGTTTCTGTAATTCCGCAGGATTCATATTATAATGACAGCAGCGATGTACCTGTGGAGCTGCGTTCAAAAATTAACTTTGACCATCCTGACTCTATTGAATGGGATTTATTGGTTCACCAGATTCAGGAATTGAAGAAGGGTAAGGAAATCTTCCAGCCGAAATACTCTTACATCACCTGTACAAGATTAAGTGAAACCACTCCGGTGAAACCTACCAACGTTATAATAATCGAAGGTATTCTTATTTTATCTCAACCTGCTCTGCGTGCAGAAATGGATCTTAAAATATATGTTGATGCTGATCCTGACGACAGGTTAATCAGAGTTGTAAGGCGTGATGTTGTAGAGCGTGGACGTACTCCTGAAATGGTTCTTGACCGCTATGAATCTGTCCTGAAACCTATGCACCTCGAGTTTATTGAACCTACCAAAAGATATGCAGACATTATTGTACCTCAGGGCGGCAATAACAAGGCTGCGATTGATATGTTAACTCATTACATCAGGACAATGCTTTAAAGCAACGTAGGTGCCTTAAAGCTGTTATACTTTAAGACACCTACCCTGTTTTTAATTCAGTTCCTGATAAACCAGTTTATTTCTTTCGGGAGATTATTATCCACAGTCAGAACAGGTTTATCCAATAAAATTTTACTGAAGTCCTTCAGTTGCTACTTCCTTGTTAATCTTTTTGATTAATCCCTGTAGTACTGAGCCCGGGCCGAGTTCCATAAAGGCATCGGCACCATCGGCTATCATTGCCTGAACTGATTGTGTCCAGCGTACAGGTGATGTAAGTTGTGAAATCAGGTTTGCCTTGATTGTTTCAGGATCTGTTTGTGGCTGAGCATTTACATTCTGATAAATCGGACAAACAGGTTTGCTGAATGGTGTTGATTGTATAGCTGCGGCAAGTTCAAGTCTGGCAGGTTCCATCAATGGTGAGTGGAATGCTCCTCCTACACTGAGTTTCAGCGCTCTTTTTGCTCCGGCCGCTGTAAGTTGCTGACAGGCAAGATCTATTCCTTCGTTGCTTCCGGATATTACAACCTGTCCGGGACAATTGTAATTTGCAGGAACAACAACTTCATCAGTTATTTCAGCACATATTGATTCAATGGTTTCATCAGGTAAACCAAGTACTGCTGCCATAGTTGATGGTCTGGCTTCACAAGCCTTTTGCATAGCCAAAGCACGTTTATGAACAAGTTTAAGTCCGTCTTCAAATGACAAAGCTCCTGCAGCAACCAATGCTGAAAATTCACCAAGTGAGTGACCTGCTACCATATCCGGTTTGAAACCGCTTCCCAAAGTCTTTGCCAAAAGCACAGAATGCAGGAATATTGCAGGCTGGGTTACTTTTGTCTGGCGAAGTTCTTCGTCTGAGCCTGAAAACATTATATCTGTAATGCGGAAACCTAGTATCTCATTTGCCTTTTCGAAAAGAGCTTTTGCTTCTTCTGACTGTTCGTAAAGATTCTTTCCCATTCCGGAAAACTGAGCTCCTTGTCCTGGAAAAACGTATGCTTTCATATGTTCTTGTTTAGTTTAGTTCGCGACAAATTTACGATAAATAATACACAATTTACCAAAATTTGTGCAGCTTTGATATTGTAATTCTTAAATCATTAATCTATAGGCATATCTTTACCGAAATCGTAGAAGGTCTTACGCATTATGTCGGCTATCATCAGCTGGTAGTTTATGTATGCTCCCAGGTGTGATGTATATGCGTTGTTGAGTCGGTCACGTTCAAGCGCCAGGGCCTGGCTATCAATGTCACCATCAGAAAAGCGCTGTCTGGTGATCTCAAAACTTTTTTCAGCTACGTCAACATTTTTTTCCAGTAACTGAAGTCGTTTTAAACTGCTGTTTAACTCATCAACAAGGTTACGGACTTCTCTTTCGATGCTGCGTTTTACCGATTCGCGTCTGTATTCATTTTGTTTGAGCTGAGATTTGGCAGCATTTACTAATGCACGGTTTTCACCCCAGTCAATGATTGGAATCGAGATATTAATACCTATACCATAATTTTGCGGACGGCTTTTAAAATCTGCGATTGAGTTGTTTACTGAGCTTGCAAGACTCTGACTTAAAGCATCAGTACTTACTCCTATCTTTTGATAATATGCAGTAAGGTCACTCTTTATCATTCCTTCAGCCTTTTGACGTTTTAGATTGAGCTTATTTAACTCGATCTGTATTTCCTGCTCCCTGATCTCAAGTCTGTTTTGCATAGCCAGAGCAACAGCTTTATCAGGATCAACTATTAAAACTTCGTATTTGAGCTCATTATTTATTATAACACTGTCTTTAAATTCAAGTCCGATTAACTCTTTAAAAGCATTCAAAGCAGAGCTTTGGTTGATAATCGAAAGGTCATAATTATTCCTGGCTTCAGCAAGGTCAACTTCCATCTGCAATGCATCTACTTCTCTGATAAGACCTGATTGGAATTTGTTTTTTGCTATTTCATATGCATCCTTTTGTCTCTCAAGGTTAAGTCTTGCTATTTCTTCTCTTTTTTGTACTGAAAGCAAATTATAAAACGAATTGCTGACGTTATATTTAAGATTGAGTTCTGCCCTCTTTAATGATTTTTTGGATTGCTCATATGCCAGTTCTGCTCTCTTATATGAAGATTTGATCGAATTGTAGCCGTAAAGCGCATCAATAGGCTGGGTTAAACCAAGTCTGGTATTAAGCATCATCGACCTTTCATCCATATTATAGTCATTGTAATTGGTGAAACCGGTTTGAATATAAATCCTACCGTCTGTCTTTAGAGGCTGGTTAATCTGAAGATTGCCTTCATAATTGAGTTGCTTGACAGGAAAAAATGAAATACCTGAACTGTCTTCAAATTGTCTTACAGTCTCTGTATATTCAGGTGAAACCAGATTAAGGTCAACATGGGTCTTAAATGCACTGGTTGCTGACTTAAGATTAAACTCTGCAATTTTCAAGTCCTGTTTGAGGCTTAACATATCAAGACTCTTTTCCTGTGCAATACTTATACTCTTTTCAAGATCAAGCACATATATTTCAGCAAAAATGTCAGTTATGCCAATTACCATCGCAGCGATGATAAGAATCGTTTTTTTCATATTGATTTTATTGAAAAGAATCATACTAAATTTTTATCAGCAATTTCCGGTTTCAGCATAGCCGGTTTAAATTTTATATTTTCACGGTCATAATTTATCAGACCATCTTTGATGAAGATTATTCTTCTGGCATGGTCAGCAATCTCCTGTTCATGAGTAATAACTATTATTGTATTGCCTTCTTCATGCAATTGCCTGAATAATTCCATGATTTCTTCTCCCATTTTTGAATCAAGTGCACCTGTAGGCTCGTCTGCAAGAAGAATTCCGGGATTGGTTACCAAAGCCCTTGCTATTGCCACTCTCTGACGCTGACCACCGCTCAGCTCTCCCGGTTTGTGGTTCATTCTTTCTGCCAATCCAACTTTGCCAAGAGCTTTAATTGCTTTCTCATGTCTTTCATGTTTTGGAACACCTGCATATATAAGCGGCAACTCAACATTATGTAAGGCATTCATTCTTGGAAGAAGGTTGAAATTCTGAAAGACGAAACCTATTTCCTTATTACGCATTGATGACAACTGGTCATCATCAAGACTGCTGACATCAACATTATTAAACAGATAATGTCCTGTTGTCGGAGTATCCAGACAACCCAGGATGTTCATCAATGTGGATTTACCTGAACCTGAAGGTCCCATAATTGCAACATATTCATTTTTAGCAATTTTCAGATCAATTGACTTCAGGGCTTGTACTTCAACTCCGTCCATGCTGTACAATTTGGACATATTTTTTATTTCGATAAGCATAATGTCTGATTTATTCGTAACGGATTGAATCTATAGGTTTTAGGTTTGCTGCATTCTTTGCGGGCAAATAGCCAAAGCTTATACCTACAATCACTGAGAAACCAAATGCAATGAATACGGAATAGGGTCTGATAAAGGTATTTACATCAGTAACAACTGATATTATCAGAGACAGACTGACGCCAAGTATAACCCCTATTAATCCGCCGGTTATACTGATAGCAACGGCTTCTGAAACAAACTGACCCATAATATCTGATTTCCTGGCTCCTATGGCCCTGCGGATACCGATTTCACGTGTCCTCTCCATAACTGTTGCAAGCATAATGTTCATAATACCTATACCTCCTACCAGCAATGAAATGGCTGCAATTGCTCCCAGAAGGAAATTGTAAATCTGTCTTTCTTTTTCTTCCTGTTTCATCAGTTCAAAAGGTATCACTATCGAATAATCTTCATTATTAAAGTGATGCCTTTTCAAAATACTTTTTACAAGCTCAGATGATTCGATAAGTTTGTCTGAACTTTCGACCTGAAGGGTAATTTGCTGAATTTCGCTTGACAGCTTGTTTTCCTGCGTAAAGCGGTTGTGAAATGATGATAACGGTATATAGATATCTGTATTCAGGTCACGTGATGATAATTCGCCCACGGTTTCAGTAAAAAGAGCCTTGGACTTTAAAACACCGACTACTTCAAACCACTGATCATCAATTTTGACCATCTTGCCAACCGGATCTTTTTGCTGGAACAGGGCTTTTGATATTCCTGCACCCAGTACGCAAACTTTCAGATTTCTGGTGAAATGGTCAGCATCAATGAATGATCCTTTATCAATTTCAAAATTTACCATACCCATATAGTCAGGGGTAATGCCAATGACTGATGATTTGGAAGATTTGTCTGAGTATTTTACCTCTGTTTCAAGCTCTGCCTGTGAAGCTACTTTCCGGATGCCCGGAACTATATTTTTAATTACTTCTGCATCTTCAAGTGACAATCCTTGCGAGAATTTTGCTCTCACTTCCTCAAGTTCCTGGTCTGTAAGCTTCTTCTCACGCACAATAATGTTATTAACTCCCAGATCCTGATATTTTGCTATTGCTTCTCTTTTTGCTCCTTCACCGATTGATAACATCGCAATTACGGAAGCCACACCAAATATAATGCCCAACATTGTCAGGAATGATCTGAACTTATGCTCAACTAAGCCGTTAAGGCCTACACGTATACTCTCCTCTAACTGCATTTTATTTATTTTTGGTTTCAATCAGACTTACAGGAACGATAAGATCATTCTCTTTAATACCGCCTCTTATTACTATATGAGAATTGTTAGCCGGTCCTGCATCTACTTCTGTACGCTCAATACTACTGCCTTTTTTTATGTATATGTAGTCACCGGTTCCGTCATTTTCGATACAATTGAGCGGTATATATAATACATTTTCCAACTGCCTGCATATGAACTCTGTATTTACTGTCATACCGGGTTTCAATCTTTTATCTGAAACCAATATATTGACAACTACATCAAATACTTTTTGTTTGGATTTGTCATCTTTCAAATGGCAAAGTTTTCCTATTTCAACGATTTCTCCTGTGAATGAAACCTCCGGTAAGGCATCAAGTCTTACGATAACTCTTTGCCCTATGTCTATCTTAAAGAAATCCTGTTCATTTACAGTTGTGTTGACTTTCATCCATGTCAAATCAGGTACGCTGCCAAGATTGTTTCCCTGATAAACTTCGTCACCTATCTTTAACATCTGGGCGTTTCTTCTGCTCGTACCTATCTGAAATATGCCGGGAATTGGTGTTCTGATGGTTAGTTTTGGTATAACATCTTTTGAGCTCTTAATGTCATCCTTCAATTGACGTACTCTTATCTTCTGTATTTTCAGGTCATTTCTGTCAACTATCTGCTTTAGTTTTATGCTCTTTTTTACATTTTCATAATTGATTTTTGCCTGCTGAAATTCCAGGTCCCGAATCTTTTTTGTCTTTTCTGACTCGAAACGTGAATATTCCATGGACAGTTTTCTGAGATTAAAGGTGGCTTCTTCAGTCTTCAGTCTGGTTTCAACTTCACTTTCAGAGTTTTTTTGATTGACAAGAAGTTTTTCAAGGTTGGCTTCTTCAGTTTCAAGTGAGGTTTCAAGATTTACAATTACTTTATTAACCTCAGAAGGATCAAGTTGTATTATTGAATCTCCCGGCTTTACTTCTGCACCGTGTTCAAGTAAACCGATTATCTTCATTTCATAATAGTATCTGCCATATCTTGGCATGACAAATGTCATGGTATTTATGGCTGCAAGTTCTCCGGTTTCAACAAATGTCTGACGGAACTTACCCTTCTCAATCTTATATGTTTGTTGCTGTTTATCTTTACAGGAAGACATTATGACAAGCAAAGACAACAGGGCAACACCTGATTTGCCAGTCAAGACCGACTTTGCAGATATTGACGCTTTTTTACCGGTTGTGACCAGATTATTTATGGAAACCGGCAATGATATTATTTTTTTTATTGCTGATTTCATTTGGCTTGCTCTTTTTTATCTTCTTTTTTTGAATCTTCCTGAATAGTAGGATCCACCATAGCAACAACATCACCGGGCTCCAGTCCTTTACTAATAACTATATAATCAGAATTGCTGCTACCGGTAGTGACTATTACTTTTTCATATTTTTCACCTTTTTTTCTGTAAACAAAGTCTTCTACACCGTCAGATTTCAGGGCATCGATAGGTACATATGTGACGTTATCGAGTTTTTTGATCAGAATCCTGCAGCTTACTGTTAGTCCGGGTAACAATTTGGCACTCTTTGTTTTAACCAGAACATCTACAGGAAAAACCTTGATTTTTGAATTACCATCTTTATTGATAGCAAGATTCGCTACAGAAATGACTTCTCCTGTGTAAATACTGTCCGAAAATGCATCAGGCTTAATCTCTACTTTCATCCCCTTTGCTATTTTCGTTACATCCACTTCATTTATCTGAACTACAGCTTTTAGTGATGACAAGTCCGGCAATTGAATCAGAGGATATCCTGACCAGCATTGTTCTCCTACCTGAAATTTATTATTGGTATTCCAGTTTTTTGCTATTATTGAAATACCCGGTGATGGTGAAACCATATAAAGTTTTGAAAGGGTTTCATTGGCTTCATCCAGTCTTTTTTTGTCCTGATTGATCGAAAGCAATTTTTGTTTGAGTTCTTCTTTTTGTACTTTAACAAGATTATCCAACTGATCTTTTGCACGAATCAAGGCAATGTTTGCTTTCTCAAGGTTTAGCTGAATCTCTTTTTTCTTGATATCGGCTTCATAATTGGCTGATTCAAACTGCAATTTTGAGATTTCCTGTGAAATACGGGTGACTTCATAGTCGGCCTTTTGACTTTCAAGGTCTGATTGCTGCTGTGCTTTCATTTTCTCGAGTTCAGCATTACCCATTTCAAGTCTTGCCTGTGCTTCAACTATACCTTTTCTAACTTCGGAAGGATCGAAAACAAGCAATGTATCACCTTTTTTAACTTCACTACCGTCTTTAACGATTTGAGCAATTTTCAGTGATCCGTATCTGTAGGAAATATCAGGTGATAAAATACTTATGGAGTGTATTGCCTGAATTTCTCCATTTTCATAAACATCAAGATACAATGTTCCCTTTTTCACTTTACTGACAGGGATTTCTTTGGTTTCTTTCTTACCACAGGATGCAAACAAAACCAACAACACCAATATAAGGGGCTGGTACTTCAAAAGCTGCTTCATTTATTTATTAATTTTTTCTTTTTCAGGTTTTTTTAAGGACGCTTTGCCGGAAGAATTTTTAATTTTTTGCTTATTTAAAATTGCTTTTGGCAAATATGTATTTCTCTTTATGCTTGATGAAGATGGTTTCATCAACGATATAGTTTCATTTCCTTTAAGTCCTTTGATTATCACAGCATCATTTGGCGATGTTACTCCTGTAATTACCTGACGACCTTCGAAACCATTTTTAATTTTGACATATACCATTTTTCTTGATTCTACATCAAAAATTGCGACCTGAGGTACTACTATGGTATCTTTTACTTGCTTAAGTATCACCTTGCAGTTTGCAGTATATCCCTGAGCGGGTATTTTTAATGAGCTGTCCACAGAGGCTTCCATTTCAAAAACCTTCACTTTTGAATCTCTTGCAACAGGTTTGCCTACAGGAGCTTTTTTGGAAATCTTTCCCCAACCTTTATTTCCGGGCATTGCATCAAACGTAAATTCAACGGGATCATTTAACTGCATTCTTTTATATTCTGCTTCTGAAGCGAGCAGGTTTACTTTCATTTTTGTCAAATCCGGAATTCTGACCAACGGTGATCCTGACCAGACCTGATCGCCTTCTTTTATCTCTAATCCGTTCAACTGTGATTCTGCTCTGCTTGCAACTCCTGATTGTCTGGCAATAATTGTTAGTTTTAACATCATATCATCTGCCGACTTAATCCTGTTCTCCCAACTCATAACTTCAAACTCCAGCCTTCTCATCTGGGCATTATTAATTAATTGCTGGGCTTTTAACTTTTTCTCCAGTCTGTCTTTTTCTATTGCTGCTTTTTGAAGTTCAAGCTCTTTAATCTTTTTCTGATTTGGTGAAAGATATTTAAGCTGTAAAGAATCAAGATTTGATATTTGTGTCTGTGCATCAAGGCTTTTCACCTGAGCTTCAAGTAAAGCATAACTTAATTTCATATCTGCTATGCTTTTTTCTCTTCTGGCTGCAGCGTTTTCAACTTCTATCAGGAACTGATCATATGAGTTTTCCAGATCTTTATTTTCAAGTATACATACAACATCTCCCTCCTTGACTTGTTTACCGTTTTCCACGAGAAAAACTATAGTTGCATCAAATTCATCGGGGCTTGACATGACTGTTGATCTTTCAGGTTCTACAGATCCTGTAATATTCAACTTATCTTCAAAAATTGTTTTTTTTAGCTTTAATAAAGGCAACTTTTCGTCTTTTTCATCTTTACATGAAACAGCTGATAGCAATATTATGATAAGAAGTGGTAATAATGAGTGCAGAAGTATACCAGATTTGAATTTCATGGAGTTTTGGTCGTAAATTTTGCGCAATTTATGCAATAAAATTGTGTGATTTCTGATATTATATTTTCTTAACTTGTTTTAGGTTTCATTTGTACATTTTTATTATAACGGTAAAATTAAATGAAACAGTTTATCCACAAAAAAAACTCTAAATCATTTCTGATATAGAGTTTTAATAAAGTGATCCGAGCGGGATTCGAACCCACGACCCACAGCTTAGAAGGCTGTTGCTCT
>CAZCWK010000041.1:0-21661 GCA_964502355.1 uncultured Bacteroidales bacterium
CGTTCGTGACGTCCTCTTGATAGAAATATCAAGAGGATTTTTTTTTGCAAAACGGTGACTACCACTCGACCACGTAGTGGGCATACTTAATATAATTTTCGACTATATTTGTAATCAAAAAATACTATTAAATAATTGCAACAATTGATTAGAAAACTATGGATTTGAGAAATTTCGAATTGACGATAGGAACTGAAATTAATAGTTTTGCACCGAAATATTCTGTTTCAATTATTATTGCGGAGATTACAAATACTGATTCTGACGAAAAACTCTGGTTATTGATTGATAATGAACTAAAATCCTTTGAAAATAGAATCAAAATAGAAGATATTAGCAAATTGCCCGGCATTTACGAAATGCGTCAGTTATATAAGAATACCGGGAAAGATCCTAACCGATACAGACCTTCCTCAGAAGCATTATGCAGAAGGATAGTAAATAAGAAGGGACTATATAAAATTAATACTCTTGTAGATATAATAAATTACGTTTCAATTGTTAGTGGTTTCTCCATTGGTGGATTTGATTACGAGAAAGTTATGGGAAACGTAAGCCTAGGCATTGGAAAAGAAGGAGAACAGTTTGAAGCAATTGGCAGGGGTTTACTTAATATTGAAGGTTTGCCTGTTTATCGTGATGAAGAAGGATGCATTGGAACACCAACAAGTGACGAAGAAAGGACTAAATTATCCATGGAAACCAAAAAAGTCCTTATAATAATACATTCTCCGGTCGGAAATGAAAGGCTGGTTCCGACAAGAAATTTGATTATTCAATTAATGAGAACTTATCTGGATGCATGGAGTATTACCAGCAGCATTTATCCCTGAGAATCATTTTGAAGCCCGATAAAGAACTTATTTGTGATTAAGGCGTACTTGTTAATTTTTTCAATGTAATTTGAATTCCGGGGCGCATTCCCCGCTGCTCTGAGGCTGGGTAAGCGCAAACTATTTTATTCCTATACGAATGCGAAGATTCCTCGCTGTTAAAATATATTCATAAAAAAACCATCTGCTGTAATGTTTATACAGCAGATGGTAAATATTTAAATCAATTCATTCAGAGAATGAAAACTATTTTTTAGGTAAATACCAGTTCTTTGTATCCATCAACTTTGTTCTGATCAGCTCTTTATTAGTGGTGAATTTCTTAGAAACCTTGTCAGCCAGAAAAGCAGGGTTATTACGTCTCAAAGCGATTCTCATCAAATCCTGATAACGGTTACCTTCAAAAGCAAGCTCAGCGGCAAGCTCATCTATAATTTGATTTTCCACAAACAGAATAGAGTCTGATTTGTTAGCCTGAGGTTTCAGATTATAATATGTAGAATCCAGTTGTGTATTACCTAAACCACGCATCATAGTACCAGTATTATCAGTAAATCTGTAATCTGAGAAATCAAGATATTCTTGAATTGAGCCTATTGTGCCAATTTCTTTAGCAATTTTAGCTTTCCTGATACTTGTCTGATTCAATCCTGTCGTAAGTATGGCGTAAGCGGTTTCAGGATAACCTAATCTGTTTATAGCTTCAGCATATCTTAGATAAAGTAAAGAATTGCGGTAAATGACAATGCGTTTTTCTTCGTCTGAATTATAACCAAGATACTTAGCAATAATAGGTTTTTTGGGATTAATATAATCAAACCATACTGCCGTTTGTCCTGAAAATTGACTAATCATGGAATTATAAGAACATAAACCTCTCATATCTCCATCGGTCAGTTGTAAATCATTTTGATAATAGATAGCATTTTCCCATTTATTAATAATATATTGAGTAGGACCTACCAAATAATGCATACTTAAGCTATCTAATGTAAACGGATTTCCGTAATCAGGAGAACTCGCAATTGATGAAATAATTTCTGTGGATGATGGAGTGAAAATGTAATGCCATGGATAGTAATATGAATATGGTGCATTATTTTGAAATTCTATTTCGTTTTTGTAAATACTGGAAATAACCAGACTTTTGTCGTACATCAGCTCATGATACATTTTGGCTGCATTCTCATAGTCATTTTTCAACAGATATAAATCACCAAGAAGGAATTTAACCGGGAAAACTGATAATTTAGTTTCAAAAGCTGCAAACAAACCAAGATTTAATGTCTGAATATCTTTAAAAGGAAGCAAATCTTCTATCAAAACATCTGCCAAAGCATTAATATCAAGTTTCTGAAATTCCTTTTCAGCATCTTCAGCTGAGAGTATCGGATCAACAATATAATTTACAGTTCCGTAATTTAAGGCTAACTGCAAATATGTCCATGCACGAATGGATTTTGCAGAAGCCATTAATCTGTACATTTTCTTATCGTAACCATTGTAAACCTTTGCAGTATCCACATTTTTTATTGTATAATTACAATTGTTAATAACTGCATAGTACTCTTTTGTACTGGCATAAGGATTGTCTTTGGTAACCGTAAATTCATTAATTTGTTTAAGGAATGTTGACGCATCATCTTCAGTTTGCATTAGATCTCCTCTTAATTCACCGAGTAAGACATATCTGTCTCCTAATTTCTGCAAGTTATAGAATATTCCCGCCATAGAATAAAGAGAATCATGATCTGAAGTAACTCCGTATTCTTCTTCAAATGTATATCTTTCTGATCCGGCATCCAGGAATCCGTCACAACTGACCATGAATAAGGATGCTATAATTAGTAAAAACGGTATATGAATATATTTTTTCATAATTAGAATTTTTTTTCGATAATAATTACAGACTTATCTTTACTCCGGCAAAGAAACTCTTGGTTAAAGGAATTAATCCGGCATCAACACCCTGATACAATACCGAATTCTTTGCAGAAAATTCAGGATCATACCCCAGGTAATTGGTCCAGGTATAAAGGTTGTTTGCTGCTACCCATACATCTACTCCTGAAATAAATGAAGTCTTAACAGGTATTTTGTATGATAATGAAATCGTCTTTATTCTAAGATAAGAACCGTCTTCTATCCATCTGTCAGAAAATCGCGCATTACCCATCGGGTCACCATAAACAGCTTTAGGCATATTTGTTTTCTGATCTTCGGTAGTCCAGCGAGACAACATTGCTGATGTTTGATTACTCATAGTTGACCCGGATTCCAATTGACTTCTAAGGTAATTATATACATCGTTACCATATGAGTAATTAAATAAGGCACTGAGAGTTAGTTTACCATAAGATATTTTACTGGTAAATGATCCGTAAAAATCAGGATTCGGGTCACCAATTATCTGTTTATCTTCATCGTTAAGGATGTTGTCTGCTTTATTATCAATAAATCTTACATCACCTGCCGCAAATTTTGTATATGTACCGTTAATATTAAGGACCGAAAGGTTTGCAGCATCTGCTTCAGTCTGATTGGCATAAACTCCATCGGTTTTGAAACCATAGAAGACTCCGACAGGTTGTCCAACAGTTGTTAAAACTGTTCCCCCATAAACATTAGTAATGATATCACCTTCGGGAAGAGATTCTATTCTGTTTTTATAGTGACCGGTGGTAATACCAATTTCCCATTGGAATTTTTTTAGATTTAAAAGTTTAAGGTTGGCTGAAAACTCAAATCCTTTATTTGATAGTTCTCCTGCATTAGTCTGATAAGCATCAAGACCGGCAAGATCACCAAGGCTTCTCCATATTAAAAGATTATTAGTACGCGATGAGAATACATCCATCGTAAGATTAAGCCTTTCGTTAAAAAGTCCTAAATCAAGACCGGCGTTTGCTCTGCCTGTTGTTTCCCATTGAAGTTTATCATTTGATATATTGGAAATTACAATGCCATTTGCTTTTCCAAGATACCTGACAGTTTCAAAATAAGCTCTTGAAGCATAGTCTTTAATTCCATCATTACCGGTCATTCCGTATCCGGCCCTTAATTTAAGAAGATTTATAAAGGTCACATTTTCCATGAATTTCTCAGATGAAACCAACCAACCGGCACCCAATGAAGGGAAAACAGCCCAACTGTGTCCAAAGAGCTGAATCCCGCTTTTTGTTTTCTTTCCAAATCTGGATGAACCGTCCATACTTACCGCTGCAGACAAGAAGTAACGATTAGCAAAATTGTAATCTATATTAGCATATGTTGAAACAGATTTTGTAAGATTATTAGCACCAAAATCTTTAAGATAGTCGTAGCTGTTTTTAAGAATTGTATTATTATCAGATCCGGTGTTATGACCTTCAATATAATCCATTTCATAATAGTTGTTTGAGTATCTCCAACCCAGCATAGCATCAATATTATGAACACCATTAAATTTCTTTTTAAAGGACAATCTGGTATCGTTAAAAATAGAGATGTTCCTGATTAATTGATGCTTAATCATATTATATGAATAACCATAACCTTCAAGATACTGGTCAGCACATCCTAACATTGGTCTGTAGTAGTTCTCTTCATATTTATTAAGGTTATAATCTATTTGAGAGCTTAAAGTCAGGTTTTTATTTATTTTCCAGACAGGTGTCAGTCCAAAATCAAAAAAATGCTGTCTTGTATAGTTAAGAGAATTGTTTATAAGAGCTGTAGGATTTCCTATACCAAGTTCATCTTCGTCTGCTAAATCGAGTGTCTTGCTCCCGTAATAAGTGAATGTATTTGGACTTAAAAACGGAGACTTAATTAGACTCAAATATGTTGGTGAAGTGTAGAAATTTACGCCATCATCAAATATATGATTTTCATGATTGGTATATGATACATTCAGGGCAAGTGACACGTTTTTTGCAAGATTAATATCAGCATTGAAACGCGTATTAATTCTTGTCATGTCAGATTCCTTTACAATGCTGTTATTACCGGTATAGCCTAAAGAAAAATAATAAAGAGCTTTATCATCTCCACCCTGTACATTAATAGAGTAGCTCTGAGTAGATCCTTTTCTTAACGATTCGTCAGCCCAGTTGGTATTATTATGATATACATTATATGTGCTTAGAGAAGGATCAGTTTGAATAAATCCTAATTCAGATATTTCTTTGTTAGTATATCCGGCTGTTCCAATCATATCACTTGCATAGATGCGATACTGATCCGCATTCATTACAGGAATTTGATTAGGAGTACTTATCATTCCGGTTGTAAGATTTACATTGATCTTTGTTACCTGATCTTTACTCCTTGAAGTTTTAATAAGGATTACACCATTTGAACCTTTACTTCCATAAACAGATGTTCCGTCTTTAAGTACTGTAATGCTTTCAATATCATTAATATCAATGTTTAAAAGCGGGTTTGAGAAATGACCTTCAAAAATTGACTCAACATCATAATTATTATTGAAAATAGCTCCATCAACAACATATAATGGTTGCGCATTCGCATTTAAAGAATTTAAACCTCTTATAAACATGGATGACCCCATACCTGCCATACCTGACCTGCTGACAGAACGAACATTTCCGCCTAATTCAGATTGAACAAATTCATCAGCCGAAATAGCCTGTGATAATTTAAAATCTTTAAATGTCTTAGCAGAAGGAAGAACAATACTATTTCTGACTGAACCGGTTAAAATGTCCTGATCGGAATAATAGTTTGAAAATGTTTCGGGGTAAAGATCAATTTCAAGCGACATACTACCTCTCAATGGAAATTCACGAACAGAATAATCGTATGCTTTAACTGATAGAACCTCATCAAGTCGTGATAGTTTTATTGAAAAACGTCCTTTTTCATCAGTTGTTGCGGAAGATAAGTTGTTAAGGGCCTGAATCTGAGCTGCAGCAATAGGATTCTTAGTGTGTGCATCTCTGACTATACCGGTAACAGTAACTGTCCTTGACTGATCATTGGATTTTGTCGTTTCCTGAGCATTTACAATGCTGAAAGTGCATAGAAAACATAAAAATGAGAACATAAAAGCTGTGGTAGAGCCCGCTCTAAAGCACTTACTTCTAACTGTATTATAAATATTTTTCATTAGTGTCTGTTTTTACATTTAATTGTTACAACTACTCAACAGGCTCAAAAATTATGCAGTCAATACGCATTGTTCTGCTTTTTGTTTTTGTTTCCGTAGCTTTAACAGCATTTTCAACCTTCAGTTTCACATCTATACTTGAATTAGTACCGTCGTAGTAATCAAAAAATTTGTTGGTTATCGTACCCACAAAAACTTTTGTGATTTTATCCGGGGAAGTGGTAATATTTGATGCAATTTTTTTGATTTTTACAACTTTTCCCGCATCATCAATATAATCGAGATAAAAGTTCGCAACATAAGGTTTTTGAGAATTTTTATCTACTATGATTTCAGGTATAAAAACACAATAAATGTTGTATTTAGTTGATCTTGTTGTGGGTATTGGAAAAGTTGCCGATACTTTGGATATTTCACTTGTTGAAGTAGGTTCTATTGTCGTGTAATAACCGTTTGAGGCTTTGAAATCCGTACCATTTGTGCTCCTTTCGTAGAAAGTAGCATTAGTTTTTGTTTTACCGTAAGAACTCCATTCTGCTTCCACTTTAATAGTGTCATTACAAAGTTCTGCACTGGTAAACCTGACAGAGTCGGTCAAATAAATCATACCGTTACTCGCTTCTATTGGAGTGGCACCGGTAAACAGCCTGCGCGGATTGTGGAAAATCATACGGTTGGTAGAAATAAGCGAATCACTGGTGAATGGATCAACTAAACCTCTGAAAACTGTATTAGCGATAACAGATATTTTTGAGTAGTAATTCTGCATTTTTACGCCTCCATCAATATCTCTGGTTACAAAATATTTACCACATCTTGCGACTGCATCATTCCATGCTTTATTGCTGGGATAAATGACAGTATATATACTGTCTTCCTGATCTACAGAACCTAAAGCGTCAAGGAAGAGATTAGATACATTACCAAATTCATCAACTTCAGTAAGAGAATTAAGATAAACTTTTAACGAATCAATGTTTTCCAATCTGTCCAATGCTTCCCAAATATTTGGTGCATATTTTTGGAAAGTAGAGATTTTATGAATGATACCATTTTTGGTTTTAATATTTGATAAGGACAGAAGATTCTTTCCAAAAAAGAACTGACCATCAACATTTGTAAGATTAACAAGTTTTTTACTCATCATATAGATTCGGTTGAATTTTGTTCCTGAAGCCGGAAATGAGAATCTGGCTATATGATTTGAAACCAACTCGGTTACACTGTTTTTATCACTGATGTCAACATCTTTAAGAGCATCATTTGTAGGAACCCAAACGGTAAATGTCTGAGGTTCATTTAAGATAGTGTCATATCCTGATATTTCAAGCATCTGATAAAACTTTGACATATCTGACTGACCTTTTATATATTCTGACAAGCTCAAATCGCTTAGAGTATAGCCGGTATTATTATAATGCCTGTCCCATTCCTCATTGCTGCACGATGTAACAATAAAGGCTACAACTGCCACGGTGAGGCAAATCCATTTATTGCAAATTTTATTCATAGTTATTAATGTTTTTATGATCAAGCATTATTATTCAATATTTTCAGATTCAAGTAATTCTGTAGGACAGAACTCCAGATAGTCGAGCATAAATTGTGTACTGCTTGATGTGGATCCAAGACTGATTACAGTAAAATAATGCTCCTTCCATTCTGTGAATGTATATGTGCCTAGTACTCTACGCAAGCTTTGTGAGCTTAAACGTGCATTAGCAGCATTATAACCGTACCAGTGACCTGCACATAAATAACTGCTGGGACCTTTCATATATCCACGGTTGTGCATGAATTTATCATTTTCAAAACCACTGACGTCTTCAGGGACCGTACCTGGTGTTTTGTAGCCGATCTCAGGATCTGTTGCATAAAGTGATAGATTCAAAGGAATTCCACACGGAACACTATCCCAGTATAATTGAGCTATACCGCGATAAGCAGTTGGCTGGTATCCCATCCTTATTTCATAAGTACCCGGAGGTATAGGGCATGTTTTCATTGTAAAGTTATAAGTTCCTATCAGGTAAATTTCATCACCCTGGAAGTCTTCATAAGCCACACATGCTCCTATATATGTAAGACGTGTATTTTCTGAAGCGACAAAATCCTTAATATAACCTCTTGGTATAAGATAGGCATGAGTTTTACCTTCTTGAGCAGCAACAGCAGTAGGATTATTCCCTCTCATATTATTGGTTGCAATTTCAGGGAAGAAGGAGCAACCTTCAAGTCTAAGACGTTTTGATGAAATATCAGCTATAAACTCTTTTGAAAATATTACTGGTTTAGTTATTTCATGATAGTAACCATTTAATGCTCCTCCATTAGGTAGGTCAGTATTTCTTGTGAACATCACACCCTTATTAGGATCGTTCATGCTGTTTATCAATCCAAGACCAGCCTGACCGGTTGCAAATTGCCTGTTAAGATGTACTTCAATAAGAGAATTAGACAACATTGTTTCAATGTATTCCCACATATCATATTGTTTAAAATGATGAGGGGTATCATAATCTTTAATGAAACGGCTTGAAAGAAGAGTCCTGTCAAAACAGTGATATGCCATAAACATATTCAAATAATTCTTTTTGCTCTTGTAGTCAGAAATGCCATCATTCCCGGGGAAAACCTGTGAATAATAATATTTTGCAACTTTCTCGAGATCGGACATAGATTTTACACCGTCAGGACATGCCGGGCATTCTTTATACTCAGCAAGGGCTGAATCACTTGGAGCGATTATTGTAAATCCGATTTTTCTTGATTTCGGATATTCTTCAGGTACAGTATGTGACATTATACTCCATTGTTTATATTCAGGATCGAAACTTTCATCTTCTGCTGGAGTTGTGTTCATAATGTCTGCAATGCCGGTCAATTGCATAGCTTTAGCGTAAATAGAGAAACGGGTATCTTCAATAAATTTATCTCCTATTTTAAACTTAGATGGAGTTAATACCTTTCCTAAAACATGTACGAAACCATTATGAAGCTTTATATCCCTATCAATTATTGGAGAAGTTCCATTAACAAAAATTGTTGAGCTGGATTGTGAATAACTTATGCTTATAAATCTCTCACTCATAGAAAGCGAACTGAGAGCTCCTTCATTGAAATCACTGGATTTAATTGTATCACCTTTAATTATATGGTTATAACAAAAGGTTTTAAGCTCATCAATAGAGTAATCTTTTATCGAGGATTTTCCTTCACTAGCATAATACTCTTTTATAGCATCATTTGTTGGAACAAAACAAGTATATAGCCCATAAGCCTTTATTAATCCGATAACGCCTGTGGTATCTAACATCTTGTAGTATTCTGAGTATTTCTCAGGATTATTCTGAATATATTCACCGATTACTTCCTCTGTAGAAGTGAAGTAATTCCCCTCAAGATCTTCATCCCGGCAACCCTGGAGCATCATTACGATGCCGAGTACTAAAGGAAGAATAACAATAGTGGTTTTAGATATAACAAATCTTTTCATAACGTTTATTAATTACTGGAAGTTGATGAGGTCGTTTCATAAAATGGATTTTGTTTCAAATTTTTATTGGCTTCAAGTTCACTTTTGTTTATGGGCCAATAAAGAGCATCCAAAGTTGATATTTTGCTTAGAGCTTTACTACTTGTAGTTGTCCTGCCTACATAAGAAATGACAGGAGTTGGTTTTCCCAGACGTCTTGCCATCCTCACAAGGTCAAACCATCTTTTTCCTTCAAACATAAGTTCTCTCTGTCTTTCACGAAGAACAAGAGTTTCAACATCCGATAAACCAGTGTAAAGACCTACATTTAATGTATCAACATCAGGATTAGAACGATGATAAGTTTTGTTTACCAAAGAAACTACAGTTTCCAGGCTCTTGTCTCCGTCTTTTTGAAGCAAAGCCTCAGCTTTCATTAAAATGATATCCGATAGTCTGTAAACAATCCAGTTTGATGTATTTGATCTCCATGAGTAGGAACTGACTGTACTGGTTGTACCTTTATATCTTCTCATGCCTGCATATTTAAATATAAAGTAGTAACCATTAGCTTCATTATTGACAATGAAGTCTTCTCTACGGTAATCTTCTTCACTTTCAAGCGTTCCGCCACCTACAGCATAATCGAAAGGACTATATCTACCCTTGACTAATCCAGCAGGAAAAGTAAGCTGACCCTCAGGATTCCCGCTATATCCATAAAAGTCTCTTGTCGTACCGTTTTTCTGAACATCATCATCAAATTGAAGTTCAAAAATGGACTCAGTTGAGTTTCCTTTATAAAATACATTGTAGAACATATTTTCAGCCTTTTCCAGTTCAAGTCTGTCATCAGAAAGTATCTTATCGCATGATTTTATACAATTGTCATAATCATTTTTCCAAAGATAAATATCAGCTAAAAGAGCATAAACGGCATTTCTGGTTATTCTACCTTTTGTATATTCAGCATTTTCATATTGAGTTTTAGCGTATCTTGATGCAAAATTCAGGTCAGAAATCAATGAATCGAGTATCACTGCTTCGCTGGATTGTGGGGTAGAATAATCCTGAGTATCATCTATACTAGGTTCTGAAATCCATGGCACATCTTTAAACGCACGCACCAGGTAAAAATATGATAATGCTCTTAAAGTATAAGCTTCAGCTTTCATTGCATTCAGCTTGTCCATCGTAAAGTTGTCATCTTTTTCAAGAACACCCGGAGCAAATTTCAGAAATGTATTACAATAATTAATTACTGAGTAAAAACTCCCCCATTTTGTATAATCATTTGTGGGCTCAATTTCCTGCCTGAGTACATCATACAATTTAACTAAAATAGAGGTCCCGTTTGTTAAATTGTCTGAACGACCTTCACCCCAGACCAACATTCTCACTGTGCAATCATTTTCAATTAATCCTCTGTATGCCGCAGCTAATACAGACTGTGCATCTGATTCGGTTTGCCAGAATTCGTCAAGAATCATTTCGCCCTCAGGCCGCAAATCCAACCAATCTTTACAGCTTGAAGTGCCTAAGGCAACCATCACTGCTATTGATATATATAATATTTTCTTTTTCATCTTTGATAATTTTATAAACCAATACTAATACCAAGTGTAATATCTTTAGCACGTGGAGTGGTAGAATTGTCTGTTGCAACTCCAAAGTCTCCATATCCTATTTCTGGATCAACACCAGTGTATTGAGTGAATAAAGCAACATTATTTAAGTTCACATAGAAACTCAATCTGTCAATTTTGTATCTCTTAAGTTTCGCACTGGGCACTGTATAATTTAGCTGAAGATATTTGAATCTTAAAAAAGATCCGTCTTCTACAAATCTGTCACTTCCCAGATAATTATAACCATATTGGTATAAGGCTCTCGGAATATCGGTGATATCACCATCCTTTCTCCAACGCCAGTTAACGGCAATACTTTGATTGTCATTGCCGTACATGTTTTCGGCATTCATCCTGGCGCCATTCACGAGTTTATTTCCAAATCTGTAGTTAAAAAACATAACACATGAAAGGTCCCCATAATGAAGAGTTGTACCAAAACCACCATTAAGTAGTGGATTTGAATTGCCAAGATATACGATGTCAAGTTCATCAATTGTTCCATCGTGATTAATATCTTCATATTTAGCATCTCCACCACGGAATTCATATTCATTCGTAGTACCATACGCATAAGTCATCGGGAGAGCTTCACCTCTTTCGTCTACAATAACTCTGCCGGCAGCGTCGTGCGCAACTGGTGCATCTTCATGTTCTCCGGCAATATATTCATCATATTGGTAGACTCCTTTGTATCTGAATCCGTAGATTGAGCCAAATGAATTACCAACTTGCAGACGTGTCAGGTATGATCCGTTTTTGTAATCAAATTTTGTATTGTACTTGTCAAGTATTTTTTGATCAAGGGCTACTATGGTGTTTACATTGTTTGAAAAGTTCAGGTTGAAATCAGCAAAAAATTTTCCTTTCTTAAACATCCTGTTTGCATAGAAATTCAATTCATAACCATTGTTATCCATTGTTCCTGCATTACTCCACGCTATTCCGCCAAAACCAGATGTCGTTGGTGTTGATATGTCTTTAAACAAAAGATCTTTTGTCCGTTTGGAGTATGCATTTAGATCAAATACTATTCTGTCATCAAGGAATGAAATATCAGCTCCATAGTTAAATGAACTTGTGGTTTCCCATTTCAGGTTTGATAATCTGAGGGATGTAGGACGTGAAGCCTGGATATCCATATAACTGTCATATTTTGCATAACGACTGAAATGCAGATATTCATCATTTGGTTCGTTACCACTCATACCCCAGCTTGGGCGTAATGCAAACATACTCAACCATCCTTTTGTAGATTCCATAAATGGTTCATCAGAAATTATCCACTTTGCAGATATACCGGGGAAAGTACCGAATTTTTTGTCATTACCAAACTTGGTACTACCATCACGTCTGAGTGTTCCGGAAATAACGTACCTGGACTTATATGAATAGTGGAAACGACCTAAAATACCCATATTTCTGTAAGAAGAACGACCTGTGCCAAAATCAGTAAGATATGCATTTTGAGAAGCATCTGTACTTGTGCCTGAAGTAAGACCATAGGTAGTAATACCCTGACTTGAAGTCTGACCCGCTCTTAATTGGAGTGAAGCATAGAATAACAAGCTATGATCAGGATTACTTAATCTTGGTTGCCATGTAATATTGTTATCAATCTGCATCGAAGAAGTGTGTTGGTCAGCACTTGATGCTCTGTTAACATTCTCACTGTCCCAGATTGAGTTTGTTGCTTCCCATGGCAGGAACATAGAGGTTTTGTTGTTGCTGATGTCAAATGTAAAATACATATTATACCTCAAATAATTCACATCAGGATCAGTAATATCATACTGTAACTTAAATGTTGGTATAATTCTGAAATTCTTCAGATTATTTTGAGCCAACATTGCTAAAGCTACAGGATTCGGAAGATCTCTTTGTGCAGAATTAAGTGTCGAAGACCTGTCTATAGTATAATATTTGTTAGTATTATTACCCTGGGCATCCTGAGCATATACACTTACATTCGGCATCTTCTTATACGCTATTCCAAGAATCGATAATTTCTCATCTTTTTTCATTTCATAAGTATAGTTTCTGTCGTTATCAGTATATATAAAAGAAAATTCAGAAATAAACTTTAATCTGTCAGAAACTGTATAATCAAGATATGCCCTTGATGTCAAACGTTTAAGGTCTGTACCAATAACTGTACCTCTTTGATTAAGGTATCCAGCAGATACACGAAACTGCGCACGATCGCCTCCTCCTAATACTGTCAAATAATGGTCATTCACATAACCAATCTGGGTTACTTCTTTAATCCAGTCAGTATTATTGTTGAAGTTTTGATATTCAGAGAAAGTAGATTGATAATTCAGCTCAGGAACGTCCGAAGCGGTTTCATCCTGACGAGAATTAAACAAAGCCTGCTTCATCATCATAGTGTAATCATCTCCATTAAGCATATTCAAGCCTTTAGGTTGTTTTGAACCTGTCAGACGATATGTGTATTGGATTTTTGTAGGACCGGTAGAACCTTTTTTGGTTGTGATCATCAAAACTCCATTTGCTCCTTTTGATCCCCATATAGCGGTAGATGCAGCATCTTTCAATACTGTGATTTCAAGAATATCATCAGGGTTTATACTCAGCATGTTTGCATATTGCTCTTCATTAGAGTTGGCAAAGTCAAAGTTTTTATCGATTTCGACAGTATAAGGAATACCGTTTAATACAATTAAAGGTTCTGCATTTGCATTAATGGAAGATGTACCACGAATACGCATTGAAGATCCTGCTCCCGGGTCTCCTGAGTTTGAAACGATATCCAAACCTGCAACACGACCCTGCAGAGCTTCATCTATAGAACCAACCTGCAGACCTTCGAAATCTTTAGAGTTGATAGTCTGTACAGCTGTAGATATTTCCCTCTGAGGTATGCTGAAACCACCTTCGTTGTAAGTTTTCTTTGCAACGATAGCTACTTCCTTGAGTGCATGTTGGCTTTCTTCCATTTGAACATTTATTGTTCTTGCAGCGCCAATGTTACGTGTGGTCTTAGTAAAACCAAGGTAACTGAATACCAACCTGTTTGATGTGCTTTTCACTTTTATAACAAAATGACCGTTAGCATCGGTTGGAGTTGAAGTGAGCACACGGTTAGTCGCATCAATTTCAGTAATAGTAACACCAATAAGAGTTTCCGAATTTGATTTTGATGTTACAGTACCTTGTATAATGGGTGATGCTTCATTTTGCGCATTGACATGAGAGCCAAATGTCACCAAAACCAGTAAAACTATAATTATTCTGTATTTCATAGTGCATTCATTTTTTATTCAAATCTCAAAACCTCATCGATTTGATGGATAACGGCCGTTGAAGAAGTGGTTATTTCACTTTGCGTATAGGTTGTCGCCGATAATGATGTTAAACTGGTTGGGTTGACACTGAAAATGTAATCTCTTGTCATAATATTACATGTGTTTGGATGTTTATTAGGATCAACTTTAATAGTCTTGCCTAATTCAGTTGTAAGATCCAAACCACCCTCAGCATTATTCTTAACAAGTATTCTATAGAATTTATTCTTGTAAGTATTGAAATAGGAGTATCCGCCATTTAATTTGATAGTCGCAGTCTGATATAACTGATTGACCGGTTGACTAGGATGGATGAATACAGAGTTATCCTGGAAGTGATATCTTACAAAACGTTCCATTTTATTTATCATGCTATCTCTTTTTGCATCACTTCTTTCAGCTGTGATTTGATCCCAGTCGTAAATAACCCCTTCATCAATTGCTTTTTGTATAGCTTCGTTAGTCGGTACGTAAACTGTATAACGAAAAGTGTTGAAAAAACGAACATTGAAGTCAATCCCCCAATTAGGAGACTCCCTGATAAATACCTCATTATTTGGAAATCCATAACATAATTTAAAGAATTTACTGAAAGATGGATATTTAATAGAATCGCTAAGAACACTGTAAACCGATTGGAATGGAGTTTGACAGATTTGGTCTGTGAAAAATGTAGTACCGTTATCCTGATGGTAAATACCTCCTTCAATAACATGATTTTCCTTGCCATTTTCAATGTCGTCACCTCCCTGAAAAGTGGTGATGCTTGAAGAATTTTGTCCGGCAATTCCGGATATTTTATTTGCTTTGAGGATATTGCCGTCTTTCGTTACATAATAGCCATCGTTAAAGTTTCCGGCAGAGTTTTTAAAGTCACTTACTACAATACTTTGATCAAGTATTCTTACCAAACGGCTCTTTATAAAATCAGCATTTGCTACAACAGTGACTGAATCTCCAACAGTGCGGGTTGCTTTGTCGTAATTGTAAACAGTTGCCTTAACTTGCAAAGCTAAAGGATCATACCAGAATTTTAATGCTGTAGGCGTATTTGAACCCCATGTAAGAGGGTCAATATAACATTTCAGAGCTTCGTCTGTAGGAGCCACAAATGCATAAGAATTGACCATCGAATTCAGATATAAATGATAAAGATATTTTTTTATACCCCAGGTTAAAACTGTGGTTTTATTGCTGAATAAAACAGGTCCGTAAACCGAAACATAATCGTCAGGAGGGTATATTTTATTTGTTACATAAACAAGTCCGTTAAGCCCAATGTAGTTTTTTTCATTTAAAATATCTGATGGTGAAGCTTTCACTCTTGAACCTTTTTTATCAACCATTTTGTGAAAATTGCTTGGTAATGAATTGACAACAGATTCCCTCATGTGTCTGGTTAAAAGCAGAGCAAGAATATCATTAGGGACGTTTTCCCATGAACCGTATCTTTCCTTCAAAACGCGACCGCTTCCATTGTTGAAATATTCTTCAAGCGCTTCATTTGTCGGGGCGAAAATTGCACCCATATCAGATTGTAATGATCCATATCTGTAAACATAACTGTTCATACCCGGATCAAAAGGTAAGCGTAAATCTTCTGAAACTCTTGCACCATTCGGATAAACAAGTGAACCTCCAAGTGAACCTCCGGGTTCAGCAAAATATTTTAATGTGAAAATTGAATCAGTGAATGCAGAATTGTTTTTCTTATAGTCAATCGTGTTTTTTGAATCATAAAAAGGAGCACAGAATCTGTCAAGCAGAGTGGAGAACAAAGAAAGATCCGGAGTAGTTCTGATGTATTCAGCCATATTAACCGGAGGAATGAGTACTTCTTCAAGAACATTTACATATCCGTTTTTACAAGCTATGTCTCTTTCCTTAATCTTTATACCAAAAATATGAGCGTCATTATTCTGACGTTCTATACCGGTCATGATTCTGAAGTCTTCGTTTGTTATACCGTTGAAATCCAGTACATCCTGTAATAAATGGACTAAAGGCCAACCACTGTTATCCTTTAAAAGATACATTCCTTTGGTTCTGTATTTGTCCCAGTATGTAGTTACAGGCATTTTGTTGCCGGGAACAAAAGGAATAGTATCCAGCACTGTAACTGCAGTAGTCCTTCTCATAGCCGATCCTTCCTGCAAAGTACCGTCATAATAATTTGAAAGTGTTTCAATAAGGTATGAATTATTTAGAGTACAATAATTCAAAAGAATTCTCTTTTGATTAACCGACATCTTTTCATAGCTTGTTACACCCCAGGGATTGTCTTTAAAAAAACGTTCAAACGCAGCATCATCAGCGACAAAAACGGTTTTGCTACCGGTTTTGGCAAGTACTTCTTTGTAATCGAGTTCGTTTACGATTTTCACGAAATAGGTAAAAGTACCTTTTGATTCAAGATAATCATAAACGCTCTCTCCTAACCATTCAGGTTCTTCATTATCGTAAGGGTAGATATCCTTACAGGAAATAAAAAAAGAACTCATGGCTATCATCACTGCCAAAAAAAACGGCAGGCGAAGAAAGAGTTTTTTTAAGAGGTTTTCCATATTTATAAATTGATTAAGTTTCTTTTTTACAGGTTTTTAATTCATGTGTGTATTGCGTATTTGATAATTCCGGATTTGTGTTGTGATTCCAGGGTATCTTTTGTATTTACATAAAACACAAAAAGACCCAAAGTGGAGTGGGCCAAAAAACAGATAAGAGCAGTATAAAGTTAACGACTTTCAATGGTAAAGATTAAGGGTTGTCGATACTTGTAATGCAAAATAAAAAAATGAAAAAAATTGGTCCTTTAAAAAAGACCACTTTTCATTTTTTTTGAATAATCTGAATTAATGTCGATTAATCGGCGTAAAGATATAATATTTTTTATACATCCAAAAAAAAAGTGTAAAAAAAACACTTACTAAAAAGTTAAAAAACAGAATGTCTTATAAGTGAAGCAATCAGATATATTATAAGGCCATTGTAAAATATATTCTTTTATTTAATAGTTATATTTGCAAATCGGTTTGGGGCTACATAAGCTGCCAAAACTTAATTGTTGTCATTATTGAAACAGGGGTTTCATACCGTTATCAGAAAACACTCTTGACTTCAAAATAAATTACACCTTATATATATAGGAACATCGTTAACTGAAAAAATAATATTATGGAAAAAAATGATCAAAATCAACAAATGAATATTGAACTGACGGATGATATTGCTCAGGGTATCTATTCAAATCTTGCTGTTATTTCGCATTCAAGTTCTGAATTTATTCTGGATTTTATAAGGCTGATGCCCGGAGTCCCAAAAGCAAAAGTTCAATCAAGAATTATTCTCACTCCTGAGCATGCGAAAAGGCTTTTGTCTGCATTGCAGGATAATATTTCAAAGTATGAAATGCAGTTTGGCCCTATTAATAAGGTTTCCGGTAACGCAGGTTTTATGCCTCCGATTGTAGGTTTTGGTGGAGGTGAAGCCTGACCTTGAAATAATATTTATTGATAAATTACTGTCCGGCTGCTAATTTTTAGGATTTTATTCTTAAATTTGCAGCCGTTTTTCGCCTAAAAAGGATGTTTTTTTTCGGTAAGCGGTTGGTTTATCGAAAAATAAACTGTAATTTTGCAGTCCTTTTCCGGCAAAACCGGAAATATTTTTTTGAACATAAAAGTAAATTATTTAAAAAATGCCTACAATTCAGCAATTAGTAAGAAAAGGAAGGGTTGCGCAGACAGACATGAGCAAGTCTCCGGCGCTGAGTTCTTGTCCTCAAAGACGTGGTGTTTGTGTACGCGTGTATACAACTACACCAAAGAAGCCTAACTCAGCGATGCGTAAGGTTGCCAGGGTACGTTTGACTAACACAAAAGAAGTAAACAGTTATATTCCGGGAGAAGGACACAACCTCCAGGAACACTCAATTGTTCTTGTACGTGGTGGTCGTGTAAAAGACCTTCCGGGTGTACGTTATCACATTGTTCGTGGTACGCTGGATACCTCCGGAGTGAGCGGTCGTAAACAAAGACGTTCAAAATACGGAGCTAAACGTCCGAAACCGGGACAAGCAGCAGTTGCAGCTAAGAAAAAATAAGCTGCTCCAAAACAAAAATTAAAATTTCTTACAGTTAAAAACAACGCTGTTTTTTTATTGGTAAATGCTTTATAGCAAGGTTGAGTAAATGTTCCGGTGGGAACGTTGAAGAACAAAGTGAAGACAACCAAACAAAAACGGAAAATTTTTTTGAAAAAATGAGAAAGACCAAACCAAAAAAGCGGGTGATCCTGCCGGACCCTGTTTTCAATGACGTCAAGGTGACAAAATTCGTCAACCATTTGATGTATGATGGGAAAAAGAATGTTTCTTATGACATTTTCTACTCAGCTCTCAATATCGTAAAAGCAAAATTGCCAAACGATGAAAAATCTGCTCTCGAAATCTGGAAAGCTGCTTTGGACAATATTACTCCTCAAGTCGAAGTAAAATCACGCCGCATCGGAGGCGCTACCTTCCAGGTTCCTACTGAAATCCGTCCTGACCGTAAAGAGTCAATTTCAATGAAGAATGTAATCTTATATGCCCGTAAACGTGGAGGAAAATCCATGGCGGACAAACTTGCTGCTGAAATTGTTGATGCATACAACAATCAGGGTGGTTCATTCAAGCGCAAGGAAGATATGCACAGGATGGCTGAAGCTAACCGTGCTTTTGCACATTTCAGGTTTTGATTAGTATAAGGTAAAAAGATTAGGTAAAAGGTAAAATAGCAAAATGGCTAAGACAGATTTAAAATATACAAGAAACATCGGGATCATGGCCCACATTGATGCAGGAAAGACAACGACTTCAGAGCGTATTCTTTTCTATACCGGTCTTACACATAAGATTGGTGAAGTGCATGATGGTGCTGCGACTATGGACTGGATGGAACAGGAGCAGGAAAGAGGTATCACCATTACTTCCGCCGCGACGACGACAAGTTGGAACTGGAACTCTGATAAATACAAGATTAATTTGATTGACACTCCGGGACACGTAGACTTTACTGTAGAAGTAGAGCGTTCTTTACGTATTCTTGATGGTGCTGTCGCAACTTATTGTGCTGTAGGTGGTGTTGAGCCTCAGTCTGAGACTGTATGGCGTCAGGCTGATAAATACAACGTTCCAAGAATTTGTTATGTTAATAAAATGGACCGTTCAGGTGCTGACTTTTATGAAGTTGTTCAGCAGATGAAGGATATTCTTCATGCAAATCCTTGCCCTGTGCAAATTCCGATTGGTGCAGAAGAAAAATTCAAAGGAGTTGTTGACCTTATCACTATGAAAGCCATTTTTTGGCATGATGAGACGATGGGTGCAGAATACTCTATTGAAGAAATACCTGCTGATTTGTTGGAAGAAGCCAAAGAATGGAGAGAAAAAATGCTGGAATCCGCCGCTGAGTGTGACGATGCATTTATGGAGAAGTTTTTTGATGATCCAGCTTCCATAACAGAAGAAGAAATAAGAGCTGCTTTGCGTAAGGGTACTACCGCAATGGTTATTAATCCGATGCTTTGTGGTTCTTCTTTTAAGAATAAAGGAGTTCAAACATTGCTGGATGCCGTTTGTGCATTTTTGCCAAGTCCATTGGATACCGAATGTATTATCGGACATGATCCTGATAATATGGAAAAAGAAATCAAACGTCTTCCGGATGAAGATCAACCTTTAACTGCACTTGCATTTAAGATTGCTACAGATCCATATGTTGGTCGTTTGTGTTTCGTGCGTGTTTATTCCGGAAAAATTGATTCAGGTAGTTATGTGTATAACACCAGATCAGGAAAGAAAGAACGTATTTCACGCCTTTTCCAGATGCATTCAAATAAACAGAATCCTGTTGATTGTATTTCTGCAGGTGATATAGGCGCAGGAGTTGGTTTCAAAGATATACGTACAGGTGATACATTATGTGAGGAATCACATCAGATTGTTTTGGAATCTATGGATTTCCCGGCACCTGTGATTGGTATTTCTGTTGAACCCAAAACTCAGAAAGATTTAGATAAACTTGGTATCGGACTCGGCAAGCTGGCTGAAGAAGATCCTACTTTCACAGTCAAGACAGATGAACAATCAGGTCAGACAATTATTTCAGGTATGGGTGAACTGCACCTTGAAATTATCATTGACCGTTTAAGACGTGAATTTAAAGTTGAATGTAATCAGGGACGTCCTCAGGTTTCATATAAAGAAGCTATTTCACAGGAAGTTCAGATACGTGAGACATATAAGAAACAAACCGGTGGTCGCGGTAAATTTGCTGACATGATTGTTAAGGTTGGTCCTAAGGACGAAAGTTTTGAAGGAGATTTGCAATTTGTCGATGAAGTTAAGGGTGGTAATATTCCAAAAGAATATATTCCTTCAATTCAGAAAGGTTTCCAGACTGCTATGAAAAATGGTGTTTTGGCTGGTTTCCCTATAGCGGGACTTAAAGTAACTGTTTTGGACGGTTCGTTCCATCCGGTTGACTCTGACCAGTTATCTTTTGAAATTTGTGCTATTCAGGCATTTAAATCTGCCTGTGCTAAGGCGAAACCAATACTTTTGGAACCTATCATGAAGCTTGAAGTCATTACTCCTGAAGAAAGTATGGGTGATGTAATCGGTGACCTTAATAAACGCCGTGGTCAGGTAGGAGGTATGGAATCCAATCGCTCAGGAGCCCGTGTTGTTAAAGCCAAAGTGCCTCTTGCTGAGACATTTGGATATGTTACAGCATTGCGTACAATTACTTCAGGTCGTGCAACAAGTACAATGGAATTCTCTAATTTTGCTGAGGTTTCAAAATCTATTGCTACTGCTGTACTTACTGAAGTTAAAGGAAGAGTTGATTTAATTTAATTAATATGCAGGTTGTGTAAATAGCTCTACAATCTGCCGATGTAAAACAATAAAAAAATTATGAGCCAAAAAATCAGAATCAAGCTGAAATCTTACGATTACAATCTCGTGGATAAGTCAGCAGAAAAAATCGTGAAAACGGTGAAGGCTACAGGTGCTGTTGTAAGTGGTCCAATTCCACTTCCTACACACAAAAGAATCTTCACAGTAAACCGTTCAACTTTTGTAAACAAAAAGTCACGTGAACAATTTCAGCTCTCTTCATTTAAGAGACTGATAGACATCTACAATTCAAGTTCAAAAACTGTTGATGCATTGATGAAACTTGAGTTGCCAAGTGGTGTAGAAGTAGAGATTAAAGTTTGATTTAATTAATTATTTAAGAAATGCCAGGATTAATTGGAAAAAA
>CAZCWK010000041.1:21671-22382 GCA_964502355.1 uncultured Bacteroidales bacterium
CGTTTTCAGTGCTGATGGAAAAAACATTCCATGCACTGTTGTAGAAGCTGGTCCTTGTGTTGTTACTCAGGTTAAGACTATCGAAACTGACGGTTATGAAGCTGTTCAGGTCGGATTTCAGGAAAAGAAGGAAAAACATACCAACAAAGCTGAAATGGGTCACTTTAAAAAAGCCGGAGTTACACCTCAAAGACACTTGGTTGAGTTCAAAGGATTTGATGGTTTAAAAGCCGGAGATGTACTGACAGCTGAAATGTTTGAGGCTGATGAGTTTGTTGATGTAGTTGGTACATCAAAAGGTAAAGGTTTCCAGGGTGTTGTTAAGCGTCATGGATTTTCCGGAGTTGGTGAAGCTACTCATGGTCAGCATAACCGTTTACGTGCACCGGGTTCATTGGGCGCATCTTCATGGCCTTCACGCGTATTCCCGGGAATGCGTATGGCTGGACGTACAGGCGGTGATCGCGTGACTGTCCAGAATCTTCAGGTTTTAAAAGTTATTCCGGAACATAACCTGGTTTTAATTAAGGGTTCTGTTCCTGGTGCTAGAGGTTCAATCGTAATCATCGAAAAGTAATGGAACTGAGTGTATATAATATAAAAGGTGAAGATACCGGAAGGAAGATCACGTTGAGTGATTCAGTTTTTGCAATCGAGCCTAATGATCACGCCATTTGGTTGGACGTGAAGCAGTATCTTGCTAATCAACGT
>CAZCWK010000041.1:22392-26487 GCA_964502355.1 uncultured Bacteroidales bacterium
GGTACTCATAAAGCGAAGGAAAGAAGTGAAATGTCTGGTTCTACAAGAAAACTAGGCAAGCAAAAAGGTGGAGGCGGAGCGCGTCCGGGTGATATAAATTCTCCTGTCAGAGTCGGTGGAGCTCGTGTTTTCGGACCAAGACCACGCGATTACAGTTTTAAACTGAATAAGAAAGTTAAGGATCTTGCAAGAAAATCTGCATTAAGCTATAAAGCGATTGAAAAATCACTTATTGTTATTGAAGATTTCACTTTTGAAGCTCCAAAGACTAAAGATATGTTGGTTCTTATCAATAATTTGAAAGTAGCTGATAAAAAGTCACTTTTCGTATTGGGGGAAACAAATAAAAACGTATATTTGTCGGCTCGTAATTTGTCTGAAGTTAATGTCGTAACGATTTCTGAACTAAATACTTACAAAGTATTGAACGCAAAGAATCTCGTTCTTACAGAAAGTTCAGTTGCGGGTATTCAGTCAATTTTAAATGCATAAGGAGGTCAAAAAATGGGAATTATCATTAAACCTATAGTAACCGAGAAAATGACGGCGATTACAGAAAAGTTGAATCGCTATGGTTTTCGTGTTAAGCCTGATGCAAACAAGATTGAAATTGCAAAGGCTGTTCAGGACATGTACAATGTCACTGTAATTGATGTTAATACAATCAATTATCGTGGTAAGAACAAGAGCCGTTATACAAAAAGCGGCCTGGTGACAGGTAAAGAGTCAGCTTTTAAGAAAGCTATCGTCACACTTAAAGAGGGTGATACAATTGATTTTTACAGCAATATATAATAAAAAATGGCAGTACGTAAACTAAAGCCCACAACGCCGGGGCAGAGGCATAAGATTATTGGTGCACTTGATACCATCACAGCGAGTGTTCCAGAGAAATCTCTTGTTTACGGCCTGAGAAAATCAGGTGGTAGAAACAATACCGGTAAGATGACCATGCGCTATTTAGGCGGTGGACATAAACAAGCTTATCGTTTTATTGATTTCAAGAGAACGAAAGATGGTATTCCAGCAACCGTTAAAACCATTGAATATGATCCTAACCGTTCAGCTTTGATAGCTTTGCTATTTTATGCTGATGGTGAAAAGGCATATATTTTGGCACCTAATGGTTTACAGGTTGGAATGAAGTTGTTGTCAGGAGAGCAAGCAGCTCCTGAAATCGGAAATGCGTTACCATTAAGGAATATTCCTGTTGGTACTGTAATCCACAGTATTGAAATGCGTCCTGGTCAGGGAGCAAAAATGGTCCGTTCAGCCGGTACATTTGCGCAACTTACATCCAAGGAAGACAACTATGCTATTATCCGTATGCCTTCAGGTGAAATTCGTAAAATTTTACTTGATTGTAAGGCGACTATCGGTAGTGTTGGTAATTCGGACCATGCACTTGAAAGTTCAGGTAAGGCCGGTCGTTCAAGATGGCTTGGACGTCGCCCACGTAACCGTGGTGTTGTTATGAACCCTGTTGATCACCCAATGGGTGGTGGTGAAGGCCGCGCATCCGGAGGACAACCAAGATCACGTACAGGTCTGCTTTCCAGAGGTCTTAAAACAAGAGCTCCTAAGAAACAGTCAAGTAAGTACATCATCTCAAGACGTAAAAAATAACCTGATAAATTCAAATAAACTATGAGTCGTTCATTAAAAAAAGGGCCGTATATTAATATCAAGCTGGAATCAAAGGTTCTGGCCATGAATGAATCGGGAAAGAAAAGCGTTATCAAAACATGGGCACGCGCCTCGATGATTTCACCTGATTTCGTAGGTCACACGGTAGCCGTACATAACGGCAACAAGTTCATTCCGGTTTATATTACCGAGAATATGGTTGGGCACAAATTAGGAGAGTTTTCTCCTACACGTACCTTCAGAGGTCATGGCGGTAATAAGAAGAAATAAACCGTTGTAAGAAAAAATAAAAAAAATATATAAAATGGGTGCAAGAAAAAGATTAGCAGCTGAAGCTAGAAAAGAAGCGCTGAAAACACAGTTCTTCGCAAAGCTAAACAGTGTTCCCACGTCACCAAGAAAAATGCGTCTTGTTGCTGACAATATCAGAGGCAAGGAAGTATTTTTGGCACTTGGAATTTTAAAATTCTCTGCCAGGGAAGCTTCCGGCAGACTCGAGAAGCTTTTGCTTTCAGCAATTAAAAACTGGGAATTGAAAAATGACCGCAAGGCAGAAGCCGGAGAATTGTATGTGAAAGAAATAAAAGTTGATTCAGCCGCGATGTTGAAAAGATTACGTCCGGCTCCGCAGGGAAGAGGTTATCGCATACGCAAGCGTTCCAACCATGTGACTTTGAGCATTGATACAATAACAAAAAACGATAAAAACTAAGGCTAAATGGGACAGAAAGTAAATCCGGTAAGTAACCGCCTGGGTATCATCAGAGGTTGGGATTCCAACTGGTATGGTGGTAGCAAATATGGTGAAACACTGTTGGAAGACAGTAAAATCCGTAAATACCTGATAGCTCGTTTGGCTAAGGCAAGCGTATCACGTATTGTTATTGAACGTACATTAAAACTGGTGACCATTACTGTATGTACAGCGCGTCCGGGAATTATCATTGGAAAAGGTGGTCAGGAAGTTGACAAGTTAAAGGAAGAGTTGAAGAAAATCACCGATAAGGATGTTCAAATTAATATATTTGAAATCAAACGTCCTGAATTGGATGCGGAAATTGTAGCAAGTAATGTTGCCCGCCAGATTGAAGGAAAGATAGCATATCGCCGTGCTGTTAAAATGGCTATTCAGTCTACTATGAGAATGGGTGCTGAAGGTATCAAAATACAGGTATCAGGTCGTTTGAACGGTGCTGAAATGGCACGCTCTGAAATGTATAAGGAAGGTCGTACACCTTTACATACATTCCGTGCTGACATTGATTATGCACTTGCTGAAGCTTTGACTAAAGTTGGTTTAATTGGTGTAAAAGTGTGGATTTGCCGTGGAGAGGTTTATGGTAAGGTTGATTTGGCACCACAGTTTGCAGCAGCCAAAGAGGGTGGACGTAACGCCGGTAATTCCGGAGGCGATCGCCGTGAGGACCGCAGAGGTGGTTTCCGCAAAAAGAAAAACAATAATCGTTAACAAAGGTGATTATCAGTTTTGATAATTATCACTAGACTTATTAAGAGATGTTACAACCGAAAAGAACAAAGTTCAGAAGACAACAGAAAGGTCGCATGAAGGGCATCGCCCAACGTGGGAACGATTTGGCATTCGGCTCTTTTGGCATAAAAACGTTGGACTATCATTGGATTACCGGTCAGCAGATTGAAGCAGCCCGTATCGCAGTGACTCGTCATATGCAACGTCAAGGTCAAATCTGGATCCGCATTTTCCCTGATAAACCTTTTACAAAAAAGCCTGCGGAAGTTCGTATGGGTAAAGGAAAAGGTTCACCTGAAGGATTTGTTGCGCCTGTTACACCAGGCAGAATGTTAATAGAAATCGAAGGGGTTTCGTTTGACATTGCTAAAGAAGCATTACGTCTTGCAGCTCAGAAGTTACCTGTAGCTACAAAGTTCGTAGTCAGAAGAGATTATGATTATTCTAACACTAATGCCTGAGTCATATGAAAATTGCAGAAGTAAAAGAACTGACTACTAAAGAAATAGCAGAAAGAATTGATGCTGAAACAGCTCGTCTGGATCAGATGAAAATGCAACACAGCATTTCTCCGCTGGATAATTCTACACTGATTAAGGCATTACGTCGTGATATCGCGCGTTTCAAGACGGTTTTACGTGAAAGAGAATTAAATTCAAAAAATTAAGGCCCGATGGAAACAAGGAATTTAAGAAAAGAAAGAGCAGGGGTTGTTGTAAGTAACAAGTGCGACAAGAGCATTACTGTTGCTGTTAAGTGGAAAGAAAAACACCCTATCTATGGTAAATTTGTCAGCAAGACAAAAAAATACCATGCTCATGACGAAAAGAATGAATGTAACATTGGTGATACAGTGCGAATCATGGAAACTCGTCCTTTGAGCAAAACCAAAAGATGGAGATTAGTTGAAATAACAGAAAGAGCGAAGTAATATGATACAATCAGAATCAAGGCTATTG
>CAZCWK010000042.1:0-24935 GCA_964502355.1 uncultured Bacteroidales bacterium
ACGCTCGTAATCAGCAGCAAATCTTTCCAGATAACCTATAGCTACAGCAGGTTTGGACAGCTTCTGATTATAAAAACATTGTGCTTCACACTGTTTTTCCTGTGGACATACACGTCCGCAAACAGCAGGAAGAGCAGATGTCATCTTAAGAACTTTTGCAGCCTCAAGAAATTCGCCTCTTTCTATATTCTTTACGAAACCGGGAATATTAATTTCTACGGGGCATCCCGTCATACATGTCGGATTCGCACAATCAAGACACCTTTTTGCTTCTTCAACAGCCTGCGTTGAAGTCAATCCACAGTTTACTTCTTCTTTATTATGACTACGATAATCAGGATCCAGCTCAGTCATTTCAACCCTGTTTCTGTCAGTACGTTCCTTTGCTTTCATTGATTTGCGTAGTTCCTCACGCCAATCCTGTTTGCGTTGCTCTGATATATATTCTTCTCTTGTCATTATTCAAAATATTATTCTACGTCCTTGTATGCTCCAAGGCGCTGTATCATTTCATCAAAATTCACTTCGTGAGCATCAAACTCAGGGCCGTCAACACAAACAAATTTGGTTTTACCTCCAACTGTGACTCTGCATGCTCCGCACATACCGGTACCATCTACCATGATAGTATTCAAAGATGCCACAGTCGGTACGTCATACTTCTTTGTAAGAAGTGAAACAAATTTCATCATTATTGCAGGGCCTATGGTCACACATAAATCTACTTTCTCACGATTTATAACTTCCTCAACACCGTTAGTCACAAGACCTTTTCTACCCGATGAACCGTCATCAGTCATAAGAATTACTTCATCAGAGCTTGCTCTCATTTCATCTTCCAGAATAATGAGGTCTTTAGTCCTCGCTGCCAATACTGTAATTACGCGATTTCCGGCTTTTTTCATTGCCTGAACTATAGGCAAAAGTGGTGCAACGCCCACACCGCCTCCTGCACATACTACTGTACCAAAATTTTCAATATGCGTAGCTTTGCCCAAAGGTCCGACGACATCAAGGATGTAATCACCTTCATTCAATTCACATAATTTCCTTGATGAAGCACCCACACGCTGTACAACAAGCGTAATTGTACCTTTTTCAGGATCAGCTTCTGCGATGGTCAAAGGAATGCGTTCGCCTTTATCCGAAACACGAACCATTACAAAATGACCGGCCTTCCTGGCTTTTGCAATTTTGGGAGCCTCAATATCAAGGCGCACAACCAAATCTGAAAAGTCGGTTTTGCGAATAATCTTATTCATAAAATATTATAAATATGTTGTTGGAGTTTAATCTCTTATCGAAAAAGTCTACAAAAATAAGGTAAAAAGCCCACTCCGGCAAAACTTTTTAACTTACTTTGTCATCAGTATTTTATAATAAAAATTATGAATAAAACTACTCCGGGTTGTCAGGCTGTGATTTTCGATCTTGACGGAACTCTAATCAACTCACTTTACGATATCGCTGATTCAATGAATATAGTTCTGGTTTCTCATGGTTTCCCCACTCATGATTATGATAAATACAGATTGCTTATTGGTAAGGGATTGAAAAATCTCTCTGAAAATGCAATCCCGGAGGAAAACAGAAATGATGAAACCATAGGAAAAGTATTTAAAGATATGATTCAGGTATATGGACAAAACGTTGTAAATAAGACTGTTTTATATAAAGGCATACCTGAATTACTGGATTTACTAAAGACTAAGGGCTACAAAATTGCAATATTATCCAACAAGGCTCATGAACTAACAACAAGCATTGCAAAAAAAATCTTAAATGAGTGGCAATTTGATTTTATAATGGGTTCGAAACCGGATATACCCAGGAAGCCTGATCCATCCGGAGCATTAATTTGCAGCGAAGAATTGGGAATTGCTCCTGAAAGCATACTATACCTTGGCGATTCAGGTGTAGACATGCAAACAGCATGTGCTGCCGGAATGACTGCAATTGGAGTTACCTGGGGTTTCAGAAGCAGAGAAGAATTGATAGAAAACGGAGCAATCTCTACAATAGATAGCCCCGAAGAATTACTGAATTTATTATAAAAATGCAGAATAAAAAAAGTGAGCACTAAAAGTTTTTGTATAACTCATAGCGCCCACTTTCCTGTAAAAAAATATTTTATCAGAATAAATAAGCTAATGATACACTTACATTAGTGTTTTTCAATTCATTGAATGGATTCACGTTATATCCGAGTACACGTTTTTCCTCTCCGATATTTGTTAAACCCCAATCACATCTTATCGCAAGCTGAACACCTAACAGTTCTGCTCCGGCCCCAACTCCAAGGCCAAAATCCATTGCATTAAATGATTCTTTTTCATTTTTGAAATCACTGGTACTGCCATTTATCGAACCACCTGTCAGGAAAGATACATAAGGTCCACCTTGTACAAAAACTCTTGCTAAACCTGCATCAAAGCCATATTGAACATTAACAGGAATCTCAATATTTTGTGATTCAAAATCCGTATCAGTAAGAAGACTTGAAAGCCTTGAGTTGTTAAACTTTCCACCTTTTACAGAGTATAATACTTCAGGTTGGATGGCAAAATCAAGAACTTTCGCCTGAAAAACAACACCAAACTGATAACTGTTAGACCCTTTTACAAAATTAATTAACTCCGATTCTGTTGTAAAACTGCTCATGTTAGCTCCAGCCTTGACACCAAATTTCAACTGTGCATTCGAAATGAATGTAACAAACAACATTGTCAAAGCCAAAAATGTGATTTTTTTCATAAATTATTTTTAAATGGATTTCTTCTTATCAGAACAGGTAAGCCAAAGAAATGTTGAAACTCTTATTTTTTAGATTATTAAAATCAATGCCCTCAACAATATCGCTAATAGGGGCTCCAATAGGATTAAAACCCAAATCATACCTCAACGCAAGCTGAAAACCAAACAGCTCCGCTCCAGCTCCAAAACCAACGCCATAATCAACTTTATTAAAGCTGAAATCTTCAGCAAATTTTTCAAAAGATGTTCTATCAAGACTAACATCTCCACCCGTAAGATATGAGAAATAAGGACCAGCCTGAACATAAGCTCTGGCAGATCCTAAATTTAAACCAAGCTGAATATTTACAGGCACTTCAATATTTTGAGTCTTGATCGTTATATTGGACGCTTCATTGTACAAATCAACAAAATTCGGGTCAGTCAATTCGCTACCCTTTACACTGTAAAGAATCTCTGGTTGAATTTTAATAAAATTCTTTATAACCGGAATTTGAAAGAGTATACCAAACTGATAGTTTGGAGACGCTTTAATCTGATCAGCAATCTCGCTCATGTTTGTAGTAAAATTCGACATGTTGGCACCTGCTTTAATACCAAATTTCAGCTGAGCATTTGAAAATTCAGCTACAGTGAAAACCAGGACAAATAATAAGATTGATTTCTTCATAAGTTCTTTTTTTAAATTAATAAGACTATCAGGTTTAATAAAAGACGTTCTGAATACAAATTTATAACAATACTTTGTATTTTATAAAAAATTCGTTTGTCGGTATTGAAAAGTGGTATCATTTTAAAAAAAAACATAAGTATTGGCAGTCTTTATTTGTGGAATTGAAAAAATCAACCTATTTTTGCAGCCGCTAACGCCCAGATGGCGGAATTGGTAGACGCGCTGGTCTCAAACACCTGTGGATTCACTTCCATGCCGGTTCGATCCCGGCTCTGGGTACTCAAAAAAGGCTTTCTCAAAAAAATGAGAAAGCCTTTTTTGTATTTCATTATGATTCTTCCAGTCATTATTTTTTAATAATAATAATTTTAGTTTGGTTATAAGCATGATTTGAATTTACATCCATACATTTTAGCTGAAAGAAATATACGCCATCCGGAAGACTTGCAGCACTTAGCTCCTGATTGCAATAACCCTGCATTTAACATATCACAAACGCTAAATCCTCACAATTACTTATATGTCAAAGCATTAATATTATATTAAAAGTAAAAAATGTATCACATTTTTATTGTTATTTTAATTATTTTATATATATTGACAAATTATAGTTCACTAAGCAAATTCCTGTATTTTAGTTTATAACAAACCAATTAAAAAACCCATGTATTATGAAGAAAAATTATTTATTTCTGGTTGCCATGGTTCTTTTGGCATGTTTTATGGCTTCTTGTGGTGGAAATGGTGAAAAAAAAGTTAAAAGCAACGGCTTACTTGGTAACGTTCCATCAATTATGAACGATTATCAGTCGAAAATTGATGAAAAGGAGAAGGCGGTTAAAGAATGTACAGATCTTGAAAAAGCATTTAAGCTTGGTAAAGAGCTGGAGCTACTTGAAGATGAGTATAAAGCAAAATTGACTGAATATATTGCCGGTTCAAATTTATGTAAAACCGAAATAGTGTTTGAACCTATTACAAATGAGGCTTTTACTGCAAGTAAAGCCATTATTGACACTATTCTTCCAAATGGCCATGTTAATTTCAAATTTACGGCAAAAATCAATGATACTTTTAAACCTCAGAGATACACTCCTTTCTTATTTTTCAAATTTAAAGATGCGCAGGGCAACGATATACCTGAAGCGAAAACTGTTGCATCAAAATTCAGATTTGATGCAACTCCCGGGTTGGAAATACAATTAACAGGAGGAATGAAAGCTGATAAAATTCAAAGTTTTGCGAAAATTGTCGAGATTACTAAAGAAGAATACGAAATGAAATAATTCAGTCAAATGAAAAAGTACATTTTAGCTATTCTGTGCATACTTAGTTTTTCAAACATATTTGCTCAAATTAAGTTGACACAAACAATAAGCAGCGCCTTATCAAAAGATGATCCTACTCAAACTGTAACTGGTATTGATTCTAAAAATGCAATACAAATAATAGAATCTGTTGCTAAAGAATTAAAATATTCACTTGCACAATACGACGAAAATAACAAAATCTTAATTACGGACTGGTTTGAATGGTCAACTGTTATGATTCCAAATCGTGCAAAACTCAGATTTGAAGCAAAAGATAATACAGTTATCATTTCCATGACTGACAGAGAGTATAAATCTGATAAGGGATGGGCGAAAACTCTTACAGGTCCTTCAAAGAAAAACATCGAAAAATACATAGGGAGTTTTGCTGAAAAAATAAAGACAATAAATTCGGACAATAAACTCCTTACTGATGCGCTTTGGAACTCAGAGCTGATTAAGATCTTTAAACCATCTGTTACAGTTGAGAATTTGGAATGTAGATTTACTAAGGGCAGTAGAGATGTTGCATCCGGCGAAGGCAAGTACCAAAAAACAGGCACTCCTAATATCGTATTAGAAATAGCTGTTACAAATAAAAATGAGAAAGAAGCAAAGGTTAAACTGGTTTACGCCAATATAAAAAGTAATAATCTAAAAAATTGGGGTGTAAGTGGAAGTCCATTTGTTTCTTTTAATGAGTTAAATACGAGTCTGGGATACAGAACGACAGAATTAGCAATTAGTCCGGGTGAAACCAAAAATGTTTTTATTTATACTCTTTTAAGTAAAGAACCAAATTACTGTCTAATTCCTGAATTCATTTTAAGAATTATGATTGATGGAAACCAAAAGGATTTGGTTAATCACAATATTTTAATACCTTTTGAAAATAAGTTTTAACAAATTAAGTTTTTTTATTTTGACTGAGATACAGGTCTTTTAAAGTCAATATGAAAATTTGTCCAGGTATGCTTCGAGCTTTACCTGGACAAATTATTTGTTAAACTTTTAAATAGTACAACACAATAATGCTCTGTTTTTTTATTTATCTTACCACGACCTTGCTCCTGATTATTCCACGGCTTGTTTTAGTTGAGATTAAGTATATACCTGCGGGAAGGTCATATGTGTAGCTGGAAGCATTTATGGTTTCATCAAGTATTTTTCTGCCTGATGCGTCATAAATACTTATTCCGGCTGATTTAGTTATTTCGTTAATATGCAGAGTGTTGCCTTGAACATAAATAATAACTTTTTCACTATCAGGATTATCCACTGAGCTGGGCACGTTTGTATAACCATACAAATTGGTATTGTAGAACTTGACCTGATAAGGCCATTGCTCGTCGTTTGCATCGTTATCATCCCAGGCATGACGCCAGTGTGCAGTTGGAGCGCCCGTGACAACAAACCAAAGTTTATCACAATTGCCCGGGCATTCAAAGTTCATGCTGCTTACCCCGCCATTTTCAGACATAGTTACTGAAACCTTATCGCTATAAACACGGGATCCGTCTTTAAGCAATGCCACAAATCCATAACGCCAGCCTGCATAATTGATATAGTTTTGACGAAAACCGGCAGCTCCGCCCAGTCCCTCAAAATTAACAGTTACTGTTTTTGCTGTCTGGGGTGCATTGAGTTTGATTATATTGTGACCGTAGTTTTCGGGACAAACAGTTGCATCAACCTTCCAAACATAGCTACCAGTATTATTCATTTTTGGTTGCGTACGCGTAGAAATATACGCAGCACCATATGTTTTCAATGAAGGAATATCCCAGGTAGCAAATCTTGCAGCACAATCCCACATTTCATCATTAAACTGTATTTGCGTGATTCCGGTTAATCTTTTATAGGTTTCTACAGGATCTTCCGGCTTATAAGATTTATTCCACAATCTTCCTATTATATCCATTCCTTGTTTATAACTCCAGTAATCCTGAATGAAGTAATTGTTATAGCGGGGAGATTCGTGCAAAAGATGTTTATGGACAGTACTCAGATAGCCGGCAAACCATTCTCCGGTAAACTGTTGCGAAGGGATAACCTTATATGCCTGCCATTGAGCACATTGCTCCCACCAGCCATTTCCACCTGAACCATTATCGCCATACCCGTACATCCAACCGTTATTATTATTGTTGTCACAATGCGTCTGATACTGGAAACAATGGCCAACTTCATGCGCTACAGTCTGCCCCCCTCTTGATGTTAGTGCCCAGGATGTAAGAGTTAACAAACCTATTGTGTTGTCAACTCCTGAACCGGTAGCTTCCCATTCTGTCGTATATCTGAGCCTGATTATCATCTTATATGTATCTGTTTTTGAAGACCCTCTTTTTATGAATTTCAAAGAATCAGTATAAAAATCAAAACATTTTTCTGCAAGATTTAAGCAGTCGTCAACAATGGTACCAGGATTATTTCCAAAACCGGGTTCCCAGAATAATATCCAGTTTTTAGATTGTTTACTCCTTTCAAGAGACCAATTATTTGAAGAACTATTTATATCACCCATCATCCAGGTTGGAGTGTATATCTTTTTCCCTACATTTTTGGTAGTTGTTTTTAAAGTATTTGTCGCAACGACTATTTGTATAAGGGTTAAATCACGGTTTTCAAGACTAAATGTTGCTGCACTAATTGCATTCTGAAGCCTGGTTATCTCATCAGCCTTATCCAAAAAACTCAAAATCAGAGTTGCATCATTGATTGCTTTTTGCAATGCATCATAAGCATTCTTTGAAGTATAAGCTGTATTTATAGCTACATCAATAGCACTTTTTGCTGCTGTAACATCAGCTGAAACCATAGGAACAGCGGAAATTGCCGTCTGAGCCTGATTTATCGCAGCTGTTAGTCCATCAGCAGCAGACTTTTGAATCCTCATTGTCAGCAAACTTTGAGCTTCAACTATTCTGTTACCAATAGCTACTGCAAGATCATTCGTATCATAAGCTCCCAGATATTCCAATCTGAAATTATCAAACAAAGCCCAGTAACCTGCTTGCTGAAAATCAGTTTTTGCACCTATTGTAAGTGATTGACCCTGTTCTATGAGAATATTCGACAAAGTCATATCATAATAGTTGACTGACTTGTTATTAAACATAATCTCGGCAGCCGCCATAGTATTTACATAACCATTTACAGCACCGGAACCTGAGTAAGTATGCTTATACAGAGAATTAAAAGGAACGCTTATATCTGTGAAACCCTTTGAGCTGGCATAAAGTTGAGCATAAATAGTTTCACTGCCTGCTTTATATGCTGCACCAGCATCATTAGATTTCGGTCGTTCAAAAGCTTTTATAGTTAATCTGTACTTCCCGGCAGGCAAACCTTTTATGACCTGATACATATTAAACGTCTTCTGATAAAACTCAACTTCATGGTAATTAACAGTTCCTGCACCGTTCCACCCTGTTGCTGTATTGTCACTAAAAGAAGGATTCACAATGAAACCGGTCATGTCAAGAGGATTATCTTCAGTTACATTCGCAAGCTTGTATGTCTGAAGAGTATCGCTGGTCTGATCCGCAGCACTGGAAAACAAACTAATTGAAAATATGAATGTTATAAGAGAGAATTTTAATATTTTGTCCTTAATCATCATGGCATGGCAAAAATTAGCATGTGGTTTATAAACCTCAAAGATAATTACAAAAAGATAAAAAAAAGAAGAGGTGAAAAAGTCTCCACCCCTTGACTTTTATCACCTCTTCAGCTCTATTACAGAAATATTTTCTGTTCAATCATTTTTTATGTTGCAAATTTATATCAAACATTCTGTTAGCTTACTTGTGCATATAGGACAAACATAGTACACTCAGATTAATTTTAGCTGAAATATTTTTCAATTAAATTGCATGAATTTAAATACTTCTTATAAATTCTCTTAATTCTTTATTTTCAGGAACAGCCAGTTTCTTTTTAAGTCGTACACGATTTTTTTGTACTGTTGAAGGACTGATATTAAATAAATCCGCAATTTCTTTAGTTTCATAATTCATTCTGATACAGGCACAATGTTTAATATCATTTACTGTAAGATTGGGATTTATCAAGTTCAGTTTCTCAAAGAAATCCGGATGTATACTTTCAAAATACCTGAAAAAATGTCCGCTTATTTTTTGAAAGCTCTTATGCCGGCTCAGCAAACTAATAACATCTTTAAAAATGCCATTGTCCAGATTATTACTTGCAATAACTCCTTCCAGTTCTTTTCTGATTTTTATAAAATCATCATCATATTGATTCATATGAAGAGAAAGGGTAGTTAGTTTCGATAAGTTTTTTTCTTTTTCAATTTCTTCTGATATATCAAAAACCACTATTTGTATTTGCTTTGTTTGCCCAAAATCTAAACATTGAAACCTCGCATCCAGATACTTTTGATTTCCTGACAAGTCTAAGCCGATTATTGACAGCTTATGTTTTTGTATTGACCTACAACTACAAACATTCTCAATAATATTTAGAACCGAGATTCTGTCATTTGGATGAATAAAACTTATAGGATTTCTATTAATTAAATCTTCAATATTATTCACTCCAAGCAATTCAAGCATAAAACGATTTACATATACAGGCTTTTTATTTATCAGGTTTATTATGCCATATGGAGCATACTCAGCCATTTCATGAACGTATCGCTCAAGACATTCAGATTCCCTTTTAACTGAATTATAATCAATAAATTCAGCAGCTCTTTTCATACCTATAGATGGAATAATTATGCTGCTTTTATAATCTCCCGCCAATAATGGTTTATTCTCAGCTAAGCTTTCATTTATCTTCTCCCTCTTAACCACTATAACCTTACTTAATAAGCCTCCCGAATCTCTTAGAGGAACAAATGCAGTATGATATAATCTCTTTCCACCGGGCATTTCCAGCTCCACATTTCCTTCCAGAGTATTACCACTATTTACACAGAGTTGAAGGTTAAGATCTACAAGGACGGCTACATCATAACTCAATATATCGTCAGCTGTCATACCTATACATTGAGAAGCTTTAATTCCGAATTCTCTTTCAAACCTGTTATTAACAGCAACAATACGGAAACTGGTTTTATCAGAATAATCAAAAACATAAATGCAATCTTCAGACTTTTGCAAAAAGTCGCAGAGAGCATATTCATGACTATTATTATCAGTATCCATATATGTCAATTCAGGATATTCTATGCCCTGAAAACCAGGTGGGTTTTCAGGGCATAAACATCAATCATTTATTCATTTAAAATTTTTAATTGTTCTGTAAGATGTATCTGGATAACAAAACTTCATGAAATAATCTTAATAAACTATTTCTGTTTTCTGGCTTGTCTCTTTTCAACAATCTTGTTTTCAATTATTGAGTAAAGTATAGAGCCACCAAGTATTGCTAAAATGACTGTAAATGAAAACCAGGAATGATTTGAGAAGAAATTTCCAACAGGCTCAATACCTCCTAACATCATTTTGGCTCCTACGAAAAACAAAATACAACATATACCTGTTTTTAAGTACTTGAAAATCTTTATTATTCCGTTTAAAGCGAAGAATAAAGAAACAAGTCCCATACAAGCAAAGACGTTCGATGAAATTGCTATAAAATCTCTTTCATTAAGTGTTAGTACCGAAGTGCCTTCCTGAATAACTCCAATTACAGCCGGTACAGAATCCACAGCAAACATTACATCAGTTGAACCGATCAACAAGAAAGTCAGCAAAAATGGGGTAACTGCAAATTTCCCGTCAACACGTGAATGCAGTACAGCATTATGATTATTGACATCGACTTTAAACATTCTTTTTGCAATTCGTATTAACATATTCTTTTCCGGATCAACTGATTCTTCATCATCCCCGCCTTTCATCATCTTGATAGTCATAAATATCAGGAATGCTCCGAATACATAAATCAACCATTCAAATTTGTCAATTAGTCCCATTCCGACTACAATAAACAGGCATCTGAATATAATTGAAAGCAGAATACCATACTTCAACAAAACCGGTTGTACATCTTCTCTTACCTTCATCATAGAGAAAATCATGATGAAAACAAACAAGTTATCAATAGATAGTGAGTATTCAGTAAGATAGGCAGTGAAGAATTTTAAACCCATCATACTTTTAGTATTTACTTCAGCATGCGGATTTTGTGGATAGAAAAGTAAAATAGCGACCCCAAAAAGTAAAGCTATACTTATCCAGGCTGCAGTCCATTTAAGAGCTACTCCGATACTTTCTTTCTTGTGTCTGTGCTTTGCAGCATACATATCCACAAGAAATCCAATAATAAATATTGCAATAAACGCAATCCAAAACAATAATTCAGTATTCATATATATAAATTAAAACATCAATCCTTTTTTTCAGGCAATTTTTGAAGCAAAAGTATAACAAGATAAAATACGGACATAAAAAGGAATACTCCTAATATCCCTAAACCGGTTATTTCCAATGCAGAAGTTACGCTGTTCATGGCTTTAATATTTAAAATAGTGGAACTAATGATAAAATAATACCACCTACTATAACAGAGCCAATCTGTCCTCCAACGTTGGCACTAACAGCAGGCATAAGCAGATAATTAGTAGGATCTTCTTTTTGACCCATTGAGTGAATTACCCTGGCTGACATTGGAAATGCAGAAATACCACAGGCTCCAACCATTGGATTAATCTTCTTTCCTTCAGGTAAGAAAACATTCATCACTTTGGCAAATATCACACCGCCAAAAGTATCAAAGATGAAAGCGACTAAACCTAATGCAATAATAGCTAAAGTATCCAGTCTCACGAACCTTTCTGCAGTCATTGTGCTTGCAATAGTTATACCAAGAAGTATGGTAACCAAACTTGCAAGTTCATTTTGAGCGGAAAGGGATAGTTTGTTTAATACACCGCATTCGCGAATGAGATTTCCAAACATCAGAAAACCAATCAATGCTAAAGAAGATGGAGCTATTAACCCGGCAATAATAGTAACGACAACAGGGAAAGCAATCAAAGCCATCTTAGGCACTTTTTTTGTATTGGTAATATTCATTCTGATCAATCTCTCATTTCTTGAAGTCAGCATTCTGACAATGGGAGGCTGAATTATGGGTACTAGAGCCATGTATGAATATGCCGCCACTGAAATTGGCCCTAACAAATTCGGGGCAAATCGTGAAGCAACAACTATGGATGTAGGTCCATCAGCTGCACCAATGATACCGATTGAAGCTGCTTCTTTAAGGTCAAAACCTAACAGAGTAGCAAAAATCATTGTCATAAATATTCCAAACTGAGCAGCAGCACCAAAGAGCAGAAGATGTGGCCTTTGGAATAAAGGTGTGAAATCAATCATAGCACCTATGGCTATAAATATTAACAAAGGAAATATTTCAGTAGCAATACCTGCCTGGAAAAAAACTGAAAGTACTCCTTCAAGAGCCTCACCGGTTTTCCCGTCAATCTGCGATATCGCCGACGAAAAAGGAATATTTACCAGGATAGCTCCAAAACCCATTGGCAAAAGTAGTGTTGGCTCATATTCTTTGGCAATTGCCAAATATATCAAAACCAAGCCGATAATGATCATCACAAGATGTTGCCAAGTAAAACCTGCGATGACAGGAAACAAAGACGTTAAATCCATTTTAGTAATAATAATCGGTGTTAATAAACTAGGTATTAAATTAGAGCTTTTTAAAGCCATGCGAATATATCTTTTTTGTTGCAATACAAAAAATTCTTATTGAAATTTATTTACAAATCATAAAAAAGCCCTGAAAGTTTATACTCTCAGGGCTAAACATAAATAAAAATAAATTACTTGGTTACTTCAACAGTCTGGCAACAAATACTTACAGCACTTGTTACAGAAGAAATTAACAAATCAACAAAAGTACGTTTTGTAGTTACAGTGTAATTTTCTGCACCACCAGCCAACGCCTTTGAATCAACTTCAATAATCGGCACCAAACCCCAAACAGCATACCACTGTTTTTGTTTTACTACTACTCCCGTTTTTGAACCATCACCAACAGTGTGCTCCACTGAATAACAGGATGTAAAAGTCAACGCAATGACAATAGTCAACAATACCAATAATTTTTTCATAATAAATAGTATTTAGTGATTAATAAGGATAATTGAACCTATTGATGACTCAACATATCTGGAAACCAGCTGATATTCCCTGATAGGAAGAATATAATCTATTTGAATTTTCGAGCTTTTGGAATCGTAAATTATGAGTTTGATATTTATATTATTTTTATCACGGCTGAAAAACTGGTCGATTTTAACACCGTTGCTGTAATAACTGCAAAAATTATTAAGCTCAGTTTGCTCAGTTGATAATGATTTTGAAATCATTGAATTATAACAATCCTCATTCATACCATCAATTGAAGAAACCAGCAATACTGCATTTGTGATACTATCGATAAAACATCTCTGGAGACTTATCGGATAAGGGTTCGATTTATTTAAGCTTCTCTGCAAATCGTTAATCAACGCGAAATTTTCTTCCCATTTAACAGGATTTTTGAATTTAACATTGTTATCAATCACTACATATTCACTATTAAGAAGAGAGTCCGTTACATTAAATTTCATCTCTTCTATTAATCTGCCTTCACTCTTCCTGCTGTTGCATGAAATAACAGATAACACAATAGCTGACAAAAAGAATAGATATATTCCCGGTTTCATCTTTAATGAATTGAGTGATTTTTTTGAAAAATTATTTCAAAGCAGATTGAATATCCTTTAGCTTTCCATAAATGACGATTACATCACCTTCCTGCAAAATAGTTTTTGCAGAAGCCATATCCTGTACCTGTTTTGTTTTTTTACCAATACCTATAGAATTGCTTTGTTCTACAATTTTCATAGTCGTAAGGACGTTAAGATTGTATTTATTGCGAAGATCCAGTTCGGCAAGCGTTTTCCCGATAAAGCGTTTAGGAACAACCGCTTCAACAATATTAAACTCACCGGTAATTTCATAAACATCTTCAACACCTCTTATATCCAGTTTTTTTGCCCATCTGTGTGCAGTTTCTTCTTCAAGATAAACAATGTCGTCCACCTGCATTGCTTCCAGCACTGTCCTGTGTAAAGGAGATATTGCTCTGCAGATAAGATATTTTGCCTTCATTTGTTTCATTACGGCAGTCGCCAGAAGATTAGCACCTTCATTCATCCCTATACAAACTATTACAGCATCTGCATCTTTGACAGGTAAACTGCTTACAGCCACAGGATCAGAAGGATTCAAACAAACAGTATGAGTCATGTTTGATTTATTTTCGTCAACTTTATTCATATCAGGATCGACACCAATAACTTCATGTCCCATTTTTGTCAATTTGAGTCCTAATGATGAGCCAAAATGGCCTAAACCAATAATTATATACTTCATATGTCAATTTATTAAAATATCCTCTGATGGATATCTGTACTTACTGAATCTGACCTGTTTCATAAAGGCTGTTATTATTGTAAGCATATTTATCCTTCCTATAAACATCGTAGCTATTATAACATACTTGCTTGCAATACTTAATTTTGCTGTAATTCCAAGCGACAATCCAACAGTACCAAAAGCAGAAATGCTCTCAAAAATAACAGAACGCAAATCAAGATCTTTATTGAAATCAGAAACCAAAAAAACAGATAATCCAATCGCCACAAATGATAACAAAATCTGAGAATGAGCTCTTCTTACTGTCATATCAGATATTTCCCTTCCATAAATCTCTATTCTGTCTTTACCGCGAGCCAGACTGATTGAATTCATCAGACTTATCGCAAAAGTTGTAGTCTTAATACCGCCACCGGTTGATGAAGGTGAGGCTCCTACCCACATCAGAAAATATATCAACAAAACCGTTGACATATTCAGGACAGAGTTATCAACAGAATTGAAACCTGCAGTTCTGGGGGTAACTGCTCCAAAAAAAGCGGTCACAAGCTTACCAAAACCGTTATGTTCAGCTAAAACATTATTATATTCGAATATATAGAAAAGTGTAGTTCCAAACACTAATAAAATTATCGTTGTTATAAAAACTATTCTTGTATTTATGTTTATCAACCATGCATAATGCTGATGCTTTTTTCTGAATAAAACATCTTTAAACAGATGAACAATATATCTGTACATATTGAACATTATCGGGAATCCCAAACCTCCGAATATTATCAAAAATGCAATCGTAAGCTGAAATGGATAATTAAACCTGTAATTTATATCATACAGATTATTAGTTAATGTAGAAAATCCGGCATTGCAGAAACCGGATACAGCATGGAAAACTGAAAAATAAATCCTTTGAAAAATATCAGGAATAAGTTTGGTATCAATTGACAAAAAAATCGACACCGCACCGAAGAATTCAACCACAAATGTTAAAACCAATACTCTCTTTAAAGTACTGAAAACCTCAACCATTTTATCAGAATTGGTCATTTCCTGCATAACAAGCTGGTTTTCATAAGAAGACTCACCAGTGAAAAAATAACTGAAATAACTTGTAAACGTCATAATGCCAAGCCCGCCAATCTGAATTAACATCATTATAGTTACTTGTCCGAAAATTGTAAATGTAGTACCTGTATCCACAGTTGAAAGTCCGGTTACACACACAGCGCTTGTTGACGTAAACAACGCGTCTACAAAAGATAGTCCTTTATAAGTTGCATTAGGGAAAGTAAGAAAAAGCGAACCGATAATAATTATCAGCATGAAACTTGCCATAAAAATCTGAGCAGGATTCAAAACGCTTCTCTTAAAAACAATGTTTATATTTGAAAACTCTCTGATAAAAATTAGTAAAATCAGAAAGCCCTTCCACATCTGATAATCGAGAAAATTAATCTGCATCAAACCTAATTCTCCCGACATACTGATGACCATTCCTGTCAGGATAAACAAATCAACAACAATTATTTCTTTTTTAGGCAGTCCGCGCAAGAAATAACGGACAAGCAAAAAACAGATTTCAAGAACAAAAAATATAAGAAAAAAATTATCAATAAGAAATTGATGATTCTTGTCCTGTTTGAAACCAAATTCATATAACAGAACAGAAAATGCTATAAAACTGAAAAACAAAGGAATGAATTTCAGAAACATAAGAGAACTTTTTCTAAAAATGTCCCTGAAATTCATTCGTGTAGTTCTTTTTGTCATCTAAATAACTTAATTAATGAAAAAGACTTTATTTAGCTGATTTTTTCAGCAAATCCCTGATTTCGGTTAAAAGGATTTCTTCTTTACCTGGAGCGGGAGGTTCCGGAGCTGGTGTTTCAGCAACTTCTTCCTTTTTCTTAGCAAGTGAAATCGCCTTTACAAACATAAATACAGCCCATGCCACAATCAGAAAATCAATAATAACCTGAATAAAATTACCATAATTCCAGGTTACAGCCGGAACATCTCCTACAGCTTCCTTCAATGTCAGGGTTAAATCCGTAAAATTAACACCACCTACAAGAAGTCCGATTGGTGGCATTATAATATCACTTACCAGAGAAGAAACAATTTTCCCGAAAGCAGCACCTATTATGATACCTACTGCCATATCGATCATATTGCCTTTTACGGCAAAATTCTTAAACTCACTTAATAACCCCGCTTTTTTTCCCATGATTTTTGTTTGATTAAAAGTTAATAACTAGAAAGACAGTTTAGATACGTTTATCAAAAATACATTTTTTATTAAAATTTGTTCATCTTGCTACAGTTTTTTTTCTGTGATTTGCATTTTGCATTAATTTTGGGACAAAGCGCTTTGTTGATTAAACATTTTGATATTTATGGCCCTTCTAAAAAAAGTTTTTTTTGTATTGCACTGGATAAAAACAGTCAGAACCGGTTTCACCGGGATACATTCACCGTATTTGTTCAGATTTTCGACAAATATATCAAGAAATTTGTGGCCATATTACGTTTTTAATGAAATTGAAACAATCCGAAAGATTCTGGCAAGAAAAACAGACAGTCTAATCCAGGACGAAATAATACAATTATTATACAGGAACTATTCAAGAAGTCAGTCATTCAACAGAAAGAATGATGTATATTTAAGCCAGATAATTTTCAGAATAGTAAATGATGTCAAACCCGAAAATATATTTGAAATTGGAACTTTTTTTGGTATTGACACTTTGTATATGTCAAAAGCAGCATCCGGAGCAAAGATCATAAGCATAACAGAGAATGAAGAAATGAGAGATTTTATCAAAAAGACGGTCTTTCAGAAAGCAGATGAAAATATCTCCATTTTTTCAAGAAAGCAATTTTACGGGTTCTCAAAAAAAGAATATTCTTCTGTATGCAATTGCTTTGTTCTATTTAATATTTCTGAAGATTCAGAACAATTGAAAAATGATTTTGATCTATTTATTAGTAACATTGATGATAGAAGTATTTTTGCAGTGAAATCTATATATAACAAAAAAGGAATGAGAGATTTCTGGATTTATGTCAGTAATCATCCGAATGTTACTTCATGTATTGATCTGTTCGATATTGGAATAGTCTTTCTAAAAACAGATTTACCAAAGGAAATATATTATTTAAAACCAGAAAACTTAAAAATATGAGCATTTATACTAAAAAAGGAGATGATGGAACAACAGGACTGATAGGTGGTACAAGGGTATCAAAAGATGATATCCGACTTGAATCATATGGAGGTCTGGATGAATTAAATTCATTTCTTGGACTCCTTCTTTGTGAAGAGCTTGACCAAAATGATGAAGAAATCATCAGAGATGTTCAAAATCAGCTATTTGTAATCGGATCATGGCTGGCTACTGATTTGTCAGTAACTGATCCGTATTTTAAAACTCCTGTTACCGAAAAAGAAGTTATAAATCTCGAAAATGCAATTGACCGGATAACAGTTCAATTGCCGGTACTTAAAGGATTTGTTCTTCCCGGAGGTAACAGAGCATCCTCACTTTGCCATATATGCAGAACGATATGCAGAAGATGTGAAAGAAGTATTATAAGATATTCAAAGACTTGCGAAATAGATAATATGATTTTGAGCTATATAAACAGGCTTTCTGACTACCTGTTTATACTGGGCAGGAAGGCTTGTATTAAGACCGGTAAGGAAATTTTTTGGAATAGTTCAAAATAACGTATATGTTATCTTGTTTTTTAATTATTATCTTATATTTTTGCGTCAAAATCGAAAAAGGGTTTAAACTACCTCAAAGCGATTATGACTCATTAAAAAAATCAAAAACAAATCAATATGTATTGGACATTGGAATTGGCATCAAAACTGGAAGACGCACCCTGGCCTGCAACTAAGGACGAGTTGATAGATTATGCCATACGCTCCGGATCCCCTTTGGAAGTCATTGAAAATCTTCAGGAAATTGAAGATGAAGGAGAAATTTATGAAAGTATTGAGGATATCTGGCCTGATTATCCAAGTCAGGAAGATTTCTTCTTCAATGAGGAAGAATATTGAAGTAAATTCTTAAAAATAATAATTGCGGAGGTTGCCTGTTATCAGTCAACCTCTGCTGTTTTATATAGGTTTTTACACAATTATTTCAGATTTTATCAGTTATATATCATTGCGGGACGGTTTTCAATGAAATTCATCAGTAAACCAAACAGTCTGCGCTGATTTATGAGACATCTTTTTTCAAATAAATGGTTTATAATTTTCTTTTCATCTGCTCTTCTGAGCAGTCAGGCTTCAAATGCACAATTTGATGCCCAGATTAGTCAATACATGATGATTCCGGGGTACTTCAACCCCGGTAGCATTTGTGAAACCGAAGATCTGAATATCTCACTTTCTTCAAGGCAACAATGGGTGAGCATTGAGAATGCTCCATCCACTTTCATTATTAATGCCACAATGCCTAAAGTTATCAATAACAAAATTCATGGTTTCGGCCTGATATTGATGAAAGAATCTATTGGGTTGTTTGACAATCAAATGCTTCAGATACAATATTCCATGAAAAAAGATCTTTTTGGGGGTAAACTTGGTCTGGGTATTCAGGGTGGATTACTTCAACAAAACTTTGATGCTGATAAAATATATATACCAACAAGCGATTATCATACAAATACAGATGCATCAATTCCAAACGGTGTTCTGGAGGGTTTAATACCTGATTTTTCTCTTGGTGTCTGGTACAGTAAAGACAAATTCTTCTCAGGCATATCAGCTTCACACATTCTTGAATCTAAAATCAAACTTAAATCAGGAGAAGAAAATTCTGCTGATACAAGTTCATATAACACATATGCCTCAAGAACATATTATTTGACAGGTGGATACAATATTGCATTATCAAATCCGTTATACACCTTGCAGCCTTCATTCCTGGTTAAAACCGATTTGAAAGCGTGGCAGACTGATTTATCTGTCAAACTTTCTTACAAGGGTAGTTACTGGGGTTTTGCAGGCTGGAGACCAGGAGACGCAATAATTGTTTCAGCCGGAATAATTCTGCCGCAAGGTTTGACAATTGGTTATTCTTATGATGTTTCAATTAAGGCTTTGTCTTCGGTTTCAGGCGGTAGTCATGAAATATTTCTTGGTTTCAGGAAGAAGATTGACACAGCCACTGTTAGTAAAAAACAAAAAAGTGTACGAATATTATAAAATATGAGAAACTTCATTTTATCCGGATTGATTATGTTGATGCTCTACTCTTGTGCTTCTTATGATAATGGAGAATTGGGTGGAGCTGATAACAAACCATGGAGTGAACCAAATCCATATGGTATGGTACTAATCCAACAAAAAGCTTTTGAACTGGGTCAGGCTGATACTGACAGCATTTTTGGGCTGAACACACCTTCTAAAAATGTAACAGTCGGATCTTTTTGGATGGATGAGACCGAAATCACAAACGGGCAGTACAAACAGTTTATCAAATGGGTTTGTGATTCAATTACACGTGAAAAACTTGCTGATCCGGCATTCGGTGGCAATGAAGAATATGTAATAACGGAAGACAGAGAAGGAAACCCGGTGAAACCAAGACTAAACTGGAAAATTCCTGTCCCTTCAAGGAGAAATGCAACTGAAGAAGAGCTCACTGCATTGAAGTATTTTGAAATGCCTGACGAAATAACAGGTGGAACCAGGCTAAACACTGATCGTATTCTTTACAAATACGAATGGTACGATGCCGAATCTGCAGCAAAAAGACTTAATAATCTTGACCCTGCTAAGAGAAACCGTAATACCGATGCTGATGCACCACAGCCTCAACAGGTTATGATAACAAAAGACACAGCTTATGTAACTGAAGCCGGCAAAATTGTAAACACATCAATAACGAGACCTCTGACTTCAAGGTTTGATTTTCTTAATACGTACATAGTTCCTATTTATCCGGATACTACCTGTTGGGTAAATGATTTTGAAAACAGCTACAATGATCCATATCTGACTAATTATTTCTCACATGCAGCTTACAATGCAAATCCTGTTGTTGGTGTTTCATGGGAACAGGCAAAAGCATTCTGTCACTGGAGAACCCAATATCTGAATTCATCTCTGTCTCTGCGCGGCCAAAAAGTTATGGAATACAGGCTTCCGAGTGAAGCTGAATGGGAAGTTGCAGCAAGGGGTAAACAAATGACAGGAAGATTTCCGTGGAAATCAAACAAAACCAGCACAGATAACGGGTGTTATTATGCCAATTTCAAGCCCGTAAAAGGAGGTTACTCAAATGACGGAAACATTATTACTTCTAAAGTAGCATCCTATCCTCCTAATGAATACGGCCTTTACGATATGGCCGGTAATGTTGCCGAGTGGACATCAACAAACTGGAGCGAATCCGGTTTTGAAGATATGAATGAACTTAATCCCAGTCTGCACAAACTTACACCCAATACTGAATACTACATAAATAAAAGAAAAGTTGTCAGAGGAGGTTCCTGGAAAGATGCAGCTAAATTCATTGAAGTCAGTACAAGAAGTTACGAGTATCAAAACGAAAGTCGTTCATTTATTGGTTTCAGATGTGTAAGAAGCCTTATCGGCAATAGTAAAACAAAATGATTTAAAATAATCTGTACGAGATATGACCAGAACAAAAAAATTCCGAAAGAATCTCTCTCTATTTCTGGGGAGTTACCGTGGTAAAGTAATTTTCAATTTCTTCTATGGATTTGGAGCATCACTGGCGATACTTGGAACAATGTTCAAATTGCTCCATCTTGACGGAGCCAATATTGCTCTTGCCATTGGTTTGGGAACTGAAGTTTTCATTTTTGCCCTTTCAGCATTTGAACCTCCATACAGAACATACAGATGGGATAATGTTTTCCCGGTTCTTAAAACCGGAAATGATGAAGACAGACCTAATTTCAATGGTAACAATATCGGCGGGCAGGTTATAATTGGCGGCATAGATAATCAAAATGCAAATGCTGAGGGATTTGTAAATCAGCCCGGAGATAATAAAAATTCCGGAACCTCTCAACAGGGTCCTGTAATAATTACAGGTCAGCAATATGGAGGTTTCCAGCAAAACAATGTTGCTCAGGGTTCAGTATCCAGAAATCCCTTCGAAAACATTACTCCTCAACAGGCTGCTCAAAGCTATGGTATTCCTCCTGAAGTAAAATTAACTGAAGAAGAAGCTCAAACACTTACAGATAGTATTAAAAGGATGGGCGAAGCTGTTAGTCAGCTCAACAATATGGCAGACATTACGTTGGTAACTGAAAGATATCTGAACCAATTATCGGGCATGGCTGATAACCTTGACAGATTCAGCTCAGCCACGTCTTCACTGGCTGATGTTTCAAATGTACTGCTTGATTCATATAAGAGTATTACTGAAAACTCGACAGATATTTCTGATAATTCCAAAGGTTATGTGGAGCAAATGGGTATCCTGAACAAAAACCTCTATGGTTTGAATACAATATATGAAATACAACTCAAGAGTATAAGCTCTCAAATTGACACTATAGACAGAGTAAACAAAGGTCTTTTGCATATCAGGGATATGTATGAAGGTTCAATGGATAGCAGCCAGCAATTTAAGGCCGAAACCGAAAATATGGCTGAAAATCTTGCTAATCTTAACAGGGTATATTCCCGTATGCTTGAAGCCATGATTCCCGGTCAGGGTTTCTCACCTTTCAACCGTAATTATCAGGATTTCGGCGATAGGAAACAAGATCAGAATCCTTCAGTAAACAATGAAAATTCTGAAGAAAAGTAATTTGATGTTATTGGATTGAATTAAAAAGTAATCATATGCCTGCAAGCAACGCACCCGAAACCCCGCGCCAGAGACTCATCGGCTTGATGTACATACTTTTGCTATGTATGTTAGCATTGAATGTCTCTTCTGACGTGTTGCGTGGTTTCGAACTTGTTGATGACAGTCTTTCTAAAAGCACGGAAAATTCCAGCGCTCAGAATAAAGAATTGTATAAGGAGTTTGGTATTTATTATAAAACAAATCCCGAAAAAACCAAAGAATGGTACTCATTAGCTCAGGATCTTAAGAAACGTTCTGATAATCTGTATAATTACATTGATAAGCTTAAATGGGATATCGTTATAGAAGCCGATGGTAAAGACGGAGATATTCACAATATTGTAAGAAGCGACAATCTTGATGTAGCGGGAACTATAATGCTTCCGCCAACCAGTAAAAAAGGTAAGGAACTTAAAAAATCAATTGAAGATTACAGGAAGTATATGGTTGCTTTGGTAAACGATAGTCTGAAAAGGAAAATTATCCTTGACAACTTCAATACTTTACCATCCCCGAGAGCTAAGAAGCAAGGTCATAACTGGGAATCTTCAATGTTTGAAAACATGCCTGTCGGCGCTGTAATAACAATGTTCACCAAGCTTCAGAATGATATCCGTTATGCAGAAGGTGAAGCATTACACACATTAATTAACAATATTGATGTGGGAGATTTCAGGGTAAACCAGATTAAAGCATACATTATTCCAAATTCTGAAAACATTGTTCGTGGAGGATCTTACAAAGCCAACATTGTTTTGTCTGCTGAAGATTCAACTCAAAAACCCAGGATATTTATCAACGGAAGGTTTCTGGAGCAGTCTAAAAATGGTTTCTACGAAGCATTTGCCGGTAGTGCCGGTGTTTTTCCTGTCAATGGTTATATAGAAATGAAACGCGGTGACGGTAGTTTTCAGAAATATAATTTTTCGCAAAAATATACTGTTGTTGAGCCTATGGCTACTGTTTCAAATACAATGATGAATGTTTTATATGCAGGTATAGATAATAAAGTCAGTATTTCTGTACCGGGAGTACCTGCCAATCAAATAACAGCCACATCAAGTAACGGGTCTCTGTCCAGATCCGGTCTGATGTGGATAGCCAAACCTGTTTCGATAGGTAAAGAATGTGTCATAACGGTAACGGCTTTGATGGACGGTCGCAGCCAGGTGGTAGCCAATACTCCTTTCAGAGTCAGGCCTCTTCCGGAGCCAAGAGCTTTTATTGAATATAAAGATCAGAATGGTATCGTAAGAAGATTTAAGAGTGGTGCTTTTTCAAAATCTAGACTTCTTGATGCGCCTGGTTTGATCGCAGCACTGGATGATGAACTACTGGACGTAAATTTCACAGTGCTTTCATTTCAGACATTGATTTATGACTCAATGGGTAATACGATGATGGAAGTTTCACAGGGATCAAAATTTTCTGACCGGCAGAAAGGTCAGATCAGAAGTCTTGCAAGAGGAAAAAGATTACTTGTTACCAATATTAAAGCAGTTGGTCCTGACAGGATTGAACAAATGCTTTCACCAATGGATATAATTATAAACTAACTAAACAAGATATGTACACCATTATCAGGAAATATAAAATTTTGGCTTTGTTTATAACATTAGCCTTTGCTGTTGAAGGAATTGAGGCTCAAACCAAGACTTCTAATACTGATAATTTTTCAGGAACTCTGACAGGATTGTCTTTAAAGAGAAACAAGCAACCTCAACCTCAAAAGGTACGTGCGGAAGATATCGTCTGGAAAAGAGACGTATATCGCATCCTTGACCTTACGGTCGATCAAAATGCGCCTCTTTACTATCCTGTTGAGCCCTCAGCTGACAGAATGAATCTGTTTTCAGCTATTTTTGCAGCCATAGCAAAAGGTAATGTGACAGCGTTTGAATATCTTGATGGCAGAGAAGTTTTTAACAGCCAGTATGCTATAAAATTCAAAGATTTACTTAACAGATTTGAAATACCATTCAAGGAGAAAACAGACAGCAGGAGACCTGGTATACCAATATTTGATATCGAAGCAGTAGATATTCCAACTTCAGAAGTCACGATGTATTATATTAAGGAAGTTATGTATCTTGACCAAAGAAATTCATCTGTTAATACAAAAATCACAGCTTTGTGTCCGGTGCTGATAAGAACTGACGAAATAGGAGAAACCAGAAAGTATCCTATGTTCTGGATTCCGTTTGAAACATTGACAACGTTTTTTTCTGAACAACCAATAGCATCGGACTCATTAAATAGTGCTGAAAGATTAAGCTTGTACGACTTTTTCAATCAGAGAAAGTATAAAGGTGATATTTATAAGGTATCAAACTTAAAGAACAGGATAATCCAGGATTATTGCAAAACCCCTGAAGAAATTAAAGCTGAACAGGAAAGACTGGAGAATGAACTTAAAAATGTTGACAGCAAGCTTTGGGAACCCAATCAAAAGGATATCAAAGATGCTGAAAACAAGGTTAGAAAAGAGAAGCAATTATCTGAGAAGAAAGCATCAGCTGCCAGGCAATCCAAAAAGTAATACTTTCATTTTATCTCCACGGAAACTTTTATTATCTTTGATATGCATCGCTTAAGTGTAAAGCATTAATGCAATATACCTCATCTGAGATAATTGCCAATAATGTTTTAAGCATTTACAGGTGTGGTGTGGAATGTAATCCCTGGTTTAAAATGTTTTCGAAATGAAACCAAAATGCGGCGTTCCATACGACCCTGACGTAAAAAATAATAAAAAACGTATGAAAAACAACTTTTGTGTTATCATGAGTGGCGGAATCGGAAGCCGGTTCTGGCCTGCCAGCAGAACATCTCTGCCTAAACAGTTTCTTGATTTCTTTGGTACTGGTCGCTCATTATTACAGCAGACTTATGATCGTTTCATAAAAATAATTCCAAAAGAAAATAT
>CAZCWK010000043.1:0-24325 GCA_964502355.1 uncultured Bacteroidales bacterium
GATGAGCAGGAAAACATGATTGAAAAGTACCTGGATAGTGGAGATTTATTTGCATTATTTAACGGTGATTTGAAAAGTGTTTGCGTTGTAGTAGCAATAAATAGCGAAACTTGCGAGTTAAAAAACATAGCTACATACGAGAAATATAAAGGCAAAGGCTATGGTAGAGAATTGATAAATTACATTTCTGATTTCTACAAAAGCCATTTCAAAACAATGCTTGTTGGGACAGGTGAAATTCCATGGATATTGTCGTATTATGAAAGTTGTGGATTTGAAAAGTCTCACAGAGTGAAGAATTTTTTCGTTGACAATTACGACCACTCAATGTTCGATGGTGACATACAACTTGTTGATATGATTTATCTTAAAAAAAATTTGTGAACTGTATGACAAAATCACATAAAAGATTAAATAATGATTATATGTTTTTTTGGTGTTGGAGGTGTTGGAGGATACTTTGGTAAAATTATAACGGATTATTTTAAAGAGAAACATGATATCTGTTTTGTGGCACGGGGTGAACACAAAAATATAATCTGCGAAAACGGGTTGACTTTAAAAAATCAGGAGGAGAACAAATTTAATGATTTGTCTAATTTATTCCTGTCTTATTTATGGGGAAGCTTATATTAGAAACGCATAAAGAAATCCCAGGTTTCTTTTGCTATCCAGTTTACATCAGAACCGGGATCTTTAACATTTTCGGTATGACCGCCCACAAATGATCCAAACATTACAGGGTATTCTGCAGGAAGACCTTTAAATTCAGTAGTTAAATGTGTTGGTGTTGTTGCTAAAGGTATTTCCGGTAATTGTTTCAACCCATTATCTTCTATGTGTGTCAGTACACAATACTTGCCACCTTGTTTGCGCTCGTCAGAGTTGACATACTTACAAAGTCCGTCCTCTGTACCTGTAGTGCTAAAGAAAGCCAGGGGCTTGTGTTTGTTTTCAGGTAGATAAATGTTCCAGTTGGCAGGAGAATAACAAGCTACTGCACGAAGATCATCCTGAAAATCCAATGATAACGAGTATGTAACCATTGCACCAAAGCTGAAACCACAGCAAAATACGCGGGAAGTATCAATGCTCAGTTTATCTTTAAACAATTTAAGCATATCGGCAAAGAAGATGTGATCTTTGTCATCACGTCCACGCCAGGGAGAACGATCGGTATATCCTTCAGGTGCAACGAAAATAACAGGAACATTATCTCTTTCGGCATAAGTCTTAAGACCATAATAGTTCTGATCAACCATTGTTTGCATATGGCCGCCCATCATATGCATAGCGAAAATCAAACGGTAAGTTTTGTTTTTGTCGTAGTTTTTTGGGATATCAATAGTATACTGACGCGTAAGATCTGCGCTTGTCATAGTATAAGTACCGCTTTTATAATCACCAAGGTCCTTACCGTAGCCGGCACCGGGAGTAGGAGCATTTTTTAACTTGCGGGCTGGTTCAGCTGATTGAGCTGATTGAGCATTGAGAGCAAAAAATGAAGCTAAAATGATAAAAAATACAACTGTTCGTTTCATCGTTTATGATTATTAAATTATTATTGGTTATTGTACGTTATTTTCCAGTGTTCAGCTATTGCTTTCAGCTCTTCCTTTGTTAAATAGGTCACGGCACCATGTTTCGGGCTTGAGAAATTGGTAGTTTTCATAACTCCTTCATTGAAATGCCCAATGTTAGTGTAATTTTCAAAATCTACCGTTTCGCTGAAACCCATATTATTTGGACGTAATCCATAAACATCGTACATAAGGACATATGAGTTTGTTCCAAGTCTCCTGAATAAATTAGGAGCCTCGGTTGAAACTTTTTCAGGGTCAATTCTTGTGGTTTCGACTTTAAAGTCTTTATTGATGTAATCTGAAGACGAATGCAGTACTTTGGCATTTGAGACATAAAACATTTGATATTTGTTGCCGACCTTTGTTATATCTCCGTCAAGCCCGCCAATTTCGGTAATACGTGTAGGAACAGTCTCCAGCTTAGTGAAATCACGGTTTGCGTATGAATAATACATATGACATTCCTTGTTATTATAACGTATGGTAAAATATACCATCATTTTCTTTTTCACCGGGTCATATATGGTTTCAGGTGCCCATGAACAGTCAATATCTCCCAGTTCAGGAAAAGCCTTGTCAATTCTGATGATCGAATGAGACCAGTGAATGAGATCATATGATTTCATTAAAACAAGAGCCCGGTTATTTCCCCAGCCATATTTTTCAACCGGTCGCTCCCAGTCGGTTTCTCTGAAGCCTGCTCTTTTACCTGCAATATGTAAATCTGTCATTGTTAGATAAAATGCTCCGTCCGGTCCGCGGGAAATATGTGGATCACGTACTCCTTTTTGTTCTGCCAGTTGAGAGCCAATTAAGACCGGTTTCCCATTATTGACATCAGTGAAGGTATATCCATCAGAGCTGATTGCGAAATGTGTTGAGTGAGTCTGATCTTTAAAATAGACCATTAAGTAACCTGTAAGATCTTTTTCGTTAAATTTTTTAGTTCCCTTGGCCTTTTTGACTTTTTGTACTATCGAGATCCCTGTTTCGGGCAAGTTATTATCGGATTGAGCATTACTCTTTATTGATGTAAATATGAAAGCTCCCAAAAAAAGAAATAAGATTTTGTTTTTCATACTATAATAATTTTTTCGTTTAAGGAAGTATGGAACGCCGCATGCCCAAATTATACTTCACTTGGGTGTTTTTACAAGCATGCTCGTTTCATTAGTATTATGGGTTTTCAGTAAATAAATACGAGCGAAGGTGAAACCAACGCAAAAATAGTCCTCATTCTATATGCTTTTTAATCAATTTAAACGCAAATATATTATTAATTAGACTTTGAAGCCACCAGAATGGTTTAAGGTGTTATTAAAATTTTTATTTCTTAACAAATGAAGACAGTTTATTTGTATAACAAAATCTATCTTTGTTTTTATTTCTTTAATAATAAATAAAATGTAGTTGTCATAAATAATAACGCACTCGATAAAATAATACCATGAGAAAAACACTTTTTGTATTGATATTTAGCTTATTGGTTTCAGCGTTTACTAAAGCGCAAATACCTAAGGAAGCATTCCCGTTAGTTAATTCCTTGTCCGATTTATGGACTTCAGGCAAAACAGAGGCAGCCATAGACTCTTCTTTGAGGCTCTATAAGATATATTCCCCATTCCTGATTGAAAGTTATAATAATTCACTTTCCCAGCTGATAAAACAGGACAGGTTTTACGAAAAAACCAGTATTTACCTTGAAGAGATTATTAAAAAGAATAACCAGGGGATAAATCATTTAGTCAATCCAATATATCTATGGAGCAAGACTATCCACAATACAGATAATATTCAATTGGAAAAATATTTCGATGAGATGGTTAATGTCCTGGGTGATAGCTCATATTACGAATCGAATGCAGAGCGTTATGCTTTGTTAATCTTAAACCAGCCCAATATACAAAAGGTGATAGAAAGGGATTCCAGAGAGAAATTGTTACTTGCTGTTATCAGAAACCTTGAAAGCTATCCTAACCTGGAAGTTAAAGTTAAGGATCGGAAAATCCAGGAAAGAAGAGCCTGGAACAGATACCTGCTTGCTTTTAGTTATTATTTAAGGTATAAATTATTTGATTGTAAAGAAGAATACCTTATGAAAGCCTCAAGATACAGCCCAGATGATCAGGATGTATTGGTGAAATATGCATATTTCTACGACGCAGCCTTGCTTACGGGCGATGTGAAACAAATAGGCTTTCAAAATGATTATCTCAAATACCTTACAGAAAACCATCGTATCGGTGAAGCTTTAGCTATACTTAGCGAAATTACTTTCAACTCACCTACTGATCAAAATTTAAAGGCACTGAAAGATATGTATTTACATGAATCGCACCAAACCTCATTCAATGAATACTGGCATCAATATATTAATCAAAAAGGGAAGAAAGTGCCTTCATTGATAATTAATTATGCCGAAGAAACTCTCGATTTAACTAAAAATCGTGATTGCTGGGTATATATTGATGTATGGGGTACATGGTGCAGCCCATGTGTCAAAGAGCTTCCGACTTTACAGGAATACTATATTAAAAACGCCCAGCAATCTCCACAAAACCTAAAGATATATACTTTTTCATATTCTTCTCAAAATCTCAAGACCTTTATGAAGGATAACAATTATACTTTTCCGGTTTATGAAATCGATAAGAAGATTAATGATGACTTTGAAGTAACCGGCTACCCAACCAAAATTCTGATTTCTCCAACAGGGAGCTATTTAAAAATTCCATTCAACACAGACTGGAGAATGTATTTAAAGAATTATATTTTAATGGAATAGGACATTTGAAATATTGATGTATTTGTAACCAAAAAAACAATACAGAAAGTGACAGATATAATTATTGAAAAGATGATTAACTATTTCGGGCATGACGTCCGCAGGATTAATCATGCTCTGAAAGTTTATGGATTTGCAAGTTGTATAGCCCGAAGAGAAAACCTTACAGATAATGAGGTGCTTATAGTTGAAGTTACAGCAATTCTCCATGATATTGGTATAGTTGAGGCTGAAAAGAAGTATAATTCGAGTACAGGTAAGTATCAGGAAATTGAAGGTCCGGCAATAGCAAGAGATATTTTGTCTGAAGTAGATATTGATACTGAAATACTAGAAAGAATTTGTTTTATTATTGGTAACCACCATTCATATCAGAATATTGACAGAAAAGATTTTCAAATCATCGTTGAGGCGGATTTTTTAGTGAATATTTATGAGGATGAAATTACTAAACATTCGATTGAAAGCATCCGGGATAAGTATTTTAAGACAAAGACCGGTATATCGATAATTGAAAGTATTTATTTTTAATTTTTAGATTTTATGAATTATACAAATTCCAGTGTGCGCAGACAAGATCGCCTTATGGATGAATCCGCCGCAAAAGAGCTCTTAAAGAAAGGTGAATATGGTGTTCTGTCAATAAATTGCGATGAAGATGGAGCTTACGGATTGCCAATTAACTACGTTTGGGATAGCGATAAATACATTTATTTGCATTGTGCACCTGTGGGTAGAAAGTTGACGTGTATTGAAAATAAACCAAATGTATCTTTTTGCATTGTTGGGAGAACAAATGTTATTTCCAATAAGTTTACCACAGAATATGAAAGTATAATTTTAAGCTGCTCTGCTAAAATGAAACTTGCAGAAGAAGAAAGGATGAAAGCATTATTGCTTTTTTTAGATAAGTATTCACCCGAAGACAAAAATGCCGGCATTAAATATGCTGAAAACGCCTTTCATCTGGCAGAGATTATCAGGTTAGAGATTAATAATTGGTCAGGTAAAAAAAAACTACAACTTTAAGCTCCTTAAACTAAGAAAATGGATTTCGAAGAAATCAGAGAATATTGTATTTCAAAAGAAGGTGTTACTGAGTGTTTCCCCTTTAATGATACAGCTTTAGTATTTAAAGTTGCCGACAAAATGTTTGCATTACTTGATCTCTCAGAGGATAGCAGAGGTTTGACTTTGAAATGTGACCCTGATCTGGCAGTAGAACTGCGGGAACATTATTCTGAAGTAACTCCTGCGTATCACTTCAATAAAAAACACTGGAATGGCATAAATCTTAAAGGTAGTTTAGGTCCAAAACTTATAAAAGAATGGATTGATCATTCCTATCAATTAACAACTAAGAAAAAATGAGACATGCATTGACAGTAATAGCATTGTTTGGAATCATACTGATTTCATACGGACAGCAGGGAGTTAAATTTGAAGTTGAAAAATTGTCGAAACCTGAAGAACTATTATTCACAAGAAATTATGATGATTTATATAAGTGGTTGATTCTTTCAGATAATAATATGTCTCCATATCAGATTGAAAAAGAAAAAATCGATTTCCCATTTAATATAATTGCAAAGAGCGAAGCTCCGGAAAGCCTTGTGGTATTTGGATACAATTCATTTTTTAATGGTATGTATCAGGCATATGCCAGCCACAGACCTTTTGTGATTTCCCCGGACATGATTTGGTTATTAATTAGTCAGGGTTTCGCCAGACATGTCAGTGCTAATGCAGAAATATTACGAGATAAATTTGTAGATTTTGATGCTAAAACATCGTTAGTCGTAAGAAATGATAACCTGAAACTGGACAGTCCAGCAAGTGCCTGGGAAAATATTTTCCCTGAGTTTACAAAACAAATTGCCGGGTATACAGGTACTGATTTAATGAAAGTATTAACCTCTGATTATTCTACAACAACATCAGTTGAAAAGGTCGCTTCAGAAATCACTATAATGGAAGCGATGGAGCCATACTTTGAATTTATTGTTATGCGAATAGTTTGCGGTATTCCCGAAATAACACTTAAGGGTACAACTGCTGATTGGCAAAAGATTTACGAAAAAACGAAAAAGCTGGGTAATTATGATTTAAAATGGTGGACAGATGAACTTGAACCCGTATTAAAAGAATTAATCAATACATCAAAAGGTGAAATTGATAAAAATTTCTGGATGAATATGTTTAAATGTCATTCTCAAAAACAGTATGGTGCTCCGGACATTATTGATGGCTGGATCGTAAAATTTTTCCCTTATGATAAAAAGGGTAAACGGAATAATTTAAAGCAGCTTGAAGGAAGTAGTAATTTGCCACAGGAGATAGTTAAAGTCGACTTAAAATATATTGAGATATTTGGCGATTCAACTAAGACTACTCCTTTGGAACTATGGGCAGGTTTCATCGGTTTATCTCAGGATTCAAAAGATTTTACCCTGACTCCTCAAATTGGTTGGATGATCAGGAAAAAGGATGTTAATAATTTTGGACAACAATATTTGTTTAAGAAACATGCAAATAATGACTTTATGGGTTCAGGCATAAATATCAGAGTTAAAAAGATCCCTGAAACCATTTTTGAATTGAAGGAAATTAAAAATCTTGAGATTTCTTTTACTGACAAAATAGAAATACCTGATAGATTGAAAGAAATTAAAATTGAGAAACTAAGATTGTCAGGAGAGATAACTAAACCTGAAATCAAGCGCATAAGTGAAATGTTTCCGTCTACGTTATTGGTTATTAATAATGAAACTATTAATACTCTCAAATGAAAATAATTGTTGATAAAGATCTTTGCTCCAAGTGTAATACTTGTGCAACTGTATGCCTAATGAAGATTATTCAAAGGGCAACTGAAAATTCTTTCCCGCAAATTGCTGATGGACGTGAGGATTATTGTTTACAATGTGGACATTGTGAATCATTTTGTCCAAATTTAGCATTAACCCTTGATTTTCTGATTGAAGAAAAAGGATTGGCAAATATTCCGGGTGATAATGTTGATACCCTAGAGTTAGCCTTTTATATGAAGATGCGTCGGACAGTAAGACATTTCAATACGAAACCAGTTTCAAAAGAACTGATATTGAAGGCTCTTGATATTTGCAGATACGCTCCTTCAGGTGGTAACGGTCAACCTGTCAAGTGGCATGTTATTTACGAGTCGGAAGATGTTAATAAAATTGCATGTATGACCATTGATTGGATGAGAACACTTGTAAATACTGAACATCCACTTTCATCTTACGTCCCTGTAATTCTGTCGATTTGGGATAGTGGTACTGAGTATATTTGTCATAATGCTCCACATTTGTTAATTGCTCACCTGCCTGATAATGATCCGGCTAAAGATAATACAGATGCAACAATTGCAATGACATACTTTGACTTAGCTGCTCCATTGGTTGGTTTCGCCACCTGTTGGGCCGGTTTCGTAAGTATGGCTGCCGTGGAGTATAAACCTCTTAAAGATTTTATAAACTTACCGGATGGACGCAGACTTGCTTTTGCAATGTTATTTGGATACTCAAAATATAAAATTACTTCAATACCTCGCCGTAATAAATCAGATGTTTCCTGGAAATAATCAGCCAATCATTCCTTGACGGTTTTTCTTCACAAGAAGAATTATTTGGGTTATAGCAGGTTATTTATTATGTTTGCCAATATTTACATTTATTATTTATAATTGAGCTCATCACTTTCGTAAGGGAGTGATGGCTATTTTTTTTATTTCATAATTATGTTGACAGATGTATCATTAAAAGGTATTGATGAATTGTATAAAACTCCAATTGTTCAGCAAACTGCGTTTTGGTCAATTGTAAAAAGAAAAGTGGGCTTTGATTCTATCGCTTTAAATTTTAAATCGAGAAGGAGTAGCTTATATAATCATGTAAGCCGTGATTCAAATATCAATTCTGATCTTTTGATAATCATTAAACAGCTTAATAATACAGATTGTATCGCTTATGTTCCTTACGGCCCCGAGTTAGAACCCGAGGATGAGTTTAAAGGTATATTTCTGGAAGAATTATCAGAGAGTCTCCGCTCATATCTGCCAAAAAATTGCTTTATGATAAGATATGATTTATGCTGGGAATCATTTTGGTCTAAAGACAGATCATTTACTGACGAATATGGTAATCAGATTGAAGAACCCTCAATAAAATCACAGGAATTCAGATTCAATTTTAATACGATTAAATGGAATATCAGAAAATCAGAGTCTAATATACTACCGACAAATACTTTGTATCTTGACTTACAACCGGATATCAATACAATTCTGGAGAGGATGAAACCAAAGACAAGGTATAACATTAAAATCTCACAGAAAAAAGACGTTACAGTCAGAATTGCAGATTTAAATGATTTAAGTATATGGTACAAACTGTATACTGAAACAGCTGTCAGAAATGGGCTATATCTGAATGATATAAAGTATTTTGAAGCAATACTGACTACCAGAGCAGATTCAACTAAATCACCGGCTGAGGTTTATTATCTGATTGCTGAAAAGGATAATACTCCACTAGCTGCAATGTTTCTGATAATTTCAGGCGATCGTAGTTCTTATTTGTATGGTGCATCTTCAGGTATGAACAGAAATTATATGGCCACATATGCATTACAGTGGTTTGCCATTTGTTTATCAAAAGAGAAGGGATGCAAAGAATATGATATGTTTGGAATTGCACCAGGTAATGATGAAACACATCCATTATACGGATTATATAAATTTAAAATCGGTTTTGGAGGTGAAATATATCATAGTTTAGGTTGCTGGGATTATCCTTTTGATCATAGTAAATACAATTTATTCAAAAGTCTTGAAATAAGAAATCAGGGTTTTCATCTAAACTAAGTTAACTGCTTTCCATGAAAATTGATATAACTAACTTCAACTGGCTTTATTCAGTAGTAATTTGCTTCTGTTTCCTTCCGTTTGTTACACCGGCCATTGCTTTGCTTATTGGCTTAGTGTTTTCTTTTACAGGCATTAAACATGATAATATTCATAAATACACATCAAAAACTCTTCAGGCTTCCATAGTATTGATGGGTTTTGGAATGAGTTTAAGCGAGGTTATAACAGCTTCAAAAAGTGGTTTCATCGAAACCGCAATTTCAGTGACTTCTGTGATGATACTCGGCATCTTATTGGGAAAACTCTTTAAGGTCGAAAAAAACATAGCAATACTAATTTCGGCTGGTACGGCTATTTGCGGTGGTAGTGCAATCGCAGCCATTGCGCCAATCCTTAACAGTAAAAATTATCAAAACTCATTTGCTTTAATTGTAGTTTTTGTTCTTAACGCGGTTGCTTTGTTCTTGTTCCCGTTTATTGGGCATAGACTGGGATTAAGCCAGGAAACTTTCGGCAACTGGGCTGCAATTTCTATTCACGATACCAGTTCTGTTGTAGGTGCAGGGGCTGAATATGGTGAAAAGGCCTTACAGATTGCTACAACCGTAAAACTTATTCGTGCTTTGTGGATTATACCGTTATCTCTGGTTATTGCTTTTATGACTAAAAGTGGCGGGAAAAAATCAATCAAATTTCCATGGTTTATTTTATTTTTTGTTCTTGCCATTGTTTTTGCCAATATTTTTCCTGATTTCCAGTCAAGTTATTCACATTTTAGCTGGCTTGGCAGAAGAGGAATGGTTATTGCATTATTTCTTATTGGTTCAAATATCACAATAGGTGAAATAAAGAAATCCGGGCCAAGGAGCTTTATACTTGGTATTTCATTATGGGCTATTGTGGCTGTAAGTTCATTGTTTCTATTAACTTTTTAGAATTTTTATGTTCAGGGAGAAATTCGCAAAGTACATTTCAATCGTTGGGCATCCATTATTGACGATTCCGATCTTTGTGTCCTTTGTACTTTTCGAAAATAATGAATTCAATAATGCATTATTCATATCCTCTTTGATTGTTGGTTGCGTTTTTGTTCCGGTGATATTATTGATGTTTATTAAGTCAAAGAATGGAACATATACCAATTTTGATGTTTCAGACAGGAAACAACGTAAAATCACTTTTTTTGTTTGCCATTCCTTTGTTATTGATAGTAACAGTTATATTGTTTAAAACCGGTCAATCAAGAAATCTGTGCATAAGTGTTTTGTTTGCTTTGATACTTCTGATAGTATCTCAAATTGTTAATTTATTTATAAAAAGCTCTCTTCATGTATCATTAAACATCTATCTTGCATCTTTAGTATTTACTATGGACTACAAGTGTGGAATTGCTGTTTTGTTATTTACAGGATTACTCGCGTGGTCAAGAGTTAAACTAGGGCGGCATACAATTAAAGAAGTGTTGTTTGGATTTATGATTGGCATTTGTTTAAGTTTTGTAATGCTGCTTTATTTACTTTGATCCTTATTTAATAAAATTAAAATTCTAGTCTTTAATTTGCTAAAACCTTAAAATACAATAGCATGGGAAACGTGGTAGAGGATATTCGTAATGAGCTTAAAAATAATATTGATGAAAAGACGCTGGCTACAAGTCAGGGTTTCTTTAAAGAGAAAATAAAGTTTTACGGGGTCAAAATCCCAACCGTTAATAAGATTGGCCTGGAATATTTTAAAAAGATTGGACAAAAATCTAAATCAGAAATATTCAGCCTTTGCGAAGAGTTGTGGAAGTCTGGTTATATAGAAGAATCTTTTGTCGCTTGTAACTGGTCGTATTATATACATGAAAAATATGGACCTCAGGATTTTCCGGTTTTTGAGAGATGGATAAAAGAATACGTAAATAACTGGGCATCATGTGATACACTCTGCAACCATTCTGTTGGCGAATTCATTGAAATGTATCCAGAGTATATCGTAAAGCTCAAAGATTTTGCGAAATCAGATAACAGATGGGTTAAAAGAGCCGCATCTGTAACACTGATAATTCCGGCGCGTAAAGGAAAATTTCTTGATGATATACTGGAAATTGCAGATATCCTGATGCTTGATAAAGATGATTTGGTACAAAAAGGATATGGCTGGATGCTAAAAGCTGCAAGTGAAACAAACCAACAGGCAATTTTTGAATATGTAATTAAAAATAAGGCTGTAATGCCACGAACATCATTGAGATACGCAATAGAAAAAATGCCTGAAGATTTGAAAAGCAGGGCGATGGAAAAATGAGAATTATTCAGGTTGTACAAAACTCCGGCATTGACATTGAAAAAACCTGTTACGGTATAATCTCTTAATATTATGAAAAAACTTATTATAGTATTTTTATTTGCATTCATTCAGTCATTTAGTTTGTATTTGTTCGGTCAAATGTATGAAAGAGGTGAAGTGCCCGGAGACAGTTTATACTCAAATCCGGTAATTCCCGCTGATTTTAGTGATTTAGACGTTATTCGTGTAGGAAAGGACTTTTATGCAATATCCTCGACTATGCAATATTCACCGGGTATGGTGGTGATTCATTCTAAAGATCTGGTAAACTGGGAGATAATTGGTCATGTAGTAAATGACCTTACAAAAATAAGCCCTGAGATGAACTGGGATAAGATGAATTGTTATGGTAAAGGCATCTGGGCAGGATCTATCAGATATTACAAGAATAAATACTGGGTATATTTCGGAACTCCTGACGATGGTTTCTTTATGAGCTCAGCGGTTAATCCTGCCGGTCCCTGGGAGCCACTTCATCAACTTTGGAAAGTTACTGGGTGGGATGATTGCTGCTCTTTTTGTGATGATGACGGTCAGTTGTATTTTATTGCAACAAACTTTGCTTACGATCCTGAAACCAATAAGAAGTACAATATACATTTGTTTAAAATGACCTCAGACGGCAGGAGTTTATTGATGGAAACGGATACCATTATCCATCAGTCAAATGGGAGCGAAGCCAATAAATTATATAAAATTAATGGCCTTTATTATCATTTTTTTAGTCAGGTTAATCAAAGAGGAGAGCGTCTGATAATGATGGAGAGATCAAATGATCTATATGGACGTTGGGAAATTAAACAGCTAAACAGAGTGAATATAAATAATGACAGGGAACCAAATCAGGGCGGATTACTCCGGCTTGAAGATGACAAATGGTTCTTTCTGACTCATCATGGACACGGTGATTGGGAGGGAAGACCGACCAGTCTTTTGCCTGTAACCTGGGTTAACGGATGGCCCATAATAGGCAAAGTAGCCGCTGACACTATTGGTGAAATGGTTTGGTTTCACAAAAAGCCGATTACTGTCAAAGATAAACTTTTCATTCAAAGCAGTGATGATTTTACTTCAGATAAGTTAGGCGTGCAATGGGAATGGAATTATCAGCCCAGAAATGATAAATGGTCCCTAACCGAAAAGCCGGGATTCCTCCGGTTATATGCCTTCAGACCTATAAATCCTTCTGATGATAAGAGAGCAATCCTTAGAGCCGGTAATACTGTAACTCAACGCAGTATGCGTACACAAAAAAATGTTGTTACCATGAAAATGAATATTCAGAATATGGAAAACGGGCAAATCGCAGGGCTCACTCATTTTTCAACCGGTAATTACAGTTTGTTTGGAATTAAGCAGGTAGAAGGATCAAAAAAACTTATTTATGTTTTTAATGATGATGAAACCACCGACATTGATATAAAACAAAAAAATATCTGGTTACAATCTAAATGGGATATTAATGGTAAAAATAAATACTTTTACAGTCTTGACGGGCTAAAGTTTATACCTTTTTCGAACGAAACACAAATGACATGGGGTAGTTACCGTGGTGACCGAATAGGCATTTTTAATTTCAATTCGACTGATGATAAAGGATTTGTGGATATTGACTGGTTTAGATATGATTATTCAAATTAAGACGTATGAAAGACAAGTTGTCAAATGATCAGAAAGAAGCAATAACCGGAGTATTAAAACTACGTTTTGTTAAAAACAGTCACAGACATACAGGATTTGAATGGGCTAATATCGAAAAACGTCTATTGTCAAATCCTGAAAAATTGTGGTCTCTTTACGAAATGGAGAGAACAGGCGGTGAACCGGACATCTTTGATTATGATAACACAAAAGATGTCTATATCTTCTGCGATTTCTCGGCTGAAAGTCCGGGTGGGCGAAGAAGCTTTTGTTATGATTCTGAAGCTTTGGAATCCAGAAAAGAAAATAAGCCTAAAAACAGCGCAGTTGGTTTTGCACAAGAAATGGGAGTCACACTAATGAATGAAGAACAATATTATAAGCTTCAAAAAATAGAAAGCGTTGATAAAAAAACATCAAGCTGGATTTTAACTCCTGATGACGTTCGTAAGCAGGGTGGAGCAATATTTGGAGATTTCAGGTATGGCAGAGTTTTTATTTATCATAATGGAGCTGACTCTTATTACGCTGCAAGAGGTTTCAGAGGTATTGTTGAAATATAAAAGTTCACAGTTTTACAAAAAACATTACAACGATGAAAAAAAGCATTTCTGAAAAGAAAAGGAAAATCCTGAGAACAATTTACGGAACATTGAGTCTGTCGACGGCAGTTTTTATTTTTCAGGCATGTTATGGGACGCCTGAAGATTTTGGTATGGACGTTTGTATTACGGGTTGTGTCAAATCAAAAGATACTAATTTGCCAATTAAGGGCATAAGGGTTTCAATTGATAATCAACCTCAATATGAAATAACAAACGATGAAGGTGCATTTGCTATATATTCGGCAAAAGATTCTGTTTATAAATTAACATTTGAAGATGTTGATTCAGTACAAAACGGTAGTTTTCTGCCTAAAGAAACGGTTTTGAAATTGTCTGATAACTCGACTTATCTTGAAGTAAAACTGGATGCTAAATAAAATCCCGCAGTACTTTCATAACCGTTTCAGACAAAATGAAACGCAGTTACACGAATTAAGCTATTTATTCTGGGAATGTACACAGCGCTGTAATTTGAAATGTCTGCATTGCGGCTCTGATTGCATTTCTGATTCAAAAACAGCTGATATGCCGTTTGAAGATTTTCTTGAAGCCATATTACCACTAAAAGAAAAATTCAAACGAGATTCGATAACTGTTGTAATCACAGGGGGTGAGCCATTATTAAGGAAGGATTTACCTGAATGTGGTAAAATCTTGCGCCAAAACGGGTTCCGCTGGAGTATAGTGACTAATGGCTATGCCTATAATTATGAAACCCATGCGAAATTACTATCAGCAGGTATGGGAGCTGTCACTCTGAGTCTGGATGGATTTGAAGATTCTCATAATTGGTTGAGAAGAAACAATAAGAGCTACAGTAAAGCCTTGATTGCTCTTGACCTGATTTCAACAAGTAAGAGGCTTAATTATGATGTAGTAACCTGTGTTAATTCAAAAAATTTCTCAGAACTAAGTGCTTTCAGGGATTTTCTGATTTCCAGAAATGTAAAAGCATGGAGGTTATTTACTATTGCACCGATAGGAAGAGCTGCAAATAATGAAGAGCTGCAACTTTCAGGTCAGCAGCTTATTCAACTCATGGATTTCATCTCGCAATCCCGAAAGGATAAAAAGATCGATATAAAGTTAAGCTGTGAAGCATATGTGGGTAAATACGAAAGAAAAGTCAGAGATTCATATTTCTTTTGCAGAGCAGGGATAAATATAGCTTCAATATTAATCGACGGTTCGATTTCCGCATGCCCTAATATTGACAGACATTTTGTTCAGGGCAATATTTATAAAGATAGTTTTCTGGAAGTCTGGGAAAATAATTTTGAAATAATGCGTAACAGAAGTTGGACAAAAACCGGAATTTGTTTAAATTGCAAAGAATATATTAATTGTAATGGAGGGGCGATGCATCTTTGGAATGAAAAGCAGGATTGCATCATGTCATGTCTAAATTCAAAAATGTCCTCAGAAAATAAAGTCTGAAACAAAAATATAAATTAATGACTCTCAGAGAAGAGCAAAAACTATATAAAGAAGCCTGTATGATTGCAAAAGATTATGCAGGCTTTTCTGGTGTTTCAGATATCGAGTTTGGAATAAAGCACCGTGGCGGGAAACTGACAAATGAATATTCGTTAAGATTTAAGGTAAAAGAAAAAAAATCGCCTGATCAGCTTGACACAGAAGATATAATACCTGTAATGATCGGCACTTTCAGGACAGATGTATTATCTGATCAGATTAGTCTGCATGAAGGCATAATTAATGAAAATACTCCGGATACAGATCAGAAGCAAATCAGAGTAGCCGATAAAAACAGTATTGTAAGACCATTATTAGGTGGTATTCAGATACAAAGCGGCATTTTCAGAGATACAGACAATTATTGGGCAACTGTAGGGTTCTTCTATCCATATAATAATCTGATACTTGGATTCACAAATTACCACGCGTTATATGCTGATTTAAAACCAAAACTTGTTAACGACGAATATATTGGGAGATTACCCGTTTTTCAAAATTTTAATGATACTGAAAACAGGATAGGAGTTGCATTTAACCTTTATAATCAGTTTCTGGATTACGCAACTTTCATATTGGATAAACCGATAGTCCAGACACAAAGTATTAACGGGATCAAAGGCCAGCTCGTATCTTACATTTACCCTCAAATTAATATGCCTCTCGTAAAATCAGGGGCTGGTACCGGTATTACATATGGGATTATTGATGGAAGGTCCTGTCTGAATCGTTCGGAAATATCTATTCATCTGGATACCCGGTATCACCATCCTGATGATTCGGTTTCAACAGGAGGAGATTCAGGTTCTCTGTGGATATTTAATGACGGAATAAATATACTTAAACCTGTCGCTTTGCATTATGGTGGAGGAGAAACCAAACAATGGGCAAAAGCAAAATCAATATCATCAATTTTTGCATCGATTAGAAATTCAAAGGAGTGAAAACACAAAATTATGAATGTCAATTTTTATTATACAACCATATTGATTTATACATATGAACCATAATAATCAATTAACCATGAAAAAACTAATCTTTCTATTATTTGCAGCTTTAGCAATGCACTCATTGACCGGACAAGTTAAAAACTACAATTACAACAGTAAGGTTAAAATTTTGTCCGAAAAAACAACGCTTAAGATTTCCGGTATTGATACAAGATTATCTACAGACAGGCAAAGTTCAATTCCTTTATTGGCTGCAGGAGCAATTCTTCCACCGGCAGCAGACTATTTTGTAGCTGCAATAAAAGAGAAAAAAGCAAAAGAAGCTTTAGCTTATAAAGGTGTTTACAAATGTTTTGCTTCGGGGGATACATTTTATCTCAATAACGATTTTGCATTATTACCAAAGCTTACTGTTTTAAGAAAAATAAAGGCAAAAAGTGGCGAAGATATAACAGCAGTCGAAATTGATTTGATTCCTGAAATGTCAGTGGATAAAACTGCGTTCAGATATTATGTAAAAGATAAATGTTTATACGAATACTCTATTGCTAAAACCAAAGGTAAGTACGATTATATCGATTTGAATCTTGATTTGACATTCAGAAGCATTTTCATCAATAAAGAAAATTATAAGATTGACGATTTGAGAAAAACCTCAATCTTTATACCAATGATTATGGTTGGCAATACAACCGGATTAGAAGAAAGCATTTATAGCGGATGGATACCTCTTCCTGCAAGGTCAACATACAAACAAAAAGAAAGTTATGAGCGAATACCTGTGAGCACAGGTCAATATGAGATTGAAATAACTGCAACTGAAACTAATCCGTATAAGATTAAAGCCGAGAACAAAAAAGATTATTTTGAGGCAACCGGTAAACAAACAACTGAATTATTAAAATCTCTTGTCGAAACTGTTACGCAAGAAAGAAACTGATAATTATCAGCATTGACTATGTCTGATTCATAAATTTTGTTAAATTTGACTTATTCGATTTATTATTTTATATGATTTCAGAAAATAAGTCAAGAGAAGAATTATTGGAGGAGCTTGAGGATCTGCAAAAGAAATACAGATCTTTAGAAGATTCATACAATCTCAAAACAAATTATATACGGCAAACCGAAAATGATTTATTATCAAGTGAGCAAAGGTATCGAACATTAATTGAACTTGCTTCCGAAGGTATTCTGTTAGGGACTAAAGACGGATATATCATTGAAGCAAACAAGCAACTTATGGCTATTCTTGGCTTGTCTGAAAATGAGTTGGTAGGAAAACATATTAGTCAATTACCATTTAAAGAAGAAAGTGTCAGTAAATACCCCTGGAGATTTGATCTGATCCATAAAGGAGAAACAGTTATAAGCCAAAGGACTTTTTTAAGACCTGATAGCAAGGAAATTATTGTTGAAATACATACCAGGATGATGCCTGACGGTACGATTCAGTCTCTTTATATAGATATTACAGAACGACAGTTAGCTTTGGAAAAATTACGCCAAAGCGAGGACTTGTTTCGTAAGATTTTTTTTACTATCCCCGACGCAATGAGTATAAACCGTTTTGAAGACGGTATGTTCATTTCAATAAATGATGGATTCTGTGATTTTTCAAAGTATTCAAAAGAGGAAATTGAAGGCAAGACCTCTGTTGAGATTAATATTTGGTATGATTTGTCAGAAAGGAAACGCTTTCTTGATATTTTGGCGAATAAAGGATTTATAAAAAATTTTGAAACTCTTTTTAGAAATAAAACCGGTGACATCCGTATTGGCTCTATTTCCGGCGCTTTAATTGAACTTGACGGAATCCTTCATACCATTATTATTACAAGAGATATAACAGAGCATAAAAACAATGAAGCTCTGCTGAAAGAAAAAAATGAGAAGATAGAAGCACAAAATCAAGATTATATTCTGGTAAATGAAAAGCTTAACAAAATCAATGAGGAGCTTGTAGCTTCAAAAGAACGTGCTGAAGAAAGTGATAAACTTAAAACAGCTTTTTTACAGAACATGTCTCATGAGATAAGGACCCCGATGAATGCAATTATAGGTTTCTCCGAACTAATGTCTCAGAATCTTGATGATTGGTCAAAAATCGAGTCTTATTCAAAAATGATAATTAACAGAAGTAATGATTTACTTGAGATAATCGAGGATATTCTTGACATATCTAAAATTGAATCCGGACAGCTGAGCCTTCATTATGAAGACTGTAACATAGCAGATTTTTTCAATGAATTGTATATTTATTTCATTGAATATCGCAAAAGGCTCTTTAAAGAAACCATAAAACTTAAAATGCATTTTTCTAAAGGCTGTGAAATAAGGAATATTATTGTTGACAAAATTAAACTTAAACAAATATTTGTAAACCTTATCAGCAATGCGTTTAAATTTACGCAGCGTGGAACTGTGGTTTTTGGTTGTAAGATGATCAAAGGCGAATTAGTATTTTATGTGTCAGATACCGGTATAGGCATTGAAAAAAGTAATCAGGATCTTATATTTGAGAGATTTTTCCAGCTTGAACAAAAACAAAAATATTTTGTTGGCGGGACAGGCCTGGGATTACCTATTGTAAAGGGTCTGGTCAATTTGATGAATGGAAAGATCTGGCTTAAATCTGAAATAAATAAAGGTACAACATTCTTTTTCACTATACCATATCGTAATGGCAGTATAAAACCTGATATTAATTTAAAAATCAAAAAGCATATTAATGCAGATTTTTCAAATAAGTCAATTCTGATAGTTGAAGATGATTATTACAACAGAGTATATCTTTTTGATGTCTTGCAGCCTACAGGTATAAAGTTATGTTTTGCTGAAACTGCGAAGCAAGCCATAGATAACGTGAAGAGTACAGACTTTGATATTGTACTGATGGATCTAAGGCTCCCTGATATGTCAGGAAATGATTTAGCCGGCATACTCCTTGGTATAAGGGCGGATTTAAAAATTATAGCCCATTCAGCTTATGCAATGAAGGACGAGAGTACAGTATCAAGGGAGTCAGGTTGCATAGATTTCTTAAGCAAACCAATTAAAAAAGATTTACTGATTTACACTTTAGAAAAGCACCTTAATGGCGTAAAGACTATCTAATTGCAGGTAGGAGAGAGACTTTTTCCATTGTATATGTTACAATAGATGAGTTATCTCTAAGACCTTTCCACTGCATGGTATTTCCATTGATTTCGACATTCCAGCATTCGAAAGTTTTACCTTTTCCACCTGTAATTAAATCATTTGAATATGTTGAAACAAAAAGGTTTCCATATAAAAAGTATTTACCTTCATTATCAGATTTTTTAATCCATTTGTTGTTAGCATCCTTGTAATAATAATTGTATTTACCATCAGATAAATATTCCCAATAATGATAGGCCGTATCTTGTGATCCAGCAGAAGTACATTTGCCGTACCAAATACCTTTGAGTTTTTCAGACAAGTCCTCAGTTACCCTTTTGCAGGTATATACTTTTGCATCCGGTAAATCTTTTTTGTTTATACTGAACTCTTTGACTTTATACGTCATGTAGGTTTCGTCAATAAGAAGTATTTCGAAAACCATATGAAATACATCTCCGTTTTTGTCAGGACCGTCTACTGTAATCTGATTCTTTTTAACGCTGTAAGTATATCCATCATTTTCAATCCAGTTTTTATTGTTTTCATCGGTTTTGTAACCGATTGAATATATCTGAGTTTTATCAGATTTATATTCACAATAGAAAGCTGCATCAGTCAGTATTGGCTGGTAATCTACCAGAATATTAATCCACTTACCTTTTATAAGAGACTCATAATCGATTTCCTCTTCATTTATACAGCCAGTCAGAAGTAATGGTATCAATAATAATGTTAGATATGCTCGTTTCATGGTAATGGTTTCTTTATATTTTACAGAGACTTAACTAAAAATATTGACCTTCTGTAAAATTCACTTAAAGAAGGAAATTCTGACAAATCAACTTTTTCAGAAATAATTGAGGTTTCATCACCGATAGTGCAACTATTTATTTGAGCTATTGTGTTTTTGTCAACAGGTATATATTCAAGTATACCATTTTTTCTGGTATGTAATGATATATCGACGATTTCCCATCCTGATTTCTTGAACATTCTGGCATTCAATCCAATTTTTTCAGCATCATCAGCCAAAGGTACAATTGGTTTTTGTTTATTACCTCCCCAGTTAGAACCCATTTGGAATACCATAAGCTCAGTCTTTTCTTTCAACTTCTTAAGATATTCAACAGAATATTCCTCAAAATCTTTTTCAGAAGTAAGCAGTTGAGTATCAAAATCAACACCGGCATGATGAAGAACATTATAATTGAGCAGAATATCATGTTTGTCCATATCAGATATTCCATTCATATCAACTCCCTGGGCTTTTACAATAACATTTCCCATATTAAAGCTCTCAGCTACATCTTTAATGAAGTTGGCATGAGTTGGATTTATCTCATAAGCTTCAAAAGTAGAATCCGTATTGGCATAAGCCAGACTTAGCGTGAAGAAACCGGTGTTTGCTCCTATTTCTCCAATATTATTATTATTCTTGAAGGATAAAGTTTCTGTCAGATACTTGTACCTTGCAGTATCACCTCTCCAGTTTTCATCAATGGTTTCGTAATAATCGAGTTCTTTTTTTACAAAATCAGGTATATTCTGGTATTTTGAATGTTTGGAACCGTCATTATATAATGCAGTTAATTTTTCTTTTAACATAATCCTTCAGCTTCTAAATGATAAATTTCTTCAGTATCTTCTCTCAAATATATCTCTTTTTCAAGTAAAAATGGCAATTTTAATTTAAGTTCCTCCTGACTAAAGTCATGAAAAGCAATATTTTTTCCATTTCTTAAATCTTCACAAATGCCACCGTTCCAAAAATAAAAAACATCTTTATCTGTATTTCCGGACTTTTCTTTAATCTCGAAACCCTGTTCTTGTATGAATCTTTCAAATATTGGCACACCGGCATCAACAAAAAGTTGAGATGGTCCCCATAGCCTCGGATTTGCCTCAATCATTACAAATTTATCATCAGATCTTCTGAGCTCAATCATTATTAAGCCCTCATAGCCAATATCTTTCAACATATTTATGTAGTTGTCAGATATTTGTTTCAGGTGTAAATCTGATCCGGTGGCTAAAATCATTGACTTACCTTCAGCTTGCTGAACAAGGTTTTTTTGTGAAAATGATACTGTATCATTTTCAGAGGAAATATAATAAAGCAGATAATAACTACTACCATTCACAAAAGCCTGATAATAGAAATCATCTTTATCCATTTCATTTAAAAAAACAGCCTTTTCATTTTCAGTATATATTAGTACCGGATTGAGGGCTTTTCCTGACTTAGTTGAAAAATATGATATTGGTTTAGCAACAAAAGGTAACCTTGCACTTTCAAAAGAAGTATACTCGTGGGGAATCTCAATGTTGTATTTAATGCAAAGTCTGCCAAAAGATAATTTATCTGAAACGATCAGATACAAATCTTTATTAACCAATGGGATTGTACAGCTTTTTTTTTCGTAATATGTCCTGTTGTCAAGGAAAAATCTGTTCAGAAATTCTGAACTTGGAAGTATTACAAAATCAGTATGTTCTGAAGCATTTTTTGTTTCGTCGAGACATCTGTCTATATCTTCTACAGTGAGAAGCTTTTCATTTCTTACAGATTGAACATTACTGCGGTACTTTGTTTTGAAGATGGTATCATCTTTTGATTTTGCAATAATACAAAATGGTACATTATTGGCGGTAGCTACTCTGCAAAAAGCAATAACTGCTCTTTGATTGTATCCGGAAAAAATCAAAAAAGATTTAGACATCACCACCTGTAAGTTTTAATCAATTCGTAGTATTGTTAGAAAAAAAGTGATTATAACGACTTAGTATTAGCAATTTTATAGACAAACTAATTTTATAAGTATCTGTTTTTTCAGAGCACAAAAATATAATTTATTAATTAAAGACCCTAGTAATAGTGGAGATAAAAAGCTTTTAACGGTTACGGGAGGGTATAAAAAAAAAGAAGGTTGTCTCACGACAACCAATCTTCCTTAACCTTAAATCTAATACCATGAAAAACACAGTACAAAAGTAAAACACATAATTGAATTATGCAAATAAACAATAAAAAAAATATGTTTTTTAACACGTTTTATTATTTAAACCACTTTTGCTAAAAAAATCATAATATTCTGAACTATCTTGCATCTGTAAATGTTGATTCCGAAATTAATTAAAAGTTTTGATGTAAATGAAATCCGTACTGATTACCGGAGGAACTGGTTTGATAGGCAGACAACTGTCAGTTAAATTTAGACAATTGGGTTATAATGTATCTTTTCTTGGCAGGAAGAAACATGAGGATGGTGACAACAAATACTTTCTGTGGGATTATAAAAAAAAATACATCGAAGATGCTGCGCTTGAAAATGTCGATTATATAATACATCTGGCCGGAGCAAATATTGGAGAAAAGATCTGGACTTCGCGAAGAAGGAAGGAAATAATTGAAAGCCGTGTCCAGACTGCTGCCTTAATTTATGAGACGGTTTCCGCAATGAAAGAAAAGCCTTTGGCTTTCATTTCTGCTTCAGCTACCGGTTTTTATCCCGGATCAAGCGGTGAATCCAAAAAATTCTTTGAGTCAGATATGCCGGCTAACGATTTCCTGGGTAAAACATGTATATTATGGGAGGGTGAAGCTCTCAGGTTTGCTAAATTAGGTTTAAGAACTGTATGTATAAGGACCGGAATAGTTTTTTCTTCAAAGGGAGGAGCATTAAAGAAAATGTTGCTTCCTCTGAAATTTGGATTAAATCCGGTACCAGGTAAGGGCACCCAATTATTACCCTGGATTCATATTGAAGATCTTTGCAATATCTATATAAAAGCTATTGAAGATGACAGTATGAAAGGCCCTTATAATGCAGTTGCGCCTGATATAGTTTCATATGAAAAATTCGCATGTAAAGCGTCAGAGATTTTTGGGAAATATAATTTTAAAATATTCATTCCCCCTTTTTTTCTAAGAATATTATTAGGTGAGATGTCAGGAATATTGCTAAAAGGTAACAGGATTTCTTCTGAAAAAATTATAAGCGCCGGGTATAAATTTATTTTTCCAAAATTGGAACAAGCTTTGGATAAAAAAAATTTTGAACATTCATTTTAATTACATTTGCATTTTATTTCAGTGTACTGGTTATTAATAATCTGACCGGATAATCAGTATGTAATATTAATGATATATGGATAACAAGATAGGTTTTGACAGCGATAAATATATTAAAGAACAAACAGCTCACATCCTTGAGAGAGTAAGTAGATTTAATGATAAACTGTATATTGAGTTTGGGGGGAAGATACTTTATGACTATCACGCATCAAGAGTCTTGCCGGGGTACGATCCGAATGTTAAAGTAAGGCTTCTGCAGCAACTTAAGGATAAAATTGATGTTGTGATGTGCATACATGCAGGCGATATCGAAAGAAACAAAATCAGAGCAGACTTTGGAATAACTTATGATCTTGATGCTTTAAAAAATATTGATGACCTCAAGTGGTTTGGTATTAATGTAACAGCTGTTGTAATTACCCGTTATCAGAATCAGCCTGCAGCTACGGCATTCAAACATAAACTCGAGCTGAAGGGTATTAAAGTTTATCTGCATTACCCTACTCAGGGCTATCCGAAAGATGTTGATCTGATAGTTAGTGACCAGGGATACGGGGCAAATGAATATATTGAAACGACGAAACCAATTGTCATCGTAACAGGTCCCGGTCCCGGTAGCGGTAAACTTGCAACCTGCCTTTGTAATCTGTATCATGAATATAAAAAAGGTATCAAGGCCGGTTATGCTAAATTTGAAACTTTCCCGATTTGGGATTTACCAATAAATCACAATGTTAATATTGCTTATGAAGCTGCAACAGCTGATTTGAAAGATATTGTCATGATAGATACCCATCATAAGGAGGCTTATGGTGTGGAAGTTGTTAATTATAACAGAGATATT
>CAZCWK010000044.1:0-23669 GCA_964502355.1 uncultured Bacteroidales bacterium
ATAAGGATTATGACCAAGCACGATGCGATAAAGATATTTGAAGACAAGAAAGTTCGTACGATATGGGACGATAAACAGGAAAAATGGTATTTTTCGATTGTAGATGTTATTGAGGTATTGACTGATAGTCCGAGACCCAGAAAATATTGGAATGCATTAAAAACAAAACTCAATACTGAAGGTAGTGAGTTGTCCCATAAATTGGGACAACTGAAAATGCAATCAGCAGATGGTAAATCCTACCTTACTGATGTTGCTGATACCGAACAACTTTTTCGTTTAATTCAATCTATTCCTTCACCTAATGCAGAGCCGTTTAAACTTTGGCTGGCACAAATTGCCAGTGAACGATTGGACGAAATGCAAGATCCTGAGCTTACCATTGACAGAGCCCTGGAGCAATACTTACGTTTTGGTTACAGCGAAAACTGGATTAACCAACGCCTTAAAAGTATTGAAATTCGCAAAGAACTTACCGATGAATGGAAAAAACGTGGATTGAAAGAAGGTACTCAATTTGCTATTCTAACTGATATCATCACTAAAGCATGGTCTGATAATACAACCAAAGAGTTTAAGGTATTAAAAGGTTTAAAAAAAGAGAATCTGCGTGATAATATGACTAACACTGAGCTTATATTGAATATGTTAGCTGAGGTTTCTACAAAAGATATTTCGCAGGCAACAAAGCCTGGTACCTTTGCTGATAGTCAAAAAGTAGCTAAACAAGGTGGTAATGTTGCCAAAGTTGCTCGTCTTGAACTTGAAGCACAAACTGGCAAAAAGGTTGTTTCGTCTCTGAATGCAAAACAAGCATTGGCCGAAAAAAATAAAAAGAAGAATGACAATGACTAATACTAAAAGAAACAATATTGTATTAATTCTTTTCACTCTGTTTTTTAGCTCTTTCTCGCTGTACGGGAATGATGTGCAGCTTGTGAATCTTAAGGTGGAGTATGCTGCGGCGCCGTTAGGGATTGATGTTGAAAGCCCGGCTTTCAGCTGGCAGATGAAGTCATTAAATAATAAGATTGGCTGCAGTCAAAATGCATATCAGATTATAGTTAATGATGAATCCGGTAAAGAATGCTGGAATAGCGGTAAAGTCAAAAGCAGCATTTCTGTACAGATTAAATACAAAGGTCAGCAACTCAAACCGACCACCAGATATAACTGGAAACTTACAGTCTGGGATGAAAAGAATAAAAAAGCTTCTGCTGCATCATATTTTGAAACCGGTCTGATGGATACTGCTTCCGGGCTTAAAGCCTGGAGTGGTGCCAAATGGATTGGGGTGGGAGATGATGATCTTGCTTTATTTGCTCAGTATCTTCCGGTTTTTAAAATCAGTTATGCTATTCAACTTGATAAACAGAGCGGTAGTACTAAAGCCGGTTTCCTGTATGGCGCAAATGATCTGAGACTTTTGGATAATAATAAAAACGTATATGGTCTGCAAAATCAAAAGGACAGTTCATACATAATTATTGAACTGGATGGTGGTTTGTTAAAATCCGGAGGTCAGGCTGCAATCAATGTTTACAGAGCAGGTTATTCAGCCGGAGACAAATCTAATGTGCCATTTAAGAAGATTTTGGTACCAAAGAACCTTATAGATGAAGCAAACTTTTATGATAGGCATAAAGTGATACTGACTTCAGTGCTTGGTCAAACTCGTATTTATATTGATGACGAAACCGGTAGTAATCGTATTGGTGAAATTAATCTGAATCCTTTAGGCAGCGGTGGTGATTACATAGCATTTCCTGTAGTCGGAGAGATTGGTTTCAGAGTGGATGAAGGACAAACTGCAAGCTTTTCGGATTTGCAGATTTATAATTACAGAAAGCCTTCAAATATATTGTTTAGCGATTTCATGACGCCGGTTCAGATTTCAGGCAATGCAAACAGAAAATCTTCTGACATAATGGCTACCGATTACAAGACGCCGGTAAAGATGTCTGGTAATGCAAATGGCAGGATGATTTTAATTGATCCGGGCAAAAAGTCAATGCCAATGCTGCGAACCACATTTACAACTTCGCAGTCGAAGGTTTCAAAAGCAAGACTTTATGTTACTGCAAGGGGTATTTATGATTTTTATATAAATGGCAGACGTGTGGGTGATGATTATTTTAGTCCGGGATTGACCCAATACGACAAAACCCATCTGTATCAAACATTTGATGTTACTGATTTGATTGTCAATGGTAAAAACGCTGCAGGTGCTGTACTGGCTGAAGGTTGGTGGAGTGGTGGTAGTACTTATTCGGGCGATTACTGGAATTTCTTTGGAGACAGGCAATCGCTTCTGGCTAAACTGGTTATAACTTATACTGATGGTAAGCAGGATGTAATCGTAACTGAGCCTTCGAAATGGAAATATTTTGATAATGGTCCTGTGGTTTACGGAAGCTTCTTCCAGGGTGAAGTATATGATGCCACAAAAGAAGATGCTGTAAAAGGTTGGTCAACTGCATCTTATGATGACAGAGGTTGGAAATTAACTTTTGAACATAGTTTGAGCGGTCATGTGGCTACTTCTGCTGATGATTATGCTAATATGTCATTGAGAGGTCAGATTGGTGAGCCGGTGAGAAAAACAAGAGAGTTGAAAGCGGTTTCATTTGATGAAGTCAGACCCGGTGTCTTTGTTTATGATATGGGACAAAACTTTGCCGGTGTTCCGTTGATTTCATTTACAAACACTAAACCAGGTCAGAAAATTGTAATGAGGTATGCCGAAGTCAAATATCCTGATCTGCCGGCTTACAAAGGGAATTCTGGTATGGTAATGATGGAAAACATCAGAGCTGCTATGGCTCAGGATATTTACATTGCTAAAGGTAGTGACGAAGTGTTTAGTCCACGGTTTACTTCTCATGGTTACAGGTTTGTTGAGATTACAGGTATTGATAAGCCGCTCCCGGTTGATGCTGTAAAAGGTTTGGCTCTCAGCTCGATTGAAAGTCTGGTTTCAAAATATGAAACATCAAATCCTAAAGTCAACAAACTTTGGGAGAATATCACATGGTCTGCTTTGTCAAATTTTCTTTCGATCCCGACTGATTGCCCTCAAAGAAATGAACGTCTGGGCTGGAGTGGTGATTTATCTGTTTTTTCGAGAACTGCGACCTTCCTTTGTGATGCGGCAGGGTTTCTTAGAAGGCATATGATTGCAATGAGGGATGTTCAGAGTAATAACGGACGTTTCCCTGACGTTGCTCCTCTGGGAGTCGGTTTTGGCGAAACTCTCTGGGGTAGTGCGGGTATTACTGTGCCATGGGAGAGTTATTTGCAGTACGGAGACAAGGACTTGCTTGAAAATCACTATGATGCAATGAAAAGGTACATTGAATATCTTCTCAAAGATATCAATCCTCAGACCGGTGTCTTTAAAGAAAAGGAGAGAGGTGAGTGGTGGGCTCTTGGCGACTGGCTTAGTCTGGAAGACAGTAAAAACGAAAAGACTCTTTTTTGGGAATCCTATCTGATTTATGATCTTGAAATAATGAGCAAGGTCGCAGCTATATTTGGTAAGAATGATGATGCAACTAAATATGACGGATTATGCACAGCCAGGAAGGCTTTCTTTAACAAGACTTATATTGATGCATTAACCGGTAAAACTGTTTTCAGGGGCAAAGTGATAGACACACAGACTTCTTATGTTCTGCCATTGGCTTTTAAAGTTGTGGAAAAGGGCATTTTATCAAAGTTTCTGTCAAATTTCAGTGAAACCATAATAAGAGAAAATACCACTGATGAAAATATCGTTTGTCCTCCGTATTCGCTGATGACGGGATTTATTGGCACGGCATGGATTAATAAAGCTCTGTCAGATAATGATATGTCGAATACTGCTTACAAATTATTGCAGCAAACCTCATTCCCTTCATGGCTGTATCCTGTCGATCAGGGTGCTACTACTATCTGGGAAAGACTGAATTCTTATACTCATACGGATGGTTTCGGCAAAAACAACAGTATGAATTCTTTCAATCATTATTCTTTTGGTGCAATTGGAGCGTGGATGTACAACTATTCTCTTGGTATTGACAGGGATGTGCTTAGTCCCGGTTTCAAACATTTTGTATTGCATCCAGAGCCTGACCCTACGGGTGAAATGAAATTTGCAAAAGGTTATTATGATTCGATGTATGGCAGGATTGAAAGTAGTTGGACAACCGGTGATGGATTTTGCACCTATAATTTTGTAATCCCTGCAAATTCGTCTGCAACTATATGCTTGAAAGCTTCCAAAACAGATGACGTTACGATAAATAACAATGCTCCGACAAAAGCCAAAGGCATAAGCAATTTAAAGATTGGAAATGGAAAAGTTTGTTTTGAGACAGTCTCAGGTGCTTATATTGTAAAAGTGAAAACCGTGATCAAGTAATAAATATATCCAGCTTCAATATTTGTATTTCTGACTATCGTGTTGTGTTTTGTTTTATGCCATCTGCCTTAATTAGATAGAAACTAATTATATATGGTATTATTTTGAATTATTGAACTTTTTTTTCTTAATATTGCATTTTTACTCTATTTATTATCCGGTTTTTTTATTTTCTATATTTTTTGATGTTTGTTAGTCTGTAGTTGAGATACGAGTGATGGATAATCAAATTTAAAAATGAAAGATAAAGTTACCATTTTTGTAAGTTATTCTCATCAAAATGATGAATGGCTTTTTAAGGACGAAAAAAAGAATCTAATACCGTGGTTATCTGCTCAACTTAAGGATCAGGCAATTATCTGGACAGATTACGAACTTCAGCAATCTGTTGGGGAGGAGTATTCAGAGATAATTGCAGAGAAAATAAGCAATTCGCAAATCGCTGTTTTATTACTCAGCCAGGACTTTGTTTCTTCAGATTATATAATGAATACTGAGCTGCCTCTGATAAAGAAACTTTATTGTGAGCAAAAGATAAAACTAATCCCGATACTTGTAACTAATCTGACTAATTCCGGCAGAGAAAAGATAAAATGGTTGTTTGATTTACAGATGTATCCAAGTGAATCAAAACCTTTAATATTTTTCCTGAATGACAGCACTCAGTGGTATTCTCAAAGAGTAAGCATACTTGACGTAATCGAAAAGAAGATTAATGATGTAAATAAACAGAATTCATTAATTAAAGAGAAACCAGTCGTTAAAGATTTTCCCCAAACCGGGCAAAAGAAAACAGAACCGGAAAAACCATTAATTACAGTAACCAAACAAATTAAAAATCAAACAAATAAGAGAAACCTGATAATTATTGTTGTAAGTATAATAATGGTTTCTGCAATTGCAATTATTTTATTTTTAAATAGCAACAAATCAAAAGAAGACTCAGGAAAAGCAACAGTAAAACCCAAAGTTGAACAAGATTCTTTACAAATCAATCAGGATAAACAAATTGTCTCAACCAATAAAACTAAGAATACCCCTTCTGAAACTCAAAAAAATGCCTTAAAGTCAGATACTCAGATAAAAAAAAATAGTTGCATTTATGTAAATGGTAACAAATATGTCGGAACTATAAAAAATAATGTTCCTGATGGTCGTGGATATATGATATTCTCGTCGCGTCAGTTGATTGCAGATATCAATGGAAGAATGATTTATTCTTCTACAGATGATTCATTGTACGGTAAATGGAATGAGGGGGAGCTGGAAATCGGAACTTTATACAATAAGGTTGGAGAAAAAATTGAGTCTATAGTAGTTGGGCGTTACTGATTAAATGTATTTTTTATATGAAGACGGTTATTAAGAAATTAGTCTTATTAATCCTGTTTAATGTTTTCATGGCAATAAATTTGTTTGCTGTGACTACTTATATGTCTGATGAAGTAAAAAAAGCCTGCTCTCTTTTACCAATAAAATACAAAACATTTTCGGGGCAGTTAACGCATGATACCATATTTAAAATTGATAATAACGGCATAAAAAGTGTTGAAATCAGAGCTGACAAAGACGGTAATATCTTAAATATAGGATTGTATATTCCTTCTGTAAAAATGGAAAATAATTATGCCGACGCATTTGACTTTATAAAATATTGCCTTTTTAATATTGCATTGATTAATAACAATGCTGAACTAAAAAATTTTATTGAGAGAAAACATCTTCTCATTTTATATAAAAGCAGGCCTGTAAATCACGATATTACTTTTGTTAAAGGGATTCCTGATTTGATTAATGGATCATCATTATCCATTACTTATAATAATTCAATATTCACTGCTGACATACATTCTTCGTCAGAGACTTTTTGCTCGATTGTGTTTCCATCAAATATCAACTTATTGAGAGGCATGGATAAGAAAGATCTTGAAGATGAATTCTCAATGAAGATAAATCAGGATTTTGTGGAAATCCCTCAAAGAAAGACATTCCCAAATGCAAAGCTATTTAAAAATAACATTTATGTCGAAACCGGTGCCGGATTGTTTTCAGGCCATTTTAATTCGGATGTGTACCTGAGTAATTTAAATGGTAATTATTATCCGGTTTTTACTTCAGACTTGCCCGTTGAATCTTTTTCAAACATTTTTACATGTAATATTTTTAAGGATTACGGTGTTCAACTGACAAGAATCTTATATGGCAATAAAAAAGTCAACGAATTGATTTCGTTAAAGAAAATACATTCAATTCTTGCTGAAAACTGTTATGTCTATTTTGGACTTGAGTCCTGTCAGAATAATATTATTAAAGCAACTATAATTTACTACAATCCTATATATAACTATAGCCATATGCTGGTTACTGAAGCTGATGGAAACACCATTTTTAAAAATAATAATGCTGTTATCAAAGGCACACTTTATACATATATTCCTTACGTACAATAACTTATTTGAATATTTAACAATAGTAAAAACATAAAGTATGAAACGCTTTTTACAGGTTATAATTCTGATTGTATTACAAACATTCTTTTCGAATGTTTTTGCCGATGGCGATTCTGTGAAATTTGATCTTAAAAGTGGATATTTCACATCCGATCAAAAAAGTATCATCGAAAAGAATGTATCTGATTTACTTGGAGTACTTAACAAATCCTACAAATCAGAAGGTGACACAATCAAAAAAGAAAATTTGCAGATTTCTGAAGAAGCCCTGGATAACATTAATCTGATATGGTCGTCTTCTAAGTTCTATCTGAGGGATAATATGATAAGTGAGGTCTTGATAAAAACATCCAAAGGCTACGAATTAAGAAATATTCCTGTCGTTATGAATAATGATACATTGGAAATAGCAATAGACATTAATAATAACGGAGCAATTGAGGATATCTTTTTCCCGGTCAAAATTCAACAATACGGTAAGGATGTATTCGATAATAGTGTTATTAACGAAACCAAAAAAAATGTAATCAGAGACTTTCTGGAGGCTTTCAGGACTGCATATATGAGAAAAGATATTTCTTTTATCAGTAATGTGTTTAGTGACAAAGCTCTTATAATTGTTGGAAGAAAAATTGAAAAATCAGATCAATCCTGCTTACAGGTTAATACTTCTGAAAAGAAATCTCTTTACACAGGTGGATCAAGTACTCTGTATAAAAAAATGACCAAGGATGAATACATCGATAACCTTAAAAATGTTTTTAAAGTCAATAAGAGTATAAATATTGATTTCAGAGATATTGAAATATTCAGACACCGTAAGTCCGGCTATGAGTCATATTATGGAGTCAGGTTAAAGCAAAAATGGGTTTCTGACCGTTATGAAGACTATGGATTATTGTTTTTTGTAATACAGTTCAGAGAAAACGATTATCCTATCATCTGGGTAAGAGTCTGGCAGGATGCTCAAACTTCAGACGGCGAAAAAATCGGTTTAGGTGATATTCAAATAAGTCCCATGTAAAATATAGTAGTATTTAGTTTACGGTTTAATACAATAAATAATCTATGAAAGTTATAAAGTATATTGTTTTGGTGTATCTGCTGACTATAATACCTTTTTTGTCTGTTTACGCTCAATCTGGTCAGGAAAAACTTTTTATTGAAGAGCTGAATAAAAATGAGGCTTACGATTTTAAGGGTGGAGCCGAATGTAGCCCGGGAAATATCTTTGTTACGGTTAAAAGTGATATACCGGATTTATTTTTTGATTCCAATTTTATGGATATTAAAAAGCCTGAATATGACAGTATAAAAAAAGAATACGTTTTTTGCCATGAAAACTCAAGTTTCTGGTTAACCATATCATCTCCAAATTATCTTTCAGAGAAAATTTATATTGACGGTTTCTCCGGTAAATATGCTTTTAAAATCGTGAAAAAGGCTCCCAAAGGAAATGTATTTTTCAAGACTTATCCTAATAATGCCTTTGTTGATTTTGGATTTGTCGGACAAAGGCCGCAGTTATCAAGTTCGACGATTGAGATTAATGCAGGAGAATACAAAGTCAAAATAAGCAAAGATGGATACGAAACAATAGATACGGCTGTCCTTATTCCCAGCGACGGGAGTACCAAAGTTTTAGAAATCTCATTAAAGCCTGTCTTTGCAAAAATTCAATTGGATATTTTTACTGATGATAAATCTCAACCACAAATATATCCTGTCATAAACATCGATTCTGTTAGAATATCAATGACAGAGATGTTTGATAAAACAAAAATCAAATCATTTGATGATATAGGTAATGTTGAATTTTTCAAATTATATACAGGTGGAGTAATTCCTGTACCGGAGGGTTATCACAGAATTCTTATCAGTACAACTGGTTACAAACCATACAATAAAGAGTTGATTTCAAAAAAAGGTGCTTTTGATCTGATACATGCTCAACTGGAGCCGGTAACCGGATTTATTACTGTTGCTGATATGGGAAATGCTATGGATGCAAATGTTTATCTCGATAATAATCTCATAGGCAATGTGCCTCTTTTCAAGTATAAAGCTACAATAGGTAATCACAAAGTGAAGATAGTAAAAGATGGTTTCAAAACCGAAAAGGAAGATTTCCCGGTTTTAATACGTGAAGATCAGGAGGAAACTTTAAATATTGGTATGAAATTATTTAAGCAGTACAGGCTCAAAACTAATCCAACTGGTGCTGAAATTATCGTTAACAATCAAAGGCAGGGTTTCACCCCTTATGATATTATTCTATATGAGGGTATAAATGAAGTTGTTGTCAGGAAGAAAGGTTATCTTGGTTTATCACAGATTTTTACCATAGACAATACAGTAAAAAACAGTATTGATACTATTGAGTACATTCTTGAATCTACTTTTCCTGTTAAAATTGAAAGTGAGAGAGACAGCATGAAAGTTGTTGTTTCGAGAAAGGGAGATTTGATAAGTGAAAAGTTTAAAACTCCTGTTGTTTTGGAAATCCCTTATGGCAAATACAGACTTAATCTTTTTGACGAAAAAAGAAAAGTTTTTTCCGGTTCTTTCAGACATGACGGGAAAACTAATGTCAGTGCTCCATGTTATTCCAGGGGGACTTTTGTGACTCTGGATGCTGAATACTATCTGCAGTCATTGCCGGCGTATATTAAAGAAGGTTTTCAGGATATTAATTATTATAACCTTCTTGCTTTGGGGAGTTTCGGCAAGTTTAATCTTTTACCCGGATTGTCTACTACAGTCTTAAAGGTTAATGCCTTTAAGGTGAATCCTTTATATGAGGGTGAAACTATTGAAGGCAGTATCAATCCTGATGAAGTAAAATATAGTGATTACTTATTATCCGGTAGTTGTTTTTTTATTAATGGTGAATTCTTAGTTGGTGGCGGCATTACCAAAAAAATTGATATTAATGCTTTCGGGAATTATTCATGGTACCCGGATATTACTAAGATAATACATAAAAGCAATATTAGCGGTTATGATTACTCTTATGGTATAGAGCTATCTACCAGGTTTTCTTTCTTTAATATCAGAATAAAATATGGTCATTATTTGAATAATGGCAAGTATAATATTTTGTTGGATGATGTGTACAACGCCAATTATTTTCTGACAAAACCTTTTAGTATTAATAGTAATTATATCAGTATAGGTTTCAACCTTGGTCAGCGAAATGGTTTGAATAACAGAATGTTGAGATTATGGAAGAAACCTTTGATTTCAAAATTTTAGTTTATAAACAACTTTATTCTTTTTAAGTATGGAATGGATTTCATCTTTTGGATATTATACGCCGTTCTTATATCTTATTTTTCTTGCCGTACTGCTTTTTTATTACTTAAAGAAAGGCAAAGGTCTTGTTTCATTTATTAAGAATATACTTGTACCATGTACAATATTTGGTGGTTTAATAGTGTATTTCATTGGTTATCATATGAATGCACCCGGCAGGTGGGTATCAAACAGTTTACAGGCTGTTTATTCCACTTGTAGATTATTCTTATTGGGAAATGATCTTGTTGAAATTAAAGATAAAGTACATGGTGATCCAACATTTATCTTATGGTTCTCAGTTATAAACAGTTCTGCTGCATTTATTTTTGTGTTTGTATTCCTTAATCTTTTTGGGAAACTGATTATTAATAAGATTAAAGTCCGTTTCAACAATCCCAAAAGTATATATATATTTTATGGTGTAAATGAACCTTCAATACTGCTGGGTGATGATATAATAAGTAAAAATGGTAAAAAATTTATTGCATATATCAATAATCTTGACAGTAATGAAACCGATAATATGTACTATAAGATTGAATCTATAGGTGCATTTATTCTTAGCAGAAAATCTCCTTTGGAAAGTTTGAAGCTTAACAATGAAGACAGTATTATTAGTTCAAAAGATAAGAAAGATGCAAATGTAAGAATCAGTGTTAGTAAGGATTATTTAAGCAAATTTCATCTGTTGAGTAAGGTCTTGAAGAAACCTTCTCATTTATTTTTCCTAACTGACAATGAGGATGTTAATATCAGATCTGCTTTATCTGCAATAGGAGAAATATCAACAGGTACGGTTTCAACAGACATTACTCTGTATATCAGGATTAAGTCGGCTGATCTTGAGGAATTATATTATAAACGGTTATCGCCAAAAATAAAAGGAGTAACGTTGAGATTTATTAATGATGCTGAAATTACTGCAAGGCAGCTATTGATGAAGTGTCATCCGGTTGATTTTGTTGAGCCTGACAATTTAAACTGTGTTGCAAAATCAGATTTTAATCTAATGCTGGTTGGTTTTGGAAATACCGGCGATGCAGTCCTGAGAAAGTTAATTGAAGCTGGTCAGTTTGTGGGTAACCAGTTTAATGCATGGGTTATAGACAAAGATGTAGACTCAAAAGCCGGCAGTTTTATGAACAGGTATCCGGGAATATCAAAAATCTGTAATATTCGTTTTTTGCAAATGGAAACCGGGGAGGTCAGATTTTTTGATCTGATAAGAGATAACTTCAATACGCTTGATTTAATAATAATTGCTTTAGGTGATGATACGTTAAATGTTCATACTGCAGTAGATATTCATCAGTTGATTTTAAAAAAGAACAACATCAGTATAAGGACACTTATAAGGATGAAAGATGATGACAATTATGATTGTTTATTTCTTAATGATGAGAATAAAGAGATGATATTTTTCGGAAGAGAAAAAAATATCTATACTGAAGATATTATATTAAGGGAAAGACTTGAAATAACTGCCAGGAAAGTTCATGCATTCTACTCCAAAAATAAAAGTACTTCTGTTGAATCATGGAATCTGATCTCCAGAACAAAACAATTATCAAATATTTCAGTTGCTGAGCATTTTCATGCCAAATTAAAAATGACAGGTCTTTCAGTAGAAAAGATAAAAAGTATGAAGGATGTTAATGAATTTATTTCATTTTTTAGCGATGAATCTCTAAGAAATCTTGCTATTGGCGAGCATCTGCGTTGGGCTTCACAATTGTATGTTAATGGGTGGGATACCTGGCCTTTAAGCAACATTCCTGCAGATGCGACTTCTAATAAAGATGAAGAAAAGAAATTACATGCTTGTCTTGTTAACTGGGATGATTTGGCAGCAGTAAATGAGCGTTTTGGAGAAGACTACTACAGTTATGACACTAACAACGTTATAAACATGTTTTATCTGATTCGGGAGTGTTTTTAAAATCAGCCGGTTTGTTTCTATTCTCAAGCTCTTTTTATTTATTCTGATCCCAAAGGAGGTTTGGAGGGCAGAACTCTTTTAAAAAAGTAATATTACAATTGGTATAGCGGACAGAATACCAATATGAATGCAGATTTCAAAACTTTGTCGCTGAACCTTTGTCTTTGGTGTTCAGGTATTCGAGTTTGGCCTGAGCAAGGCGTATTTCACTGAGTAGTCTGGTGATATCTGAAAGTACTACGGATAAGTCGGAGGCTTCTTTTAATGCCTGTTTATCCTGAGCGGACAGTCTGTAATTAATACTTCTCTCTCCGTTCAAATTTACATTTATCGGATTGTTTTGATTTGAGAGAATAAAGTTGGTTACACCATTTTCGGATTTAGAAGTAAATCTGACAATTTCGTAGTTTAGTCCACCATCTCTGTATGTATAGTTGAGAGCCCCGTCATTAGGAACGTCATAGGATTCGGCAAACATATTGCCTCTGCTTGTTACTCTTATCCTTGTATGATTAAGAGGTTTTGAACCACAGTAATAACTTGTCAGGACCAGTCTTCCTTTTTCGTCAACTTTAGTCTGAAGATAAGTCCTCCCGTAATTTTTTTCATTGAGCTGAGTTTTGTAAACGTAGTGTCCCACGGTTTCAAACTCAGCGTCTTTTTCGAAAATAAAGTTCCGGGTAACTTCAGGCAACTGGTTTTGTCTTACCTTAAGCATACTGTCGCAAAACGCGAGAGTCCTTTTTTGTTCAGCAAAACTAACCTGACGCATAATGGTCATGCCTTCTCTGATCTTGGTAAATTCTTTAGGGAAAAGTATCTGAATACTGTCAATATACATCTTGGCTAACTGGTATTGTTGAGACTGGATCAGATCTCTTGCATGATTCAGGTAGTCATCCGGTGACGGGTCCTTAATAGCGGCACATGATAACAGCGTAACTGCTAAACCAAGATAAATATATTTAGATACTTTAATTCCTGACATCAACGGACTTTTTAGGGAATACAAAAATACTCGTATTCCCTGAAAAAATCATACTTTTGTCACTTAATTGATGGAAACAATTGTGAATTTTAGTGAAAAAATAGAAGACAGGGTATTTTCGGTGGTTTCGGAAGCTGCTTCTGAAATGAATGTCGAATGTTATCTGATAGGTGGTTTCGTAAGGGATATATTCCTTAAAAGACCTTCTAAAGATATTGATATTGTGTGTGTTGGCAGTGGAATTGATCTTGCAATGCTGGTTGCAAAAAAGCTTGGCGGTAAAAAAAAGGTCAATATTTTCAAGAATTTCGGTACTGCGCAATTGAAACACGATAATATTGAAATCGAGTTTGTAGGTGCCAGAAAAGAGTCTTATGACAGAAACTCGAGGAAACCTGTCGTTGAAGACGGTACACTTGAGGATGATCAGAAACGTCGTGACTTCACGATTAATGCTCTTGCTCTTTGCCTGAACAAAGATAGATTTGGCGAGCTTGTCGATCCGTTTAACGGTATGGAGGATATGAGGGATATGATACTCAGGACTCCGCTTGATCCTGATATAACTTTTAGTGACGATCCGTTAAGAATGATGAGGGCTATACGTTTCGCCTGTCAGCTGGATTTTGATATTGATGATGAAGCCTTTGAAGCGATTAAAAGAAATTGTGAAAGGATAAATATAATTTCAGGTGAAAGGATAGTCGATGAACTTAACAAGATAATGGCTTCAAGACAGCCCTCTATCGGTTTCAGACTGCTGGATGCCTCAGGAATACTGCAAATAATTATGCCTGAGCTGTCAGCTTTAAAAGGTGTGGAATCAAGAGATGGCATCGGTCACAAGGATAATTTCAACCATTCTCTGATGGTTCTCGATAATCTTTGTCAGAAATCAAAAGATATCTGGCTAAGGTGGTCTGCACTTTTACATGATATCGGTAAGCCTGCTTCCAAGAAATTTGACACGAAGACAGGATGGACATTTCACAATCATAATTTCATTGGTGAAAAGATGATTACTCAGATGTTTCGCAGGATGAAGTTTCCGATGAACGAAAAGATGAAATATGTTCAGAAGATGGTGGGGCTTCATATGAGACCGATTGTACTCAGTGAGGATATTGTAACAGACTCTGCTGTAAGGCGTTTGCTTTTTGATGCCGGTGATGATGTTGATGATCTTATGATGCTTTGTGAAGCCGATATTACATCCAGAAATAAGGAAAAGGTCAAAAAGTTTCTTGAAAATTTCAGGCTGGTAAGGCAGAAGCTTGTTGAACTTGAGGAAAAAGACAGGATCAGAAATATGCAGCCTCCGGTGAAAGGAGAGGAGATAATGGAGATTTTTGGTCTTGGCCCATGCGCTGAGGTCGGTACAATAAAATCAGCCATCAAAGATGCTATACTTGACGGCGTGATTCCTAATGAGTACGAGGCTGCTAAAAAGTTTATGTATAAAAAGGCTGCTTCAATTGGGTTGAAACCGATTGGGGGCGTTTTACCGAAATAAATTCCCGCCGGAGCAATCCCCGCAGCTTTGCGGCGGGGAGATTCAATTTATGCCGGAGCAATCCCCGCCACGTAACTTTAAGCCTGTTGATGTTCTTTCCTTAAAAGATCATTGACTGTTTTGACAGGATTGAATGTTTCGATGGGTACTTCAACGAAAATCGTATTCCAGTCTGACATAGCTCCGTTCCATAATCCCGGTAGTTCCAGAGCCTTAAGCTCATTTCCGTTTTTGGATTTAATTGAAATGAAACCAGTCTGTTTATCAACAAAATCAGGCAGGTTAAACTTGTTGCCTTTATCGTCTTTAATATAGCAAACAAGATCAACAGGATTGAAGTGTGTGCCTTGTTCAAACATGGATTTCCTGACAGGATCTTTAAGATCTATCTGTGAGCTTTCAAGTATCTGAAGTGAATAAGTACCATCCTGGTTATAAGTCCAGAAAGGTCCGCCACCGGGTTCACCCTGATTTTTAACCATACCGCAGACTCTTATCGGACGATTAAGCTTATGCTTCAGATAAATAGCAAGTTCACTGTCTTCAAGCAATTTGGTTTCAGGATTTCTGGTATTGAGATCATGTTGCAAAAATCTTACAATTTCAACCAGCAGATCGTGATCATAACTACCTTTTTCGAGAGATTCCAGATATTTGAAAGTCTTTTCTTTGAGGCTGATTAACAGACCGGCAATAAGTTTCTTGTATCTGACTGTGGCCGGTTTCATGCAGTCAGGCACGATATTGTCAATGTTTTTAATGAAAACCACCTCTGAATCCAGATCGTTCAGGTTTTCAATCAGCGCGCCATGTCCGCCCGGTCTGAAAACCAGTATGCCGTTATCTCTGAATGGTTGATTATCAGAAGTGGAAGCAATGGTATCAGTCGAAGGCTTCTGCTCTGAAAAGCTTATAAAGAGCTTCACGTCGTATTTTTTTTCAATCACAGGTGCTGAGACTTTGATCTGCTCTTCAAACAATTGACGATGTTCAGTTGAAACCGTGAAATGAACATTTACGCTTCCGTCATTTTCTTTGGCGTATAAAGCTCCTTCAACCAGATGTTCCTCAACTGATTTTCTTGCTCCGTCATCATATTTATGAAATTGCAGCAAACCCTTAGGTAATGAGCCGTAATTAAGACCTTCAGCTTGTAAAAGATTACTTACTACCGCTTTAAATTTGTTTTCGGATATTAACTGACCGATAGTTTTGCCTTCGTTCTTCAGGCAGGTTTCATCAAGCTCGCCATAAAAAGCGAAGTTTAGTATATTTTCAAAGAAATACTTCATGAAACCATTTTCAGGAAGCTCAGAAGGGGCATTCAGGAATTCAAACAAATCCTTGAACATCCTGCTTGCGGCACCTGAGGCAGGAACAAATTTTGTAACCTTGCCATTGTTTAACATATAATCATCCCAAACCCTGATTAAATCATCAGTTTCTTCAGCGGTAAAGACTTTAATACCGTTACCCGGAGTAGCCGAAGCCTGGATTTCCAGATAAGGGAAACCTTTTTTAAAACTATCCAGTTGTTTCTCAATATCATTAATGCTGATTCCTTTACTTTGTAGCAGGGTTTCGTCTTCTTTATTAAACATAGCTTTTGGTTTTTATACTGCAAAATTAATAAAATTTGCCTGAAGATATCTTGAAATTCCATCAAATGAAGTACTTTTATAGACGCTCAACCATTTAAAAGTGCTTCTAATGGATACTCCATTTTTTACAGAAGAAGAACGCCGCAGGACAATTAAAACTTACGGCAGCATATTAAGGCAAATATCAGGCAGTACTCCTCCGACACAGATTAAAGAGGTAAAAAGGTTGCTGACGGAAGCAGTCAACGCAGGTGTCATTAAAAAGGCTGTTGACATGCCTAATCCGATTTTAAGGAGTCTTAAAACGGCGGAAATTATTACTTCCGAGATGGGCCTTAAGCATTCTTCTGTAATCAGCTCTATGCTATTTGATATTGTTAATGCCGGTTACTACTCACCGGAAGAAGCAGGTAAATTTTTCGGCCCTTCAGTTGAAACCATACTAAAAGGTCTGAAAAAAGCTAATGAGTTGTATGACAGAAATGCAGCTATTGAAACCGAGAATTTCAGGAACCTGTTGCTTTCTTTTGCTCAGGATGGGAGAGTTATTCTGCTGATGATTGCAGACCGTCTCAACACGATGAGGATACTTAAGCTTTACAAAGAAGAAGACAGGGTAAAGATAGCTCGTGAGGTTACATATCTGTTTGCACCTCTGTCGCACAGGATGGGTCTGTACAATATTAAAACAGAGCTTGAAGACCTTTCGATGAAGTTCCTTCAACCTGCAATATATCAGGAAATCGCCCGTAAACTTGATGAAACCAAAAAATCTCGTGATAAATATATTCTGGATTTTATAGATCCTATTAAAAAAAGGATTGAGGAAACCACTGATCTGAAGTTTGATATTAAGGGCAGAACCAAGTCAATAAATTCTATCTGGAACAAACTGAAAAAGCAAAAAATTCCTTTTGAAGATATCTATGACCTGTTTGCCATCAGGATTATCATTGATACTGATGTTGAGAAGGAAAAACCGGCTTGCTGGCAGGCTTATTCCATAATTACTGATATGTACACTCCGAACACTTCACGTTTGAAAGACTGGCTGTCAATCCCAAAATCAAACGGATATGAGTCTTTGCACATAACTGTAATGGGACAGGAAGGCAAGTGGGTGGAATGTCAGATCAGAACCAAGCGAATGGATGAGATTGCTGAACGTGGTCTCGCTGCTCACTGGAAATATAAAGGCATCAAAAGTGAATCCGGTCTTGATGAAATGTTGACCAGAATTCGTGAAATACTGGAGAATCAGGAATCCAGCTCTGCCGGTCTGATGGATGACTTTAAAATGAGTCTTTTCTCTGATGAAATATATGTATTTACTCCAAAAGGTGAAGTCCATAAGTTGCCTAAAGGTGCTACTGTTCTTGACTTTGCTTACGGTATTCATACCGGACTGGGAAGTAAATGCGTCGGTGCAAGGATAAACGGGAAAAATGTACCGATAAGACATGTACTTAAAAGTGGTGATCAGATAGAGATACAGACAGGTTCCAACCAATCTCCTAAACAGGATTGGCTCAATTTTGTTGTTACATCCAAAGCAAAAAACCGTATTCGTCAGACCTTGAAGGAAAATGCTCTGAAGGAAGCCGAGTTTGGGAAAGAGAGTCTTCAGAGGAGAATGAAGAATCGTAAGATCGATTACGACGAAGGTCTGGTTTCTAAAGCTATGAAAAGACTCAGGTTTAAGACGATAACTGATTTCTTTGCTGAAATTGGTTCAGGAAGACTTGATGTAAATGTTGTTATTGATCTGTATCTGGAAATCGAAAAGTCTGAAAAATCAATTGGAGAGCCGGTCGAGATAAGATCTGCTGAAAGCTTTTATGTAGATACTCCTGCTGAATCTTACAGTAGTAAGGATGATGTTATGATGATAGATCACCATCTTACCGGAATTGAATACAAGCTTTCGAAATGTTGCAATCCTATTTATGGTGATGAGGTGTTTGGTTTCGTCTCAACGACCGGAGGTATCAAAATACACAGGGTTGATTGTCCGAATGCTCCACAGATGATTGAAAGGTTTGGTTACAGGATTGTTAAAGCCAAATGGGCAGGCAAGGGAGAAGGTTCGCATTATCCGGTTACTTTGCAGGTAGTTGGTAATGATGATATCGGCATCGTTACAAACATAACGTCAATGATTTCTAAGGAATCTGATATTTCTATGAGGTCAATAAGTATTGACTCTATGGATGGTTTGTTCAGAGGTCACCTGACAATCATGGTTTCTGATATAAGACAACTCAATATCGTTATCAAAAAGATAAAGGGCATTAAGGGCGTAAAGCAGGTGGACAGGACCAATTGAATGGTATTTACAGATTCCCCGTACTTTGTGCGGGGATTTTTTTGCCTGCCGGAATTACTGAATAGATTTAAGTAATTTCACCGCTTCCACAAAACCGGATTCCTGATGGATGTCTATATGGTTGACTCTTAATAATTTCGAGAGCTCTTTTTTCTTTTGTGGAAATAGTGCGATGAATAATTTTTTTCTCAGTTTTTTAAGTCTGAGAAATTCACCTTTGTCAGTCTTTATAAGATAGACGGGCATTGGTTTAATTAAAATGTCTTCGTACATCTTTTCATCTTTATAAACGACTTTAGTGCCGATAACAGGGACTCTTCTCAGGACATAAGCGCAAAAAGTGTCTTCCAGAAGTACTTCGACAAATTTCAGGTCTTTTTTATCCTCAATCTCATCGCGAAGATTGATTAGTCTGAAATGATTTTTTGTTCCATCCTGGTTTGTGAAAAGCACTTCAGAAATAGTTGATTTGTCAATTTGAATCAGAGCATAGTTGCTTTTGTTTAACCAGATAAATTCATCAATATATCCGTTATATTTGAGTTTCTCACCTTGTTTTATCCTGCCGTCAGCCAAAAGTATTTTACAAAACTCCCAGGTCTTACCATTGTATTGATCTCCATCCAGGTTCCTGGGTTCAATATATACTTTTCCTGTGAGAGCAGGCTGAAATATTGAGTCAATCAATGTTTCTTCAGGTAAATTTTTACATGTAGTGCTGCTTGCAAAAATTGTCAGAATAGTTGATATGATAATTAATCGTTTCATCACTGATTGTCGGATTTGCTTTTACTTACTTTAATTATTTTATTGATGCTTACAGGTTTGCCCGATTCTGTTATACCCTCTATATTTATTTCATAATCACCAGTATTGTCGCTGGTTTTAAAGGATATTTCTTTTGTGCTTTGCCCTTCGACTAAAAGATCAGGATTCCAGTACAATAACTGTTTGAAAAACGGGATGCTTTTATTACTGAGATTTTCTGACCCGGCAGGTTTGTATCTGGTTGGAATGTTTAATCCAGGATTGAAGACTCTTGTGGAATAATAGGCTGGTTTCGTCTTTGAGATTTCATTTCCTTTTGAAACTATCGATATTATACCCTGAAAAACAAGATTTCCGAATACACGTTCGGTATTGAGAACTTCAATTTTTTTAATTTTCTCTGAGTCAAGGTCAAGAATCTTTTCTATATCATCCACATAAACGCCGTCAAGAAATATTGCAGGATTATTCTTTGGGAAAAAGCCTGTTGCACTGTTTATTATCATTGCTTTGTATTTGCCTGACCTTTTTGAGATTCTTACCGAAGGAAGCAATTCAACAGATATTTCCTGAAAATCATTTAATGGTACATAGTCTGCCGTGTAAATGGTTTCTTCTGCTTTTGGATAAACCTTATCAAAGCAAAACTCAGTTTTATAATTACTTTTTAAAGTGTCAACGTCAAAGTTCTTAAAAACTTTGTTTATATAAACCAGATTCTGACTTTTTGCAATGTAATCCTTTGACTTTGTCTGATAATCTGAAAGGGGAGTATCAGATTTTAAGATGTTATATTCATCTTCAACTTCTATCCTCCATTTTTCGTTTTCGGGCTTTTCATATATGGTCAGAAACAGTTCTTTGCTGTCATGATATTCGTTTAGTAAAAATTTAAAATTACCTTCTTTATCAGTTTTTGAATACTGAAGATTGGGTATGCTATCGGTTACTGATAGCAGGACTATTGCCTCCGGAATGAGGCTGTCTGTGAATGCATCGTAAACTTTGCCACTTAATATTTTACCTTTGGTTTCGGGTAAATACTTATATAAGAGGGCAGGAGATGTGCTTTTGGTTTCAGACTGTAAATCTTTAACTGACAATATCGATTGTTTAATGGTTTTATTTTTAAGTGATAGTTCAGGAATTTCATGAACAGTAACTGAAAGCCGGGCATCTTCATTTAAAGGGCCGATATTGAATTTAACGGTTTCTCTGGTACTAAAAGTATTTTTTGAAATTTGGATTCCTGTATCTGAAGTAATTGTATCGGCTTTATTAGTAGAAACTTCCGGAGTTTTAAATGAAAACGATTTGTCAAATCTGTTGAAAATCATCAACTGTTTATTAAAAAGATTTTTCTGATCAGCGTTTTTCATCAGGGATGTGTAAGCTACGAGCTGATATACTCCTGAACTCAGTGTGTCAGGCAGATAAAAACTTCCGGATGAAACGCCGTCTGACAGACTGACTCTTATTTTAATTGCAGGATCACTATTGAATGGTCTTAAGAGGATATAAGCAAATCTGCTGATTTTAGATGGTTTATTATCCTGATTATTAAGCACATAAAGTTTAAAAAAAACGTTTTCTCCTGCAACGTATGTTTCACGGTCTGTATGGACAAATGCTTTTTCCATAGTTAAAGCATTGGCCGGCAGACAGGTAAAGAATACTGTTATAATAAAAAAGTATATTTTGATGTTTTTAGATAGCATTTTTACTCATATTATTTGTGAAACCACCATGATGGAAATGGTATTACTTCGTATTCAGGATCGTCAGGACCGTCTCCCATTCCTGTCCATATTTTGTATTCGAAATAACCGTTAGCTGGAACGGTAGTCAGATACGGTACATATTCAATTTTCAGATACTTGTCATTTCTGACTATCAACAAGGCTTTTTTTATTACTGAAGATGCCTCAAAGAAACCTAATGCAGGTTTGTCAGAATCAGAAGTACATTTGATATTACCTTTTAACTGAGATGCTACCGGGTCGAATATTTTCCCTTCAGCTGACAGTTGCTCGTTGGCATCGTTATAAAACTCCCATGCATCTTTATTGATTGTATATTGCTCAAACCGTAAGTAATAAATATAGTTTGTTGCTCTTTCAGGTGTGGATATCCTGTAGTCTGATGCCAAAAATGGTGCAAAACACAATTGATGATTTGATATTTTGGCGTTTTGTCTTTCGGAAACATCTTCAGTAATGTTTTCTTTTTCACTTAGTTTAAACGTGTTCCATCCGAATATCTGCCAGTGCCAGATGTCATTAATCGGGGGATCGTAAAAAACATAAGAATACTGCAAAACTATGCTTGTTTCAAAACGGCAATAAGGTTTGGTTTCAGCAAGATTTATTTCTGAAAACAGATCAAGTCTGATGTCAGCGCCTTTTACTGTTTTTAAAGTATAGTCTTCATTAAAAACTTTGTTTTCGGCTACCCAACCATGTATATCGTCATATCCGATAGGTTTCAGCAAAGTCTGGGATTCAGATTCATATTCAAGTCCGTCTTTTGTTTTTATCCTTAGAATATAACTATTACCAATTTCACCTTTGAAATCGACAGGAGTCAGGTATTCCCCATCAGCTTTTTCATTTTCTGCGAGTAGTACTGACTTACCATCACTACAGTCGATGCTGACATTTGCTCCGTTTTCAGGTTGTCTGCGATAAACAGAATCATACGGATAAGCCATTGCCATTGACAGTTTGATGATGTAAGGTCCCTTAGCATCAGTGATACGACCTTCGACCACGAGGGCAGATGTACTTAGATCTATGTCAGGGTCATATAATTCTTTGCAACAAGTGAAACTTATGATTGTTGCTATAATAATCACCAGGTATTTTATGTTTTTTCTATCCATCTGCTTCATCAAAATTTGAAATTATATGTTAATGTCGGGATAGGTCTGTTCATGATACTTAACTTGTACAGATTAAATGACTGATAAAACTTGTTTTCAAGTTTTGAAGTCGATTGGTAGAAAACAGAGTATGCGTTATGTCTGGCATAAACATTTAATAGTGAAACCGTCCAGCTGCCTTTCCATTTTTGTCTTAATCTCAGGGTTTCGTCCCTGGTGATCGACAAATCCAGTCTGTGGAAGTCGGGTAATCTGTATTTGTTTCTGTCAGAATAATATACATACTGTCTGCCATTAATATCATATTTCATTTCAGGGAGAGTAACGGGTCGCCCTGTATTATATGTGAATGTTCCTGCTACTCTCCATCTTCTTGTAACATGATAATTTGCCACAAGTACAAGATTGTGAGGTTTGTCAAAATACGAAGGGTAATACTCATTTCTGTTAATCTGGTCAGCTTTTACCGGGCTTGTAGTATGTCTCATTGACTTTGAATAAGTATAACTTGCCCAGCCTGTCAGCTTTCCCGAATTTTTTCTGAGTAGTAATTCAGCTCCATAATTATATCCTGTAGCCTCAAGCAAGTCATCTTCAAGATTATTATTGAGAAGTATTTTTGCACCGTCTCTGTATTCAAGGATATTATTCAGGTTTTTATAATACAATTCAAGAGAGGCTTCAAACATATTGTTGTTGAAATTGCGGAAGTATCCTATTGCAAACTGGTCACATATGACTGGTTTCACATTGGGGCTGCATAATTTGTATACGTCGGTAGGGGACATTACTGAAGTGTTTGAAATCAGGTTGATATATTGACTGATCCTGTTATAACTCATCTTTAATGAGCTGAAGTCATCTAATGTATATCTCATTGAAACCCTGGGCTCGAAACTTGAATACCATTTGAGTACATTGTTGCTGTCAGGGTTAATACCTGCAAATCTGGTGAATCTGAGTCCGGCCTGTAAACTTAAAAGCGGTGTAATTGCAATATCATCGCTCATATATGCAGATATTTCCGCGGCTTTTTCGTTATCGACAGAAAAGTCAACTATTTTTGATTTCGTTCCAATATGTTCAATGGTGCCGGGTTCGATGAAATATCTCACATAGTTTAATCCGAAATCCAGGTTATGATTTTCTTTGGGCACCCAGTTAAAGTCAAGTCTTGCAAGCTTGTAGTCCAGAGAAGAATTGAGGAAGAAAGCATCTTCCGGTTTCATATTGTCCTTTTCGCTTTCATCATTCTTATAATTGCTGGTACCGAACACCAGAGTTGAACTCATTTTTTCACTATACTTATGCGTGAATTTGAAAGATGCAAGAGTGTTTTGATAGTGATAGGGTGCTGTAGGAGCAAAGCTGAAATTGTCTTCACTCTTATATGCAAACAGCGTGAAGTTGTTATTGTCGTTTATTCTGAAATTCAGAAGTACATTTATGTCATTGAAACTCGCTGAGCTGTTTTTTAGCTCGCTATCCGGCATTTTATGCAGAA
>CAZCWK010000045.1:0-4808 GCA_964502355.1 uncultured Bacteroidales bacterium
ATTTATTATAAAAAAAACTGCTACTTTTGGAGCATAAACAATCTGTATTGACTAACTGATTATATTCTTTATAATTATTATGATTATTATGATTGGAAAATCATAAGTTGACAATGAAATTGTTTATAAAATTGATTTTTGATTTAATTGATTTGTATCATGGATTTGAAAAACAAGAAAAAAACCGGGATTATTGCAGGGGTATCTGCATTACTGATAATTATAGTATTGTATGTATTTTTATTTTCTTCTTCTCTGAAAATAGAAAAATCACAAAGTTTTTATATTTATCCTGGAAATAATAAAAAAGATGTACTTACTGAACTTAAAGAAAAAGGTAATATAAAAAGCCTGTGGCGAATAAACTTTTTTATGAAAAGTTTTGGCACTGGAGATACTCTACCTGTAGGTCATTATCTTTTGAAACCGGGAATGTCTGATTTTAAATTATCAAGAATGTTGAAAGGTGGAAATCAGACACCCATTAAACTGACTTTTAACAATCTCAGAACAGTTGATCAACTCGCCGGCAGAATTTCCAGACAGTTATTGTCTGATTCACTTAGTCTTCTTAATTGTTTCAGAGATACAGTCTGGATGAAAGAAGAAGGATTCAATACAAATAATTATATGTGTGTTTTTCTGCCTAATACTTATGAAATATGGTGGAATGCTACACCTGAGAAAGTACTTGGTTTATTCAGAAAGGAGTTTCATAAATATTGGGATGAAACTCATATAAATAATTCGCAAAAGATTAGGTTAACACCGGTTGAGGTTTCTACATTAGCATCAATTGTTGAGGAAGAAACCAACAAATCAGATGAAATGCCTAAAGTGGCAGGATTGTATGTTAACAGACTCAGGATAGATATGCCTCTGCAGGCTGATCCTACAGTAAAATATGCTGTTGGAGACTTTACAATAAAAAGAATTCTTAAAGGTCACACTCAGGTGAATTCTCCATATAATACATACAAGAATATCGGTTTACCTCCCGGCCCAATCAGAATTCCATCTTTAAAGGCTATTGAAGCTGTGTTGTTTTACGAACGCCATTCTTATCTGTATATGTGTGCCAAATCTGATTTTTCAGGATATCATGCTTTTGCTTCAACACTGGCACAACATAACAAAAATGCATCAGATTACCATGATGCGTTAAATTCCAGAGGAATAATGGAGTAAAATGTTTAAATTTGTAACATTACAAAAAAAGATTATATCTGAATGAATGACAAACTTTTATTACTGGGAGACGAGGCAATAGCTCAGGCAGCTATGGATGCCGGTCTTTCAGGTGTATATGCGTATCCGGGTACACCATCTACTGAAATAACTGAATATATACAGTCTTCCAAAAAATCAATAAGTGACAATATACATTGCAAGTGGTCTGTAAATGAAAAGACCGCGATGGAAGAAGCGCTGGGAATGTCTTTTGCCGGGAAAAGATCAATGGTTTGCATGAAACATGTTGGTGTTAATGTTGCCGCTGATGCTTTTATTAATTCAGCAATAACCGGAATTGTCGGCGGATTAGTTTTTGTTGCTGCTGATGATCCTTCAATGCATTCTTCACAGAATGAACAGGATTCCAGATTTTATGGAAATTTTGCAATGATTCCCATTCTGGAGCCATCAAATCAGCAGGAAGCCTATGATATGGTTTATGAAGCCTTTGATTTATCCGAAAATACAGGTCTGCCTGTAATGCTCAGGATTACTACAAGACTGGCACATTCCCGTTCTGGAGTTAAAAGAAAAGCTGAAAAGCCTCAGAATGAAATACATTATTCTCAGGATTTGAGACAATTTGTTCTTCTGCCGGTAAACGCAAGGAGAAATTATGAAAAACTGCTTTCTGTACAGGAAAATCTTATAAACTTATCAGAAAGTTCGCCATATAATTCATATAAAAAAGGAAGTGATAATTCGAAAGGGATTATAGTATCGGGTATAGCATATAATTATCTGATGGAAAATTATCCGGATGGCTGTAAATATGATGTTGTAAAAATATCACAGTATCCATTACCACTTAATATTATATCAGATTTAGCCGCAAAATGTGGAGAGCTGATAGTTATCGAAGAAGGTTACCCGTTAATTGAAGAATATATTTCCGGATTAAAAGGTTTCGGCTTAAAAGTTCATGGTCGTAAAGATGGATTTCTCCCAAGAACCGGAGAGTTGAATCCGGATATTGTTGGAAAAGCATTTGGTTTTGATATTATTGAAAAAGCTCCTGTATCAAAAGCTGTTCGTGTCAGACCACCTTCATTATGTGTAGGATGTGGTCATCGTGATATGTTTGAAGCTCTAAATATTGTATTTAATGAAATGGGTGAGAAAATGAAGATATTCGGAGATATAGGTTGCTATACCCTGGGATATTTACCACCTTTCAGAGCTATGCATACATGTGTTGATATGGGATCATCGATTAGTATGGCTAAAGGATCAGCGGATGCAGGACTTAAATATCCGGTTGCTGTAATAGGAGATTCTACATTTACTCACTCTGGAATGACATCCTTACTCGATGCAATTAATGAAAACTCTTCCATTACAGTTATTATATCTGATAATGAAACCACGGGTATGACAGGTGGACAAAATTCTGCCGGAACAGGTAAAATTGAATCCATTTGTACAGGACTGGGGGTAGAGCCTGCCCATTTACATGTTGTGACACCCTTGAAGAAAAATATTCAGGAAATGGCAGATCTTATCAGAACTGAGATAGATTATAACGGAGTTTCTGTTATTATACCGAGAAGAGAATGTATCCAGACGATATCACGTAAAAAGAAAATATGAAGACAGACATAATATTATCAGGTGTAGGAGGACAGGGTATTCTTTCAATAGCTGCTGTTTTAGGTGAAGCCGCATTAAGTCAGGGCTTATATATGAAACAGGCAGAAGTACATGGGATGAGTCAGAGAGGAGGAGATGTACAATCTAATTTAAGATTATCAGATCGCCCGATTTATTCTGATTTGATATCAAAAGGTAAAGCTGATATTGTAATTTCCCTGGAACCAATGGAAGGATTAAGATATGCCGGATGGCTTTCTGAAAATGGCTGGTTGGTTTCAAATACAACTCCTTTCATGAATATTCCGGATTATCCATCAAATGATATTATTCAAAGTTCTCTTGACAATATTCAGAGGAAGGTTATGATTGATATAGAAAGTATATCAAAGGACTTAGGGTCTGTAAAAGTGGCAAATATGGTTATACTTGGTGCCGCAACTCCTTTTATCAATTGTATTTCTTACGAAGAGATTGAAAATGGAATCAGAAGGATTTTTTCCCGCAAAGGTGAGGATATCGTGAAGTTAAATCTTGATGCTCTGGCTGTTGGCAAATCCATTTCAGATAAAAAGTAATAATTTGGTCAGGTGCCAATAAAAAAATACATTTGACATTCTATTTTTCGAGTTTTTATTCAGGTATTTGAAATTTAAACCCTAAATCAGAAATGATGAAAAAGAAAACTATCATCGATCTTTTCAACGAATGTGTAGACAAATATTCGGAAAATCCTTTTTTGTGGGAGAGGGATACTGAATTCAGATCTACTTCTTACAATGAAACCAGAATTATTGTTCATAAATTAGCTGGTGGTCTGATTGATCTTGGACTTAAGAAAGGTGAACGAATGGCATTACTTTCCGAAGGGTGTAATTCCTGGATAATCGGCGAGCTGGCAATAATGCACGCGGGTGGTGTCAATGTTCCACTTTCTATTAAGTTGAATGAGGCAAATGATTTGATTTTCAGATTAAATCATTCTGAGTCAAAATATATTATGGTTTCACGGACACAATTACCCAAAATCAGGGCAATAGTTGACAAGCTTCCATATCTGGAAAAAATAATAGTATTCGGATCAGATATCAATGATATTCAACAAAAAGAGATTTCTCTTGAAGATTTATTTAAAACCGGAGAAAACCGGAACAAAGAATATCCTGAAGAATTATTTAAAATTTCTGATTCAGTAACAGGTGATGATTACGCAAATATCTCATATACATCAGGTACCACAGCAGATCCTAAAGGTATACTTTTGACTCATCGCAATTATACTGCAAATGTTGAGCAAGCGTTATCTTTAATGAATATTCCAACAAGTTACAGGACTTTACTGATTTTGCCTCTGGACCATTGTTTTGCTCATGTTGCAGGATTTTATAGTTTTATGGCAAGCGGTGCAAGTATTGCTACTGTACCGGTTGGCAAGAACCCGATTGAATCACTTAAGAATATTCCTGTTGCTATAAAGGAAATCAGACCTAATCTGTTATTGAGTGTACCCGCACTTGCCAAGTCATTTAAAGGTAATATTGAAAAAGGTGTCAGGGAAAAAGGAAAATTTACCGAGAATCTGTTCAACTTTGCGTTGAAAGTTGCAATAGCCTATAATAAAGAAGGATATAACAAAGGGACAAAAGGCACATGGATTCTGAAGCCATTGGTTTCATTGTTTGATAAAATATTATTTTCAAAGTTGAGGGATGCAATGGGTGGAAGACTGGATTTTTTCATCGGAGGCGGAGCACTGCTGGATATAGATATGCAAAAATTCTGGTATGCAATTGGCATTCCGATGTTTCAGGGATATGGTCTCTCTGAAGCCACACCTGTGATTTCTTCCAATGGCATGGCACATCATAAGCTTGGTTCTTCAGGTTATCTTGTCGATAATATGGAGATGACCATTCGTGATGAAAAAGGTAATATCCTGCCGGTTGGTGAAAAAGGAGAGATTGTCATAAAAGGTGAAAACGTTA
>CAZCWK010000045.1:4818-7208 GCA_964502355.1 uncultured Bacteroidales bacterium
AAAATCCTGAGGCTACAGCAAGTACAATTAAAGATGGATGGCTGTTTACCGGAGATTTGGGATCGATGGACAAAGACGGCTTTTTATATGTATTTGGCAGGTTTAAAAGTTTGTTGATTGCCAGTGATGGTGAAAAATACAGTCCTGAAGGTATCGAAGAATCATTGGTTACATTATCTCCATATATTGATCAGGTGATGCTTTACAATAATCAGAGTCCATATACGGTTGCATTGATTTACCCGAATAAAGAAGCATTAAAAAGAGCTGTCCCGAATTTTGATACACCTGAAGGGAAGATTGAAGCAATAAAGCTTATTCAACTGTCTGTCAATGCATTCAAAAAAGGTGGAGAGCACGAAGGCATGTTCCCCGAAAGATGGTTGCCAACTACATTTGGAGTGCTTTCTGAAGGTTTCACAGAGCAAAATCAAATGATGAACAGTACAATGAAAATGGTTAGAGGTAAAATTGAAAAACATTATGCAAAAAAAATAGAATATTTGTTGACTTCGGAAGGGAAGAATGTTTTAAACGCTGAAAATATAAGTAATATTTAATCAAAGCTCACTTACAATATAAAAACTATTTATTCAGAATAATGAAAGTCGACAAAAACAAAATATTAAAAAAACTACCCTCAATAAATATAATCAGAAGAAAACAAAATATTACTCCTGATAACAATATTACATTGATTGATTTATTTGAGAACAGCGTAAAAAAATATGCTGAAAAGCCTTTTCTCTGGGAAAGAGATTCAAGATACAGATCAATTACATATAATAAGGGAAGGGAACTGGTATTAAAGGCAGGTGGAGGTTTTATTGCTCTTGGTCTTAAACCGGGTGACCGGGCAGCTTTGTTGTCAGAAGGTTGCAATGCATGGATAATTGGTGAGTTGGGTATGCTTTATGCAGGAGGCGTAAATGTACCACTTTCAGTTAAGCTTACTGAATCAAGTGATTTGCTGTTTAGACTGAATCATTCAGAAGCCAGATTTATACTGGTTTCAATATCTCAGATAGGAAAAATCAGGGCAATCAGAGAAAAACTTGAAACTGTTGAAAAAGTTATTGTTATCGGAAGCAAAAAAGAAGATTTAAAAGAAGGCGAATTGTCTCTTGATGAATTTTATTCATTAGGTGATGAATGGAACCGGAATAATCCGGGGAAATTACTTGAATTAGCTTATTCTGTTAAAGGATCTGATCTTGCAAATATTACTTACACTTCTGGTACCACTGCTGATCCTAAAGGTGTGATGTTGACTCACAGGAACTTTACTGCAAATGTTGAACAATCACTTTCAGTAGTCTCAGTTCCGGAAGATTTCAGAACCCTGCTTATTCTGCCATTGGATCATTGTTTTGCTCATGTAACCGGTTTCTATACATTTATTCAGAGAGGTGGCGGTATTGCAACTGTGCCAACAGGAAAAACACTTTTTGAATATATCAAGAATATTCCGATTGCAATGAAAGAGTTTCAACCTAATGTTGTAATGACAGTTCCTGCATTGGCTAAAACATTCAAAAAAAATGTAGATAATTCAGTTCGTGACATGGGACCATTTGTTGAAAAGCTATTCAACACGGCAATAAAAATAAACATGATTTACAATAAAGAGGGATATAATAAAGGACATAGATTCAGCTGGGTTCTCAGACCTCTTGTGAAATTGTTTGAAAAGAGCCTTTTTTCAAGTCTTAGAAAAGGTTTGGGAGGCAAATTACAATTCTTTGTTGATGGTGGTGCTTATCTTGATATTGATATGCAAAAATTCTGGTATGCTACTGGGATACCAATGTTCCAGGGTTATGGATTATCTGAAGCTACACCTGTAATATCATCAAATTCATACGCTTGTCATAAACTTGGTACTTCCGGTAAGCCCGCGAAATCTATTGAAGTTACGATAAGGAATGATGAAGGTAAAGTTCTTCCTCACGGTAAAAAGGGAGAAATTGTAATAAGGGGAGAAAATGTAATGGCCGGTTATTGGAGAAATCCTGAGGCAACAGCCCAGGTATTAAAAGATGGCTGGTTATATACAGGAGACCTTGGCCAGTTGGATAAAGATGGTTTCCTAAATGTATACGGCCGTTCTAAAAGTCTTCTTATTGGTAGTGACGGTGAAAAATACAGTCCTGAAGGTATAGAGGAATCTATGGTTTCTTTGTGTCCTTATATTGAACAGGTTATGCTATATAATAATCAGGGTGCATATACAGTAGCTTTAATTGTACCAAATATGCAGGCTGTAAAGAGAGCTATACCTGATCTTTCATCTGCAGAAGCCAAAAAAGAAGCTGTAGAATTGTTTCATCAGGCAATAAATGAATATAAAAAAGGTGGAAAATACGCCGGAATATTTCCTGAAAGATGGT
>CAZCWK010000045.1:7230-8875 GCA_964502355.1 uncultured Bacteroidales bacterium
ATTTGCTTTGCTGGAAGAAGATTTCAATGAAAGCAACAAAATGATGAACAGTACGATGAAGATAGTAAGAAGAAATGTCGAAAAGCATTATGAGAAATTACTGGATTATCTTTTAACTCCTGAAGGTAAGAATCCGTTTAATGATAAAAATCTAAAATCTATCAAATAAATTACATGGAACCAATAATTGAAAAAATCTCAGAATCTGTCGAATTTGGTAAAGTAGACAGGAAATCTCCTTATCCTCCACAAATGAAAGACCAGGACGGAGCTCTCGAGTTGACTGCATCAGCACTTGAATCCGGTATTAAACCACAAGCAATTCTTGAAGAAGGTTTAATTCCTGCAATGTCTAAGGTTGGTCAGAAATTTTCTGAAAATAAGATATTTGTACCTCAGATGTTGATGTCAGCTAAGGCAATGGGTGCTTCAATGTCATGCCTTAAACCATTTTTTGTGTCAGGAGATATAAAGACTAAAGGCGTTTTTATAATCGGTACTGTTAAGGGTGACTTGCATGACATAGGTAAAAACCTGGTTTCAATGATGATTGAAGGTGGTGGATGGAGCATAATTGATCTTGGAGTAGATGTATCAACAGAGAAATTTGTGAATGCTATCAATAATAATCCCGGAGCAGTCGTAGGTTTGTCAGCATTGCTGACAACGACTATGGGCAATATGGAGCAATCAGTTGCCGAAATCAAGAAAATAAGCCCTGATACAACAGTACTGATAGGTGGAGCACCTGTAAATGAAGATTTCTGCAAAAAAATCGGAGCAGATTTCTATGCACCGGATCCGCAAAAGGCAGTCGAATTTCTCAGTAAAATAGCTTGTTAATTACAGCTTTAATTTCTTATACTTTTTAACGTCATTAGGGGAGGCTTCAATTATACTTATAGCGAAGCCTCCGCTTCTGGCAAGCTTGCATGTTATCCTTGATTTGGAATTTACTAATCCCTTAATAATCTTGTATGATGTCGGATTATTCTCATAATCTGCATCTTCTCCGTCAAGATATATTGTCGCCAGATAGTTTTTACACGGTTCCAGAAAGTCAGGAATAAATGATGCTTTTCTTGAATTCTCATCTGTAATACCTCCAACAAACCAGTTCTCTGTGCTTTTTGCTTTTCTTGCTATCGTGACATAATCACCGGGCTCAGCTTCAATATATTTGGTTTCGTCCCAATCGACAGCTACATCTTTTATAAACTGAAATGCATCAGGATGCTTTTCATAATTTTCCGGCAGGTCAGCGGCCATCTGTAATGGACTGTAAAGTGTTACATAAAGAGCAAGCTGTTTTACAAGTGTTGTATGTACCCATCCATGATTACCCGAAAGGAAAGTTAGTTTGGTATCAAATATTCCCGGAGTGTAATCCATAGGACCGCCAATCAGCCTTGTAAAGGGCAGGAGAGTGGTATGGGATGGCTTACTGCCTCCGAAAGCTTCATATTCTGTTCCTCTTGCAGATTCGTTACCAATCAGATTCGGATATGTACGACAAAGACCTGTAGGTCTGACAGCTTCATGAGCATTTACCATTACCTTATAATCTGCTGCTTTTTTTACACTATACAGGTAATGGTCATTCATCCATTGTCCGTAATGATGCTCTCCACGTGGTATGATATTA
>CAZCWK010000045.1:8892-23604 GCA_964502355.1 uncultured Bacteroidales bacterium
CTACATAACCGCTTTTTACAGCATTGTAGCCATTGTCAACCATAAACTGATATGCCTTATCAATATGTCTTTCATAGTTAATTACAGAAGAAGAAGTCTCATGATGCATCATAAGTTTAACACTCTTTTCGGCAGCATATTTATTTAGCATTTTCAGATCGAAATCCGGATAAGGTGTGACAAAATCAAACACATAATCTTTTGTATTTCCGAACCAGTCCTCCCAGCCGATATTCCAGCCTTCAACAAGTACCTGGTCGAAACCATGCTTTGAAGCAAAATCAATGTATCTTTTTACATTATTATTATTTGCACCATGTGTTCCGTTTGGTTTGGATTTCGAATAATCAGTAACGCCAAGCTTTACTGAGGAATAATCATTAGTATAAGACCAGGTGCTTTTACCGGTTATCATTTCCCACCAGACACCTACATATTTCACAGGCTTAATCCAGTCAGTTTCTTTAATTGCGCAGGGCTCATTCAGATTGAGAGTTATTCTGGAAGCAAGAATATTTCTTGCATCATCGCTTACAATGACAGTTCTCCACGGAGAAGTGCACGGAGTCTGCATATAGCCCTTATTACCAAGAGCATCAGGGGTAAGCCATGATTCAAAAATCATATTCTTGTCATCAAGGTTAAGATGCATACATGAATAATCTTTTAAAGCCGCTTCGTGAATATTAATGTACAGGCCATCATCAGTTTTCATCATCAAAGCAGTCTGCACACCTGTCGGAGAGAAAAATGTTTGTGAAGCATTGCCATCTCTTGATTTAAGGTTCAGACTTCTGATCTCTGATAGTCTGGATGCCGTATAATCATATTCCTGTGTATCATAATCGCCTGATATCCAAAATGCTTTATGATCACCGGTCATTGCAAACTGAGTATGCTCTTCTTTAATAGTAAAATAATTTAGTTTGTTTTGCTGCGGGAATTCATATCTGAAACCCAGACCATCATTAAATAGTCTGAATCTCAGAACGATACTGATGTCTGAACTATTTTGCTTAAGATTAACTTGCATTTCATTGTAACGATTTCTGATGCTGCTTTCTTCTCCCCAAACAGGATGCCAGGTTTCATCAAAAGATGAAATATTAGTATTCAATATTGAGAATCCGGTCATTAAATTGTTCTGACCTATTAACTCCAATCCCAATCCTGATTTATTAATCACATTTTTCCCCTTGTAAGCAAGGTTATAAGATGCTATACCTTTTTCATCGACATTAAAATTCATTTTCAAATCTCCGTTCGGTGAAACCAGGGTTTCGGCAAAAAGCGAACTGTATGAAAACAAGAATGTTATCATCAAAGTCAGACTGAGAATTAGCTTTTGCATAGTATTATGGTTTTAGAGTCGCAACATCAGCTTCACTTTCAAATGCTTCTACAATTTTATTACTGTTGGTAGCGGCTTCTTTGGTTATAAACTCAGGTATATTGAAAGATTTGAATGATTTTTTATAAAACAAAGGGTCTTTTTGAGGTATCACAAATGGTTTGTAGAAATTGCCGTTTTTGTCAAAATATGCAGCATATAACCTTGTGTATGAACCATCGTCTAGTCTTGAACTGAAAATTATCCATCTGCCGTTTGATGACCATGAATGGTAACTCTCTACATCAGCACTATTAATCACTTTTGTATCCATTAATTTGCCGTCTGACATGTTTAAGAGGTAAAGATCACTGCTTCTGTGCCATATATGAAAATTACCACAATTGGCTATTGAAAATAACAGATACTTTCCATCAGGTGAAACCCTTGGGAATGTCGCACTCTTATTTTCAGAAGAAGCGCTGTAAATTAGTTCCTGATCAGAAAAAGTAGTGTCTTTCTCATTGAATTCCATCCTGTAAATATCGTATTTGATTGTTTTATAGTTTTCAATTATCTCATTTTCAATATCATCTGTTTTGGGCAGATAATATGCTGAAACATAATACAAATACTTACCATCAGGACTCCAGTAAGGAAATGTTTCCATCCTGTCATCAGTATACGTCAATTGTTTGATGGAATTATTTTTAACATCATATATTGCCAGTTCAGATCTGGAATCCATAACTTCGACTTTGTCCTTATCGATAGTATGGAAATTCTGTCCGATAGTATTAAGAGAATATGCTATCAAATCCATTTTTGGATGCCATGAAGGATATACTACACCTGATTTCAGATCTTTAGCTTTTGGATTTACCTTTTTGTGTATATTATCATCGATTATAATAGTTCCTCCATCTTTGCCTCTGAAATGCATCTGCATGTTTCCGGTATTGTTGTAATCCTGAAATGAATGGCAATTCACGCAATGCGGATTATCATTTGAAGATAGTTTTCTGTTATCAATCAAAGTCTTAATATCGAAGTTTTCCAGATCACGTTGTCTGATGGACATATCCTCATATGTGGTATAAAGAGGTTGTATATATCTGTAGACCACATATTTGTCTATTGGGTCACTTGCAATATTGAATATGATGTCCGGATAGTTAATCCATTTACCAGATTTCTTTATATATATATCAATAGTAAGTTTTCTGTTCTTGTTGTTTTCCAGCAATTTTTTCCAGCTTTTGAGATTGATCCTTACATCTTTGTCTTTAGAAATTATCGGATCACCATTTTCAGAAGAAATACTTGTATAGTATGATTCACCATGCTCAATAATACTGAAGTTCAATGGGGCAATATTGAATGGTATTGTAATATCTTCATATTCAGGATAAATTTCAACCTTATCATTGGATTCTAAAGCATTTTCAGGCTTTCCGTTGCATGATGACAATAATAAGGCAGCAGCAACAATTAACATATAGGTGAAACCGGTAATCGGTTTTTTAAATCCGGGTGTTTGCATCTTAGTACTCTGATTATTCATTATAAAACAAGAAATAATACCAGTAAGTTCCTCCAATTTGCTTTTTGTACATTTCCTTAGCCTGTTCAAATGGTAAATTTGAATACTGCTTAGAAAGTGAAAGAAAATACCTGAAGTTATTCAAAACTTTTTCATCAAAAGTGATATTCTGAAGATTTACGTTATTCTTAATATTCTGAAATAATAACGCTGCTTCCTGAAAATGTACAGGAATTCTCTTTTGGGTCATAGCCCAATAAAAGAACCTTGGCCAGAATTTATTCATATCTTTTAACTCGAGGCAATAAAGCAGAGAAAGCTCTAATTGCTCTGCAGGGCCATCCTTGAGATTTGAAAAATAATTTCTCAGATATGATTCAAGCATCTGATGATCTCCATCCAGAATATCATATTTGGCAGTAAGCTTCCTGATTCCTGCAAATTCCGGTGAAACCGGTATTTCCTGTGGATTATTAATGTATTTCTGGTGATCAGTTGCCCATTTCTTATGAAATAAAGTTGTTTTGAGCATGTCGTTGTATTTACTTGCCAGTTTGGTTTCACCATTGATTAAAGAACTTAAAACAAAATATTTAAGCTGATTATTTTTTACACCATTTTCGACAAAATATTCCATGCACCATTTATAACAATAATTCGTCAAACCGTAGTAATAATACATCTGAATGCCGGAAATCTGCATTGAAGAAACAGGTACAGGAGAGTTTATCTTCTTTTGACCTGCAGGGTATTGAAACATTCTGTCTCCGGCTGTACCAAGTTTATATAATGCCAGATTTGTATACATTACAATATTTCTGGTTGGTTCATCCACTTGCTTGCGGGTCAGGTTTATCACTTCATTCCAGTCTTCATCTTCAATTGCAGCCTGCATTTTTAACTCTGTATTGAAGTTTTGATCTCTGTAAGAGAAAATGATTACAAATAGTATTGTAAACAACATGAAAATAGCAGGAGCAGGATTAAGTTTTCGCGAGCTTAATTCCTTATGTTTTTTAGAATGATCAGAGATTAAACCACCGGATTTTTGCTTTTTTTCAGGTGATTTGTAAAATAACATGCAAACAAAAAATACTCCAAGCAAAATATATGGGAGCCAAAGGCTTATAAAGTCTTTATTGAATTCGAAACCGGGTAATATCGTAAAATATATACCTGAGATATATAGGTTATCATAAATATATCTTTGATAAAAGAACGGCACTAACGGAATAAGCAATATCAATATAACAGCCGGTATGAGTTGTTTGAATTGTTTTTGTTTAATATAGTCTTTAATGCAAACAATTATCATCAGTAACCCGCATAATAGGGCATAAAACCCGCATACTGGAAACGCTATAATTATGTAAGACGTAACAATAATAATTTTCAAAAAAAGTTTACTTGTGTTTTTTATCAAATACAATCCAATCAGCATGCATATTACAGATATGATATTCACATAAGCAATACTGTTGATTTTTAATAAATAAACCATGTAACCGGTTTCAGTCAATGTCAATAACAGTAATAAAGAAGGTATCAAAGCCAATGGAAAGCCGGATTTCTTAAGGTCGAAAATCTTGTAAGTCAAATATGTAACTAGAGACAGTAGTATAGTGTAAATGATTGAGCCGATAGCAGGATGATAAAAAAACTGATTAAAAAAAGATCCCAGCCAAATGGTCAGACCGCCTGCATTTTTCAAATTATCTATCAGGAAATCAATATTGAACATAAAGATGTCCAGTTCCTGAAATTTCTTAAGTAAAAAAGGATTTACTCCTGCCGTCAGTGTTAAAGTAACAATAATCGTTACCATTGCCAGCAGAACATTTAGCATTTTCGTAGCGTTGCCCGGCTTAACTGACTTTTTCCCGGTTGGGGCTTTACTGCTTTTATTTTTATTATTACCTGATTTCATAGATCTTAAGTTTTGTTTTCCGGTATTATGAAACAGAACATGCCTTCATTTCTTCAGGCTTGTTTTTTATTTTTTCTGCCTGAGTGCTGTCTCAATCTCGACAAGTAAATCATCTCTGCAAATGTCTGATTTTAAGTACGAAGTTTCTACACCAGGGAACTTTTTCCGACAAATATCTTTGACGGTTTCCAAATCCTTTGCTTCTTTAATATACGCCCTGACATAAGTATATGATGAATCATTTTTCAGATCCATTTCTGAAGTCAGTTCAAATATATTTTCAATTGTAGTTTCTGTCTGAAGTACAATATTATCTACACCAATGGTTTCCTCTCCGATAATTGAAGCTGTCCCCGAGATAAAATTAATGTCATAATCTTCATTTCCAATTATTTTAGCTCTTTCAAATAAAGGTGCCATTTTTATGTTACCGTTTATCTTGTCTCCAACCAGTTTATGCTGACTGTATAAATAAGCATCACTTTGTTTCGGATTAGATAAAGGCTTAATATTTACCGGATTATTCAATTCGGAAGCAATGAAGTCAATACAAAAATTTCCGTATCCCGTGCCTATGCCTGTTGCTGCAGGATAACCATTCTTAAAATCACAAACTGAATAATACTTTTGTCTTATTTCATTAAATATTTGATAATTCTGATATTTTTTATTGTCTTTTTCAACAAAACCTGTTATATCAGGTACATAATTCCATTGCCTGATTATATTTGAAAAATCAAGATTTTCTGCTTTAAGTACTTTGAGCGTTTTCGAAAATGCAATGTCTATCTGACAATCGAGTGGTGTTTCCTGTGATTCATCAGTTATGCCGAAACCAAAAATCAAATTAGCAGAACTGTTTTTTATTTTACTATAGTAAAAATCACCAATATTATGATACTCAATACTATCAGCTTCCTGACAAACCCAAATTTCTATTGAGACTTCGTCTGAGAATGATTGAGATTGAATATTTACCGGCAGATGTAATTTTCTGTCTGAAATAATCAGATTGATTAAATCCTTTTTCTTAAAATAATCAGGGTCTGATAAAGAATCAATAAAAATAACTGCTCCTGCAACATTTTCATTCAGGCAGGATTCCTCGAGAAAGTCAATACAAGTATTTATTTTATCTATAAAGGAAGCTTTTTCAGAAGAGGTGAAAAGTTTTTGAATAATCATCTATTAAGTATCGTTAATTTGAAATTTGGCATAAAATTAAAAAAAAACGGCTTTCTGTAATCGTTTTTTAAATTATTATATTTGCCATTATTACAATATAATTATGGAAGAAATAGTATTGAACCACAACAAACAGGAATACCCGCCTATGCATACAGCCGAACATATTCTGAATCAGACAATGGTTAGAATGTTCGGATGCAAAAGATCTATGAATGCTCATATAGAGAGAAAAAAATCAAAATGTGACTATTACCTGAAAGAAAGCCCGACTGCCGTGGAAATATCAGAAATTGAAGATAAGGTAAATGAAGTTATCAGAATGAATCTTCCTGTTACCGTTGAATTTATACCAATTACAGAAGCCTCAAAAATTGCAGATCTCAGTAAGTTGCCTGAAGATAGTTTTGAAATGATTAGAATAATTAAAGTAGGAGACTATGATGTTTGTGCGTGTGCAGGTACTCATGTTCAAAATACATCAGAAATAGGTAAGTTTAAGATACTCAATCATGAATTTGAAAATAGTCGTTGGAGAATGAGATTTAAACTGGAATAAATATTTATATATTTGCTAAAATAACCAATTTGAAAACTAATTAAAACTGTGAATCCATGGAAAATCAACCTGTTGAAAACGTAAACAATAGCAATTCCGGAAAGACTAATTCAATTTTCAGATTAGCTGTTACTTTTGTTTTATTGCTTGCATTAGCATCTGTTAGCGTGTATTATTTTTCAAACCAGCACAAAGAGAAATATAAAAAAGAATTGATTTCCAGAATTGATGAAATACTGAATTTCAGAAGTTCTGTTTTGGATGGTCAGTTTGAGTTTTCTGATGGTGCCCTTATTAATACTGATTACAAAGGGATTAAGAAACCTGATTCTGAAAAAGTATCAGATAAGTACGGATTATATTCGATTTTTAAATCCACAGGTATCTTCACAGTCAGGAAGTTGACGAAGTTAAACGAGGATGAGTATGTTCTTGAAGAATATATTTCACGCGATCTGGGTTTAAAGAGACCGGAGTTTAATTATCATTCACCGCGATATATTGATGACTTTATGGGCGGAAAAATCCAAATGGATGCCGGATATAAGACTAAAAACGCCCGAAGTTCAGTGAGAGAGTGCTATCAGGCCGCTTATGATTATTTTACCAAATATGACAAGAAATCTCCCGGTTCTTTTGAAAAAGGTAAATATGATAAAATCGCCACTTTTTCATTGCTTAAGAACGATTATTATACGATCAGAAATACAGTCCCTGAAAATGAAACATCCGGATATGACTTGTCAGATCATTGGATAAAAGATAACAATGAAGAATCTGTTGATTTTGAGGAATGGGTAGTATTCTATAAAACTGAAGGCTGGCATTATCAGTTGATTCTCAATAAAGAAGCTTACAAAAAGGATATAACGAAAAACGCAGCTATTGCTTTGGGTGCTGTAGTTCTGATATTTATGATGTTACTTGCCTTTAAAAGGAAATAATATACATTAAAATTTGGTTTTTATCTGGCTGAAACCAATAAGCTTGTCATATCTTTCACCAATAGGATGATAGTAGACGTAAACCTGATATTCATTTTCAGTTTGCCAGTATGAACCTTCTGTTTTTTCAACAGAAGGTTTTCCACCTGATGATGGTATGAAGAAGTATTGATAGTTGTATGAACCTTGTTTTAGAAACAGAGTTGCTTCATATTCCTTGGTTTCGAAGTTATAGATCATTTTGCTTTTTTTGTCTGAGCGATTATTTACAAGATCACCGTTCAGATATAAACCGCCGTCAATCCATGGGTTGGCCATAGGATAAGTAAAATGAACCAGAAAATAATCGGAGCATACGTCATCTGAATTATAATCAATATTGTGAACAAGATACCTTCCATTCTGGTCCTGGTCATAAGAGTAACCGATTAATCTGGTTTCAGAGGGTAGGAGTTCTACATTATAAAAAGGCCTGAAAAACGTTGTTTTATTTACGTTTAAACCCGAATGTTTATAACTGGTAATTTCGAATCTTCTGTATTCGTTGCCAGCTTTAAAAATAAGATTTTTATCATGTTCATAAATCAACTTGCCGGGATTGATGTATAATGGCCTTATTTCTGTAACCTCATTATCCGGTCTCTGATTTTGTCCGATTCTGATATTCACTTCTACTTCAGGTTGTTGGAAACTGAAGCCAACCGGAATAACTTCAATCCTCAGTTGTTGGTTTTTATCCTGAAAATCAACGTCCGTATTGGCTGTAACAGACAACTCTATCCTGGTTCTTTTCTCCAGGACCATGAAATGCGTTACAAATACATTACTGTCAGGACTGTCTTTATCAAATACTTCAAGTTTATAGTTGCCTGAACACTTAATTTTCAGATCGTCGTTAGGAATTTGAAGTTTATAGTGAGTATATAATATTGAAGTATTATAAGATCTCTCGAAATCATTAACATCATTTTCATTGAAACCATCCGAGTATTCAAGCTGATTCAGGTCTGATTTGCTCCAGTCCCGGTTGCAGTGTATTAACCTGTATGCATATCTCTTGTAGTCGTGAGAAAGCTGATCCCAGCTAACAAGCAGTTGATCATTAGTCTCAAGATTAATAACAGGAGGGGACATCCAGTTATTAACCGGATGGATCCTTACAGTCTTAATTTGATCATCATAAATAATATTTGCCGGAGAAACTGCACGCAAAAGAAGCGAAGAAGTAAGGAATAAAATCAGGAAAGCCGGTTTATAGTGTTTCATAGCCAGGTTCAGATATAATGATTGGATAGACAAACCTATAAATTTTTATAACAAGTTTTAGGCATCTGTGTTTTTTTGTTTTAATATTTTGAAAAAAAACTTTCGATAAGACCTTTAGCCTTAAAAATGTTTCGTTAAAATTTCATAATTTAGCGTCCAAAATATTTTCTATGGCAAATGTTATCAGAATAAAAAAAGGTTTAAATATCAATCTTTCAGGCATTGCTAAAAAAGAAGCTTTTTCTGCCGGTATTGCCGAATATTGTTATGTTTCCCCTCTGGATTTTCATGGTTTCACTCCAAGGCTTTTAGTAAAAGCCGGTGACAGGGTTCTGGCTGGTACACCTTTGATGTCAGATAAGAATTACCCTGAAATCAATTGTGTTGCACCTGTTAGTGGCATAGTACATGAAGTTGTAAGAGGTGATAAGAGAAAATTACTCAACATCGTCATCAAGCCTGATACTAAAATCGAATATCTGGATTTTGAAACCAAAACACAGGATGATTTTTCTTCAGAAAAAATAACAAGATTACTCCAGCAATCAGGTTTGTGGTTATTGATTAAACAAAGGCCTTACGATATTTATGCAAATCCTGTTAAGAAGCCAAGATCAATATTTGTAACTTGCTTTGATTCGGCTCCTTTAGCACCTGACTATGAATATCTTACAAAAGGTAATGAAAATGAAATAAATGCAGGACTGGAGATAATCAGTAAGCTTACCGATGGTAAAGTTTATCTGGGAGTTAATGTCGGCTGTACGTGTCAGGCGATAAAAAAGGAATCAGCAAATATTGAAGTAAGATATTTTGATGGACCACATCCGGCCGGAAATGCAGGAGTACAGATAAATAATATTGAACCGGTAAATAAAGGAGAAATAGTCTGGACTCTTAATTTACCTGACCTGATGTTAATAGGAAGGTTTTTCCTTACAGGTAAAGTAGATTTATCGAAGATAGTTGCCATAACAGGTCCTGAAGTCAGAAATCCAAGATATGTCAGATGCCTGCCCGGTTATCCGGTTAAAGCTTTAGTTGAAGGAAATGTTTATAAAGAAGTTCCTTTGAGATATATAAATGGCAATGTTTTATCAGGTAAGAAAGTAGAATATGAAGGCAGTCTTGACTTTTACTCTTATCAGCTGACGGTAATCAAAGATGGTCAAAACATACACGAGTTTATAGGTTGGATAATGCCCAGACTTAATTCTTTTAGTTTTAGCAGGACTTACTTTAGCTGGATTATTCAAAAGATATTCCCGAATAAAGAATTCACGGCAGATACCAGGGTTTTAGGAGGAGAGAGAGCATTAATAATGTCCGGTGAGTATGACAGAGTCTTTCCAATGTCGGTTTTACCTGAGCAGCTGGTCAGAGCATGCATAACAGGTAATTATGAAAAGATGGAAGATCTTGGGATTTATGAAGTAGCCCCTGAAGATTTTGCCTTATGCGAATTTGTCTGTACTTCAAAAGTTGAAGTTCAAAAGATAATCAGACAAAGCCTGGATTCATTGAAATTAGAAAATGGTGATTAATAATAAATGTTGAGCAATTGGAAGCATTAAGAAAAATATTAGACAAAGTGAAACCTCTCTTTTCACAGGGTGGAAAGTTATCATCACTGAATTCGGTGTTTGAGGGTTTCGAGACTTTTCTTTTTGTACCTGACAGGACTTCCGGTTCAGGAGTACATATACATGACAGCATTGATTCAAAAAGAACAATGTTCTGGGTAATACTGGCGTTGATTCCGACTATGTTGTTCGGTATGTACAATACAGGATATCAGCATTATCTTGCAATTGGCAAGCTGCAGGATATGGATTTCTTTCAGGTTTTCGGATGGGGATTACTTGCAGTATTACCATACATTATAGTATCCTACGTTGTAGGATTGGGCGTGGAATTCATTTCTGCTCAAATCAAAAAGGAAGAGATTCAGGAAGGTTTTCTGGTTTCTGGGCTGTTAATACCTTTAATAATGCCTATTGAAACACCATTGTGGATGGTTGCAGTTGCAACAGCATTTGCGGTTATATTTGCTAAAGAGATATTCGGAGGGACAGGATATAACATTTTTAACGTTGCTTTGGTCACAAGGGCATTTTTGTTTTTTGCATATCCTTCGAAGATGTCAGGAACAAGCGTCTGGGTTACATCAAAAGAATATTTCGGATTTGGACAATCAATACCTGTTGTGGATGGTTTCACCGGAGCAACACCACTTGGTCAGTCAGCATCATCTGTTGCAGACAAAATACAGTTTACGGATATAATGGGCCAGCCATTAAGTTGGCTTGACATGTTTATAGGTCTGAAACCCGGCAGTATAGGCGAAACCTCTACTTTGGCCATTTTGCTTGGTGCAGCTTTTCTTATAATTACAGGTGTAGCAAGCTGGAAGATTATTACTTCTGTATTTGCCGGAGGAATATCAATAATTCTTCTTTTTAATGCTTTTTCTGTTAATGCATACATGGATGTACCATTCTGGGAACAAATATGCCTTGGAGGTTTCGCCTTTGGCGCTGTATTTATGGCAACTGATCCTGTTACTTCATCCAGAACGGAAACCGGCAAATGGATATATGGTTTTCTGGTAGGTCTGATAGCTATGTTAATACGTGTTGTTAATCCTGCATATCCTGAAGGGATGATGTTGTCAATATTATTGATGAATATTTTTGCGAAAGTAATAGATTATTATGTAGTTCAGGGGAATATAAGGAAGAGGAAAAACAGGATGAAAATTAATACCAAAAAAGTAAAAGTTTGATTGTATGGATAAGAACAGTAATACATATACATTATTATATTCATCCGTAATGGTAATCATTGTGGCTGCAGCTCTTGCTCTTACGAATGGGGTATTAAAAGAAAAGCAGGCTAAAAACGGAGATGTTGATAAGATGTCTCAGATACTAAGATCTGTCAAAATCGACGCATCTCTGGATCAGGCTGAATCATTATATAACAAAACAATCGTAAATGCTTATGTTATTGACAGCAGTGGTAAGGTCACGGTTTCAGATCCAAGAAAAGCTTTTGAAATTGATGTTTCAAAAGAGGTCAGAAAAGAGCAATCATCACGCCAGCTGCCTGTATATGAAGCAAATATAGATGGTACTAAAAAATACATAATACCGGTTTATGGCGCAGGACTTTGGGGCCCGATTTGGGGATATTTGTCGCTTAACGACGACAGGAAAACCATTTTTGCCGCTTCTTTTTCTCATCAGGGAGAAACCCCGGGGCTTGGAGCTGAAATAAACACTGCGAAATTTCAGAAACAATTTGAAGGAAAAAAAATACTTATTGACGGAATGTTTAAATCTGTTGCTGTATTGAAATCAGGTCAAAAAGTTGATGACAGAGATGCTGTTGATGGTATTTCCGGAGGTACTATTACAAGTAAAGGCCTGGAATCGATGTTGCTTAACAGTCTCGGAGCCTATAAGATTTTTTTTAATATGGCAGATAAAAAATAGATTGCCGGATATTATTTTGTTTGAAACAAATAAAAGAAACCAGCTTACAATATGAATTTTAAAAAAGAAATATTTCTGAATCCTTTAAGCAAAGGCAATCCTATACTTGTTCTCGTATTGGGTATTTGCTCTTCGCTTGCAGTAACTGCTCAGGTGAAACCCGCATTGGTCATGGGAATTTCGGTTACTGTTGTGACAGCATTTTCTAATGTGATAATATCATTGTTGCGTAATACTATACCAAACAGAATCAGGATAATTGTTCAGTTGGTTGTAGTTGCCGCGCTTGTAATCATAGTCGAACAGTTTTTAAAGGCTTATGTATATGATATGTGGAAACAATTATCAGTTTTTATAGGACTGATAATAACAAACTGCATATTGATGGGAAGGCTTGAGGCATTTGCTCTCGCTAACAAACCTTTTGATTCATTTGTTGATGGTATTGCCAACGGTTTGGGTTATGCTATAGTGTTGATAATAATTGCGACAGTACGTGAGTTGCTTGGCTCAGGCAGTTTTTTTGGTTTCAAAATAATTCCTCAGGCAGTTTACGATGCAGGTTACATGAATAACGGACTTATGATATTACCACCGATGGCTTTGATTGTTGTCGGCTGCATTATTTGGGTTCACAGAGCAATTAATAAGGATTTACAGGAAAAATAATGATATATGGAACACCTATTTAACCTTTTTATTAAATCGGTCTTTATTGACAATATGGTTTTTGCATATTTCCTGGGTATGTGCTCATATCTGGCTGTATCAAAAACTGTTAAGACTTCGGTTGGGCTTGGTATCGCGGTTACTTTTGTCCTGGTGATTACGGTTCCTGTAAACTATTTGCTGGATACTTATATTTTAAGGGCTGGTGCCATGGCCTGGATAAGTCCTTCTCTGGCTGGGTATGACCTTAGCTTTCTGAGCTTTATATTATTTATTGCTATCATTGCTTCAATGACTCAGATAGTTGAAATGGCAGTAGAAAAATTTACGCCAACCTTATATAATCAGTTAGGTATTTTCCTTCCTTTAATTGCAGTCAACTGTGCAATCCTTGGTGCTTCTCTTTTCATGCAACAAAGGAACTTTGAATCCACCGGTGAAGCCACAGTCTATGGATTTGGTTCCGGAATAGGATGGATGCTTGCAATTTTAGGTATGGCAGCTATACGCGAACATATGGAATATTCTAAAGTTCCTAAACCTCTCAAAGGGTTGGGCATAACTTTTATTGTTGCGGGTTTGATGGGTATTGCTTTTATGGGTTTCATGGGAATAAAACTTTGACATATGATCTTGATTGAAATAAATATAGTGACACTGGGCTTGAGTATATTCATTTTTCTTCTGGTAACTTTATTACTGGTGGTTTTATTATTGTATATCAAAGAAAAGCTCACACCGGAGGGAAATGTGAAGATTGTAATCAATCAGGAAAAGGAGCTTATAACTCCCCGAGGATCCTCTGTTTTGTCTGTGCTTGGTGAAAACAAAATATTTCTTCCTTCTGCTTGTGGCGGAGGCGGTAGCTGCGGTATGTGTAAATGCCAGGTTGTTGAAGGCGGAGGTGATATTTTACCGACTGAAACCGGCTTTTTTTCAAGATCCCAGATTAAGGACAACTGGAGATTGGGTTGCCAGGTAAAAGTCAGGGAAGATTTGCAGATAAAGATCCCCGAACACATCCTGGGAATTAAAAAATGGGAGTGTGAAGTGGTTTCAAATAATAATGTTGCTTCGTTTATTAAAGAGTTTGTGGTTAAATTACCTGAAGGTGAAACTCTTAATTTTAAATCTGGTAGCTATATTCAGATTGACGTGCCGACTATTGCAGTTGATTTTAAGGATTTTGATATCGACGACAGGTTTAAATCAGAGTGGGACAAGTTTAAAATGTGGGGTTTAAAGATGAGTAATCCTGAACCTACTTACAGGGCTTATTCTATGGCTAATCATCCTGCTGAGGGTAATATTGTAATGCTGAATATAAGAATTGCTACGCCTCCTTTTGACAGAGTTAAGGGTGGCTGGGCTGACTTAAATCCGGGTATTTGTTCGTCTTATATTTTCTCCCGTAAACCCGGAGATAAGGTTTCTATTTCTGGACCTTATGGTGATTTCCACATATTGGAAACCAATCGTGAAATGCTTTACATTGGTGGTGGTGCCGGTATGGCCCCTTTAAGATCTCATTTACTTCACTTATTTAATACTTTACATACTACTGACAGGAAAATTTCATATTGGTATGGTGCAAGGTCCAAAAATGAAATATTTTATGAAGAAGACTTCAGGGCAATTGAACGGGCATTTCCTAATTTTACTTTCAATATTGCTCTAAGTGAACCCAGACCTGAGGATAACTGGGATGGTTATGTCGGTTTTATTCATCAGGTTATTTACGATAATTATCTTAGGGATCACGAAGCTCCTGAAGATATTGAGTACTACATGT
>CAZCWK010000046.1:0-516 GCA_964502355.1 uncultured Bacteroidales bacterium
CAGACAAACAGAACCAGAATCTGTGGTGCTACCATTACACAACGGAACAATCGCTTTTGAACGGTGCAAAAGTAGCAAAATATTTCAAATCATGCAATCTTAAAAGCTTTTTTTAGTCTTTTGAGAGTAGGCATTTGGTATATTTTGTCATTTCTTCAGGTTTCCCTCCTGCTATTATTGCTGCATGTTTAGCAACTTCACCTTCAGTGTATTGTACAAAAATCTCAGCTGAAATCCTGAACATTTTATCTCTGGAGGCATCGCTGACCAATAAATGAGACATAATGATATAACCTGCCATCTCAACCATTCTTCTGGCCTGATAGTCTATGTAATCACTGTTCTTATGCTCCATCACTTCAGCAACAGTAGCTTCGTAAGTATCAGCAAGTCCCTTTAATGTTTCACGAATATGTTCCAGCTCAGGTGTGGTCTGGTCTTTCTCATACTGACGCATCATATTGAGATATGTGCCTGTTGTAACATGGCGGATAGCAGCAACGACCTGTAATTGAG
>CAZCWK010000046.1:526-16732 GCA_964502355.1 uncultured Bacteroidales bacterium
TCACGGTAAATTCGTTCACATGCATAATCTTTCATAAAACCTGATCCACCGTGTATCTGAATCGAATCATAAGCATTCTGGTTACAGAATTCACTTGAAAGGCCTTTGGCAATAGGAGTGAAGGCATCAGCAAACTTCTGATATTTTTTCATTTCATCACGCTCTGAGGGCTCAAGTTTACGATCTTCTGAAATTTGTCCAAAAGTCTTGTAAATGTCAACAAAACGGGAAGTTTCATATAATAAGGTTCTTGAAGCATCCAGTTTTGCCTTCATCAGACCAAGCATCTGATATACTGCGGGAAACTCAATGATAGCTTTACCAAATTGTCTGCGATCTTTTGCGTACTTATAGGCTTCATTAAATGCAGCCTGGCTAATGCCTACAGATTGAGCAGCAATACCCAGACGGGCACCGTTCATCAATGACATTACGTATTTGATAAGACCAAGCTTGCGATCACCACAAAGTTCGGCTTTAGCGTTTCTGAAAACAAGTTCACAGGTAGGAGAACCCTTTATACCCATCTTATTTTCTATACGCCTTACTGAAACGCCTCCATCTTTTTTATCATAAATGAACATTGAAAGTCCGCGACCGTCTTTTGTGCCATCTTCGGAGCGGGCAAGCACTAATGCAATATCTCCGTCACCGTTGGTGATGAAACGCTTAACTCCGTTAAGATACCAGTATCCGTCGGCTTCATTATAGGTTGCTTTTAGCATTACTGCTTGTAAGTCAGATCCTGCATCAGGCTCAGTCAGATCCATAGCCATGGTTTCACCGGCACTTACTCTTGGTAGAAATCGTTGCTTCTGTTCTTCAGTAGCAAATTCATGAATAGTTTCAGCACAATCCTGAAGACCCCAGATATTGGTGAAACCGGCATCAACTGCACTAACAAGGTCAGCACACATGATGTATGGAACAATAGGGAAATTCAGACCGTCATATTTCCTCGGCAGTGTAATACCCATTAATCCACCTTTTACAAGTGCATCAAGGTTTTCTTTTGTACCTTTTGCGTATACAACATGACCATCTACAACCTGAGGACCTTCATGGTCAACATCTTCCGCATTTGGTCCGATGATTTCGCTACAAATTTCACCAGTCAGTTGAAGTATCTGCTCATAGCTGTCCATTGCATCTTCAAATGATTGAGGAGCATAGTCGAACATTTCTTTTTCCGTGAAATTCCTTTCCTTGAGTTCAACTATGTGTTTCATCAAAGGATGATTGAGATGGAACTTCAGTTCCGGAATCTCATTATATAAATTTGCCATATTATTTAGAGTTTTTCTTGTAATACTTGATCATTTTCGGAATAACGGTTTCAACGTCACCTGTTATAACATAATCAGCAATTGTGTTAATTGGTGCAGCGGGATCATTGTTAATTGAAATTATCAAAGAGCTTTCCTGCATTCCTGCAATATGCTGAATCTGACCTGAAATACCACAGGCTATATATAATTTAGGTCTGACAGTAACACCGGTCTGACCAACCTGTCTGGCATGTTCGGCGAAACCGGCATCTACTGCAGCACGTGATGCACCGACTTCAGCTCCGATTACTGAAGCAAGATCAAAAAGTAAATTGAAATTTTCTTTTGACCCCATGCCATATCCTCCACTTATAATTATTGGAGATGACTTGATATTGATTTTTGATTTTTCAATATGACGTTCAATCACACTGACAGCAAAATCACTTTCATCTACATATTTTTTGATATCAAGTTTATTAATTGTACCTGCATAGTTGTTATCATAAATTTCTTTTTTCATAACACCTTCACGTACAGTTGCCATCTGAGGTCTGCAATCAGGATTGATAATAGTAGCTACAATATTTCCCCCAAAAGCAGGACGTATCTGATACAACAAGTTTTCATAAACCTTATTGGCTTTTTTATCTTCATGTGATCCGATTTCCAGTGAAGTACAATCTGCGGTAAGCCCGCTGTGTAATGCTGAAGATACCCTTGGACCAAGGTCTCTTCCTATACTTGTAGCTCCCATTAAAGCAACCTGCGGTTTTTCTTCCTTAAAAAGTTTAATAAGTATGGAAGAATGGGGAAGTGTAGTATAGGGAGCAAGTCGCGGATCTTCAGCTATATGTAACACATCTACACCATAAGGGAAAACCTGTTTTTCAATACCTTCAAGTTTGTTGCCGATAACAACTGCTTCAAGTTTACATTTTAACTGGTTGGCAAGTGAACGCCCTTTTGTAAGTAATTCGAGACTTACGTCACCAATTATTCCGTCTTCAATTTCGCAATAGACAAATAGATTGTTCATTTTTTTATCCTATAGTGTGGTTGCTTATCAATTCCTGTATTAAATTCTCAATATCTTCATCAGAAGAAGTAAATGACTTACTTTCCTTAGCCTGAAAAACTACATTTTCTACTTTTTTTACCTTAGTAGGTGAGCCTGAAAGACCAAGTTCTGAAAGTTCACACTTTATATCGTTAACATTCCATTCTCCAATCTGCAGAAAATCGCGATTGCTGAAAAGACTCATGTAATCTTCATTATTTGCTTGTAACTCATTAGGAATACGTGCGTATTTGTATTTCATGAGCAATTTAGCGTTTTTCGGGCGACAAGGTGCTGCGGAACTATTTACGGTTATCACCATTGGCAGTTTTCCTTCAACTATTTCAACACCTTTTTCAATGCGGCGTTTAACCTGAATTTTTCCGTTTTTGATGCCTATTATGTCTTCAGCATAAGTAATCTGATTCATTCCAAGTTTTTCAGCTACCTGCGGGCCAACCTGAGCAGTGTCTCCATCTATTGCCTGACGACCACAAATAATAAGATTTGTTTCAGGCAGATTTTTAATTGCACAGCTCAGCGCGTATGAAGTTGCCAGTGTGTCAGAACCTGCAAAAGCTCTGTCACTTAGGACGAAACCTCTGTCTGCACCGCGATAAAGAGACTCTCTGATTATCTCAGCGGCTCTGAATGGACCCATCGTCAGTACTGTAACGATTGTTCCGGGATTTTTGTCTTTAAGGATCAAAGCCTGTTCCAAAGCATTAAGGTCTTCAGGATTGAAGATTGCCGGCAGGGCAGCACGGTTGACTGTCCCTTCTGGTGTCATAGCATCTTTACCGACATTTCTTGTATCCGGAACCTGTTTGGCAAGTACCAAAATATTTAAACTCATAAATAAAAAGTTTTACATGGTTATTTATAGTCCATTTTTTAATCATGGACGGGCAAAGGTAATAATCCGAACGGATTATCAAATTGTTTTTGAGTTAAAAAGTGCACAAGAATTAAAAAAATGTGCAGGAATATACTGAGGCTTAGTTTAATGAGAAGCGTAAACCAAAACCAAGATTGAAATTAAATCTTTCTTCGGTACGGCTTGAGATGGGTTGGTCGTTAGGGATATAATAGTTTGCTCCCGGTTCGAAATATAATAGCAATGAATTGGCAATTTCATATGATGCACCCAGTTGACAACCAATAACAGGTTGAATACCATATATATCCTGTCTGCTTTCCCAAACCTTGGTGACGCCGTTGTTATCTACATCCAGATGCTGTCTTCCGGAAAGGCCTTTTTCAATTGCTCCACCAAAACTCGCATATAATCCCAGCTTTTGGTATTTATGGAAATTTACAGCAATTCTTAATGGTAGTCCTATATAATGTAACTCCTGTTCAAGACGGAAATTTGTTGATCCGCTTTTACCGGATGTAACTCCTGAAAGGTAAGTGTAAGTAAGACCGGACTGGATTTCAAAAATACTGCTTAATGGGTAAGAAACGCTGATTCCAAAATTTAAAGGAAGTGAATATGAGGCTTCCTGGCTTTGAAGTACAGAAGATAAATTATAATTGGCAGGTATTTCTTTCCATGCATTTTGTGAAATAGAGGCTGATCTTAGCAGATGATAAACCTGCGGAGTGGCTGATGCACTCAACGTGGAAAGGCCCTGAGAATAATTATTTAAAGTGGATTGTAATGGGAAACTACTGCTTTGTCTGGTATTTACAAACGATAGTAATCTGTTGCCACCGTTAATGTTCAGACCTGCTCTGATTTTACCTTTTTCGTCCATTAGCTTTCTTTCTCTTGCCTGCGCGTAAGCTTGTTCGACACTGTATTCGTTTTCCAGATAAATATTTTTGCCTGAAGAAGAAATTTTTTCAGTAATATCTTGTTTTTCTGAAGATTGAGCTGTGTTCTCACTTTTTTTATAATCCTTCTCAGGTGCATCAGATTCGGTTACAACAATGCTTTTAATTGTAGCAGGGGTTTGTAATGCCTGAGTATAAAAACTTTTTTCCGGAAGTGCTTGTCTTACAGGTTTCTTAGAAATCGTCTTATGAATGGTCTCTTTGTTTGCCATACTGATGATTTCATCATCCATTCTTGTAATTTCAGGAAGCAAAAGGAAGAATGCAAGACAGGCAACAGCGGCAGCGGCTATTCTCCAGACCGGCATAAGCCTTTTGTAAAGTGGTATCATGACCGGTTTATTGTCAATCAATTCTTCAAATAATGGTGCTTTTGCCTTGTAATTATTTAGTTTTGATTTAAGGATTGTACTTAACATGACATTTCCGAGCTCTTCATCGCTGAAAAACCCGTCAAAGTCAGGCGCCTTGGCCTCAAATGAGTCAAGTTTCTTTTTAAGTATGTCCGTTTCGTCAATTTTACGCATTATATCACTTTTTGTCAACAGTCAGCATATCTTTTAAAAGTTGTTTTGCTCTTGTAAGATATACTCTTGATGAGCTTTCTGTTATATTCATTTCATCAGCGATTTCCTTATGTGAATAACCTTCTATAATAAAAAGGTTAAATACTGTTCTGTAAATGGCAGGCAATCCCTGTATCAAACTGATAATTTCTTCAGCCTGCATTTTTTCTAAAGCGCCGATATCATTATTTGATAAAGTGTAGGCTTCTTCAATATTCATCTTGTAACCTTCGTCACTTTGCTTTCTTATGAACTCGAGAGCTGTATTAACCATAATTCTTCTAATCCAGCCTTCGAAAGAACCTTTTCCCTCATAATCAGTAATGTGAGAAAAAACCTTAAGAAATCCATCATGTAACAAATCTCTCGCAGTCTCTCTTTCTTTACAATATCTGAGGCATACACCCATCATTTTGCCCGAGTATAACTCATACAGCATCTTCTGAGCTCTCCGATCACCATCCTGGCATCCTGAAATCAGCTGCTGCTCATTTTTGAATTCTTCGGGCATTTGTATGGTTATAGATGAATTTTAATTGAAAACGTTACATGTACGGCAAAAATAATAATATTTTTTTAGAGGACTTGTTTATTATCTGTGTCAATAATGTTAAATTATTTTTTATAATCATAAATCAGTTGTTTTTTATATCTTTATACTGTATGTCAAACTAAAAATTCAACTAATATGGAAAACAATCAGGTTACAATTAAAGTACTTAAGTCAGCTCCTTATTTAGTTAAAGGTCCTGTAAAGTTGATTCACACTGATGGTACAGAAGAGGTAAAAGAAGAGCTTCATCTTTGTCGTTGCGGTGCAAGTAATAACAAGCCATTTTGTGATGGTGCGCATGTGAAAATCGGTTTTGAAAAGTAGATATTTCAACAGGCGATTTTTTACTTTAAATAATTATTTTTGTAGCCGTAAATCATGTGATTTACGGCACATTATTTTATATGGGAGCATTTAAATGGATTGGCGGAGTTTTGGGTTGGTCAGTAGGAGGAGTGATAGGCGGTATAATGGGTTACGCTTTTGGTTCAATACTCGAGCATGCTGTAAGTGGTGAATTTTCTGCAAACAGAGAATCCGGTAATGATAATAATGAAACCGGCACCGGAGGATGGGAACAAAATTCAAGATCAAACAACTGGAAACGCCAACAAACTCAACCTGGTGATTTTGGAGTTAGCCTTCTTTTATTATCTGCATCTGTAATGAAATCTGACAACAGGATTTTAAAATCTGAGTTGGATTATGTCAAAGAGTTTTATAAGAAGCAGTTTGGTCAGGAAAAAGCTGAAAGCTATATTCTGATGCTGAGAGAATTATTAAATAAAGAATACGATCTGCGTGAAATATGCATACAGATTAAAACATTTATGGATCATGCTTCAAGGGTACAATTGTTACATTATTTGTTTGGACTTTCTTTGAGTGATAATCAGGCTCATGCTAATGAACTTGAAACGATAAGAGTGGTTTCATCATGGCTGGGCATTTCCGCATCAGACTATGAGTCTATAAAATCAATGTTTATCAAGGATAGTAAAAGTGCATATAAGATACTTGAGATCTCATCTGATGCTACTGATGAAGAAGTGAAGAAAGCATATAAGAAAATGGCTGTAAAATTTCATCCTGATAAGGTTTCTCATTTGGGTGAAGATGTCCAGAAATCGGCAAATGAAAAGTTCAAGGAAGTGAATGTTGCTTACGAACAGATTAAAAAAGAGCGTGGTTTTAATTGATTTATAATTTTTTTTGCAAGAAAAATTTTGATTTTCTTGCATGTTGTAATTATATGATATAATTTTGTCGCATTGAAAAAGAAAAATATGAGAACTATTTTGTGTGCAAATTGGTGGTGGCTTTTAACTTCAACAAATATGGTGAGGTAGGGAGCCCTTGTACATTTAATAAAAATATATTCAGGCCTGTTGACTCACAACAGGCCTTTTTTTTATGCTTTTCAGAAAAAATAATTAATTCAAAAATATATGTATCAAGTAGATGAAAACGGGTTTTATGGAGATTTCGGAGGTGCTTATGTACCGGAAATACTTCATAGTAATGTAGAAAACCTTAGAAAAAAGTACCTTGAAATTATTGAAGAACAATCATTTCAGGAAGAGCTGGACCAGCTGCTGAAAGATTATGTAGGTAGACCATCTCCGCTGTATCTTACCGGCAGGTTATCCGAAAAATACGGATGTAAGATTTATCTCAAGAGAGAGGACCTTAATCATACCGGGGCTCATAAAATCAACAATACAACCGGACAGATTATTCTGGCAAAACGTCTTGGGAAAACAAGGATAATTGCTGAAACTGGAGCTGGACAGCACGGAGTTGCAACTGCGACTGTTTGTGCTCTGATGGGGATGGAATGTGTGGTTTACATGGGGAAAACCGATATTGAAAGGCAGAACCTAAATGTTCAGAAAATGCAGATGCTTGGCGCTAAAGTTGTACCGGTAACTTCAGGAAATATGACTTTAAAGGATGCGACAAATGAAGCCATGAGAGACTGGTGTTGTAATCCTTCTGATACATTTTATATTATTGGAAGTACAGTCGGACCTCACCCTTATCCTGATATGGTAGCAAGATTCCAGTCAATTATTAGCAAAGAAATTAAAACTCAGCTTCTTGAAAAAGAGGGGCGTGATTATCCCGACTACTTAATTGCATGTATAGGAGGAGGAAGTAATGCTGCAGGGGCTTTTTATCATTATCTTGATGAAACCAGAACAAAACTTATTGCTGTTGAAGCTGCCGGAAAAGGCATTGATACAGATGAAACGGCAGCATCTATTTTACGAGGTAAAACAGGTATTCTGCATGGTTCAAAAAGTCTGATTATGCAGACTGAAGACGGACAGATTATCGAACCTTATTCTATTTCGGCCGGACTGGATTATCCCGGCGTAGGTCCGATTCATGCTAATCTGGCAAGAAAGGGGAGATCTGAAGTACTTGCAGCCACTGATAATGAGGCATTATCTGCCGCCTTTGAACTGACTTCACTCGAAGGCATCATTCCTGCTTTAGAAAGTTCACACGCATTGGCCGCATTGAAAAAACTAAAATTTAAGAAAGACGACATAGTTGTTATTAATGTTTCCGGAAGAGGAGATAAAGATATGGATACTTATATCCGGTTTTTTAATTTGAACAATAAATAAAATCATGGAATACTCAATTAAAACAATATCAAGCCGGTTACTGGCAGACTTGCAAACTCCTGTAAGTATATATCTGAAATTAAGAGATATATATCCGAATTCAGCCCTGTTGGAGAGTTCTGATTATCATGGTGGAGAAAACAGTTTTTCATTCATTGGTTTTAAACCTGTTGCAGAGTTTACTCTTGAAAATAATAGTATAAAAGAGTCCTTTCCTGACGGGAAAAAAGTTGTTACGGAAATATCTGAAGATATTAATGTTCCTGATCGTTTTGAAAGTTTCATTAAGTCTTTCAAAATAAGTGAAGATGAAAATAAATCCGGTTTCAACGGATTGTTTGGATATACTTCTTTTGAAGCTGTAAGATATTTTGAAAACGTAAAAATGGATAGTAAGTCACTTGATGGCTCTGATATTGCTGATTTAAGATATATACTTTACAAATTTATTATTTGTATCAATCACCACAAAAATGAGCTTACTATCGTGGAAAATATTTTTAACGGTGATGAAAGCTCAATGGGAGAAGTGATGGCATTACTTGATAACCGGAATTTTGCTTCCTACAACTTCAGTATAGAAGATGAAGAAATATCAAATATTTCTGATGAAGAATATATAAAGATTGTTTCAGCCGGAAAGAAGCATTGTTACAGAGGTGATACTTTTCAGATTGTTTTATCAAGACGCTATTCTCAAAAATACTCAGGAGATGATTTCAAGGCTTACAGGGCATTGAGGTCTGTTAATCCTTCTCCTTATCTGTTTTATTTTGATTTTGGGTCATACCGTATTTTTGGTTCATCGCCTGAAGCTCATCTGGTGGTAAAGAAGAATAAGGCATATATTGATCCTATCGCCGGTACTTTTAAAAGGACGGGAGATGATGAAAAAGATCTTCAGCTTGCAGAAGAACTCAGAAGAGATCCCAAAGAAAATGCTGAGCATGTTATGCTTGTGGATCTTGCCCGTAATGACCTGAGCAGAAATACAAAAAATGTAAAATTGGAGATTTTTAAGGAAATTCAGTATTACTCTCATGTACTGCATATGGTTTCAAGAGTCAGTGGAGAGCTTCAGGAAGGAACAAACGTATTCAAATTATTTGCTGACACTTTTCCGGCAGGTACTTTGTCGGGAGCACCAAAGGTCAGGGCACTTGAACTCATTAATCAGATTGAACCACATTCACGCGGATTTTATGGAGGATGCATAGGTTATATAGGCCTTAACGGTGACTTCAATCAGGCTATTACTATCAGGTCATTCCTGAGTAAAAACAATGTTTTGTATTATCAGGCCGGTGCAGGTATTGTGGCAAAGTCTGTTGAAGAAAGCGAACTCCAGGAGGTGAAAAATAAACTTGCTGCACTTAAAATGGCTTTGGATATGGCTACAACTCTAAAAAACTAATAAAATGAGGATACTTGTTTTTGACAACTATGATTCGTTCACTTACAATCTTGTGCATCTGATAAGAGAAGTAAGTGATGCAAGTATTGATGTGATCAGAAATGATAAGTTAAAGCTGGAAGATGCAGCTATTTATGACAAGATTGTTCTTTCACCCGGTCCCGGGATACCTTCTGAAGCTGGACTTCTGCCGGATCTTATAAAAATGTATGCGTCAACAAAAGATATTCTGGGTGTTTGTCTGGGACATCAGGCTATCGCTGAGGCTTTTGGTGCCAAACTTGTAAATCTTGATGATGTACATCATGGTTTGGCAGAGAATGTTCATAAGATTGCATTTGATCCTTTATTTGAGGGGCTCGAAGAAACTTTTGAAGTTGGACGATATCATTCATGGATAGCAAGCAGGGAAAATTTTCCGGATTGTTTTGAAATAACTTCAGTTGATGATCAAAATCAGATAATGTCTTTCAGGCATAAAAATTACAGGTTGCATGGTGTACAGTTTCATCCTGAGTCAGTGCTTACTCCTCAGGGTAAAATAATCATGAAAAACTGGCTGGAGCTATAATCTTGCTATTAGTTATGAATTTCTATTAAGTGAAAAATTTTATTAGTAAATGCAATGAAACAAATTTTAAACAGATTATTTGAACATCAATATCTTACAACTGATGAAGCTGCCGATGTAATGTATAACATAGGTTCAGGGAAGTATAATGAAAATCAGATTGCGGCGTTTATCAGTGTTTTTCTGATGAGAAGCATCACTATTGAAGAGCTTTCAGGATTTCAAAAATCACTTCTGGAACTTGCAATGAATGTTGACTTATCAGAATATAATCCAATCGATATAGTTGGTACAGGTGGTGATCAGAAAAACACTTTCAATATTTCTACATTGAGTTGTCTTGTGCTTGCCGGTGCCGGTTACAAAGTGTGCAAACATGGGAATTATGGTGCGACTTCGGTTTCAGGATCATCAAACGCGATGGAACAACATGGTGTAAAATTTACAACAGACAAGAATATTTTAAAAAAATCCATCGAAGAAACCAATCTGGCATATCTGCATGCTCCGCTTTTTAATCCTGCAATGAAAACGGTTGCTCCTATAAGAAAAGCTCTTGGTGTAAAAACATTTTTCAATCTTCTGGGTCCGCTGGTTAATCCGGCAAGACCAAAAAGACAATGCCTTGGTGTATATAATCTTAAGATGGCAAGACTCTACGAATACATTTATCAGAAAAATGGTGTGGATTTTGCTATTGTGCATAGCCTGGATGGTTACGATGAGCTTTCATTGACCGGTGATATGAAAATTGTCAGAAACGACAGTGAGTTGGTTTTAAAACCTGAAAATATTGGTTTTGATAAAGCTGAAGAAAGCGAATTATTTGGTGGAGAAACCGTAAGTGAAGCTTCTGCATTGTTTGACAGAATACTTGAAAACCGTTGTACAAAATCTCAGAAAAATGTGGTTCTGGCAAATTCGGCGATAGCAATTCAGATATCAGAGCCCGGAATGTCTTTTTCTGATGCAGTTTCAGTAGCCCGGGAATCACTGGAAAGTGGAAAGGCTTTAAATAATTTCAAAAGATTCATCGAAATTAATTCGTAATAATGGGCACTATACTTGATAAGATAATTGCAAATAAACGCAGGGAAGTTGCAAATATGAAACAGGCCGTTCCTTTGGAGCATGTCAGGAATCTTTCAAAAGGATTTAACGTGGGCAAATCAATGAAACAGTCTTTGCTTGATTCTGATACAGGTATAATTTCAGAATTTAAAAGAAAATCACCTTCTCTTGGTTTCATCAGGGAATTTGCTGATGTTGAGATTATAGCAAGGCATTATGAACTGGCTGGTTGCAGTGCGATTTCCGTATTGACTGATTATGATTATTTTGGTGGCAGCATAAACGATCTGAAAGTTGTAAAGGCAAATGTGGGTTGTCCTGTTTTAAGAAAGGATTTTATGATTGATCCGTATCAGATATACCAGTCAAAGATCCTGGGTGCTGATACAATACTTTTGATTGCTTCTGCTCTTACTCTGGATGAGGCGTATGATATGGGCGCTCTTGCGAATGATTTGGGAATGGAGGTTTTGCTGGAAATTCATGATGAAACCGAACTGGACTACATCAGCAGATATACTGATATGGTTGGAGTGAATAACAGAAATCTGAAAACTTTTGTAACTGATGTAAATATATCATTTTCGCTGGTCGAAATGATTCCTTCTGATAAGGTGAAAGTATCCGAGAGTGGTTTGAGTAATCCTGAAACTGTTAAAGAATTAAGGAAAGCCGGTTTCAGAGGTTTTCTGATGGGAGAGAGATTCATGAAAGAAGATATCCCGGGTGACGCTCTGGCTGAATTTATATATAAACTAAGGTCTGGAGATGAAGCTTAAAGTTTGCGGGATGAAGTATCCTGAAAATATTCAAAGGGTTGCTGAAGTACATCCTGATTTTCTTGGTTTCATTTTTTATAAAAAGTCACCAAGATTTACAGATATTCCGGAGCCGGAAGTAATCAGTATGCTTAAGAAAAAAAACATTGAGCCTGTTGCTGTTTTTGTAGATGAAAATCCTGAAACAATAAGGACTATTGCAAAAACAGCAGGTTTTAATTTTTTGCAATTTCATGGTTCTGAATCCCCTGAATTGTGCCTGGAATTAAAAAAAGATGGTTTCAAAGTGATTAAAGCTATTTCTGTTGCTGAGATAAGGGATATTGAAAAATGCAGTATATATGAAGGATGCTGCGATTATTTTTTGTTTGATACAAAAACTGAAACAAAAGGAGGCTCCGGTAAAAAGTTTAACTGGAGTATGCTTAGTCAATATAAAGGTACTACCCCTTTCTTTTTGAGTGGCGGTATCGGACCAGAAGATGTACTTGAAGTCAAATCATTCAATCATCCATCTTTATATGCAGTTGACCTTAACAGCAGGTTTGAAACCGCTCCTGCAGTCAAGGATGCCTGTATGATACAAATATTTAAAGACTTTCTTGAAATTTAAAAATTAAAAAGATATGCAAAACAGAATAAAAGAATTGTTCAGTCAGAAGAGCTCTGAGATACTTTCAGTGTATTTTACTGCCGGTTATCCTAAGATTGATGATACTCTGCCGGTATTGAAAGAGTTACAAAATAAAGGTGTTGATATGGTGGAAATCGGTATACCTTTTTCGGATCCTATGGCAGACGGACCAGTTATCCAGAATAGTGGTAATGTTGCCCTGAAGAATGGTATGTCCCTCAAAAAACTTTTTGAACAGCTTGAAAATCTGCGTGAAGAAGTAAAGATGCCGGTTATATTAATGGGTTATCTGAATGTTGTAATGCAGTATGGGTTTAAAAACCTTTGTGAGGATTGTGTGAGATGCGGAGTTGATGGTTTGATATTACCTGATTTACCTATGAAAGATTATCTTGAAGAATATAAGGAAATTATGGATTCATACGGGCTTTCATTAGTTCTTTTGGTTACGCCTGAAACTTCAGATGAAAGGATAAGGGAAATTGACGAGAATACTGACGGTTTCATCTATCTGGTTTCTTCGGCTTCAATAACAGGGGCTCAAAAGAGTTTTGATGAAAGCCGTAAAGCTTATTTTAAAAGAATAAATGGTATGAATTTGAAAAACAAATGTATGATAGGTTTCGGTATATCCAACAAAGCTACTTTGCAGTCTGCATTTGAAAATGCATCAGGAGCAATTATCGGAAGCCGTTTTATCGAGTGCCTCGGGACTCAGCCTTCTATACCCGATGCTGTAAATGCTTTGCTTGATGGATTGAAAAAATAATCGTGGTTGTGTGGGTGTCTTTGCAAAAAAGTGGTAGTTTAACCGGAGACGATTAAAAATGACTATTGTTACATATAAATTTTAATTTTTATTGTTTTTTTATATTTAAGGCTTTGTTAGTGCGCGTAATATGAAATCATGTTAAAACACTTCATAAATCCGGTCTTGCAAGGAAACAAATCGGATTATTTTTAGTCTATTTGTTAAAGGGATCTCATAAAGGTATAATCTATCTTAAATATTGAAGAATATGAAAACAATTTACACACTATCAATCTCGATATTATTTCTGGCTTCTTCCATGGTTAGTTTTGGTCAAAGAAGGGATGGGGACGACAGAGGCGAAAAAAACCGCACTGAGAGAAAAGCTAATGCTGAAAAGAGTAATAAGGCGAGTGAAAGAAGATCTGCCTCTTACAGTAAAGAAAGTCGTAAATCAGAAAAAGCAGATTCCCGGAAAGAGTCTGAAAGTCGTGCCAAAGAACTTCAAAAGCAAAACGAGGAGCGTACCGGCAAAATACGTAGAGAAAACGAGGAGCGGGCAAGTGAAATCCGCAGGGCAAACGAAGAACGGGCAAGCGAAATGCGCAGGGATAATGAAAAACGTGCCGGTGAAATTCGCAGGGCAAATGAAGAACGGGCAAGTGAAGTTCGTAAGCAAAGCGAAGAGAGAGCAAAAGAGATTCAAAAGTCTAATGAACAAGCACGGGGAAATGTTGTTAACCGAAATGAAGAATCACGTTCCGGAGTCAGATCAGGAAATTTTGACAGAAGTAATGAATCGGGAGGTACTTATGGCCGTGAAGAACGTATAAGCCGTGAAAATGCACCTGAAATGCGTTCAGGAAATAGTTCACAAAGAGGAGGACGTAACGAAGGGAATAATAATTACGGAGATAACAGAGGCTTAAGATCCGGAAATGGTGATGCTGTAATCGGAAACAGGGAAGGCAGATCGCAGGGAGGAGTTTCATACGGAGAAAGCAGAGGTGGCAGATCTGACAGGAATCCTGAATTAAGGGGCAATCAGTTTGTTAAGCACAATGGGATAACATACATGCTTCCAAAATATGACAGAAGCAGGGATAAGAGATTCAGATATGATCATGAAAGATGCAGGTTGTGTTTTGGTATAGGATTTCTTTTTAGTCATGATGGAATTCACAGACACAGATGTACAGTTTGTCATGGTCATGGTTTCTCAGTTGGATATTACAGCAGGATGAATGAGTTTTGTCCGTTGTGCTTTGCAAGAGTATGGACTAACTCTCATTCAAGATACGGTACTGATGAATCAATAGCAAGGATGGAAACCAATAAGCTGTCAGTGATTTTAGATCTTTCAGACCGTCAGGCAAATCGTATTTACAGGATTTATCTGAGATATATAAGACATATGCGTTACGGCGATATTCAATATCAATTACAGAAGAGAGACAAGGATATTCTCGATGTTCTGAATCGCTGGCAGCAGGAACGTTATCTGGATTATCTGAGCAATCTTGATAACAGGGATCTTTGTGATCATTGTTTTGAAATAAGGTGAGCACCTTATTTATAACTATTCACCAGAATAAAAAAGTAATTTACCGACATCAATAAACTTTTTTAATTTTCATAAGTCAAATTAGCAAATCGCAAGTTGTTTTTATTAAAATCTATTATTATGAAAAAAATTGCTGTTATTGCTATCGCATTATTTACTTTAAGTAGTGTTGGTTTTGCTCAGCCGGGTCAGGGTGGCCAGGGTGGCCGTATGAGTCGTTCGGCTACTGAAAGGGCTCAGAATGAAACTCTTAATTTGGTAAAAGCATTGAGTCTTGATGTTGAACAAACCGGTAAGATTCTTGAAATTAACAAGAAATATGCTGTTCAGGATTCTGTAAGAATGGTTGAAATGCGTAATCAAGGTGGACAACCGGATTTTCAGGCTCTCAGAGAACAAATGCAAAAAAATGAAACTGCAAAAGCTGCAGAAGTTACAGCATTGTTGAAACCTGAACAGATTGAAAAATTTAAAAAGTATCAGGAAGAAAGAGCACAAAGAAGACAAGGTATGGGTGGCCAGGGACGCAGAGAAGGTGGTCCTCAGGGTGGTCAGGGTCAACAATAAGATTTTTTAGTAGACAAAAATAGGTTTCTTAGGTAATTAGTAAAAGGGGTGATTTTTTAGATAAAAATCACCCCTTTGTAATTATTGTCACCTGATTTTTTTTGCAGGACTTGCGGGGAAAGTATTAAATGTTATTAAAACAAAGCATGTCTTCTTTTACGTCAACATTTATTTTGCTCCCCGGGTTTATTTTCTGACTGATAATCTGTTTTGAAAGTTCATTAAGCAGATTTTTCTGGATTGCCCTTTTAATGGGACGTGCGCCAAACTGAGGATCAAATCCTGCAGATGCAAGCCAATCAATTGCGCTCTCACTGAAATCCAGCAAAATGTTACCTGTCTGAAGTTGTTTCATAACATTATCAAGTTGAAGTTTGACTATCTTCCTGATTTCTTGTTTAGTGAGTGGAGTAAACATTATAAGGTCGTCAATCCTGTTGAGAAATTCTGGTCTTATAGTTTGTTTAAGTAACTCAAATACAGTGCTTCTGGTTTTTTCTATAATATCTTCCCTGTTAGAATCATTGATTTTTTCAAAGTTTTCTCTTATAAGTGATGAACCTATGTTGGAAGTCATTATAATAATAGTATTCTTGAAGTTGACAATTCTGCCTTTATTATCTGTAAGTCTTCCATCATCAAGCACCTGTAGCAAAACATTGAATACATCCGGGTGCGCTTTTTCAATTTCATCAAAAAGTACAACAGAATAAGGTTTATGCCTGATAGCTTCTGTGAGTTGGCCGCCTTCATCATATCCCACATATCCCGGAGGTGATCCGATAAGCCTTGTTACTGAAAACTTTTCCTGATACTCAGACATATCAATCCTTGTCATCTTATTTTCGTCATCAAATAAGTAATCAGCCAGCGCTTTAGCAAGTTCTGTTTTTCCCACTCCCGTGGTTCCCAAAAATATAAATGAACCAATAG
>CAZCWK010000046.1:16750-21375 GCA_964502355.1 uncultured Bacteroidales bacterium
CTCTTGGGATCCTGAAGTCCTGCTCTGCTTCTTCTAACAGCATCTGAAACAGCTGAAATTGCCTCTTCCTGCCCGATTACCCTTTTGTGTAATTCTTCTTCAAGATTGAGTAATTTATCTTTTTCGCTTTGCATCATTTTGTTTACCGGAATTCCAGTCCATCTTGAAACCACATCAGCAATATCTTCTTCGTCAACTTCTTCTTTTATCATAGGTTTATCCCCCTGAATTTCATGAAGTTTGTTTTTAACAATCTCGATATTATTCTGGGTTTCCTTGATTTTGCCATACCTGATTTCGGCTACTTTGCCGTAATCACCTTCTCTTTCAGCCTTCTCGGCTTCAAACTTAAGATTTTCAATGTCAATCTTGCCCTGTTGAATTTTATTTATCAGATCCTTTTCAGATTTCCATTTGGCTCTTGAAATATTCTCCTCTTCTTTGAGATTGGCTATCTCTTCATTAAGTTGTGAAAGCTTGATGGTATCATTTTCCCTTTTGATTGCTTCACGTTCGATTTCCAGTTGCTTGATGTTTCTTTCGATTTTATCAAGCTCTTCGGGTACAGAATCAACTTCAAGTCTCAGTTTGGCTGCGGCTTCATCCATCAGGTCAATCGCCTTATCCGGGAGAAACCTGTCTGATATATACCTTGATGAAAGTTCAACGGCTGCAATTATTGCATCATCTTTAATTCTTACCTTATGATGATTTTCATATCTTTCTTTTAAACCTCTCAGTATTGAAATAGTACTGGCTTCATCAGGTTCATTTACCATAACTATCTGGAAACGACGTTCGAGAGCCTTGTCTTTTTCGAAATATTTTTGGTACTCGTTTAGAGTGGTGGCACCTATGGCTCTTAACTCGCCTCTGGCAAGTGCCGGCTTAAGAATATTTGCTGCATCCATACCACCTTCACTATTGCCTGCTCCAACAAGAGTATGTATTTCATCTATGAATAAAACAACTTCTCCTTCGGATTTAATAACTTCATTTATAACGGCCTTAAGTCTTTCTTCAAATTCACCTTTGTATTTAGCTCCGGCTATCAGTGCTCCCATATCCAGGGAATAAAGTTGCTTTGATTTAAGATTCTCGGGAACATCTCCTCTGACGATTCTGTGTGCAAGACCTTCAGCTATTGCAGTTTTACCTGTCCCGGGTTCACCAATCAGAATAGGATTATTTTTTGTCCTTCTGCTAAGTATTTGCAGAACCCTTCTTATTTCCTCATCCCTGCCGATGACAGGATCCAGTTTGCCTGATCTTGCGCGTTCATTCAGATTTATTGCATATTTTCCCAATGCGTTATAGGAGTTTTCAGCTGACTGATTGTTGACTTTGGAGCCTTTTCTGAGTTCTCTGATTGCAGCAATAAGTTTTTTTTCGTCGATCCCCGAGTCTTTAAGTATACCTGCAACAATGTTTTTTTCAGTCAAAAGAGCAAGTAGAATAAACTCGATAGAAACAAACTGATCTCCTTCTTTTGAAGAAAGATCTATTGCTTTCTGGAGAGTTTTATTTGATTCGTTTGATAGATATGGTTCAGTGTTTGAAACCTTTGGATGGGTTTCAATTAGTCTGTCCAATGCTGTTGTAACATGATTTTTATTTGCACCGGATTTCTCAAATAGAAAATTCGTGACATCTTCACCGGTTTCCAAAACACCTTTCAAAATATGGGAGGCTTCGATGACCTGTTGTTGCCTGTTTTGAGCAATCTCAATTGCTTTCTGGATTGCTTCCTGTGCTTTAATTGTAAAATTATTGAAGTTCATGATTGTAAGTTTAAATACAATATAGACAGAGCAAAATACTTGCCGAATCGTTAAAATGACAAAATGACATAATATTTATAGCTATACAGCCAAAATGGCATATAGATTATTTATATAAAAAGCATCTTTTATTTCCTGAAAAAACGTATAATAAATAAATATGCATTATTTTTGCTTGGAAAATATTGTTAATACATTGATGTTTTATCGTTTTTATTTAAAATACTATTATATGAAGAAACTTTTTTTATACTCACTAATTGCCTTTACTATGGTTTCGACAGGTTGTAAAGATAAGTCCGGAGACCAGACAAAAAAAGGATTGGATATGGCTAATCTGGATACAAAAGCCATTCCGGGGACAGATTTTTTTCGTTTTGCCACGGGAGGATGGTCAGATGCTAATCCGATACCTGACGAGTTTTCACGCTATGGATCATTTGACAAACTCAGAGATGAAAATCAAAAACAGATACTTGACCTGATTGATGAGTTAAGCAAAGCTGAAAATACTAAAGGTAGTGTTGCTCAAAAGATCGGGGATCTCTACAAAATAGGTATGGATAGTGTGAAAATTAACACTGAAGGTGCCGGTCCTATAAGTGGAGAATTGAAAAATATAAAGGCTATCACCGGGAAACCGGAACTTCTTAAAATGGTAGCTAAGCTTAACAGGTACATTTCAACACCATTTTTCGGACTTTATATAGGACCTGATGACAAAAATAGTGAAATGAATATTTTGCATATTGTTCAGGGTGGACTTGGGCTTCAGGAAAGAGATTATTATCTGGCTGGTGATGATAATTCAAAAAAACTTCGTGAAGGATACATCAGCCTTATCAAAACTCAGTTTCAAAATGCCGGTTATACACCTGAAGAAGCTGCAAAAGCTTCTGATGCTGTAATGAAAACTGAAACAGAAATAGCCAAATCTCATTATGAAAAAGAAAAAACCCGTATTCCTGAACTAAACTATCATAAATTTGAAACTTCACAGCTTAATGATTCTGTAGCTGCTTTTGACTGGAGTTTATTCTTTAGTGAAATGGGTGCAATTGATCTGAAATCTGTAAATGTAGCTCAGGTTGAACCAGTTGCTTCTGCAATTAAACTAATTGAGACTGCTCCGATAGAAGATCTTAAATATTATGTTTCATGGTGTCTTATAAATGACGCTGCAGGTTATCTGAGTGACAATTTCGTAAATGCAAATTTTGATTTCTACGGAAAACAGATGAGTGGTGCCAAAGCATTGAAACCAAGGTGGAAGCGTTCTGTAAGTACAGTTGAAAACTCTCTAGGTGAAGCTGTTGGCCAGTTATATGTTGAAAAGTATTTTCCTCCTAAGGCCAAAAAACGTATGCTTAAATTGGTTGATAATCTGATGCTTTCTTTAGGTGAAAGAATACAGGGATTACCATGGATGAGTGATGTTACAAAGGGCAAAGCGCAGGAAAAACTTAAATCAATTACTGTAAAGATTGGTTATCCTGATAAATGGAGAAGTTACAATGCTTTGGAAATCAAAAATGACAGCTATTGGGCAAACATTGTAAGAGCTAAAAATTTTGAATATGAATATCAGTTAAGTAAACTTGGTCAAAAAGTTGACAAGGCTGAATGGCTAATGACTCCTCAGACAGTGAATGCATATTACAATCCAACAACAAATGAAATTTGCTTCCCTGCAGGCATTCTTCAGCCTCCTTTCTTCTATATGGATGGTGATGATGCTATCAATTACGGAGGTATTGGTGTTGTAATCGGTCATGAGATGAGCCATGGATTTGATGATCAGGGCCGTAAGTATGATAAACAGGGCAATATGACTGATTGGTGGACAGCTCAGGATGCTAAGAACTTTGAAGCAAGAACAAAGGTTTTGGTTTCACATTTTGACAGCATTAAAGTTCTTGGTGATTTACATGCAAACGGAACTTTCACGCTTGGAGAAAATATAGCTGACAATGGCGGTTTGCAAATTTCATATAATGCATTCCTGAAAACCAAAGACGGAGATTCAAAAAAGAAGATTGATAATTATACTCCTCAGCAAAGGTTCTTCCTTTCATATGCTAATTTGTGGGCCGGAAATATAAGGGATGAAGAAATCGTCAGACTGACAAATCTTGATCCTCATTCATTAGGCAGATGGCGTGTTAATGGTTCATTACCTCATATTGAAGCTTGGTACGAAGCATTTGAGATTACAGAAAAAGATCCTTTATATCTGGCTAAAGATAAGAGAGCTTCTATCTGGTAAACAGATTATTTGTAGAGATGATTTTTCCGGTAACAGGTTTCAGTGACAACCTCTGTCACACTTTTCAGGCCTGTTACCGGAATATTTTTTCAGGTCACAACCATCACAACCGTCACAACTGTCGCAAGAAGATGAATTTTTAGATTTATTTTTTTTCACTACCCGCATTATTACAGCTACTACTGTAATTAATACAATACCAAAAGTTATAATTTCCTGCCACATGTCTTCTAAATAATTAAATTGCCAAATTGGTATATTAAAAAAGATGCCAGCCATGCTACTCCTGTCGTATAAAGCATACTGAATATTGCCCATTTCCAGTTTGCTTCTTTTTTTATTGCCGTAATTACTGCAATAATTAGATTGTCTCCGGTTTCAGGAGGAGCAGTTATTGTCGAGAAAACTGAATTGCTACTTGATACTTCAGTAACGGTAAAAATATGCGCGCTTAACCGGCGGGACGGCGAAAAGATTTTAGAAGGCGCATTTGAAGAAGCCCGAAAAATTCAGAAAGAAATGGATCCTCTCAAAGGTGGGGGGGAACTGAATCTTATCAATGAAGGCCCTTATGATAA
>CAZCWK010000047.1:0-5711 GCA_964502355.1 uncultured Bacteroidales bacterium
GTGATGTTAATGCAGGAGAAGCTGGAAGTGGTTTCAAACATGTATCATGGTTTTAGTTACGATGAATACTTCCATGCCGAAACCTCAAAAAAGCTTTCTTTGATATTGGCAGCTGAAGAGCATATTTTAGGTTTGGAAGATGGCAAGAAGCGTTATATCAATGAGGTCGCGGCTCTTTCAAAAGCTTTTGCTATTGCTATACCTCATGATGAAGCTATGGATGCAAAAGACGTGGTTTCATTTTATCAGGCTGTAAAAGCGCGTTTGTCTAAATTTGATGAAACCGGCTCCGGCAAGACTAATGAAGAGATTGAAACTACTATCCGTCAGGTTATTGATAAAGCGTTGGTTTCGGATAAGGTTATTGATATTTTTGATGCTGCGGGATTAAAGAAGCCTGATATCTCGATACTTTCTGAGGAGTTTCTTATGGAGCTTAAGGGCATGGAGCATAAGAATATTGCTCTTGAAGTTTTGAAAAAGTTGCTTAACGAAGAGATCAAGTCGAGGGCTAAAATGAATCTTGTTAAGAGTCAGTCTTTGATGGAGATGCTGGAAAATGCCATCAAGAAGTACAATAACAAAATACTTACTGCTGCTGAAGTCATCGAGGAGCTCATAAATATGAGTAAGTCTATTGTTGAGATGGATGATGAGGCTAAGGCAATGCATTTGTCTGATTTTGAATATGCTTTTTATACTGCTGTCGCCAGTAATGAAAGTGCAAGAGATCTTATGCAAAAGGATAAGCTTCGCGAACTGGCTGTTGTCCTGACTGAAACCATCAGACAGAATGCCTCTTTAGACTGGACCATCAAAGAAAGTGTCAGGGCGAAACTCAAAGTCGCTGTCAAAAGACTCCTGCGCAAATACGGCTATCCGCCCGACATGCAACTACTCGCCACCGAAACAGTGTTAAAGCAGGCTGAAATGATAGCGGGGGAGTTGAGTAAGAGGTGAAATAATCGTATTCATAACTAAAATAATTCTACCATGAAAGAAACCGAAAAACACAATCTACGCATGGCGAAAATCACGTTTGCTACTGTGTATCCGTATTATGTGGAGAAGGTACTGCGCAAGGGCAGGAGCGTGGAGGAGTTGCATAAGATCATTGAATGGCTGACAGGCTTTGATACTAACGATCTGAAGAAACTCATTGAGGAAAAAGTTACCTTCGAAACCTTTTTTGAAAGGGCCAAGTTGAACCCAAAGGCTGAATTGATTAAGGGCAGTATTTGTGGGTACAAAATTGAGGAGATCGAAAACCCGCTCACAAAGAAAATGAGGTACCTCGACAAATTGATTGATGAGCTGGCTCAGGGCAAGAAGATGGGATCTCAATAAATACACAACTAAACTTATTAAAAAAAATGGAACAAAAAGTATCCTTTTCAATACTATTAGGCTTCATTTGCTTATTTGGTATTTTCCAGCCCTCAATGGCACAAGAAGGTAATGTGTTAAATACTGATTTAATACCAAAATATGAAAATGGGCTGTGTGGATTTGTCAACTCCAAAAATGAATGGGTAATTGAACCTAAATATTCCAATGTAGGAGGCTTTACAGATAGCAAGTATAGTTGGGTTAATAAAGGTGGAAAGATACAAGGCAATAATTGGGTTGGTGGGAAATGGGGATATATTGACCAAATGGGGAAAGAAATCACTCCAGTGAAGTATGATGCTCTTGGTAAGTTTTATGGTGGAAATGCTTTAGTAATTTTAGATGAGAAATACGGTTTCATTAATGAAAAAGGAGAAGAAATTACTCCAATAAAATATGATGGTGTTTCAGATTTTGACAACAATTTAGCTCGTGTTAATATTGGTGGTGTAAAGGATGCAAATAATCAAATTGAAGGTGGAAAATGGGGGTATATTGACCAAACGGGTAAAGAAATAACACCTGTAAAATATGATGCACTTGGTCTATTCTTCTATGGAAAAGCTTTAGTAATTTTAGATGAAAAGTACGGTTTCATTAATGAAAAAGGAGAAGAAATTACTCCAATAAAATATGATGGTGTTTCAGATTTTGACAACAATTTAGCTCGTGTTAATATCGGTGGTGTAAAAGATAAAAATAATGAAATTAAAGGAGGGAAATGGGGCTATATTGACCAAACGGGAAAAGAAATTACCTCCGTGAATTATGATGGAGTTGGTGAATTTTACGATGGAAATGCTTTAGTGATTTTAAATCAGAAATACGGTTTCATTAATGAAAAAGGAGAAGTTATTACGCCAATAAAATATGATGGTGTTTCGGATTTTGACAATGGTAGAGCTCGTGTTAATATTGGTGGAGTAATAGAAACAAATAATGAAATCAAAGGTGGAAAATGGGGATATATTAACCAAACGGGAAAAGAAATCACCCCAGTGAAGTATGATGCTCTTGGTAGTTTTTATAATGGGAATGCTTCAGTTATAGTTGATGGGAAATCCGGTTTTATTAATAATAATGGTAAGGAAATCACCCCAATTAAATATGATGGGGTCTCAGATTTTGAAAATAATTTTGCGCGTGTGAATATTGGAGGTATTAAAGGCGAGAACAATTATGTGCTTGGTGGATTATGGGGTTTTATTGACCAAACAGGAAAAGAAATAACACCTGTTAAATATGATGCCCTAGGCTGTTTCTATGAAGGGAATGCTTTAGTACGCATAAATAATAAATATGGGTTTATAAATAATAAAGGAGAAGAAATTACCCCAATTAAATATAGTGCCGTTTCAAATTATAAGGATGGACAAGCCTGGATAAATAAAGGAGGGAAAATAGTTGAAGGAAAAGTACAAAAAGGTAAATATGGATGGATAGATAGTACAGGAAAAGAATTAAGCACATGTAAGTTTGATTATTTAGCTTTTAATAATGGTAGTTTTGAAGGGAAAAACTTCCAAAAGGAAAGAAATACAGATTTACGTGATGTTTTAGATGTTGTTTTAATAATATTCGATATTGCCTCAACAACAATCAATACATTTGCACCCCAAACTGAAAAAGCAACAGCCCCCCAGACTTATTATAGTAATAATTACAATAATAATCAATATCAGCAAACAAGTTATACATCTCCAACCAGACAAAGGGTTATTCATAAATTATGTAATGGGACAGGATGGCGTTATGAAATTGATTGGGCACCGTTTGGTATAACAAAAAAAGAGTATTGTAGTGAATGTGGAATAGTAACAACCTGCCATGTTCACATCAAAAAAAAATGTATCTCTTGCGGAGGCAAAGGATACACGGAGAAATATTATTAATACACGGTTATATAATAAAAAAGCTTACGTATTTCCAGAAGTGATTTTTGGGTAGAAATACATGTTGAGGGATCAAAAAAGCTAAAAATCATAGCTGAAGTCTGGTTTCATTATCATTATTATTATTATTGACAAGATTATAAATGATTGTAGCTGAGTTAAAAATGAAGCAAGATAAAACAATTTTGTACTTTCGCCTAAGAAATGGATTGAAACCACGATTGCACTTGGTATACAGTCCAAATCAGGTAACTCGCTTATACAAGGAGGTGAAGATGAATGAAGATATTTACAACTTTAGGGTTGGCGAACTAATAAAAATATTACAGCAATTTCCGGAAGATATGCCTGTAGTGGTCAGCGGAGATGATAATGGCTTCTAATGAGGACTAATCACACAGGCGTTTGGTTATATTACATTATACGCACATGAGTAGTAACATTGTTGAGAATAAAAGGATGAATTATTTACATGTTGGTTTTTGTATAAACTGCGGTAGTTCTATTGAATGGAACATAAATAAACCCTTTTGTGATTCGTGTTTTTCAAAAATAAATTTTTTTAAAAGTAAAGCTAATAATTATAGTTTTTGCCATGGATGTGGTTGTGCCAGTAAAAAAATTACTATTGAAAATCCATTATGTAAAGGCTCATGTGCCCCATTTGATAGAGATAGCGATTTGATTGATCGTATATATTTACAAAGATTAGACAGATATAAACGGATTAAGGATTTTGGTACTATATGGGATCGCAAACCATTTCTTAATGATAAATTGATTGATGAATATAGTATTTATGATCTTTTAAAGATTGTCGAAAATAGTGGATTCGCTATTAATAATGTTTTTGATAATAGCGTTTCTAGTAATAAGCGAATTATGAATACATTATGGCGCTGGGAAGTTGGATTGCCAATCACTCCGCCAACATTAGATTCAGAAATGAATTTTTTTATTGACGGTAGGCATAGAGTTCTTGCTGCGTATTATTTAAATAAAGAAACTGTACCGATATTTATTAGAAATAGTGAGGCCAAACAAATAAAACTAAGACCGGGTTCAATACATTACCTATTTTCTATTCCTAAGAAGCAGTGAAGGTAGCAGGCCCAGTCGCCGATTAGTTGTCGGTCATGATTGATGGTGTTATACCAGGTATTATCTTCGCCGATTCTGGATTGCTCGCGGACAAATGTGTTACAGCAATCAATAAACCGGTTATGGGCGGCTGTGCCGTGATATTGATACGCCATGGTATTTGTGCAACGGTGCGTTGCACAATTATCTTTATCAGGCGGAAATAAATGCGATTCATGAATTGCTTCTGAAGGCGAAGAAGGAGTTGCTACTGATCAATCCAAGCATCACTGGTTTCAACATTGGAATGAACAAAGGAAAGGATGCCGGGCAGACGGTTTTTCATTGTCATGTGCATCTGATTCCAAGAAGAAAAGGTGACGTGGACAATCCGACTGGTGGCGTCAGGAATGTAATTCCCGGGAAAGGTAATGTCATATTTGTCCCTCCGTTTGCCACATTTGTTTTGCTCATCATTTTATTGGGGAAATTTGAACTGAAAACTGATCCCATGAATAATGTTTTTGGCATTTTGGCGGGGCTGTATTTCAAACTGACTGAATATCCTCCTGAAATGAATGGTAACGGGTCGAATACAATGCAAAGGTCAGTTACAGAATTGAGAATTCTGTTATCAAATGATAAAACATGATTGACCTGGCCGGTCCAAAACTGCGACATGCTGTCGCAGTTTTACCCTAGAGTCATAATTTGCATTTAATCAATAAACTACAATTTGATGAGATGAAATAATCAGAAGAAAATTAACAAATCCGGATTTACTTCCCGCCTGATTTGACAATGAATAATAGGAAATTCAGTTATTAAGCATTACTTAATAACTGCCTCTGACGGTAAACAATACAATACAAAACATTACAACCTGCAAACTATTATTGCTGTTGGTTTCAAAATAAACAACCGTTTAGCAACACTTTATCAGGCATTGTCAAAAATGTTTTTTATAAATAGCATTATTTACCAATAAATGTTTCTCGTAAGTAGCAATATTTTAAAAATGGTCGCATAAAAAATTGAATAAGTTTATTGACATGGGCTGATCGAATCAACGATGCTTTTCATATTTGTCATGGATGCCATATTGTGGTCCGGCTAATGGGGTTTGCATAAAGATAGAAATTGAAGAGATTTCTGTCTGACAAAATTAACAATTTTATTAACTTAGTGGTTTGTTTAGAGACAGGCTGAGAGAGGGGATATGGGCGGTTTCGACTCACAGAAAGAGCTTGAAAACTTGAGGTACCAAATTGGCACCTTAAAGGAACAAGAGGTAAATGAAAGAGGTGTTGTTTATACTTTCCCCCTGTCTTGGTATCTGTCAGATGCTTT
>CAZCWK010000047.1:5721-21363 GCA_964502355.1 uncultured Bacteroidales bacterium
AAGTTCATTCCAGTTGCAAATGGAACAAAATTATTTAATTTGATATGATTAAAACAGTTGATTACAATCTGAAAACGGAAAGAGGACATTTGAGGGTGAGAGTACCAGTCAAGCAAATGGAGATATTCGGCGAGATACGCTATGAGGAACGGTTTCAGAATGACAGGGAAGCATTCAGAGAAGCCAGGAAGATATACAAAGAGAAGTATCCGGAGGAAGCCAGGGAGTTTTATGGAGATAGAGTGAATTTGTAGGGGGTGCATATATGGGGGTCACGATTTATCCGGATTTTACTATATTCATATTTTAATTAGTTTTTTTATCATTACTATTTACAATTCTGGTTTGTCGCAAAAAAAGCAAATATTTGCGACAAAATATATATGATTGTTTTTATTTGAAATATTCAGATATTCGAGTTGTCTCAAATTTTGCGACAACTGATAATACTACAGAATGGTTTTCATAAATCGCCTTAAAAAACATGTTTGCAAATACATTTCAATGTTTATAAAATATTTATTAAATTGCAACAAAAAATATAATCATGGATAAATTAACCATTTTACCCGAGTGGAGATTATGGTAGAAAATGATAGATGCCTGATTTTCTTGCTGATAGATTTGAGAATATAATTTAGTATTATGAAAAACAAGATTATACTATTTGTATCAGGATTAATACTCTCTGTTGGTATTATCCAGGCAGAATTGGCTGTGTCGCTTAATGTTGCTACTGCCGGTAATTTGAGCACGTTGATTGATGCAAGTGAGAAATATTCGATTACCGGTTTGACGCTTACGGGCAATCTTAACGGAGATGATATTCGCTATATACGCGAGATGGCCGGAAGTGATGTGAATGGGAAACCTTCTTCAGGATCACTTAATGCACTTGATCTGTCCGGGGCCAAAATTGTGGGTGGTGGTAGAAATTATTGTATAGCTTTTAATAAACCATATTACACCTCAAATAATTTAATATCTGATTTTATGTTTTATGGTTGTAATAAATTGAATTGTGTTACTTTACCCGGTAGTGTAACAACTATAAAAGATTATGCTTTTTATTACTGTACGGGATTGGTTTCTGTTACTATACCTGATGGTGTGACATCTGTAAGAGATTATGCTTTTCAAAATTGTACAGGATTGACTTCTGTGACTTTACCCGGTAGCGTAACAATATTAGGAGTTGGTGTATTTAATGGTTGCTCAGGATTGTCTTCTGTTACTATACCCGGCAGCGTGACTTCTATTGGAAACGGGGCTTTTTTTAATTGCACCGGGTTGACTTCTGTTACTATACCCGGTAGTGTGACCTATTTGGGACATGAAGCTTTTTCGGGTTGCTCAGGGTTAACATCTGTTACTATACCCGGTAGCGTAACTTCTATTAATAGCCGGGCTTTTTTTGAATGCACTGGATTGACTACCGTTAATTTATCAAATGGGGTGAAGACTATAGGGATTTCAGCGTTTGCAGGTTGCACTGGATTGACTACCGTTACTATACCTGATAGTCTGAGCACCATGGGAAATTATGCTTTTGGTGGTTGTGCAGGGTTGATTGAAATTGTTGCTGATAGTAATAATTCACAATTTTCTTCGATCGATGGAGTTTTATTCAATAAAAACATGACTTCGCTGGTCGCTTATCCGGGAGGAAGATCCGGTAAATATATCATACCTGGCAGCGTGACTTCTATAGAGAATGGGGCTTTTTTTGATTGCACTGGATTGACTTCTGTTTTTATACCAAGTGGTGTGAACTATATAGGAAATAGTGCTTTTATAGGTTGCACGGGATTGGTCGGAATTCATTGTCAGATGATAACACCTCCATCAATTTCAATTGATGTTTTTATGTCTGAGAGTAAATATTCCAGCAGACTATATGTTCCATTAGGATCTATCCAATCATATATGCAGGCAAAAGTATGGAAAGATTTTGTAAATATTGTTGAAGATGGCATTAATCCTGTAAATGAAATATCTTTGTATAAGACATCGGTTTCTACTTTGGATAATGCAATTATCATTCAAAATGCACACGGTGAAACCATTTCAATTTATACTCCGTCTGGTGCTTTACTCAGAACAGTTAAAGCAACCGACAATCTCATCAAAATAGAAGTACCTGAAAACCAAATATATCTTGTGAGGATATCGAATAGTACTTATAAGGTAGCTTTGAATTAATTTTGACATTTAACTGCAAGTATCCGATAAAATACATATTGTGACGTCTGAACCGGCTTAATGAATTTGAGTTGTTATTGTGTATATTTTATTGTGGCAAATGATGTTCTTGTTGAATCGAAGTCATAACCTGTTACATAGACATTATCTGATGAATCTAATGCCAGTTAAGCTCCACTGATTTCCTAACCCATTCTTTTGAAACCCGGGCATTGAGTGTGGAAATAAATCCTGTAACAAGATAAAGGATCAAACAACCTAAAAGTTGAGCTGAAGTGTGGTTTCGAACTATCCGGAAAAACCGGACAGTTGAAAATTATAAGCCACTCGTGGCAAGTATAGTTAATTATCACCCCCTCTTTTTGGTGAAATATCACCGTGCATGAAGGATAAATAATCGTAATATTGCATTGTGGGAATTCCGGTGCGCACATTCCCCGCTGCTCTGCGGTGGGGTTAGCGCAAAATGATTTATCCCTATACGGCATCGAAGATTCCTCGCTGCCCGCGGCGAGGAGATTCAATTCTGTTTAAAAAGAGGTGGGTTATGTTACCTCTAGTTGATTGACTGCGCAGGGCTTTTAACGAATAATATTAAAGTTGAATATGATAAAGAGATTTCTTTTGTGGGTGATTGCGTTGCTTGGTGTGTGCTCAGGTGTGAAGGCGGCGGATGTGTCATCGTTGTCGTGGGGGCAGGTTTGCTCAGGGCAAATGGGGGCAGCATGGTATGGCTCAGCTGAGTCTCAGGCGATTGCCGACATTGTACTTAGTGTACAAAAAACAAATGGTGGCTGGATGAAAAACGACCAGCTGCACAAACTTTCGTCATCAGAGTTAGCTACTTTGAAAGCAAGTCGTGGTGAACATTCCTGCTTCGACAACTTTTCAACAACGCAGGAGATGCGTTTCCTCGCCAAAGTTTACCAGGGTTGTAAGATTGAGAAGTATCGCCTGGCTATTGGCAGGGCACTGCAATTGATTTTTACCGCCGAGAAGACTAATGGTGGCTGGTCACAATACTGGCCTCTTACCGGAGGTGGTAGTTATCGTGACTACATCACCTTCAACGACGATCTGATGACGAATGTGATGAAGATGGTTCGCGATATTCATAGCAATACCGGTGATTTCAAAGATATTATCGATGAAACCACCAGAGAGCGTTGTCTGGCATCGTTCAATAAAGGTCTTGAAGTGATCCTGAAATGCCAGATAGACGACAATGGTACAAAGTCTGCATGGTGTGCACAACACGATCCTGCCGATTTTCTGCCTACTGAGGGGCGTCCTCATGAACTTCCTTCAGTCAGCGGCTGCGAATCGGCTTCACTGCTATCATTTCTTATGACGATCCCGAACCCTTCCGCCGAATTGCAACAGGCCATCACGGCAGGAATCACATGGCTTGACGCTCATAAAATCGAAGGTAAAGCGATAGAAGACTATACCAATGCAAAAGGTGAATCCGATCGCCGAATAGTTGACATGGCCGGCAGTGCTATCTGGGGGCGATTCATCCAATTGGGAGGTGCGAAAGGCAAGGAGGCTTATGACAAATTTTTCAACAAATTGAAGAGTTATAACAGAAGCCGCAGTTATACATATGGAGGATTGGTTTACACATACAAAGAATATGAAATCGCGACTACATCCTACAGGGAAGACAAAGCTTATGAGCCAATATATGCCATTTACTCAGACGATTATGCACATCTGTTTTACCGGTTTCTCTATAATTACGCCGACACTCCCCCGGTTGTTGACAGCAAGGGGCTCCCTGTTGCGACTTCGCTGATGGCTGGCAATCGCGCGAGCTACCAGTATCTTGGCAGTTGGGGTCTGAATGTGATCAACGTTGAATATCCTGCATGGAAGCAGAAGATTGATGCTCAGAATGAAGCCGGTGAAGCTACACTTTACGAGCTGTCTGCGGTAACCTACGAATCAAGCGAGACAACAACGTATAAATTTAAGGACGGTTTCACCGTGTCTAATACAGCTGGTAAAGGCTACGGGGCAGGAACAAACAATACGGTGAAGTTTTCAGCTGGTGTGGAGTATACAATAGGTATTCCGCAGGGTTTCTCCGTGGAAAAAATTGTTTTCTACGGCTACGATAATTATGATGTAGATGCCTATATCAGTAAAATGAATGGTGTTACTTATACGCCTGCAGACTATGTGTTTCCGGCTAAAGTTGGAACCACAGCATCGTTCGCGAAGCATACTTTTGATCTTTCATCAAACCCTGTTACCGGCACTCTAGCTTTTACGCTTGGTTCAAAGCAGTGCTGCCTGACTATTTCCCTCTATTGCAAGACTCCGACCGGCATTGAAAAGGTAGTTAATGTCAATCCGACTTCAACCGTCAAGTGTTTGTACAATGGAAAGGTCTACATCTCAAAAGACGGTAAAACCTACAACACTGCCGGACAGCAAATAAAAAATATGACTTCTGCACAGTAAAAGCAATTTGCATCCAAAAAGAACTTTTTGCTTACAAAGTTGAGTTTAAAGGACTTTCGATGGAGATAAGTGATTTTTGAGGTTATCGGTTTCTGACTTATAGATGTTTTTGAGGGGAGTGTCGATGCAATGCCGGGATGGGTATAATTAATTTTGTGTCTTTTTTTGAATATTCGACTTTTGACTTATAATTATTTTAAATTTGAAAGTTATGAAGAAGTCGATTGTCGTTTATGCTCACATTATTTTTTGGATAGTCTTGTTTGCTACAAGATTTCTTTCGCCGGTTATGGGCCATCGTTATTTGCAGGTTGTTGAATATGGTTATATTACTGTGTTTTTAACTTTCTTGATGCCCGTGTTTTTTTATACCGGCTATTTGTTTGTATTGAAAATCAACTGGAGGAGTAAGTATTTGAAATTGGGTTTGTTGGCTGCCCTGGTGCTTTATCTGATATTGTTTTTGGTTTCAAAAAAGGCTTTTGCTTATGCAATTTCTCCTTTGTCTTCTTTTTTCCTTTATACTACTATCGGTTGTTTGTTCAGGTATTTTATTGACTGGTTTAAGAAGAGGAATGATGTTTTGGTTTTGGAAAAGGAGAATGTGGCCAGCAATCTGTCTGTGCTAAAGAGTCAGATTAATCCTCATTTTTTGTATAATACCTTGCATAATATTGATGCTCTGATCTATGAGGACAGGGATAAGGCTTCGAAATCATTGGAAAAGCTCTCTGATATAATGCGTTATATGTTGAGTGATACTCAGTCAGAATTGGTTGATTTGCAGAAGGAGCTTGACTATCTGGATAATTATCTGGCATTAGAGCAGTTAAGGTTGAAGTCGGATCGGTTTCTCCATTATTCTGTCAGTGGTGATTGTAATGGATTTAAGATTGCTCCGATGATTTTAATTCCTTTTGTTGAGAACGCGTTTAAGCATTCTGTGGATTCGAATGTTGAGAATGGTATTGTTATAAGTATCTCTATTCAGAATAATAAGTTGTCTTTTGTTTGTGAAAACCGCTTCGATCCGTCTGAAACCGATAAGGATAAAAGCCATGGTATTGGTCTGGAAAATGTCAGAAAACGTTTATCTTTGATTTACGATAAGAAGCATAATTTGTCAATTAATACTGCTGATTTGGTTTTTAAAGTTAACCTCTCAATTGAACTCAATGCTGATTAACTGTATAGCAATAGAAGATGAGCCGCTTGCCCTGAAAAAAATTAAAGGTTTTATAGGGCAGGTGGATTATCTGAATCTGATGGAGGGCTTTAATAATGCTGTTGATGCTATTGGCTTTTTGAAGAAGAATCCTGTTGATCTTATTTTTCTGGATATCAGGATGAAAGGGCTTTCGGGGATACAGTTTCTGGAGTCTTTACAAATTAAGTCAAAGGTGATTATCACGTCTGCTTATGATGAGTATGCATTGAAGGGTTTTGAGCTGGATGTTGCTGATTATCTTTTGAAACCTTTCACTTTCGAGCGGTTTCTAAAGTCGGTTGAAAAGGTTTATTGTCAACTTGATAATGTGGTTTCGCCAAATGCTTCTGCTGAGTTTATTTTTGTCAAAACTGAGTACCGTATTGAGAAGGTTGTGTTGAAGGATATCCTGTATATCCGGGGCATGAAGGATTATTTGCAGATACATACTGTGGATAAGAATATTATGACTTTGCAGACTTTCAGGAATTTACTGGATGTTTTGCCTGAAACCGATTTCCAACGGGTGCATAATTCGTTTATTGTTTCTATCTCTAAGATTGAACATATCGAGAGAAACCGTTTGCGTATAGGCAAAGATCTTATCCCGGTTTCAGACAGTTACAAAGACCGCTTCTTCGGGATATTGAGAGAAAGGAAAATGTTGGTGTAGTTTAATGTTCGTCTGATTGGAGAATGTGAGAATTAAGACTATAAAGAATTAAGAATAATGCCAAATTTAATGGTTTATAATTGTTTACTCTTTAATAAGTGATTTCAAATATACAAAATGGAATTTTTATGCCGATACTTGGAAGGTAAACCCATTTTCCGTTTTCATATCCTAAGTAATTGTTCATCACCAGGCTAAGTGATATTTGACCTACTCCTCCTTTTTTTAAACTCCTGAAATTATGATTGTATTCTGTACTCAAATTAAAATATCTACGGTTAAATTTTCGTGTAGTACCATCATATTCTATTATTTCATCTCCCATTCCCCAAAAAGTAGCCATAAGTGAGATAATTATTGCATCACTAGTAACATCATCATACCCCGTTTTATTTGGATTATAGTAATATTTTGTGCCATTATAAACTCGTTCTGAGAATTCTACTGGTTGAAACTCGTATTCTTTTATCTTCATCCATGGAATTACGTGCAAGTATATAGGTAATAAAGTCATATCTCTCGCATTAATTTCGTGGTCTGAACTGTTTACTACGATATTCATCTGAGCAAGAGATAATCCAAATCCAAATTTTTGATAAGGTAAAGATCTCCCAAATGAATTTGAAAACTTAAGCAAGTCTGCTACAAACGACAAATTTGAGTTTGTAATATTTGAAAAAGAATGTCTTACTTCAACGTACAAAGGCTCAGTATATGACCAACCCTTCTTTCTCTGAGCATGAGCAGGAATGATTAATGAACCAATAAGCAAACAAATAATTATTAATCTAATCTTCAATCCCATATGTTTAATTTGTATTTTTTAATCAATTCGGACTGTGCAATATATTATCCTATCTGTTACTACCAAACCAAAATCAATTAAAAACCTTAAAATTATTCAAATCTAAAAAAAATAAACAATATCCAACTTAAGATTATATTATTTAATAATTTTAGCATTGAAACTTTGAAGACTATTTATGTTTCAATTATTTAGAAATCGATACAAACTAAAAATCATTTTTCTTTCTGATTTTTTTTTAGCCCGATTTGCAATTAAATATTTCAAGCTATGTTTCCCAGTATTTTGATTGCTTTTGCCGAAATCAAAACTGGTGAACCTATTTGTTTAATTTTAAAAGAAAATATGTATTCCAACAGCAATCTGCATAGTTTATTGAGCGAATAATTTGATTATTATAAACAATTTGTATTTTTGTAACGGTCATTACAATAATAGCCATTACAAAAATACGATCATATGAAATTCTACGACAGGAAGATAGAGTTGGAGTTGCTTAACTGCAATTGGGAACAATCAAAAAAAAGTGCTTGTTTCACTGTTATGGTTGGACGTCGCCGTATCGGTAAAACCGCTTTGTTGCTGGAATCTTTTAAAGATAAAAAATACCTCTATTTGTTTGTATCCCGTAGAAATGAAGCTTTGTTATGCTCACAATTTCAAAACGAAGCGGAGAAGGCTTTGGGATTACGCATATTTGGCAACATTACACAGTTTCGTGATCTTTTTGAGCAATTAATGATTTACGCTACAAAAGAAAACTTTACACTGATTATTGATGAATTCCAGGAATTTGAAAGTGTAAATCCTGCGATCTTCAGCGATATTCAAAACATTTGGGACCAATATAAACAAGACGCTAAAATCAACTTTATCGTATGCGGTTCGATATATTCGATGATGATGAAGCTGTTTGAGGATAAAAAAGAGCCTCTGTTTGGCAGGTTAACTTCTAAAATAATCCTGAAACCCTTTTCTGCAAGCGTTATAAAAGAGATACTCGGCGATTACAATGTTCACTTTACCCCAGAAGACCTGCTTTGTCTGTATACTCTCACAGGCGGTGTGGCTAAATACATTACACTCTTGATGGAAGCCGGTGCAACTACTGTCAAAAAGATGCTTCAGTATGTTACACGCCCGGATTCTCCATTTCTTGGCGAGGGAAAAGATTTGCTTATTACTGAGTTCGGTAAAGAATATGGTACATATTTTTCCATACTCCAGTTGATTGCATCTGGCAAAACTTCACAGGGTGAAATCGATTCAATAATTGGAAAAAACACCGGAGCCTATCTTGTAAATCTTGAAAAAACTTATTCTTTGATTTCCAAAAACAAACCAATGTTTTCAAAACCTGAAAGCAGAAAAACTCGATGGGCTATTAATGATAATTATTTACGATTTTGGTTTCGCTTTATTTTACCAAATCAATCTTTGCCGGAGATGGGCAGACACGACCTGCTCAGGGAGTATATTGAGAATAACTACGTGCAATACAGTGGTTTGATTCTGGAAAAATACTTTAGGGAAAAAATGGCTGAAAGTGAACGTGTCACTGATATTGGCAACTATTGGGATAATAAAGGTCAGAACGAGATTGATTTGATTGCACTCAATAAGCTTGACAAGACAGCTACTATCGTGGAAATCAAGCGAAATCCTCAAAAAATTAATCTTACAGCACTTGAGGAAAAATCAAAATCCATCCACAAAGAACTCTCTGCTTACAAAGTTGAGTTTAAGGGACTTTCGATGGAGGATATGTAAGCTGAATATTATATTACCTGTTAGATTAGATACTATGAATGATCAAATGAACAAAAATGTAGATGTTTGCCCTGTTGAGGTAGCCGGGATGCTTGATAATAAGTTCCGTAAGTTATTTCAGGATCCTCAGAAAATTATGAAACCGTACATTAAAGAAGGTATGGTGGTTTTGGATTTGGGCTGTGGTCCCGGTTTCTTCTCGATAGAAATCGCGAAATTGTTAAATAACTCCGGGGCGATGATATGCGCTGATCTGCAGGAGGGGATGCTGGATATTATTAAACAAAAGATAAAAGGTTCTGATAATGAGAGTCTTTTTCGGTTCTGCAAATGTGACAGCGCTACAATCAATGTGCCTTTTAAAGTCGATTTTGTTTTGGCGTTTTGGATGATTCATGAAGTTCCCAATCAGATTAAACTAATAAATGAACTAAAATCGATTTTAAATCCTCAGGGTCAGATGCTTTTAATTGAACCCAGGGGGCACGTACACGGGAAAGATTTTAATGCAATGGTTAAAAACCTTAATGCTGCCGGATTTGAAGTAATTGAAACCCCTAAAGTATTTTTAAGCCGGGCAATATTGGTGGTGAATAAATAGTATTGATTAGCTTATGAGTCGGTTTGGACTTCTCAAAGATTTAAAAAGTTTTTAATGTATTTCGAAAGGTTTTAGTTCGACGGAGAGACCTAAGGCAGCTGCTATACGATAAAAGGTAGAAACCTTTGGTTCGGTTTTGCCATTTTCTACGCGTGATATGTAGGATTTGTTTGATCCAACGCGTTTGGCTAGCTCTTCTTGAGTAATATTTGCGTTTTTACGAGCTTCTTCTATTATTTGACCGGTGTAATAAGCTTGAGCTTCAGTAGTAAACTTTTCACGAGATGCAGTCCCAACCTTGCCGTATTTTTCGTCAAGATGTTCATTAAAAGTTGGATATTTTCTGATTTTTTCCAGATTCAAATTTGTTCTATCAATTGTACTCATATACTACCCTCCATGATTTTTTGTGCTTATCTGATCCAAAACATAATCCACCTTCTTTTGGGTACGGGAATTAAGCGAATTATAGAATTTTTCAAAAGCAGGAGTTCTATAGAATGTCCTGATCATGCTGTAAAGATATATAAAAAGTTGCTCAATTGATTAACTTTTTTGGTAATTTTTACTCTGTCCATATTATATTGTTTTTATATTTTAAACCATCAGTTATAGTTCTTGCATTAATAGTTTTTATTAGTACTAAACAACAAATTCTATTTTAAAATGGACAACTAAGTATATTTCAGTTTAAGGCGATATATGCCCAGCAGTACACAAAAATATTATTTAAATATAAATAAATAATAAATAATTATCTATTGTTTGTCAAAATATTTTATAATTTTATCCTCTAAACTTTGATGACTATTTATTTTCAAATATTTAGAAACCGAAACCTTGAAACGATCATTATTCATCATGATATTTTTTTTTAGCCAGATTTGCTACTGTGCTGATAATGATGCTCCTAGGGATTATGAAGGGTGGTCTATTTCATCAATAAAAGTCAATGGGCTGAGAGTTTTGGGAAAATATGCTAAAGAAGATGTAGTAAAAGCATTAGGTAATGATATTACTATAACTGATACTGTATGTGAAGAGGGGCATAGTATATTTTTTGAATATCAAGGTGATGTGATAAATCTTGAAGATGGACGACTTACAAGATTTGACATTAGAAACCCAAAAGGCAAATTTGTTATAAATGAAGCAATAAGACCCGGCATTAGCGTAACTGAATTATTAAAGTTGTTAGGCAGTGTAAAGAATAAAATCGGTATACATGAGTCTGTTACAAGTAAATCTGGTCGTAAGTATATAACTGTTGATGTTGTCAAGGATTATGATGCCGGACATATTGATTTCTGGTATTCAAATGATACTATTGATACAATATTACTGGATCATATTGATTAGAAATAAAATACTATTTAGTCTGATGAGAGCCTTAACACTTAAATCTAAATGGATTGTTGCTGTATTGATTATTTTACTGGTTTCATGCAGTAAAGAGTCAGAGATTGATGGACCAAAAGATCCGGATGGTAATGAAGAGCCGTCACAGCAAAAATACATTGAAGTTAAGCCTGTGACCAATACAGTGAGTTTTGAAAACCAAAAGATATCAATAGAAGTAAAGACTTCTTTCAATGATATTTCTGTACATGTTTCAGATACAAACTGGATTAAAATGATCGGGAGAAACCAGCAGTTATATTCTTTTACGGTTTTGGAAAACTATGAGTGGGACAAACGGTCAGCTACTATAACCTTCATAGGAGACTCTGATCATAAGTCAACAGTTAATATAACTCAAACTGCTTCAACGAAAGGAATTATTGCAGATTTTCAGGATGGAGATTACCCATTTTCCATCAAGATTAAAATCGATTGTTACGCGCCAAATATATGGGCAACGACAAAAGAGCCAATCCAAACATTAGGTTGTTTTTATGGTACAGACTCTTCAAAACTGGACAAAGGTGGTAAATACTTCGAGTTTTATTATGCTGACAAAGTTGCTACCAACAGGTTTGCCCATATTTATCCGTTTGACCTGATTCCGGCAGGTACAAAGTTGTATGCCAAAGCTTTTTATACAACTGCCAATCATGTAGTTTACGGTAAGACGCTTTCATATACAATGTTCGGGAGTAATCCTCCAGCTCCAACTTATGAAATTCCTGTAGTATTTCATGTGCTTACTGATCCCCGGATTGAGGGAAACCACATCAATGATAATTTGATAAAAGAAATACTGGCTTCGACCAACCTTATTTTCAGAGGTTGTTCGCGGAGCCATTTGTCTGACTGGATTCCTGCTGATACAAAGGTTTCATTCAGGCTTGAGAATATTGTGAGATATGAAAAGGGTGTAATGGAAAATATAATTGATAAGACAGAAAAATCAGCTTATAAATTTTTAAGGGATGAAACACCCGGGTTACAATACTATGACCCCAAAAAATATATTAATATCTGGATAATTGATTGTGATGATGCGGCGGGTGTAGGTAGTGTCTTTCAGTGTGTAAGATCCGGAGGTATTGCTTTGCCTGGATTTAATGTCGATGATACAATCACAGAGCCTTATACAAAAGGTAAGCTTGGAATAGTCATAGCAAATTTGTTAAAAAGTTGGGATAATATTAAAACAGTCAATAATTACTCTACACTGGCACATGAATTGGGTCACTACCTTGGTCTTTATCACCCTTTTACCGATAACGGATGTGATGAAACAAATGATTATTGTGAGGATACACCAAATTACAACAGAGGAGAATATGAGCCTGTAGCTAATCAGCTTAATTTTAAGAGAGTAGGGTGTAACGGCGTAATTTTTGAATCTACCAATGTAATGGATTATTTTTATTCCAGAAGACTTGGGTTTACTCCAAATCAATGTGAAAGAATGCAATATGCTATTAAATACGGTGTCTTTATTCCGGATGGTAATTAATCATTCCTTCTTTATAATATTGTAAATTATTAAAAATCAAAAAGTATGAAGCGACTACTGTTATTATTGATGATAATTATACCAACTGTAAATTGTGTGGGTTATAACATTTATTATAGTAAGAATCCGAAAGTAAAGAAGTATAATGAACAGGCTCTGAATCAAAGCGCTGTCCGAAATTATGACGGGGCTCTTGTATTGATAGATAGGGCAATTAGTTTGGATAGTAAAGATGTGTGTTCATATTACAATAAGGTTTCGATATTATGGGGGATGAAGGATTATAAAAATGCCTTGATTACTGCAAAGAAAGGATTGCTGGTAGATCCGGAATTTGTAGAGTTAAGTGTTACAGCGGGAGCATTATGCGAGATAATGGCTGATTCTGCATCGGCTTTTGATTATTACAGAAAAGCGATTAAAGGCTATGAAAAAAGGATTGCAAAACCGGGGTATTCACGTGAATTGTCGGAGAGTCAGTTTTTTAGAGCCTGTTTATTAAGGTATTGTGGCAGAGAGGCAGAAGGAAACCGGGCGCTGGAAAAACTAAAAGAAGAAGGATTTAAGGATAATGATTTTATTGGTTTATTGAAAGTTGACAGACAAGAATATCTAAAATCCCTGGGTATAAAGAAGCCGGGCAAAAATAATGTAAAGAAATAAGTTTGACTTCGATAGATCAAACAGTAGAAATAAAAATTATCATAACTTTGAACAACAAACTTTTAGTGATTGTATAGATCTCAAATAACTATGAGCAATACAAAAATATCCATTCGTTTTTTTGATGACCGCGAAGTTCGCGCTGTCTGGGATGAGCTAAACTCAAAGTGGTGGTTTAGTGTATTGGATATTGTAGCTTTGCTTACAAACCAGGATGACTATAATAAAACCCGCAACTATTGGAAATATCTGAAAGCCAAGTTGAAGAAAGAAAATAGTCAAGTGGTTAGTTCTACTACCCAGTTGAAACTTCTTGCACCTGACGGCAAAAAACGTTTAGCTGATATGTTGGATTATGACGGCATAATTGCTTTAGGCAAACAATTTCCTGGTAAAAAGGCAAACCGGTTTATTGAATGGTTTACGTTCAGTGACGAAAGTATCGACGGTAAAAGCAAAATAAAGGCTTATGCTTTGTTTGAAAGTTCTTTTATCGACAGTATTGAAGTCGGTACAGCCAAAGGTTTGCAACAAATTCATGCATATTTGTTTGGTGGTTTGTATGATTTTGCCGGAAAAATCAGGCAAAAGAATATTTCAAAAGGTGGTTTCCAATTTGCTGTATCTCACTTTTTAGGTGAGACATTGAAACAAATTGAAGTAATGCCTGAAACCACGTTTGACGAAATCGTAAATAAGTATATAGAGATGAACATTGCACATCCATTTATGGAAGGCAATGGAAGAAGTACCCGAATATGGTTGGATTTGATATTAAAAAAACGACTCATTAAATGTGTTGACTGGAGTAAAATAAGTAAGCAGGATTACATGAATGCCATGATGCAAAGTCCAACTCAAAGCAAGTTGCTTAAAACCCTTTTAGAAACCGCGCTCACTGACAAAATAAACGATCGGGAAATGTTTATGAAAGGCATTGACTACTCATACTACTATGAGGAAGATAATTAATTAAATGTAACGACCATGTTTTAAAAAACATCCTGAGCCAGGGATCTTAGGTATTAGGCATTCCCAATGGTCTCAGTGTATAAAAAATATTTTATGAAAAAGTCTTTATTATTATTTCTGGTTTTGTTTATTCAGCTATTACAGGCTGGTGTAACGGTGTCGATTGGTGAAAAGTCTCCGGAAGTTGAATTTAAGTCAATTTTAAATTATAAGAATTCTTCTTCGAAACTATCAGATTTGAAGTCTAAAGTTGTTATTATAGATTTTTGGGCAACCTGGTGCTCAAGTTGTATTGAAGGATTTCCTCGTTTGGACAGCCTTCAAAGAAAATTCAAAAATGAAATACAAGTTCTGACAGTAACTGATGAAACCGAACCACGGATTAAACGATATTTATCAAATCATAAGATGTCGTTGCCCATTGTAATTGACACCTCCAGGGCCATAAATGATTCATTTCCCCATAAAGTAATTCCTCATACTATCCTGATTGATAAAACCGGTGTTATTAGAGCTATTACTACGCCTGAAAACCTCAACGAGAAGTTAATAAGTGATTTGATAGCCGGAAAATCTATTGACTTAGCCGTGAAAGAGGATAAGCAGAAGATCAATCCGGAAAAAGCTTTTACAATCGATAATGATGTCCGGTTTCTGACCATGGTTAAGCCATATAATGATGATATTAATGAGGTGTTCAGTTCGCATGGTTTAGAACCCTTTTATTTTCGAAGCGTTTTTGCTGCAAATAAAACAATTAACTTTTTGTTTGAATCGGCATATGAGTTTCCCAGAAAATCAAGGACCATACTAAAAGTTAAAGACAGTACAAAATTTGATATTGTACCATCCAACAGGTTTTGCTTTGTCTTGGTTGTCCCGGAAAAAGACGGGCCGGATCGTTTGCGAATTATGCAACAACAATTGGAACAGGCTTTTCCGTATAAAGCACAGATAGTCGAAAATAAGATGCCGGTAAAGATCCTGAAGGTGATTAATAAGAATAAAGTCAATCTTACACAAAAGAAGGATACAACCGAAGTGTCAATGAAGATTGTTACCGGAGAAGGGCTTCAACTTATCAATTCAAAAATAGATGGTATTGCCGCTTTTGCGGAGTCTCGTTTAAATATACCTGTGCTTAATGAAACCGGTTTAACCGGTAGATATGATTTAAATTTTGTTTTATATGAAGACGAGAATCTGTATTTAAATGATGAACTCAGAAAACTTGGGTTGGAGTTGGTAGATGCACAGAGAACAATAAAGACACTCGTTATATCTGATAAATAATACTGCAGTTATTAATATATACAAACACATTAGTGTCCATTAAAAATTAAAAATCGTTCTTTGAAATCATTGAATATCTATT